>JAJDED010000010.1 GCA_029259915.1 Planctomycetota bacterium | reverse complement strand
AGAAGAAGTGGCGGCTCTTGAATGGTGCTTCCCTATTGCCCGAAGTGATTCAAGGAATCAAGTTCATCGACGGAGAAAAAGAAACCAAGGATGCCGCCTGATTTTCAAAAATTCTCATCCACAGGTTCTTGCAATATCTCTGACAGAGGTCAACACCGTACCTAGGACAGCACCGTAAATTTTGCTTATTGCATCCAATTCTTTCTGTACGGCGTTGCTTGATAAGACTTTTGCCGCTATCGAGCTATCTGCGGCAAAGTCTGCTTCGACTGCGCCGTTAATTATTAATGAGATTGCTGCTTGGATTAGTGCATTCTTCACCACCTCTTTTAAAGATAGTTGCCCTGCAAAAAAACCTCCTGCATCTGAAAGTACCGAACTTACACCTGCCAAAGCAGCTTTATTTGGCACCCTGTATAGTATTGCTGAAGAGATTGCACCAGCTGCAAACCCTTTTAGTGCTGTGATTCCCAATGCGGCGGGATCATTAGGGCGTCCCAAAACATTATTGGCAACTATTTTAGCAAGAAGGGCAGCACTCCCCTGAAGCAAGGCCGAAAAACTTGTATCTAAGATACCGCCAAGGCCTTTCGAGACACCGGCAACGGTGAACGCCACGGAAATTTGGGCCCCGACAACTAGCCCTTCGATAAAGGTTCCGCCTAATCTCTCAAACGCAGCGCCTGTGCCCAGGGAAAATAAAGAACCTAAGCCGACCAAGACAGCAATGCCGACGAACTCCCCACTGGGATCAATGCCATTAACCGGATCCCCATGCGTATACAGATACTTATGCAGCGACTGCGGATCGTTGATATTTCCCGAGAACGGGTCGACACGGTTGAAGCGGCCCGTAGCGGGGTTGTAGAACCGGGCGCGGAGGTACTGTAGGCCGGTGGCCAAGTCGGAGAACTCGCCGCTGTAGAGCAGTGTGGTCAGCGCTGCCGCGGCAGTGGTGAGACCGCTGCCGACAAGCTGGTTGCCGTAGGCGTCGTACGCGAACACCTGCTGCTCGCTGCCTACCGAAACAGGCAACCCCATCGCATCGACCAATCCCCGCGTGCTGCCATGGCCGTCGTAGAGCAAGAACTGTGCCGGCAACACTCCGGCGGGCGGATTCGATAGCCACTGGCTGATGACGTCGTGCCCGAGGACGTAGCTGGCTTTTACACCAGGCCTAAATTCGTAGATGAAAGGCAACTCATTGTCGAAGACATCTATCACCCGCTTCTGGACATGCCAGTTTGTAACTCAGTAATATTTGGCCAGCCTGGCTCGATTATTACTGGATCAAATATGTCTGGAAAATCAACCTTTCTTCGGACGTTGGGAGTGAATGCAATTCTCGCACAAAGTTTCTACACATGCACTGCAAAAAAATATGTATCAAGCCATTTTCATGTTCTTACATCGATTGCCTTGACCGATGATCTGATCGAAGGAAATAGTTCCTACGCAAACGAGGCAAAACGACTTTTGGCCTTTATCCATGCTTCGGAAGGGAATAATCCCGTATTGTGCTTAATTGACGAAATCCTTCGCGGCACAAATACCTGTGAACGCTTAGCCGCGTCCAAAGCAATATTAAAACACATGTCTACTCGGAACATGATTGTTGTTGCTGCTACGCATGATATTGATATTGCTACCTCTTTAAAAAATCTGTTTGATAATTACCATTTCAAAGAACGCATTGAGCATGATGGCTTCCATTTCGACTACGTCATCTGCCCCGGCATCGTTACGACTACCAATGCCATTAGGTTACTCGGCTTTCTGCGTTATCCCGATGAAGTTCTGGATGAAGCGAGAAGGCTTCTTGATGAAGAACCCAACCAGAAGATAACGTCCTGATTAGTGTGTATTAATGGGGAGTTGCTGCCGTTGCTTTGTGAGAATTGTTCTGCTACATACTTTCTAAGGCAAAGATCACAACTCCAATCAGTCGTTTGCATTTCTGGGCCACTTCCATTGGCACCTTACTGTGGTTGACGATCCAGCAAACAACGCGACGAACGCAAGTGCTCGAATGTCATATTGTTGCTTTCAGAGAGTGATTGTTTCCAATACTCCAATGCAAGTTCAATGTTTTTCGGAGCACAATACTCTCCCCAATATGCTAGAATAACTGATCCCCTGTCTGGAAAGCGATGGAGGACTCTATGGTTTGAAGTTTTTCCGCACGGCCAGGGGCCCATGCTACGACCAGATCGAAGAAGTGGCCAAAAGGAATTTATGAGTGATGATTTATGAGTGATGATTTATGATTGAAGAAACACACTATGTTTATCATTCATCAATCAGAAATTTAATCCTCGTCGCCGCCTTCTTCTTCCACCAATTTCACACTCGATCGGCCAGTATCGACGACCTCTTTGGCTGCCCGCATTCCCGTTTTCCAGAACAGAGCAGGGCGGACGAAAAACTCGAGCAGCGTGCTCGTGATCAACCCGCCGATGATTACCGTGGCCACGGGGTAAAGAATTTCTTTACCCGGCTCCCCGGCCGCCAACGCTAAAGGCATCAATCCGATTCCCGAGGTGAGGGCAGTCATCAGCACCGGCGCCAGCCGATCTTTGCCGGCGCGGACGACCATCTCGCGGGTCCACTGTTCGCCCTCGTATTTCACGAGATGCAGATAATGGTTTATCAACAGGATCCCGTTGCGAGAAGCGATCCCGCAGAGCGAAACAAACCCCACCATGCTCGCCACGGTTAGCGTTTGCCCGGTGAAATATAAAGATGCCACGCTCCCAATCAACGCGGTCGGCAACGCGACCATCACTTGCAGTGCGAGATTCGCGGAGTGGAACATTTTGTACAGCAAGAGAAACATCCCGAGCAAAGAGATGATAAACAGAATGCCGATTTTTCGTGCGGCGGATTGCTGGCTTTCAAATTGCCCGCCGTACTGCACGAAATATCCTTCGGGCAATTCGCTGATAATCGGTTGCAGGCGAGCTTTGATGTCGTTCACCACGTCGACCAAGCCGCGATCGGAAACATTGCACTGTACAACAATCCGACGACGCACTTGTTCGCGGTTGATCGTGTTGGGGCCAGCGGCTCGATAAATTCGAGCAACGTCCTCCAACTTCGCGCTGCCCCCGCCGGGCAGATCGAGAAGCATTCGTTTGAGTGATTGCAGGTCCTCGCGGGATTCTTCGCCCAGACGTACCAGCAAGTCAAACGTGCGCTGCCCTTGAAGCACCTGCGAAACCACCTCTCCCTGCATCGCGGTGGCTACAAACCGATTTACATCAGCCCGGCGCAGTCCGAATGTCTTGAGCTTTTGTCCGTCGGCATCGATTCGCAGTTGTGGAATCAATACTTGTTGTTCGATCTGAAGATCGCGAACGCCGGGAACTTCGGAAATTGTCACTCGCATCCGCTCCGCTTCGCGGCGCAGCTGATCCAGATCATCGCCAAATAGCTTGATTGCCACCTGCGCCTTGACGCCCGAGAGCATGTGGGAAATCAAATGCGCCAGCGGCTGTTCGACCGAAGTGACAATCCCCGGGATGTCGGCCAACGCTTCGTCGATGGTGGAGATAACCTCTGCCCGGGAACGCGTTGTATTGGGATCGACCGTGGCAATGATTTCCGTGACATTCACCCCCATGGCATGTTCGTCGAGTTCCGCTCGGCCCGTTCTGCGGACGAAGGACGTGAGATCCTCAACTTCCGTGAGCCGTTGTTCCACGCGCTTGGCGACTTCGCCCGACGTGGCAAGCGATGTCCCTGGGGGGAGTAACACGTTGATTTGCACCGCTCCCTCATTAAATGGCGGCAGGAAGTCGCTCTCCAATCGTGATACGCCCCATACGGAAATCGCCACCGCCCCCGCCGTTGCGAAGAGGATTGGCCAAGAAAGTCGCAAGCTCAATCGAATCGCCCAACCGGCCAGCGTTTTCAGCACACGGAGTAGGATGCTGTCTTTCTCTTCGCTCGCAGCAGCCGACCGCGACAGTAGCCAATAGCTAAGCACGGGCGTCACGGTAAGCGACACCAACAACGAGGAAACAATCGAAACGATATACGCAATGCCCAGGGGCGTGAAAAGTTTCCCCTCCATACCCGACAGGGCGAACAGCGGTACAAAGACCAATACGACAATTAACGTACCGTAGACGATGGAACTACGGATTTCGCAACTCGCTTGAAAGACGACTAGAAGCGGATTCTTTGGCGCAGCAAGATGTCGGTTTTCGCGCAAGCGGCGGAAAATGTTTTCTACGTCGACAATGGCATCGTCGACCAATTCCCCTATCGCCACGGCTAATCCGCCTAACGTCATCGTGTTGACCGACAGACCACACGCGGCAAAGACAATTGCCGTCAAGACAATCGACAGCGGAATGGCAGTTAGTGTGATTAACGTAGTGCGGATATTCATCAGAAACAGGAAAAGGATAATCACCACGAGTAAAACACCATCGCGCAGGGCTTCGACGACGTTTTCGATAGCCCGATCGATAAACTCTTTTTGCTGATACAATTTGGGCAACACACGGACATCGTTCGGCAACGATCCGCGCATATCTACCAAAGCCTCGGAGACTTGATCAGTCACCCACCGCGTGTCGGCCTGCGGTTGTTTAAGCACGATCATCACCACGGCGGGACCACCGGAGAAGTCGAGAGTCGAGAGTCCAGAGTCAAGAGCCAGAGGAGCATGCCTCTTTTCATTCTGGCTCTGGTCTCTTGACTCTTGACTCTTGACCCTCACAAACGCCGAACTATCGCCGCGCTTGACTTGCTTGCCGGCAACGATGCGCGCGACTTGCGAGAGTGTGACCGATTGGCCCTGACGATGCTTTACCACAATCTGGCCGATCTCTTCCACCGACGTGACCCGGCCTAACGAGCGAACGAGCAATTCGTTCGGCCCTTGTTCGTCGAGATACCCTCCGGCAGTGTTTTGGTTTGATTCTTTAAGCGCAGTTCGCACTTCATCGAGTGTAATGCCATAGCGTACCAGCCGGTCGGGGTCCACGAGTACTTGGTACTGCTTGCGATGGCCGCCCATGACGATCACTTGGGAAACCCCGGGAATCGTGAGCAGCCGCTGCCGAACCACCCAGTCGGCCAGAGTGCGCATTTCCATCGGGGAAGTTTTCCCCTCGGAAACCATTCCGAGGATCATGATCTGTCCCATGATCGACGAGATGGGCATCAATTGTGGTTTCACGTCGGGCGGCAAATTGTCGGCAGCTAAAGCGAGTCGCTCGGCAACCACCTGCCGATCGTTGTAGATGTCGGTGCCCCAATCGAATTCGACATTCACCACCGACATGCCAATCGCCGACGAAGTGCGCACTGCTTGAACCCCCGTCGCTCCGTTAAGCACCGATTCAATCGGAAACGTGATGAGGGTTTCCACTTCCTCGGGAGCCATGCCGTGGGCTTCGGTGATGACGACAACCCGAGGCCGATTCAAGTCGGGAAACACGTCGATCGGCAATTGCAGCGATTGCCAAGTGCCAAATCCCAACAACAAAACGGCACAAGAGATTACCAACAACCGGTTGGAAAGAGCAAAGCGAATGATGGAAGTCAACATAGCGGAGGATCGAGGGGTGAGGATTTAGGATCGAGGATCGAGGGGTGGGGGCCGAGGATTGAGAATCCCTCGATCCTCGCCCCTTACTCCTCATCCCTCAGTGATTATGTCCTGCATGGGGATCGATTCCGCCGCCGGATTTGTTTTTGAGTGCCAGGTGCATTTGGTAGGCGCCGCTACCGGCGACAACATCGCCGTGCGACAGCGCTCCGTCGTTGGCGATGACTACGGAATCTTGATCGCGATGAAGCACGTGTACCGGCACCTGGTCGAAGTGGTCGCTCTCTTGGCGATAAACGTAGGCTTCTGCTCCCTCATCGACGATGGCGCTGGTGGGCAACACCAGTTGGTTTTCCCAAGTCTCCACAGGCACGCGGAGCTGCATTCGTTGGCCCGGTTTGTAAACCCATTCGATGTACCTTTTGCCAGCAGTGGTCGTTTTGTCGAGAGCCATCTCGTTAGGCAGGCTCAAATAAACTTTGAATGCCCGCGTGTTGGGATCGATTTGATCGGCGACATAGAGTACCTCCAGACCGGCTAACATAGGGCTTGGTGTATTACCTGCCAGGAGTTTTGCTGTGACCTCACGGCCTGCCTGCGCGGCCTGTCGGATTAGCGGGGCATCATCTTCAAAGGCCATTCCTTCGATGTGCAATTCACAATGATCGGCGAGCACTCCCAGTTCGTGCCCCGCCTCGACTTGCTCTCCCTGGGCAACGCCAAGCCGCTGAATTTGAAACGGATGAGGCGTCCTGCAACGATCGCAGCCATGCGCATGCTCGGGTGCTCGCACAGTGATCGATCGGAAAAGGCGTCGGGTCTCGAGAATCTCGTCGATCTGTGGTTGGGTGATGCCATGCAGGAGCATCGCCTGCTCTTCCGCATGGAGCGACGCCTCCAGCTTTTGCTTTTCGTACTGCTGTTCAAGAATACGTCGGCCAGCAATCACGCCCTCCCCCAAGGCACTTAGTCGCTTGATCTCACGATTTACGACATCCAGGTTCTCTGCATTACGCAAGTAACCACGCTGCGCAGCAACGAGTTCTTCGTGCGTCAAACGCATTTCAAAAAGGGGCTGCCCAGGCTCGACCGCCTCGCCCGTGACCGAATGAATCTCGGTGACAATACCGGTCAGCGGTGCCGTGATATGCAGCTGCGAGCGCCCAGGACGCTCAACCACAATCGCAGGCAGCCGAAGTTTTTTATCATACAGAGTCGGCTCGACGGCATACGGTACAAAGCCGATATTTTTCAGCCCATTTTCGCTGATGTGGACCGTCACGTGATCTTCGTGCGCATGATCATGGTCGTCGTGATCGTCAGCGTCGTGGTCGTGTCCATCGCCTTCATCATGGTGATCTTCGGCGTCGTGATCGTGTCCATCGCCCTCATCATGGTGATCGTCAGCGTCATGGTCATGACCGTCGCCCTCATGATGATCACTTTCGTGATCGTGATCATCTTCCGCGTGATGGTCGGTTTCATGGTCGTGGTCTTCGCCTTCATGATGGGGATCATCGCTACCGTGATCGTGATGGTCGTCCGCCAATGCCACGGAATGGTCGGCTTGGCTATCGCTTTTTTCAATCAAAGGCAGCCAAACACTTCGGCCCAGTATCGTGATCGCAGCTATGCCGACCGCTACCACGATCAGTATCCAGGGGCCTCGGCGAAGAGGAGATTTGGGTTCTGTTTGAGACATGGAAATAGTTCCTAGTAGGATTCAACGTATCTGGAAAACACAGTTCGTGAGCCGCGCACTTCCGCAATGATTTGCGAAGCGTACGCAAAGCGGCGAGAGGCGCCGGCATCAGATCAGCAGCACGTTCAAGGCAAGATGCATGCGCACCGGGTGCGCACAGATCGAATCGAGAGTTGCCTTGGTGCCGTTCAGAGAGACTTCGCCAGCCGATTGTGCGGAGGCGAGATCAATGGTCGTAAATGCCTGTGCAGAAATACCCGGTTGCGCTAAATCGCGACCGGTTGGAGAAGTCAACCACTGACACTTCAATCGGCAGCAGCAATCCTCGTCGTTGCAGGGAGGATGCCGATTCCCCTCTGAGTTCGTGGAACAATCTTGTTGCACACCGTGGCTAGTGTGGGAGTGCCCGTTATGAAAGCAGACGGAATGTTCCGCCGCGGTGCCCGCGACGTTTTCGAGCTGATGATGACAGCAACCCCAAAGCGCATGAACCGAAATGGCCGCGACAGTGATTATCGTGATCAAACGGTTCATGGGTGGATGTTCCAAAAAAGTCGAATGGGAAAAGGAAGTATTGCGAAAGGCTCTAGAGGAGTCCAGGTCAAGTCGTGCATTTCCCCCTCACCCGGGGGTCAATAATCTGCGGTGCCTGCGATTTATAGAATCGCGGCTACTCCTTGTGCCAGTGTAGACAGTTGCCATTATAGCAAGGAGGTGCAGAGGACAGGGGTCAGAGGTCAGAAAGAAATCAGCAATCTGTATGGTTTTTTTCATCCTGCTCCCTGTCCTCTCACCTCTGACCTCTGGCCTCTCCACTCAAACTGTCGTCGAGCAGCAGTCCGTCGATTTTTGTCCAATTTTTCCAGAGCGATCCAAGGGCATCGAGATAGGCCAGATTGGTTTGCGCGTAGATGCGCTGTGCGGCCAGCAGGTCGAGATAGCCGACTTCCCCGGCTGCATAGCCTTGCTGAACAAGAGAAAAAGTTCGCTCTGCGCGGGGTAAGATCTCGATCGTATAGGTTTCGACTTGGGTCTTGGCGTCGGCGTACTCGAGAAAGGCATTCGCAAGCCGTTGTTTGAGGTCGAGTTCGACCCGGTCGATGTTTTGCGATGCCATCGAGACTTCCGACTGCGCCTGAGAAATGCCCCCTTGGTTGCGATTCCAAAGGGGTAGGGGAACGCCAACTTGCACACTGGCGATCGTGTCGTTCGTGCCGTCGTCGAATTGCACACTCACCTGAGTGTTGATGTCCGGAACCGACTCGACACAGGCACGGCGAAGCGCGCGACGTGCGCGGCTCAACTCGGCAACCGCTGCCGCGATCTCGGGACTCGACACGGTGAGATGCGATAAGGTTTCTTCCCAGTCGAGCTCGCTGGGCAACTGTGTGGCGTCTCCTTGCAACTTTTGCGCGGGGAAATCGCTGCTGCCCACCACCGCCGAAATCTGACGCCAAGCGGCCGCCAGTTCGTTGTCAGCAGTACGCTCGAGCAGCAAGGCAGTTTGATGTTGGACTTCGGTTTGAAGCAGTGCCGCTTGAGGAATCTCTTGAGCAGCGAGCAACTGCTCCGACGCTTCGACGGCTGAACTAGCTGCATCCGCAAGTTCGGCAGCCAGTTCGACCCGACGCTGTGCCAACAGCGCCCGATAGTAGCTCAATCGGATGTCGGTGCGCACTCGCTGCCGAGTGGCGGCAAGCAACTGCTGCGCCTTGTGGATTTCTGCCGAGACGACAGCCCGATTTTTTTCGAGCTTGCCACCAGTAATGAATTCCTGGCCGACGAATCCGCCCTGTTGGCCGGCCGTGTTTTCGTTGCCGACTTCGCCTGCCAAGTAACCCACCGTCGGATTCGGCCGCAAGCCAACTTGGCACCGCTTGCCCCGCAGCGCGCGTACTTTGGCGGCCGCCTGTCCCACCGTCGGGTTGTTCGCCAGTGCAAGCTGTTCCAGCATCGCCAGCGTCAGACCTTCTTCGTTAGCTGATTCGTCAGAGAGCGCTGCCAGCAACTTTGCCTCGGGCTCGATTTCAACAGACTCGGGCTGTTCAATTTTCGCGGGGATAGGCTCGGCGAATCTGGCCAACACTACGGCAGCCTCGGCCTCAGCAACAGGAATGGCCGACTGGACGGCAACCTGGGGAAGCTTCACCAACTCCGGCGCAGACGCGCAGCCTGCTAGCAGAGTGAGCGCAATGGTAAGAATTGAAATTGATGCTCTCATCCGACGAGTTCCCCTATCGGAGTTTATCGGGTTTTCGCTGGCCAGAGCGCGAGGAATTCCGATTAAAACTTCCGGCGCAGTTCGATCCGTGCCCCGGAGATGTCTTCGCTATTCTCGAGCCAGCCGACCATGGCGTCGGCGCGGAAAATGAGCGTGTGGCTCAGCGGCTTTTGATAGCGGGCGCCCACCGCGTATTGATCGCCGGGAGCAACGCGGCTGGCTGGGTCGTCGTAGGTTTGCAGGAACGCAAATTCGAGGATCAGTTGTTGTTCAAAACTGTGGCCTAATAAATCAACGCCGACTGCCCCGCCGTAGGTGTTGTTCCCTGTGTCGTCTAAAAACGGAAAACCGGTGAGCAGGTCCGACTCGAAATTGATGCCGGTGTTTTTCAGCGGTCCCTGTAGCCGTGCCGCGGGTCGGGGCGTGCGGTAGCCGGCAAACAGGTTGGCGTATGGAATTACGTTATACGGATTGCGGGTGAGGAAACTGTTTTCCAACAGCAGCAACACGCCGTCGGCAGGGCGCTGGTCGTGCGGCCCGCCTTGGCCAGTATTCGCCAGCACGCGCACCGAATTGGACACCAAATTCAAATACCGACGCGTGTACGAAGCACCAATGCTATGGAAGCTCCGCCCCAGGTTTTCGCCATCGTCGACAAACGCATAACCGAATTCGATGTACCCACCGCGCCGTTCGATAAATGTCGTGAGTCCGACCAGGTTAGCCGCCTCGTTGTCGCCGCCGAAGGCGCGGTTATTCGTGATTTCGTCAAACCCAACGAACAGCGTCGTATCGAAATTCGACCAGTCGAGCCCCGGGTGGTTGCGCGCGGGGATGGTGACCGCGGCACCCACGAAGGCGTCTTCGATCCACACGCCGTTTTGAAACAACAGAGGAATCAGGCCGACGGCAAATGGCATGTCGAACGGCGCTTCGATTCCTTTGAATCCGCCGAGCAAATAGCCCAGGTCGCCTTCGAAAAACATCGTGTCAGTCCGCTCGTCCCAGCCGTCCCAAGCGTCGTTGAAGTCGACGCGACCGTTGTCGTACACTGCGCTGGAGAATTCGTTGCGTTCGTCCAGTGGGCCCCAAAACATGTGGAACCGTTCGGTGGCGGTGATCCAAAAATCGATTTCCAGGTTCAGCCGATTGGCCCAAATCGATTGTTCGTTTGCCCCGTTGTCGTTGTAAGCAATTGCCGAGCGGTAGTCGCCATAAACATAAAACTTGGGCTGCGTGAGATTCGTCGTTCCCAACGCGGTGCCGGAGCGAGGCAAAATTCCGTTGAGATACAAAGGAACGCCCCACTCGAACGCAGGTCGTTGCACCCGATTGAGATATTTCCCGCCGTACACATCGATTTCCGCACAGGCATCCCAACTGAAATGGTCATAAAACGGGTCGGGAGTAAAATCGTCGGAGCGGTAGGGAGCGGGGCAACTGTGGCAATCGCTGCGGTGAGGAACCGCCTGCAAGATGCCGCCGTCGAGTTCTGCCGGTGTCGGCAATTGTTCCCACGGCGGTGCATGGGACGAGACAACCCCCGGTGCTACCGGCGAAACCACGCCGTAGCGGACTGGTTTGCGTATGAAACCTGGAGCCGCTGGCGGCGAGACATGCCCTGGCGTGGTTTCGCATGTCGGCGTGTGGCGGAGCAATGGCGGTCCGATCACGACGCGGGTGATTTCCGGACGACCAAACAGCGACGATTCATGACAGCCGTCAACCGTCCCCGGCAACAGTGACGTCCGGCATTCGCGCGGCTCGACAACCGGCGGTAGGCATCGCAACTCGTTTTCCCCCGGTTGCGCGAACCAATGCTGTTCGACAACCTCGCCGAAGCTCAGCCTGACAAATCCAACCGCTGCCAAACCGAGCGCAACGACAAACACAATCCCGAACCGACGGGCTGCGTTGAATGCTTCAACAATTGGCAATGTGGATTTCATGGGTGAAACGTTTTACTTATGTGATTGTCAGGTGCCGCACCTGACCTACAGATAAATGTGTTTGTGTTATGAATATGTTTTGTATTTCCTTGGCGTCCTTGGCGATCTTGGCGGTTCATTTTTTTTCAAATCTATCTCACAGTGAATTCGACCGACGATTGGTGGAAGTTGACCATCCACTCGTTCATGGTGCGTTGCATTTCGGTGGTGGAACCGACGAATCGCATGAAGTAAATCGGTTCGGCACGGCTGCGCAGTCGGAACGAGAGCCGATAGTTGCCCGGTTTGCACATCAGCTCTGCCGGAATTCGGTAGGGAATCCGTCGTGAACCGAGTGGCGCAAGCGATCGACCTTCCATGCGAATGAAGGGCGGATGGTTGATGACCGAAATGGGCTGTGCTCCCGGACGCAAATAGGGAAGTTGGTCGATGTCGAAGTTTATGGGCAAAAAGAACTCGCGGTCGGTTCCCTTAGCGCCGGAAATCAAAAACATGGTTTGCAGGTTGAACAGTTGCCAATCGTAAGGGATTCGTTTGTGGCGAACATCTTCGGAATGGATGTCGGCCACGTCTCCCCAACGGTCGGTGTAACCTGATTCCCAAAGCCGATTGCCGCGCGGGCCGATCAATACCACATTGGCCCACAACTGCGGCTGCGCACCCAGCGAACCGCTGGGCAGGTTGTGCCCTTCGTTGGTGTTGGTCATGACGTAGTGAAACTTGAGATCTTGCCCGCGGACCAGCGGCGTGTCGAAATAGGGTCCGTCTACGTGCGAACCGTTTTCCATGAGTTGTTGTCGGAGAACGGTTTTCTCGGAAAGCTTATTGAGATTTGCTTCGATGATTTCACGGGCATCGTAGCGGTCGTCGATTTCGGCCCAAGCGGGCGGGAACCACGGCCGGATTTGTCCCGCCGCGACCGACGATTCAAATTCCTCGGTGCCCCAACCTGCGCGGTGGTCGAACTGCAGCCAATCGCGAATCGACCAACGTTTTGCTTTTGGGTTGAGTGGGAAAATTCCCGGGTGGGCGATCGAGTATCCCGGCCCGTAAAACACGTGGTTGGCATGCTTCCGCTGGGCGTGGACGACTTTGTTGTCGATCTCCGCCGCTGCGCCAACTTCGTAGCCACTTGGCACGCCGGGAATTCGGCCCATGTGGCAGTCCTGGCAGGAAATCCCCTTTTTGCACGCGGGCGAAGCACGGTACTGTTCCCAAACCACTTCCAACTTGATGCCCGGGTGGACCGCCACTTGATGGCACGAAACACAGAACTCCGGCTTGCTGAGCTGCTCGAAACAAAATCCCGCGGTGTGGATATCTTGCCCCGGGCCCTGTTCGTGCGGAGAGGTTTTTACTTTGTAATGACTTTTTTGGGAGATCACTTCCGCAACGCCGCTGCCGCCAATCGGGCCGTAGACCGGATCGTGGATTCCGCCGGGCTCGATGCGTCGCTCGCCGTTCACTTTTCCATAACGCTGGTTCACGCGGTGGCAAGCAACACAGGTCACTCCTTCAAGGGCCACCTCCGGCAATTCCCACAAAGGCGCCGCTCGCGAGATACCCAGTGCTACTCCTGCCGGCGAATGGCATCGGTAACAAAAATAGCCGACGGTTCCTTGCGACAGATCGTTGATCGTTTGCTCGAACTTATGAAACATGGGCGAAACCATGGCATAAGCATGGCTCGATCCCCGCCATTCGTCGTAGATCTTTTCGTGACATTTCGAACAGGCTTCTGCCGTCGGATAAAGCGAGTCGGCAACAAATTCGCAATGCGAACCGTTGGAGGACGACGGAAGAGAATGCGGTGCAGCGGGCGCCGGCGGCGGGGTGAACGGCGTTTGTTCTATAGCCGGCACCGGTTCCGGTTCGGGCTTTGGCGCTGGAGGAGTGATTGCTTCCGGTTGAGGGATAGCTGGCGCTGGCTGGGGCTGCTGCGGAGCAAATGGAACTTCCACAGGCAACCCGCCCCCGGGAACGGGGAACAAGGGTTCGTTGATCGGCTTGGGCTCGATTTCCACATTAGGTGGTTCGGCAGTTACCGGTTCTGTTGCGACTGATTCAGGCTTGCTTTTCGCGGGGGCCTCTTCCACAGGATCCGGAGACGGCTGCTCAGCGTTTTCGACAGATTCCGTTGGTTCAGCTTCCGCCTCTGTTTCCGATTCTTCTTTGTCAGGAACTGCTAGTAAGTCGGGCATGCCGTCCAACAGATCGTCGGGATCGTCTGCCGAACCGGGTGAAAGTTGCGCTACGCGGAATGCTTTATTGCTCTGCGGTAAGCTTGCGATTCGCAAGGGAACGGAGTACTTCACCCGTGGCACGCGATGCGACGGCTGACTTTCCGTGTGCGAAGTGCGGGTGATCGGAGATTGCCCTGACGCGGTGAGAGCCGCTTCGCCTTCGCTGGCCAGCACAATCCAGCCGGGACAGCCTGCCCGGGCCAGATCGGCTTCCAACTGTTCGGTATTCAACGTAATAGATGTAGTCTTGGGCGATTTATCGCTTTGCGGTTCTCGCGCATTCCTCAAGCCCACCAATGAGCTAACTAGTAGCACCACGGCACAACAGAGCAGAACCTTGCTCGAATTGCTCGGTTTTCTCCCCCCCATGTGTCCAACATCCTTGTTCGGCAACAGCCGCTTGCGGCTTAGCGAACCTCAAGACAAGTGTTTACCGGTATCGCGAACCTGGCGGCGATTGCCAACCAGAGGCTTGCCGTGGTGGATCGTTTTCTAAAGCCACGCCGCCCAGCGGTGTCGAGATGCTCGATCGGGCAGCAATGGTAACCGGTCTCGAGGAGGAAAGAGGCTGGGCACTGGCCAAACTACGTGGTTCGTCCACCGCAACGCGGGTGACGATTTCCTCTTCGGCTGTGCGATACGCGGTGACAGGTACTTGTGAAGTGGTCGTCTGTGGAACCCACGCGACGCGGCTCACAGGAATTTGCACATTGGCCAACTGCTGGTGCCAGGTGGTCACGGGCTTCATGCTGTGGGTCCAGTAGGGTGTGACAAAAGGATTCCAACGTCCCCGCATTTGCGAGACGAGTTGATACTGAGTCACCGGTACACAATAAAGTTGCTGATGGTTGACGTTGTTGGTCGTGATTTGCTGGGTATAAACCGTCTGTTGCCGGTCTTGCATGACCGTGACCGGCACCTGGCGCTGCGCGAGACGGCGTGTGACCTGATAGCGTACGCCGTCTCGTTCTTCGTAGGTGACGTCTTGTCCCAGAGAAAACTGAGAGCTCATTCCCAGAGCCAATGCCAGCAGAACGCTGGTCGATCGTAGTGCATGTTTCATAACTTTTTTCACCTCGGCGATTTCTAGTCCAAAAAAGTTCTGTCCGGAGAGCCCTTTGCTAGCAAACAGCAGTCTTTGGTAGAAGAAAGCTGAGAAATCGTCCCCCCAACAATCTGTCCATAGGGGCAGATCGCTGGGACTTTGTCTCGAGGGATTGGTAATACACTTCACTGTTATCGGCTCGCGAACCGAGCAATCATCAGCCAGTCCAGCCGCGATCTTTAGATTGCTAGCTCTGGCGATCTATAAGATCGCGGCTAAGTTGAAGCGATAAAAAAAGAGACCTATAAAGATTTTTGTGTCAGCTAGCGGAGAGCTAAGAGCCAGAAGAACAAGTAGGAATCCCCTCCGGCTCTTAGCACTCTGCTCTTAACTCTCCGCTTTCCGCACTTTAGAGGGGCCGCTAGCAGCAATGCATTCATGCATCTACAATGTCGGTTCCCCCCACTGAGAAGGGGAGAGTGCTAGCATTTCCGAATCGTTCCGAGATACGTTTTGATCGATCCAGAGTTACTTAAAATTTTGCGTTGCCCACACGACCATAGTCCGCTGCAAATTGCAGACGCGCGTTTGGTCCAGCGGATCAATCACGGTATTTCTGTGGGGCGGATCAGAAATCTGAGCGGCCAAATTATCAAACGGCAAATTGACAGCGGTTTATTACGCCAAGCGGGCGATCTGCTTTATCCCGTAGTGGACGAAATCCCTGTGATGCTTCCCGACGAAGCCATTGAGACCGCTCAGCTTGAATAAAGAAGACAAGAGTCCAGAGACAAAAGTCTAGAGCCAGAAAATTCGGGAGCGTTCCTCTGGCTCTCGACTCTTGACTCTCGACTAACGAGGCACTGCCATGAGCAAGACAATCTTCCAAAAGATCATCGATCACGAGATCCCCGCCGACATTGTTTTCGAGGATGATCGCTGTTTGGCGTTTCGCGATGTCTCGCCCCAAGCGCCAACGCACGTGTTGGTGATCCCCAAGAAACCGATTCCGTCGGTCGACGCGCTTGGCGAAGAGGACGCGGAGTTGCTCGGCCATTTGTGGCTCGTGATTCGCCAGGTTGCGGAGCAGTTAGAGCTGACGAACGGCTATCGCGTGGTTGCCAATTGCGGCGCCGACGCAGGACAAGAAGTCCCGCATTTACATTTCCACCTCCTCGGCGGCAGAAGCATGACTTGGCCGCCCGGCTAGAGATTTTTCTTCAGCCATTCCAATTGAAACGACCGCGGTTAGAATGTCTCGCTTTCAGTCCTTCCTATAGATCAGCGCAAGAACGGCAACATGGACGCATCAGGCTATACCGAGTTAATGTTCGGGATCATCGGTGGATTGGGGATATTCCTGCTGGGCATGAAGAACATGTCTGAAGGGATGCAGGCGGTGGCGGGCACCGAACTACGGCGAATGATCGGAGCCGTGACGAACAATCGCCTCATGGCTACCGGCGTTGGAACGCTGGTCACCTGCATTGTGCAATCCAGTTCCGTGACCACCGTGATGGTTGTCGGGTTTGTCAACAGCGGCGTGATGTCGCTTTCGCAGGCAATTGGCGTGATTATGGGCGCCAATATTGGTACCACCATCACAGGATGGGTTCTAGTTTTGAAAGTGGGCGCGTACGGACTCCCGCTGCTGGGATTGTCGGCCTTCATTTATTTATTCTCGCGGGGCGACCGCTGGCGATATTGGGCCATGTTCTTCATGGGCGTGGGCATGGTTTTCTTTGGGCTGGAGTTGATGAAAGATGCTTGTGCCATCATTCGAGAAATACCTGCCTTCGAAGCTTGGTTTCACCAGTTCCAAGCCCACAGCTATTTGGGTGTGCTTGGGTGCGCACTGGTGGGATGCATTCTAACAGTGCTGGTGCAATCCTCCTCTGCAACGTTGGGCATCACCATCGCACTTTCGGTGCAGGGAGTTATCCCCTACGAAACAGGCGCGGCACTCGTTTTAGGAGAGAATGTTGGAACAACCATCACAGCGTATCTCGCATCGCTTGGTGCAACCACGAACGCCCGTCGGGCAGCCTATTTCCATGTAATTTTTAATTTAGCCGGCGTGTTTTGGATCACGCTGATTTTCCAATGGTATATCGGCTTTATTCAACAAGTTATCGATGGCGATGTGACGCGCGTCGTGATGCAAAAGGTCGACGGCCGTCAAATTGCGACCTATCCCGACACAAAAGTGATGATTGCCGCCACACACAGCGTGTTCAACATTGTTAATACACTATTGTTCCTGCCTCTTCTCCCGCTGCTTGCCCGGTTCCTGGAACGCGTGGTGCCGGCCAAGGCGTTCAAAGAAAAGCCAAAGCTCACCGACCTCGACGTACGCATGCTCGACACGCCGGCGCTGGCCATCGAACAGTCGCGGAACGAGATTCTGAAAATGGGCGACGGCTGCGTGAAGATGTTGGAGTGGTTGAAAACGCTTATCAATCAAGACGAGCCGGACAGTGAAATTACTGACCGCTTGAGGCATCGGGAAAAGGTTCTCGACACCGTTCAGGATGAAGTCACACAATTTGTGACAAATTTGCTTTCAGGAAATGTGCCGCACTCGGTTGCGGATGAAGGCCGCCAACAACTTCGGCTGGCTGACGAGTACGAATCGGTCAGCGATTATCTCGATGGCATCCTCACATTCGACCAGCGACTACGCAAAGACAGTTTGCGGCTTAGCAATAAGCAGCGAAAGGGACTAGGCCAATTGCACGACTTCGTGCTCGGATACGTCGAAGCGATTAACCAAGCGTACCGCGACCGGGATCCCAATGCCTACGCAAAGCTTGACAGCCAGAGCAAAAGCATTCGTGATCAGATCAAGAAACTGCGGCGCCAACACCTTGCAGACCTTTCCACGGAGACCATTGCACCGCAGATCAGTGTCGCGTTTCTGGGAGCACTCAATGCTTATGCCCGCGTACGCGATCATGCACAAAACATCGGTGAAGTGGTCGCGGGAGAGAAGTAAATTGTTTCCGCGATGATTTTGCAGCCTGCAAAGAAGGCAGATGACATGAGCACATACACGTTCTCGGCGATACTCGACAAAGCACGGTCGCACGTTTCGTTGACTCGCAAGGCGGCTCGACTTTTGTTTATGGCGACAGCGGCATTTGTGCTGCTCATTGGTTCGATGCGGTTGCAATCAAAAGCCGACCAGCTCTCTACAGCAGATGTTGTGGAGGCACTGCCTGCTAAAGCTCAAGACGAGACCCCGCCCGCAGACGTAAAAAAGGGAGAAGCTGAGCCCAGCGACAACTTCCGCACGATGGAAGTTCGAATTACGGACGAAGAAGGCCAGCCCCTCGAAGGGGCGAAGTTGTACATAGGCGTCTGGTACACAAAGGGATACCAAGGCGAAAAGGTTCCCAAAGAATACATCGCGAATTCAGATGGCGTCGTCAATCTCAAGCTCCCACACCGGTTGCTTATTCTCAGATTGTGGCCAAGCAAACCCGGTTATGTTCCCGAGTTTGTCAATTTTGGAATGGGCAAACACGAGGAAGGGAAACTGATTCCCGATCGATATGAATTCCAGTTAGCTAGCGGAACAAAACTAAGCGGTACAGTGATCGACGAAAGTGGGCAACCTGTTTCGGGTGTGACGGTAGATGTAAGCGTCGAAGTTTCTGAACCGGGATGGGGTGTGAATCCTAAATCTATGATCAGTAGGGGGTTGACCGACGAAGATTTTTTCGAGGGGCCCGTTTATACAGATAAGGATGGAAAGTGGCAGATAAACAATGCGCCAGCGCAGACTGGTAAAAACGACTATAAGTTTCGGTTAAAATTTACCCACATGGACTACGCCAGCGATGGCGAATATGGCGAACTGCAAAGCCAACAGCACATAACTACCGCGACGCTCCGCGATGGGACTGCAAAAATCGTGCTTAGCCGAGGCAAGCGGGTCACCGGTACGGTTGTCGATTCTTCTGGGAACCCAGTGACAAATGGATATGTAGTTTGGCGGCACGTCGCTTACGGCAATGCCAAAGAATTTGAAACGAATCTTGACGACTCGGGAAGTTTCGAAACAAGTCCGCTGCCGCAGGGCAAACATCCTTTCACAGTTATCGGTCAAGGTTTTCTGCCAGAGCATCGCACGGTAACTGTGGCGAGTACGATGACGGACCTAAATTTTGAATTGAAGCCCGGAAAACGTCTTACTGTGAAGGTTGTCGATCCTGACGGCACGCCCATTCCCAATGCATATTTCCATGTTGGAAGTTGGCTGAGTGTTGAGCCAGTATTCAACGGTGGGCAATCTAGTGTGTTTCATTCCAGAATTCCACGTAACGCAGACGATGAAGGCGTTTTCGTATGGGACGGAGCTCCGGCCGACGGGGTGACTTATCGGATATCGGCAAGGGGATTCTCTTCCGACACGGTCACTTTGGTTGCGAATGACACCGAGCACATTGTCAAACTCCTACCATTGCTTGTCGCAACTGGCCAGGTTACCGATGCGATGACCGGGAAACCGATCAAGGAATTCCGTGTGGTTCCTATCACGGTGTTTCGGCCCAAGTTTCTCAGTACGGCTTTTCATGATGAAGTAATAGGTCGGGATGGCAAATATGAAGTCAATTTGGCGGACAACGCTGAGCGAAACTACCGGTATCAAGTTCGTATTGATGCCGACGGCTATCGGACTGCAATCGGTGAGGGCTCTTTTGAACTCCGCGATGGCCGAGTGACGCAAGACTTTGCACTGGAGCCCGCGGCGGCTCGCACGGGAAAGGTGGTCGATGGACAGGGAAAACCGGTGGCGTCCGCCGCCGTAATTGAGGGTACCCCGAGCAGCGTGCCTAGCATGCGAAATGCTGAAGTTGGTTGGAGCGGGCGAAGCGTCGCAACTTCGTCTGCTGGTCGATTTCAATTGGCTGCTACATCAGAACCAGTTCGCATTCGCGTTACCCATGAATTAGGTTTTGCCGAAGTGCTTCGGCAACCAGATGAGGCAATCGGAACCATTCGGTTACAATCATGGGCCATGGTTTCCGGCCGCTTGCTGCAAGCGGGTAAGCCGGTTCCCGATCAATCGATCTTCTTCTTTCCCGTTCCCAGCGGGAAACTTGGAGAGCCTCGTTTTCAAGATTTGTACAACACGAAAACCGATGCGGACGGCCACTTCGAGTTTGAACGGCTTCCACCCATCGCGGGCAGTATTCGTGCTTTACTGGGTCCTTGGCGTGATTCGCCGTTGACATCCAGTCTCTCAGTGCCACTTGATCTGAATCCGGGTGAACATCGAAACCTGAAGCTTGGGGGTGAAGGAATTGCTGTCACTGGCCAAGTTGTGGCGACCGGGCGTGGTGACGCAAAACTCAGTAAGCAATGGTCTCTGAACTACTTAATCTCACGTGATCGCGGAATCGAGTTGCCGGCCGATGTTCTAAGTCTGGGTTTCGATCCGAATGATCGTGTCCAATCCTCTTGGTTTCTTGACCAAGGATACGCCGATTGGCTCGCGACGCGTGAGTACTATTTCGTCAAACTCACGCCCGAGGGTCAATTGCATGTCAGTGGCGTGCCGCCAGGAAGATATGACCTCGTGCTTCAATTGTATGAACAACCAGTCGGCTGCTTAGTTGAAACCGTGGGCGAAAAAGTAGTCACCGTAGAAGTCACGGAGTCGGATCAGGCTTCTGGAACAAAAGACCTTGGCGTTATCGAAGTAGAATGCCGGTCCGGTCCACGCGTGGGCGAGAGTATGCAAGCTTACAGATTTACCGACTCAAGCGGTCGAGAACGCACCGTTCAGCAAATGAAGGGGCGCTACGTTTTGATGCATGTGTGGGCGAGTTGGTGCGCTCCATGTATTGAGCACATGCCCGACGTGCAGGCCACCTTCAAAAGCTTGTCTGATCAGCCGATCACATTTGTGGGACTGAATATCGACAAAGAGACGGCCCAAGCGAAACAAATCGCACAGCGCGGCGCTTGGAATTGGTCGCAAAACTATCTGGGTGACGATTCGGACATGGCTCGCCAACTGGCGATCAGCTCGGTCCCGACGTATTTTCTCATTGGTCCAGACGGCCTCTTAGTCGCGTCCTCGAAAGAGTGGTTGAAGATAAAAACGACACTGAAGTCATTGCTCAATGAAACTAGCGACTGAATTTCCATGCCAGCCCGACTTAAACCTATCGCAATAGCTTGAGACCCCTTGTTTCTAAACGATTTCGATGAATGCTAGTCGGCTTCCAGAACCGACTGTCGGTCGCACACTTGCTACTACCAAAAAAAGCCAAACTCGCTATTATCATAGGCTTAAACGCAACGCGTCCCCGTAGCTCAATTGGATAGAGTGTCGGCCTCCGAAGCCGAAGGTTGCTGGTTCGAATCCAGCCGGGGATACTCGACTTAGTTTCGGTTCGGTCCGAAATCGAGCTCTTGACGTCATCGACTTGATGGCAAGGCGTCTAACTGGTCGGCGTCCGTTTCGTGAAGCAGGTCGATGTGACCGATGAAGTTATTGATTATGCTGCCGTGGTAGGGTGACCTACGCGCACTCGCGCAAACTGAGCAGCTATTGCGCCTTGGAGCTTACAGCGAGAACCAGCGTTGTTTCGTGACGGTCAGGGTTGTGGCGCCGGCGAATACCAAATCGGCGAGGTCCACGCGCGTTCCTGGATGGTGGCGGGGACTTTATCGACGAGCGATAAGCTGGCACGGACCGCGTCGTAGGTGCTGTAGCGCGGCGTGGGGATTTCGAGGACGCGGACGTAGTAGAAGGCTCGCTCGTTCGGCTTGAAATCCGAGTCCGTCCAGAGGCCGGATAGCTCGGCGGCGCCGATCGTGTTCTGGTACGTGGCCGTCTTTGTGTCGACGGTGTTTTCGACGGGCGGCAGCTTGCCGTTGGCGTCGGTTTGGCGATCACCCCACCAAACAACGTCGTATACTTTTTCTTGCATCTCACCATCGTCGCGCAGCCAGCCCTTGATAATCTGTATCTTGTCAAGATTGCCACTGTGCGGGTCTTTGGTTGCCCACAGCATGAAAGTTGGCGCTTTGTCTTGTGGCGCCTGAGTCAATTCGCCGCCCATCGGGACGCCTTTTTCATAGCCGATCTTGACGAAGTCTTTGCCGGCAACTTGGTCTTTTGTAAACTCGAACCCACCAAAAAAACGGACCGTGATTCGCGTGCCGCTGGTGCCCCACGTTTCACGCCGCTCGAGCGCGTCGAAGATATGTTCGCGCGTGTTAGCCTCGGCGGCAAACGTACCTGACGTCGAACCCACCAGTATCGCAAGGGTTGTCGACAATCCGATCAATAGTAGTTTTGCACTCATAGCACCATCCTTACGCAATAGAACGTGATGAATGATAAATATCGAGGGAGCCTTGCGTTCCGCTCAACAAGTTCCCATTCTACTGAATTTGGCCGCATGTTACAGGCATGCTCTGGCAACTTCTCTGAGTCGGACAGTCTGGAGTGACCCACTCGTAGTGTTCAGACGCGATCTTCGGAACGTCGACAGGCCGATGCGAAAGGTTTCTTTTGATCACCACGGATTTGGTGAGTCCAAGATGCGGTAGTTGATCAGAGCAGCTCCAGAAACCACGGCACACAAGTTTCTTGCGGGCAGAAGAGTACGACAACGAGTGATTTCACGCCATAGAGAGGGAAATCGCAATCCAAGTCTCTGAATGGAGGTGGATTCATGGTCGGCAATTGTAGGAAACTAGCTACAAACGGAACGCTTCTTTTACTACAGCAATCTCTAGCTCCCGAGCTGAAAATGAATTGCTGGAAACTAATCACATCTGTTCTTGACTTGGGTAATCATGTCGATGCAAAGTCGTCTCAAAGATATCGTCTCGTTCATTGTCCTTCTTACCGCCAATGTGACAGGGCTAGCGGCGATGTACTGGGCGCTTTCCCCACATTAACAGCGGATTCGGTCTGGGCGGTATTGTCCTGCTGCGAACGCTTGCAGTAACTTAGGCTGGGTTACTCATTGCGTAGCTATCTCCCGTCCATAGACTCCTCCAGGACCGAAAATCGATCTATTCGGCCGCAGCATGCCCCATCCACGATCTGAACGAGTGTGTCTACTCGCGATTCTACGCAGGAGTCTTATCGCATTCTTTGTTTCGAGTCTGCTTTTTGCAACTCTCATCATGGCGATTTATCGACAGGACACCTCGAATCAACGGACGATATTGGAGCAAGAAGCGCGACATGTCTTGGAATTGCAGCGAGAATTGCTTCTGTTTGAATTGCGAGCGGTAGAGTCTGATCTACTGTACCTGGCAACTCAAGATGTCTTGCAGCAGTTTCTGTTGGACAGCGGTAGTGCACGGAACAACTTGCAACAAGAATATGTCAACTTCGCTCTGAAGAAGGGAGTTTACGACCAGATTCGACTTCTTGACGTGACTGGATTTGAAACCGTTCGCATCAATTTCCGCGACGGAAAATCTGAGATCGTACCCCCAGGTGAATTGCAGTCAAAGGCGTCTCGCTACTACTACCAGCAAGCCTTGATTCTCGACAAAGGTGAGATATTTGTTTCTCGGTTCGATTTGAACATGGAACACGGGACAATCGAGCAGCCCATCGAACCAGTCATTCGATTCGTAACTCCTGTGTTCGATGTGTCTGACGAAAAGCGGGGGCTATTGGTACTGAATTACTTGGGCACGCAACTACTTGCGCAACTTAAGCAGATGTCTTCCAGTTTTCGTGGTGAAACCATGCTGGTAAATCCTGTAGGAGAATATTTGCAAGCTCCCAATGCAACGCACGAATGGGGTTGGTTACTAAATCACCAGCATAGTTTTCGCAGCGACTTCCCCACTGCTTGGGAGAGCCAGGAACGCTTGTATGCAGGTCAGGCACACATAGGCAACGACATATTCACTTTTCAGCGTTTCTCGCCAGGACTCCGATGGTCTACGGCAAAAGCTGAGACGTCGACCACGCCAAAGAACCAGGATTTAGGTTCCGTTGTACTGGTTTCTCGTGTTTCTTCCTCGGTCGCTAACGCACATTCTCGGGGACTGTTGAATCAACTGCTTCTCATGTATTTGGGAGTGACGGTCGTCGTCGCGTTGCTGGTGTTTTACTGGGCAAGATCAGTAGAAATCCGTCGAATGCACGAACTTCACATAGCCGAATCAGAGTCACGTCTGCGTCACCTGTCTGGCGCTTTGCTGGAAGCGCAGGAGTCTGAACGACGCAATCTTTCCCGCGTATTGCACGACGAACTCGGACAACTGGTAACGACCATCCGGCTCGACTTAGGATCTTTGGAGAGGAGACAATCAGATGCCGAAGCACACTCGCTCTTGCATCGAGCCATCGAGGAGACTGACGAGTTGCTCTGTAAACTGCACGAAATCGCTTCAAGCGCTCGGCCTAGTGTGCTAGACGACCTAGGTCTGAAGGATGCAGTCGAAAGCCTTATTTCAGAATACCAAGAGCGGACCGGTGTGGCTGTGACGTCGCACTTGTTGTTTGAACAGGATAAGATACCCAGCAAGATTGGAGAAAACGCCTATCGTATTGTCTCGGAAGCACTCTCGAATGTGGCGACCCACGCAAAGGTTGGCAAAGCGGAACTTACCATGGATCGCGACGATGACCTGTTTCGCATCTCCATCCAGGACACTGGTGTTGGTTTTGACATGAAAGATCTAGAAGCGTCGACTCGACTTGGTATCCTGGGGATGAGGGAACGTGCCGAACTGCTGAATGGTAGGTTCAATGTGAGCTCGAGTCCCGGCCATGGCACACACATCTTGGTTGAGTTACCCTTGCTCGTCGACACCTCTAGATTCCATGAACTAGGAGAGTCCTAACCGATATCATGTCCATCCTGAATTCACCGGTTCGCGTGGTGCTGGCCGACGATCATGAAATGGTTCGCGAGGCACTGGCGCGCATTCTGGAAGAGAGTGGAAAGATCACCATTGTCGCTCAGGCGAGTGATGGCGACCAAGCACTCGATCTGGCCCGCTCTGCCAGGCCGGAAGTGATCGTCTTGGACTACACTTTGCCGAACCACGACGCGCCGCAAGTAATTGAGAAGCTGTTGCAGGTGGTGCCAGACATCAAGATCCTGGTGCTGACCGTACACGAGAACATTCACTATGCGGTCCGGGTCCTTGAAACCGGGGCGCAAGGGTATCTGATCAAATCGGCGGCGGTCGACGAACTGGTCGAGGCAATCGAAAACGTCCGCCAAGGGCGGATATACCTGTCGCATAAGATCTCTGATGAAGTGCTGCAGCATCTGCGTCGTCCGAAACGCGAGCGGGTTGGCCTGGAATCTCTGTCGCAGCGCGAGTTTGATTTCTTACGTTTGCTTGGCTCCGGGAAAAGCCTTCAGGAGTGTGCAAAACAGATGGACATCACCACCAGTACTGCTTCGACCTATCGCAGCAGGATTATGGAAAAGCTAAACCTCGCGAGCACGGCCGACCTCATCCGCTATGCCATCAAGCATGATGTTGTCAAATAGTCGGATGTCCAACTAACTACTGCTACCGGGGACCTGTTTGTAGTAAACGAGCGACAACGAAATCCGGGTTTAGCTGACAGACAGTTCTTCTGCGCAGAGTAGATTGGACAGTAAGAGTTTAGTTTGTCTCTTTCCCTTCTCTTCGCTCCCACGGGTAGAACTATGCTAGACCAAACGGTCTCTAGCTATCGGTCGCCGACTTTCCTAAGGCTGGCGTTGGGATATGTCTATCTCCACTTCGGCTTGCTTAAGTTCTTCCCTGACCTGAGTCCCGCTGAGCTGATCGCAACCCAGACAGTAATGGCGTTCTCGATGAACATTCTCGACGCAACAACTTCTCAGTTCTATCTGGCAATTCTTGAATGCGCGATCGGGTTGGGACTGGTCTTTAATTTATTCCCCCGTCTCGTGTTTGGGATGTTCATTTTTCACATGTTTGGCACTTTCCTGCCAATGTTCTTGCTGCCAGAGTTTACTTTCAAAATCGCTCCTTTTGCGCCGAATCTTGAAGGGCAGTACATCTTCAAAAACATTGTGTTTGTTGCCGCGGGCTGGACCGTATTAATGCCGGAAATCTTCTCAGAGAGACGGAAAGAAAAGGCAATTGCCAAAGTGACTTTAGAGCAAGCACCAGAATCCCAAGAGAGAGTCGAATATGAAAAAGTACTTGCCTAAAGCGATTCTGACACTCGCGGTCATCGGTCTACTCGCCGGCATAACTGTTACTTACGAGAAGTATCGAGGAACAGACTTGAGTCGCGTTCCTCAGCTGGCAGGAAGGCGTCTTCAAGCCGCAATCGTTGACGACACCAAGCGCGAGAGTGTAACGCTTGTGGCCGTTGCATCTTCAGACGTTGCCTCGGATACAGGTAAGCGCCATGGCTACCGCGAAGTTTCGGCTTCCCCGCCGTACGTGGAAGAAGGATTGACTCTCTATCCCACTATCGAGAAAGGGATGAGAACTCCCTTCGATTTATGGCGTTATTACGGACGAGGTGTTTCTTCTTTCGGCTCGCCCGTGCTTCCCATGCGATTCGACCAGTGGTTAGACTTCCACCGCAAGCAGAAGCCGCAACTGATGGAAAATGTGCGGGCGTATATGGAAAGTCGATTCGACTTCTCCGAAACTCCGCTTCCCAATGCGACCATGTCTGGCGGCAAACCCATCATGAAGGGACCTGTGGTGCGGCCTCCTAAAGGAATTGAATCGTTCGAGGAACTGGCGTCAATGTCTGTCGAGGAGATTCGCGAGCAGGACATATTTCCTTACAAACCGTTGGCTCATCCCCTCCAGTCGACGGCTCATATGGTATTTCCCAGAGAATGGGTCCGTGTACATCCCGAGCATGAGCGCATTGATGTCGACATGGATATCCCTGAGTCTTACCTTCCCGAATTCCCGCCACCACTCTACTTGACCACCCACAAAGAACTTGGCGACGTTACCAATGGTCGCGAAGTGACTTTGGACAACTTCTTTGAGATCTTCGACGGGCTGCTGACGCCGGAACAGATGGAAGGCCTCAAAGAATTGTTGCGTCCGACACCTACGACGTGGTTCAACCACACAGACCATCGGATTACAGAAAAGCCTTCCAGGGGTGTCGCCTGTTTTGACTGCCATGTCAACGGCCATACCAATGGCGCCTTCGAACTAGGCCCCGACTCACGCCCGAACATGGCACGTTTGCGCGTCGACACACCGACGATGCGAGGAAACTATAACCTCATGCAGCTTTCCTCCAAACGTTCCGTGCGAAGCATGGACCATTTTGCCGAGATCGAGGAATATTTCGACGGTGACCCTGGTATGCAGCAATCAATCGGCCCACGGGCGGCGAAGCGCGAGGTGACCAACCGCATGGGTGATTTCAACTCGATTATCGACTATCCCCCGGCACCGAAACTCGATCCGCTGATGCGACTGATTCCTAAGCTTGCAACCGAGCAGGAACTCCACGGCGAAAAACTCTTTCACGGCAAAGCGCAGTGTGCAAAATGCCACTATGGGCCAGCCTTTGTCGATGACTACATGCACGACCTCAAGCTGGAGCGTTTTTTTGTCTGCCGACCAGAGGGTCCGATCAAGACATTCCCTTTGCGGGGAATTAAAGATACACCTCCCTATCTCCACGACGGCCGTTGCCCCACGCTGCACGATGTCGTGGAGTTCTTCAATCTCGTCCTGGAGCTGCACCTCTCCAAGGAAGAGAAGGAAGATCTCGTCGCATATATGCTTTGTCTGTAATGCAACGTCATTGCTACAAGCTGTTACTGGCACTAATCCAAGGCTTAATGGGTACATCTCATTCACCTGAACTTAAGCCATCATGATGAAAACGCACATAGCCCAAGCCCCTTCACCGTCTGACTTTGAATGCAATAAGGCGCACTGCTCACCTGGTTTTCCCTACAGTCTCTCTCGGGGCGCGTTCAATGTTCGTACAGCCAAGTGTACGCACATGTGATTGGCACATTCGGATCGTTGCTAACGCGCGGAGGTGACGCAATATGGTACAGCTTCGTCAACCACCTCGCGTACGAAGTCAACGACAAACTCGTCGTCGGCATGCGCTACGAGTGGTTCGACGACGTTGACGGCACACGCGTGTTTCCAGCACCTGGGCCCGGCGTTTGGAACGAACTCGACATTGGCGGCACCTACCGGATCACGGAACAGGTCTGGCTTCGTCCTGAATTGCGCTGGGACTGGTTCGCTGCCGACACCGGCGTCGGCTCCGGCCCCTTCGAAAATGGCACCCGCCGCAGCCAATTCATGGCCTCGCTGAGCCTATTCGTCTTTTTCTAATGATTCGACTCATTGCCAGCGAACGCGTATGAGTGACGCTCATCGTGATTCGCGAGAACTTCGCACCGGCGACTGGCACCGAGCCATGGTCCGCGATGTCGCCTGCGAGTCACCGGCGGTGACGAGCTGTATTGCTTTCAAGTCGAGGTGAGAAGATATAAACCGTATTCGACACAGACTGACTAGCTTTAGCTGCAGAGTTTGAGAGGCAAGACTGAGGGGACTCGATGACGTTTGCACTCTTCGGTTTGGCATGCCGACGCGACTAACAATTTGATTTGGCGGGTCGCCGGAGGGCCTCTCGGCACTCGCAGTCATAATGATATGGTCTCGATTCCGTCGTGCATTCGGGGATCGCCTCCTCCGCATGTAACGACTCCAGCCCAAACTGCTCAGGTGGGCGTCACGAATGGCACGTAAATTTATTTAAGTCGTTTGAGCATCTCACTTTTGGTCTCTTGTCTTGACTTACTGAGGTACATGTCTCTCTTGCGTCGCCGTTTTAGTAAGCGAGGTTCAAATCGGTTGGGTCGCTTAGCGACACGGTGTGTCGCGACTGCATCGAGTAGGGCTTGGTAAAAGTGCAAGCGTAATACGGCGTTGTGTAGGTGCTTGATCTCAGCTTGAAAGGCTTCCAGCGTCTGCAGCGTCCCTTTGAAACTGATCGTGCGCGGTTCGATTCTATGCTTGGTTGCGGCTTGGGCCATGATCGTGCGGATCAAGTTGTAAGCGAGCACGTGCATCCAGATCTCCTTGCGAACCAGTTCGGGCGTTTTGCAACGCAAGATGTCCATTTGCAACGTTTGCTTTAATGAACGCAGATCGAGTTCAGCATTCCAGCGCGCTCGATAGAGACCGGCAATCTCCTTCTTGGTAAAGGTTTCGGCATCCAATAACGTCGTGACAACGATGATCGTCCGACTGCAGAAGCCAGCTTGTCCGACGTGAAGAAGGCATTCGCGGACCGCGAGAAATTCGGGCAACTTTTTCTGAGCTTGCCAACTGAGTGAACGAATGAAACCCGGTTTGGGCCACCTCACACGGTACAGGAAAGAGGCCAGTCGGGATTCTTGAAAAATGTATGGCTAGGACACAACCACTCACGGTGGAAAAGCATGGCCGAGATTCCCAGCATCAACAAGATACATGCCGTCGGCTCGGGTACCGCTGTTGAAGCAGTGTTAATCGGACTAGCTCCGGCCCCATAGTTCACTTGCCAAGCAGCGAGGTCTGCTTGGCTAAGCGGATTGGGCGACCCACCCTGCTGCCACATCAAGAAATCTGCTCCGTCTACGTTACCACTTAAGTCGAAGTCGCCAGGCGTGACACTCTCGACCAGGCTCAGCAGTTGGTTGGCCGACACGTTGCTCAGCACCTGTTCATAACCGCTAGGCCAGACGATGGTGATCAGATCGATTGTGCTGGCATTCAAACCTAGCCCAAAGTGTGCGGTGAACTCGTTCTGGCTTAGGAAATTACTCCCGGCGCCGATCTCACGAACCATTTCATCGCCTATCACATTGGTATCGGGGTCGACAGTAATAAACGTTCCAATGCCGTCGCGATTGGAAATCGTACCTTGGGTCTCGATGCGTAGCCAGTCGTTCGTGTTCCCCCCGTCGTTGCGGTAGAGGATCGGCTGTTGGCCGTTGTTGGTTGTGAAGATGTCCAGGTCGCCGTCGTTGTCGTAGTCGAGGCTAAGCAGCCCCCGGCCCATCATCTTTTCGGTGATCCCCGCAGCGTTGGTGATGTCGGTAAAGACCCCGCTATCGTTTTGGTAGAGGTGCGACTGGTCGACGAAGGTCTGATCCCACCCGTTGGCTACGGCCAAGTCCTGGTCGCCATCGTTGTCGTGATCGAGGAAGGTCGTGCCCCAGGACCACCCTGAGTCACGAACACCGCCGGCGTCTGTCTGGTCTGAGAAGGTGCGGTTGCCGTTGTTACGGAAGAGGCGGTTGCCACTATGGTCGTCGATCTCGCCGGGCACATCGACCAGATTCGACACAAACATATCCAGTTGCCCATCGCCATCGTAGTCCCCAATGGTCAGTCCCATCGCATCCTCACCGGTGCCGACACCGGCGGCAAGCGTGCCGTCGGTGAACGTGCCATCGCCGTTATTCCAGAAGATCTGGCTAGTGGTGAAGTCGCCAGCAATGGCGAGGTCCGGGTGTCCGTCTTGGTCCAGGTCGGTGAAGGTTGAAGAGAAACGGTACGTTTTGGTGTCGGTGCCCCCACCGTGAAACAACGAAGGGCGGTAGACATCAATGCCGGCCGCTGCGGTGACGTCCTCGAAGTGACCTGGGTTGGCGGCGCCAAGGTTGTGCAGTAGTCGCGAGGTACTCACGGAGATTTCGTTGCCCCAGTCATTGGTGTGGATATCCAGGTATCCATCGCGGTCATAATCGCCGAAGGTGACGCTTTGTCCGTAGCGGAACGCGCCACCAACGTCGGCGCCGCGTGGGGCGGCCTCCTCGGTGAAGTGGCCACTGCCGTCGTTAATATACATGTAGAACCGAGTGTCACCTGCGGCAGTGACGTACAAGTCCTGGTCGCCGTCGTTGTCGACATCTCCCCAGGCCGGGCTGTTGGTCTGGAGGTTGGCGGTGAAGCCAGCGACCGCGGACACGTCCTCGAACGTGCCGTCACCCTTGTTGCGGTAAAGGATGTCGGACGCGTCCAGACGGGTGACAAAAATATCTACCAAGCCATCGTTGTCGTAGTCGCCTGCAGCTCCACCCCCGGTCATAAACAATTGCCCCGCCGCGTAGCCCTGGTTCTGAAGATGATTGATCCCAGCGGCGGCTGTTACGTTGGTGTATACCACTGCCAATGCTGGGGTGGCACCAGCCCCGACCGCCAACATTGCGATCACAGAGACAACTTGTGATCGGAAATGTTTTAACATCGCATACTGAAAAAACATTGCCTTACCTTTCCCACCCGCAAAGGTTAAAGAACGAACATGATTAAAAGTGACATTATATCACACGTGACAGCCCCCATTGTCGGCGCAGCGATTCTAATCAACATACGCCGGTCTCGGCAGTCTACGGCACTGCCCCACAGGAGCCGCGCGACCGCTTTCACATTAGTCATGTAAGTATCGCTGGTTACTCAATCCTGAATTGGCGTTTGATAAAAGGTCCCGGCAGGTGCTTGCCTGCCGGGACCGTCGCTTCCATTCAGAGAACAGAACTCCCATCTTAGCCGCGTTGGCGACGTCCCATTACCATGATGCCACCGAAGCTCAACAGCAGCAGTGAGGTCGGCTCGGGGACTGTTCCGGCAGACACGTCATCCACAAACAGCGAGCCGATCGCATCTAACTTCCCGGGGTCGGGGTCGTTAAGGGACCGGTCGCCCGTGTTGTAGATGATATCGAACGACGCATCGGTCGGGCCAAGCGGGATGCTCGCCAAGAAGGTCTGGAACCCGCCACTGCTAGCACTACCATCGGTGAAGAAGTTGTGGTCTGTGATGGTACCGACCAAATCGAAGCTGACGACGGGGGCGTCCGAGATGCGGACGGTGGCAGTGAACACGGTGCCGCTGGTGATGTCCCAGTCCCAGTTCCAACTCAGATCAAGGCTACGGCCTAGGTTGCCCACACCGGGGATCGCCGTCGCGAAGCTACGGCCTTCTTCCATGCCGAGCGTGGGGTCGACGGTGGGTGGGTTAAACACGCCGCCGATGGCACCAGCGAAGTCACTCAGCCGCAGGGAGTGGGTGGGGCTCAAGACAGGGTCGCCGGGGTTGCTCCAACCGGTGTGGCCGCTGTGGTGCCAACCGTCCGGGATGCCGGCGGGCGTATCGCCAGTACCGGGGTCCCCGTGGGGGGCGAACCGACTGACGACTTCCATGTCGCCGTTGACGATCAAGCCCAGGTCGCCCGCCAAGGTGTTCGTTGCCGACATGCCGATCAAGGCCGCAGCAAGCATTCCAAATTTCAAATAACTTCGCATCATGAGTCTCTCCAAATTAAAGTTGTGAAAAGAGGATCCATCCGTCCAAGGTTTTGCACCGACCGGAAAGATCAGGCAAAAAACATCCCTCCTATGTACCTTACGTGGTAATGGTCTCCTTATCTAAGAATGTGAATCCAAAGTTTGTAATGTGTTGTGTAGATTTTCTGGTGTTTTCAACCAAGCAAACCACCTGACTCGAGGCATCGGCTCTCCTCAGTGTGTATTCGGCCTCGCCGACGAACTCCCGACGATAGCAGGCCAACTATTCCCAACATGGTTAGAGAGGTCGGCTCGGGGACGACCGCGACGACCGATATGTTGTCGATAAACATCGTCCCCAACGTATTCCCAACCCCCGAGCCATCGACAGGCTCTGTCCGGAAGATGATGTCAAACGATCCATCGCTGGGCGAGACGATCGGGACATCCAGGGTCATGGTCACGAATTGCCCGCCGGAGTTCCCCGTGAGCGCGACCGTGTGGTCGATCAGCACGAGGGGCGACTCGAGCAGATTGCCCGTCCCGACGAAGGGCCCCGACGTGCGTGCGTGGACCGAGAACTCGGGGACGGTTCCCCCGGTGATGTCGTAGAGCACATCCCAGGACCACCGCAGCAGCGTGGTGCCGGTGGGCATCGGTGCCGCCCAGGAGCGCCACTCGGTCTTGGAGAACGGGCCGCCGATACCGCCATCGAGCAACCCCAGCGAGTGGGTGGGGCTCACAGATTGGGTGGTGTCCCAGTATCCCCCGAAGGTGACCGGGCCGGTACCCGTCTCGCCAATACCATTCACATTGTCGAGATTATTCGAGCTGCGGAACCAGCCTTCGGGGACATTAAAGATATTAGGCCCCGTCTCCGCCATCTCCACATCAGGGTTGGTCAGAATGTTGCCGGGCTGCAGCGCCGCCGAGGCATTAGCACCTAACAGCGCAATCGATGTAAATATGCTCATAGTGCCTATAGTCTTTAGAAACTGCATTAGCAGCCTCCCTTCAAAAAAAACTGAACCTGAGGTGAAACAAGAGGATCTTCAAAGCTCTCCCATGTCGACGATCTGGCCGTCATTACGAGTTCCCAGGTTATTAAACAGGACAATATCGATGTCGAAACTGATCGTGTGGACCGACCCGTCGGCGAATACGGCGTTAAAAATCCCAGGATGCGCCGAACCGAAATTCCACACATCAACACCGTCGCCATACGCATTGCGAAGAATGGCATCGAACCCTTCTGGATCGCCATCTCCCAAAGGCTGAAAACAGGTGGACCGCATCGTGTCGGGATCCCAGCCGTCGGCCCAGCCTCGGTCGTCGGATGCAGTGCCGCCTTCGTAGAGGTCGGTTCGCAAGTACTTTTCGCCAATCACCAAAGTATTGCTGGTCCCGTCCTCGATCTGTGCCATCCGCACTGGCTGCGGCGCGTTTACAGGGAATATAGATTTTGCGAATGCAGGAGTACTTCTTCTTTGCCACATTTTCCATCTCCACGGCGTACGCACGATGGCGCCGTCATAGACGCTGTCATCTGGCGGTGAGTCGGCTGAACCGCTAACATTCTGGCCGCGGAAGAACGAAAATCCGTTGGCGTCTGGGTTACTCCTATTGTAGGCTTGACTGTTCATCGGCACTGAATCACGCGGATCGTACTTGTCGTCGCAAGCCGGCGTTTTGCAGGTGCAGGGAGTCGCACCTGCGTAGTCAGTCAACACAGACTGTACGTTGACGCCCAATTCCACTCTGGTGTGAACAGTTACGCCGCGGCGTGATGGACAAACGTAGAGCGTTACCACAGTCGCTTGCATCTGCTCTTTGTTAATCAGGTTGCTCAGCGAGTTTTGTTCGAGATAAGGCAACAGCTGATAGCCCCAACCGAGTCCTTGCTTGGCAGGACCATTTGGCCTGCCGCCGATTCCAGTTATGGGGTCGCCGCCAGTGACGTAGTGCTCGATTTCCGGATGGGGTGCGTCGCCACCTGTCGGAAAAGTGCCGCGTGAATCAATGTGGTTTTGAATCGCCAATCCCATTTGCTTGAGTTTGTTCTTACATTCCGCTCGACGGGCTGCTTCACGAGCCGCCTGAACCGCCGGGAGTAACAGCGCGACCAACACGCCTATGATGGCGATTACCACCAGGAGCTCAACCAAAGTAAAGCCACACAATGAGAAGGGTTTTCTGCGGGTCATGGTAAAATCCTTAATCGTTGCGCTAGCTCCATACCTGTTACGCCGATCCTATTTGCCGCGCGAGGCAACCATGGATATGGACACCCCTCGCAACGGACGGTCACCGTTTATCGTTGCGACCACCTGCGACCACGTTGCAATTCACCACCCAATCCCATTCCAACGAGCATCAACACCCACGCCGTGGGTTCCGGGACCGCAGCAGCGGCTGCAGATAGTGGTAGGGGTGCGGGTCCACCATACTGCCCTTCCCACACCGTGAGATCGCTATCGTTGACGATACCGTCGCCGGTCGCGTCGCCATTGCTATTGTCAATCTGACCTACCAAACCAAGACCGCGCTGCCAAATCAGGAAATCAACTCCGTCGATATCGTTGTCGCCGTCGAAATCTGCGTCGAAAGCAGGGTCTATCGCCGAAACCGACACGTCGTCGATCCACATTAGGCCGATCGCGTCTTTGGTACCCTCGGTCAGGATGATCATGTCGAACGACTGTTCGGCGGGAGCAAACTCATCGCCGGGGAAAATGTCAATTGCAACTGTGACCTCTTCCCACAGGCCGTTGGAGCTACCGGTCCTGATGGTCTTGTTCTCAATGATCCCCCCTACTAAATCCAGGCTGACCACGGGCGCATCAGAAATGCGGATGTTCATGGTAACCGAGGGATCAAATCCTGAGGCCATGTCGTAGTTCCAGTGCCAACGAAACCACAATTTCTCCGCACGCCCGGTGGGAGAGTTAGGATCCAGAGGGATCTCGGTGGCGAAAGTCCGAACCTCCTCTTGTGCAAACAACCCGGCTCCAGGCGACGCAGGACTGAAGTAATAGCTTTCCTGATCAAAGAGTCTCAGGGAATGTGTACCGCTAAGAACAGGTTCGGTGGTGACGGTGCCGCCGAGGTCGAAAGGAGCGGGGGGCCAAGCAGCCGGGGGAGTAAGATCGTTCCAACCTGCGAACGTGCTATGGTGCCAATAGTCGGCAAAGCTGTTGTCGGTGGGGCCCTCGGTTCGATGCGCAACAAAACGCGTCTCGGTTTCCATGTCCGGGTTTGGCAAAAAATTCCCTGGAAGGATTGATTGCGCGGAGGAGACTGCTGCGAACGTCATTAGCAGGAAAGCCACACCAAACACATTCCGCATCCGGGTTGGCCCGCCGATCAGCTTTACAATATCCATCATCATTCTCATCATGATTTTCTCCGACCGATAAGGTTCAATGACGCAAAAATCGGGAGTCACGCCAGTTGAAATAAAGGACGAGATCGCGATCGAGCGAAGTCTGGTTTCAAGCGAATGATCGTTGCCAAGACCTCAAGCTAGCAAGGTAACGATCCATTACGAGTGATCGAGCGTACGCCAAACAGCGAGTGCAAGAGCGAGTGATAATTTGGACCGATCCTCCACCAGCTGCACTTCTGCTGTTATACATATGTCCGTCATTCCTGTGTCAGACGAATTACACACACATGTACAAAGAACTCCGGTTGGTCAAATCTTACGAATCGAACCTTCAAATCCTTAAATATTGCCCTGGCACCGCTAGACTGCGGTTCAATACTTAGCGTTTGAAATAGCCTGTAATTGCAGGAAATCACCTATCTGCCAGGAAATCGGGGCGTCTGTGCAACCATAAGAAATTTCCTCAGGCATCCCCAGACGGGGGCCCCGGCTGACGCTGAGGCCGCATTTGATAATGGAAGCTGGAACTATCCTTCCTTTGGCGATAGCTGCGGCCTGCCGACAGAATCGCTGTCAGCATGAGTAAAATTGCGGCAAGCGATTCTGGTTCTGGTACTGCCACAGCAATCGAAGCAGTCGCATTAAACTGACGTTGCCACACCAGAAAATCTTGTCCATCGCTGTCGCCGTCTTCGTCAGCGTCCCCGGCAGCGGTCAGGCCGAATGCGGTCTGCCAGATTTGTAAGTCCAAACCGTCGACAATGCCGTTGCCGTCGAAGTCCGCAGGAATCGAAATGGGCGCAAGGGCTACCGAGATGTCGTCGATAAATATGGTGCCCATCGCACTGGACGCTCCGCCAGTGATAAAAGTCAAATCGAAAGACAGCATCTCGTCGGGGATCGTAATCATAGTCTCGAACATTTCGAAGTCACTCGAGGTGCCGGACACAACGAAAGTGAATTCCAACGACGGGTTCGTTAGATCGAGGCCAGAGACCACGTCTGACGAAAGTCGAAGTCGTGCTTGAAATTCTTCACCCGGGGCGATGTCATAATTCCAAAACCAGCGCACCAGGAGTTCGCGCTGTGCGCCTGCGGAAATCTCAGTGGCGTAACTTCGCCACTCCTCAGAGCCAACAGGGTTGGCATCCGCGAGCTGTAACGAGTGGGACGGGCTAAGCGACACGTCAGCAGACCATTGGGCATTCGTACTGTAGTGCCAGAATGCAGGGCGATTGGAGTTGCCCGGTGTCGATACATCCACATAGGGATTGCGGATTAAATTACCGGGAAGAACGGTCGCGTTGTAATCGATGACAACTCCGTCGACAAGCAATCGGCGTCCATCCGTCGTAGCGACGCCACCCGCTGGCACTAGCACAAGCTGGACCGCCTTGTCAGAGGCGATAGAAAAAGCCGCCTGACCAGTCAGGTTGCGTGAGAGAAAACGATTGGAGACGGCGTCGTATAGGTCGAATTGCCCTGTCCCAAGATCGATATTAACCGATTGACTCGTACCCAGTGGGTTGTAGTACAGGTAGGTGGGGTAGGCCGCGTCGTGGTAAAAGTCGGTTGCCAACAGGTCAAGCTGAAGGATTTTTTCAACGTTCGTGGGATTGATGATCGAACCGAAGACACCAGCAAGGGCAGATCCATAGATGCCAAAATCGGTCAGCGGCCCCCAGCCTTGCGTCAGCGGATCACCGCTGGCAAACAGCTCTTCGCTGTCATTAGCATTCAGCCAGTGGTGACGGAGACCTTCGTACGCGACCGCACTTTGGGGGTCCTCAGCCCAGAATGACGAAGATTGATTCTGCGGCGAGTGAGCATTGGCATAGTATAAGCGCGCTGCGCTGGCGGCGTTAAGCATCCATTTGCCGATGGCACGGCTGTAGCGGTCTTCGTATCGTACGAGTGGCACCATGGGCATGGCCGTTGCGAAGGTATTCATCGAAAAAGCGTAGCCACGCACGCTACTGCCTGTATTGGGAACGGTGAAACCCATCAACCCGCCAACGTCTTGGCCGCCCCATTGCTCGCCACTAATCATCGTTTTGGTCGGTCGAGCATCGCTACGAGTGAAGACCCAGTTGACCAGCTTCTGAATATCAAAATTTCGATCATGTTCCGCGTTCATGCGGGCAGCCGTATAGGCGCCAAACGGCAACAGCACCTCATAGTCAGGATTGGTGGGAGAGTTTTCGTAATAATCGAGGCTCCAATCAACGGCGCTTAAATGCTCGTTTGCCCGTTGCGGGTCTACAATCTTGTTCCTGAAATACGCAGCGTGCTGTAGCCAAGCCATTCCCAAACCCATGTCGGGCTCACGCCAGACGCCGTTAAAGACGGGCTGTTCGGTGCTGAAGTTGTAGGCGGTGTAATTGAAGTTCGGGTTCGTCCCGCCGCTGGTAAGTACATTGACCGCATCAAAGAACTCGTCATCAATGACGTCCAAAATAGGCGCGAGGTATGTCTGGCTGGGGTAACGATCGGCGATACTATAAAAGAGGATATTGGGATACGTCTCATACCAGGCCGACTGTCCCGAGATGCTAAACGGCGTGTTGAGAATCAGGCCGTGTCCTCCAAAGCCACGATAGTACTCACGAGTCATCGAAACCCAGTTGAGCGGACCGGTTGCCTTGTCGATGCCAACCAGTGTGCCACCGAGCACCGCTGCAAGCGAGGCGACCGACTCATTCACGGGTTCGCCCGTTTCGCCGAAGGTTCGAGTTTCGCCGACATAGGCAGGCAAGCCGAATGATGTCTGAAGTAGTGGAGATTGGGGCGTAGGGTCGACTATCACCAAAGGCAAGAACTGGCCTGTCGATGTGGTATTGAACGCCAAGCTATCGAAGTTTGCAGCGACCGCCTGCCAATCGCGCATTTGGTACGTGCTCGGCGCGTTGGGAAGTAGATCAATCGCGCCGATGTCGAGCTGATTCTCGCCAAGCCCTTGTGACGCCAACACGCAACAAATCAGGCAGCTACTCCAAAAGATCCTAGCGATACCCATGGAGATTTTGCCTTTGGCGACCAACTTGGAAGCTGTAGGAACCATTATTTCTATTGTCGGCCCTGTTGCCGGCCAATAAACCCCATGGCCAAACCGGCCACTAGTCCCAGCAGCCCGGTAGTTGGCTCGGGGACTGACTGGGTGCTGCTCAGGGACTGAACGTTGCCGTACTCTTGTTCCCAAATAGCCAGATCTGCTGCATCGACCGTCAAGTCGCCATTCGAGTCGCCGAGAGATTTGATGGCCGTAATACCAACATCGATTGGCGCGGAGAGTCCGCCCCCCCGTTGCCACGCTAGGAAGTCACTGCCATCGACTTGGAGACTTGCATCGAAATCGGAGAAGTTGGCAATGGGCACGACCGATACATCGTCGAGGAACATCTCTCCGAGCGTGCTTCCGTCCCCCCTGGTCCGAAAGATAATGTCGAATGACTCGTCCAGGCCGGCTACGACAGGCACATCACCCGTCATGGTCACAAACTGACCGCCCGAGTTTCCCTCAAGAAAAAGCTGCCAATCAAGGGCACCGGCAAGATTGCCGGTGCCTATAAATGGCCCTCCGACGCGCATGTTGACTTGAAATCGGGGATCGAATCCCCCCAAGACTTCATAGAGCGCATCCCATTGCCAGTGAAGAAACGCGGTTCCAACTGGCATAGGCGCCGCGAAAGTTCGCCACTCAGAGTGGGCAAAGTCTCCCGGCAGCCCACTGTCGATTAAGCCGAACGAATGGGTGCCACTGACGACATTGTCCGAATCCCAAAATGCCCCGGTGCAAGGCCCCAGACCATTCGCCACGCAAAATTGCGAGATAGCCCCGGTAGCGTCATACGTTGTGCTGGCGAACCAATTGTCAGGCCACCCGGGGAAGCTGGGAAGTTGCTCCGTCTCGGCATCGCCGTTGGGCAAGATACTACCGGGAAGAATCTCCGCCGAGACGCCCGTAGCAAGGATAGCTAGAGTAGCTACCCACACAGCGCCCCACGTCAAAACTTTACGCCTTCTATTGTAGTGGCCCATCAAATTCCCCTTTTCATGATTGCCCGACAAGATGCTCTTATAGCGGCAGTGTAGGTACTCGCGGCTCTTTCACGACTCTGTCAGCGCCGGTGCCGACAAAATATCGCACCCCCCCAGACTAACGTATTTAATCGCCATCTCTAGAATAACCCTCGGAATGCCGTTCTTACGAAAAATTTTGAAACGTGGATTTCTGCCGTTCACGGGACAGATCAATAGGGAGATACTCCATTTTAAGGGATACTTCGCAGTCAGTTTGCACTGTTTCGGTCAAGGCCCACCAGCGACCGAGGTTCCAAGGCGATACAATTCGTAAGAAATGGGGGCCTAGTGCTCTCTACATAAGGCGGTTTCTCCACGAAAGGGAATTACAGATGTCCATGCCCAGCAAGAAAGATGATGCCTGCGAGGCGTTTGTCGAGTTGATGACAAGCTTCCAGGGCCATTTGTATGGATATGCATTGTCGCTCACGGCTGACCCCGAGGCTGCAAACGACCTGCTGCAGGAGACGAATGTTGTTTTATGGAAGAACTGGAAAGAGTTTGAGCCTGGAACGAACTTCAAGGCGTGGTCGTTTCGAATCGCACATTTTCAGTTCATGGCCCTTCGACAGCGTCGTATGCGAGACAGGCTCTGTTTTGGCGATGGTCTCGTGACGGTGATTGCAGCGGAAGCCAAGGAGTTGGATGATACCTATGAACAGCGAGTCGCTTCGCTAGCCAGTTGCCTCGAACAATTGAGACCGCGGTGGCGCGAGATCATACGATTGCGTTATTCGGAGGGGTTGGCCGTACAAGGAATGTCAACCAAGATCGGCCTTAGTGCCAACGCGATCTCACAACTGCTTTTTCGGGCTCGGAAATGTTTGATCGACTGTGTCAAACGTGAGCATGTCCAGGAGGCTTCAACGTGAGTGCTAGTTCGCCCCATGAAGAACTTGATCGACTTTTGAGTCGCATGACCGAAGCAGGACTCGGTCTGGAAGAAAGCCAAAAGCTTGCCGAATTGATCGAGGAGGACTCGGAATTACGGCATCGCTATCTCGACTATTGTCAGATGCACGCAATGTTGTTGAGCGAGCATGGAATTTTGGTTTCCGCAGTCGAGCCGAGTAGTGACTATCTGGATCAGGTCGGTTCGCGCCGACACCACGCAGTTTGGTTTGCGCTAGCGATCGTCTTGCTGATAGCCTGCCTGCCCTTATTCGGCCTTCTTCCGAGTGGTTCACCGATTCCTAATCGAGGGGCCGAAGTCGCCCAGCTTTCTTATGCGGTGGGAGCGAGTTTTGAATATGGAGTCGCCGGAGAATCTACAACAACCACTGGTACGTTTATTCCGACCGGAGAATATCGCTTGACAAGCGGAATTGTTGAACTCACCTATGCGTCTGATGTGAAAGTGCTGATTGAGGCACCAGCGTCGTTTTTGCTGGTCGATCAAGAAACAATCGAACTATTGGACGGCAAGCTCTCAGCGCATGTGCCGGAAGATGGAATTGGATTCACCGTAGAAACACCGCGCGCCGCGGTCGTTGATTTAGGGACCGATTTTGGTGTGGAGGTAATGAATCAAGATGCAGAAATACATGTCTTTACGGGTGTGGTTCGTATCGACCTTCGTTCCGAATTTGGGCCAATCCCGACTCCTTTACGACTGGTAACTGGTGAAGCAACAAGAATCAACCGACTGACCGGTTTGCCGGCAGGAATCAATCTTGACAGGCAGCGATTCTTGAGCGGATTTCGAATTGACCCCAGGCACCCTTATGTCCAACAAGTACTGGAACTGAGGCCAGCCGTGTACTATCCCATGGAGCCAGCCGAGAACGGCACTATGGTCGAAGACATAAGTGGCAACCATGCTAGCGCATCTGCTATCCAGGGGCGAGCAGTGCGGCCAATCTGGAAGCCAGGGCGTTTTGGAGCGGCACTAGATTTTGGTGGCCCTTCGCAAGGAACTTATGCCGCTGCAAAATGGTATCCTCAAACTAAGAGTGATCAGCTAAGTGTCGTGGCATGGGTTCATGCCCGAAGCCGTCCTAGATGGGCCAGCATTGCGAAAAACTGGGCGGGGGGAGACAACAACCGGGGTCAGTTTCATTTCGGTCTCTATCAAGACGATGGAGACTTGGAAGTGCACATCGAGGACGACAGCGGTGAAGAGGTAATTGTCCGAGAGGGTATTCCCTTGCCTCTGGATCAATGGCATTTAGTCGCGTTTGTTGCCGATGGCTCCTTTCTGCGGTTATTCCGAAACGGCCAACAGGTCGCCGCGAAACCCTATCACGGCTTACATACCAATCCGCAGATTAAGGCGCTTGGCATCGGTACGAAACTCGACCTTCGTGGCGATGCGCCTGAGGAGCACGATTTCAATATGTGGGACGGTCGGCTCGACGAACTCGCGATTTTCAATCACGCATTGTCGAAGGAAGATATTCAAAAATTGTTTGCCTTGGCACAGCATTCTGATTGATCCTGCAAGGGATCGACGACGTCCCGCAAGTTGCGATTTCTTCTGCCATGAATAGGGCTTTCTATATATATGGACGAACGACACCAAAATTCTATGCGCCCCATATCGTCTGGGAGAGGAAACCCGCATCTGTCACCTCTTTTGGACCGTTGTGATGACTACAACGTCAGCCGATTTATAGAAACGTCCGATGTCGAGATAGTCAGAGGGGTCTACACGCGGGTAGTAGGCCTTGACAAATGCGAGGTTCGCGATGCCCTTCAGAATGCCTTAGAGGACTTCGGTGAGAGGCACCATCAGCTGCTCGGCTTGTGGCGTAAACACGCAACAAGAATCGCCCACCTTTTGCCGGAAATCACCGCTTTGGACGAGCAGCGCCGAGATCTGGTGGGCGCCTACTTTACGATGGAGTATTCACTGGCAAGTGCTGCGTTGTTCAATCCTTCGATCGTCCTGCACCCAGGCCAGCACGATGCCGAGTCCGCTACGCGTCGCCGGATTCTGCTAAGTCTCAGAGCAGTAGGAGAGGGGCATGTATCGTCGATCCTCTTTCGTGAGGGCTGGATTGAGGTCGATGGCACGTTGACTCTCGACGCGGTTGGCCCGCTATGGACGCCCTATTCGCTCGTCGATGACGCCCCTGGCACAGAATGTGGTTTAAAGCATGAAGCGGCTGCGGCGTTCGATGACCAGGGGCAACTTGTGGAATTTGAACAGGTCAAGGCCTCGCTGCCGTTGCAGTACGAGGTGGCTGTCCCGTTGGAGGTCCCGCTCTCTCAGTGTGTGCTCCTACCCGTGCAATTTTCAGAGAAGAACGGCATGGAAGATCTGCGGCTGGTCGAGTTTTCCGATGGTGGCAAGAGTGTCTACTATGGCACCTACACCGCGTACAACGGGCGAAACTACTGGCCGCAAATGATCGAGACGGAGGATTTTCATCGAATCACGGTCAAACGACTTCGTGGCAGGTTCAGTCGGGATAAGGGAATGGCGTTGTTTCCTCGTCGCATTAATGGTCGATACGCCATGATCTCGCGTCATGATGGACAACAAATGCACCTGCTTTGGTCCGATAGCGTTGACACATGGGACGAGTGTGAACCGATCAGTCGGCCATGGATGCCCTGGGAGTTTTTTAAGTCGGGTAATTGTGGATCCCCGATCGAAACAGAATATGGTTGGCTATTGTTTACACACGGCGTAGGTCCCATGCGCAAGTACTGTATCGGCGCAATGCTGCTGGATCTGGACCAGCCTTCGCGTGTGTTGCGGTACACGCCACAACCGCTTCTCAGTCCACCTGCAAGACATCGCAATGGGTATGTGCCCAACGTCATGTACACGTGTGGGATGTTGCTTCATCGCGGTCGTCTGATAGTACCTGTAGGCATCTCGGATGCGAGTATAGCAGTGACAACATTCGATTTGGACGAGTTGCTGGAGACAATGCAACCGTACACCGAAGCAGGGGTAGCGCGAACGTGAAATATTCCTTCGCCGTGACTGGCTTTCGCTTTCTGAAATGCGTTGCCTGTCTCACATACCTCTTCGGGACCATGTCCCCAGCTGCTGCCGAACAAATAGGCATTCCCTCGATCGAACAGATACCGCGCAAACCAGAGCCGTTTCTAGTTCGGGACTGGAGCGCGACCGCGCGACAATTTGATCAACTTGCCTTTGATACGACGGCGAAAGGCCAGCATCTGCCGTTGATCGAGGTTGAAGAAACGTCGACTGGTCCTCAATTCCGGATGAGCGCCTACGTCGGCGACAACCGCCTGGACGAAAATGGCCGACGACCGGCAGAAGCAATTCCTTCGATCGGCGCTGTACTCTGTGCCACCTTTGCAGGAATCGACAAAGCTGCAGGACCGAATAACTGGGTATGCATGTGCCAACATTTTTTCGCGGGGGAGCTTGATCAGAGGGTGTTCGTCAACAAGTTCAACACGCCCTCGGGTGAGAGCTTTTGGTACGATTTGTTCCCAGGCATTCTCGTCACGGCTTTGGCAGATCGGTATCCCTGCAATCAAGTCTTAGCGCGGTCCGTCCGCATGAATTCGCAACGCTGGCTGGAAGCGACGTGCGTACTGACCGACAGTGGACGCGACGCCAATTTTCACTTCACGGCTTTCGACTTCTCCACTATGAAGCCTGTTGTCAATGGCCTGTGGAAAGAGCCAGACGCAGCAGCGGGAATTGCGTGGCTGCAATACATGGCCTACTTGCGAACTCGCGACAACGACCCGGTCGAGGCGGAGTGTTTTCTTCAGAGTACCAAGTGGTGCCTAGATTTTTTGGAAAAGGAGGCTTCCAATCCCGCCTACGAAGTTCTTATGCCGTTTGGCGCCTATACGGCTGCCCGCGTCAATGCTGAACAACGCGGCACGTACGACATCGCAAAATTCGTTGGTTGGTGTTTTCAGCGTAGTCAAGCCCGACCCGACATGATCATGATCGCAGATCGTTGGGCGAAACAAGACGTTCACGGCTTACTCGGTTTCACTAAGGAAAGCAATCCAAGTCGTGGCTACGCCTTTACGATGAACACGTTTACAGCGGCTTGGCCGCTGGTACCACTGGTCCGCTATGATGATCGATTTGCAAGAGCTATTGGCAAATGGATGCTTGGTGCCGCTAATGCCGCTCGATACTTTTATCCAGATGCCCACCCAGAAAGTCGGCAATCCAGTTACCGCGATGGCATCAACACCAACAACGTGGTTGCCTACGAAGGTATCAGAAACACGTGGCTGCTAGACCATCCGGAAGAAAAACTATTCGCGGCAGGCGACCCACTCACCTACGGCTGGGGCCCCCTTACTGATTTGAGTCTCTACGGTTCCGCTTTTGTGGGAGTATTTGGCGCGATTGTCCGCCCTACCAACCACGAACGAATATTGCAGATCGATTTGCGAGCAACCGATTCTTGCAGCGGACCCTCCTATCCCAGCTACCTGTTTTACAACCCATATCCGCAGAGCAAAGAAATCATTTTACAGATCGCTTCCGATCCAAAAGACCTTTACGATTGCGTCAGCAATCGCATGCTCGCAAGCAATGTCTCGGGTTGCTCACGATTCGAGGTGCCGCCGGATGAAGCGGTCCTGTTGGTGCTGATTCCCTCTGGGGCGAAGTTATCGTGGCAAGGATCGCAATTGATTGCCAATGGCGTGATCGTTGACTACCGCAACGATTAGTACTTCAGTCGTGAACGTCGTGGTGAAGGTAAGCAGAACTCACAATGAACTATCTCCATGCCATTGACTATGCCATCGTCGGAGGATACTTTGTTTTCGCCATAGTCGTTGGCCTCTTCTTTTCGCGACGCGCCTCTCGCAGTCCTGAAGACTTTTTCCTTGGCGGACGCAGCTTGCCGTGGTGGGCAATCGGCGTCTCAATGGTTGCCACTAGTTTCGCTTCTGATACCCCGTTGGTCATAACTGAGATTATTCGCCAATACGGCATTCAACGGCTGTGGTGGATATTGGCCTCAGTGATGGTGCTCATTGTCGGCATCTTTCTATTCTCACGCTTGTGGCGCCGCGCTGAGATTATCACCGACGCCGAGTTTTACGAGTTGCGATACGAGGGCCGGCCCGCTGCCTTCCTGCGAGGTTTTCGAGCTTTCTTCTCAGGCATTATTCAGAATCTAATCACGATGGGGTGGGTAATCTATGGCATGACCACCATCATTACAACTCTGACGGGACTCAACGAGTGGTTGGCGATCAGCATCTGCATTGTTGTCGCATTGACGTATGCCACAGCTGCGGGATTTTACGGTGTGGTCGTTACCGACGTTGTCCAGTTCGCCATTGCAACCGTCAGTATGATTGTACTGGCGGTAGCTGGCGTGCATCAGGCCGGCGGTCTTGCTAACATTCTTGACAAGATCAAGAGCATGCCCGAGTACGGTACACATACGCTCGAGATCTTCCCTGATGTCACCAATTTCAACAACGACCTTGTTGCACTCATTGTGTTCCTAGGTTTGCTATGGTGGTCTGATGCAGGTGGTTACAATATGCAGCGAATGAGCGCTTGCCGGAACGAGCGTGACGCAGTGAAGGCCACGCTCTTTTATGCCGTCTTTCAGTCGATTCGACTTTGGCTTTGGGTCCCCGTTGCGTTGGTATCGATTGTGTGGTTTCCCGTTCTTAGTGAACCTTATTCAGATACACACGCCTATCCGTTGGTGATGCGAGACGCCCTAGGTCCTGGTTTGCTGGGCTTACTGGTCACGTCATTTCTCGCTGCGTTCATGTCCACAATCGACACCCATCTCAATTGGGGGGCGTCTTATATGATGAACGACGTCTATCGCCGTTTTCTGCGCCCGCAAGCGACCAATAAGGAGTACATGCTCGCAACGCGGATTGTGACAGTAGTCCTGATGCTATCCGCCGCGGCGGTGGTTCCTTTGATGAATTCCGTAAGTCGAGCATGGGAGTTTTTGGCCATCGTCTACGTGGGATATGGGATCGTCTCTGTGGCACGCTGGTTCTGGTGGCGAGTGAACGCCTACACAGAAATCACCGCGATAACACTTGGACTCCTGTTCGGAGTTGTCGATCTCGTCGCCGCAGCGTTTGCTAGGGAGAGTTTCATACTATTCGGAACACCATGGGCGGAAATGAGATTCGAAATTAAGATTGCGATGCTTATCGCGATTGTCATCCCGACTTCTCTTCTGGTGACAATGCTCACATCGCCGGTGTCAACGAGTAAGCTGGAAGAATTCTATCGAAAAGTGCGGCCCGGGGGAGCCTGGGGCCCAGTGAGTGCTCGGACGAAAGAACTTCCTGGAAGTGCGATGACATGGACCTCTTTACTCGACATCGCAGGCGGGCTTGCGATGTGTTACGGGTTGTCTGTGGCAATTGGGTATTGTTTGCTACTGAGGTTTTACGGTGCAAGTTTTTGTCTCGGCTGTGCTGTGCTAGGCGCAGTCCGTGTGGCACATTGGTATCGGCGAGAGATCGCTATACTTGACGGCGCAGATAGCGACAAGGCACCCTCTATTCCTGAGGTTCTGTGAATTCTTCAGGGACGACTATTTACCGTTTCTCACGCTACGATCAACTCTCAATACCGTTATTATTCGAGAAACGATGCAATGAAGTGATAGAGATTGCAATGACCAAGTTGCACGGTAGAATGCAGTAATCACCGAGAAACGCTGCGTTTTTCGTGAAACTCTTGGCGCTCTCCGAAGCCGAAGGTTGCTGGTTCGAATCCAGCCGGGGATACTTTTCTCTGCGTTTTTTCGCCTCAAACGGCCTGTTTCTGGCCAAGCGACGAATCTCGACTAGAATGGTTGGGTGGGGGGAAATCCCGCTAACATTGGCAAGACGCTGTCTGGCACCATGGATTGTAGGCGTTTGCACAGGTTGAGGAGCGGTTGGGCCCTTGGCGCTGAATTGACTTTTGAGACCCAAAATCGATAGATTTAAGGTGAGGCAACACAGCAGGCCAATCACCGTGGGCGTCGCTGAGTCTTCCGCTTGGCTTCCCCGCCGGTAGTTGTAAATGATTGGTTCGGAACAAATTGTTTTGTGTCCGCATATTTTAATTTTATGCGTTCTATGCGGAAGCAAAACCAGTTGGAGCAGAGGATTCTAGAATGGCGACCAGCAATGCCGTTTGGGGAATTGATATAGGCCAATGCGCTTTGAAAGCGCTGAAGTGCCGTCCGCACGAAAAAGACCCTGACCGCGTCGTTGTCGAGTCGTTCGACTATATCGAGTACCCCAAGATACTTTCGCAGCCCGAGGCCGAACCGGAAGAGATTGTCCGCGAAGCCCTCGAGCAGTTTCTTTCGCGCAACGATCTTACGGGCGACCAGGTGGCCTTGGCGGTAGCCGGCCAGAGTGGCCTGGCTCGATTCATCAAACTCCCGCCCGTCGAAGCGAAAAAGATTCCAGATATTGTTAAATACGAAGCGCGGCAGCAAATCCCTTTCGCACTCGAGGACGTGGTTTGGGATTATCAGCGGCTCACTGGCGGGAGCGAGGAAGACGGATTCGCGCTCGAGCCGGAGGTCGGGCTATTTGCCATGAAGCGTGACCAGGTCTCTCGGGCTCTGGAACCGCTGGAGACTGCGGGCATCGAAGTCGACTTTATTCAATTGGCGCCGCTGAGTGTTTATAACTACGTTTGCTTCGATCGCCTGGAAGATCTGCGTTCGCGTCCCTACGACCCGGCCGATCCGCCGGAGTCGACTGTGGTGATTTCGTTAGGAACCGATACGACCGATCTGGTGGTGACGAATGGGTATCGAGTGTGGCAGCGGAACATTCCGATCGGGGGAAGTCACTTTACACGTGCCCTGAGTAAGGAACTGAAGCTCACTTTCGTCAAGGCGGAACATCTCAAGCGAAACGCCACCCAGGCCGACGACCCCAAGGCGGTGTTTCAAGCAATGCGGCCAGTATTTAGCGATTTGTTGGCGGAAATTCAGCGATCGCTTGGTTATTTCACCAGCATCGACAAGGCGGCCAAGATTGGCGAAGTGATTGCGCTTGGCAATGCGATGAAATTGCCCGGGCTGCAAAAATATCTTACTCAGAATTTGGAGCAAGAGGTCCAGCCGGTTGACGAGTTTAAGAATCTCTCTGGAGGCAGCGCGACGGCCCAATCGCAGTTCAAAGAAAATCTGTTGAGCTTTGCAGTATCGTACGGTCTTTGTTTGCAAGGGCTCGGCAAGTCGGAAATTCACACCAATTTGCTGCCTGAAGAAATTGTCCGCACACGACTGATTCGTGCCAAGAAACCGTGGGCGGTGGCAGGAGTGGCAGCGCTGCTTGCGGGATTGACTTTCAACTATTTCACCCATGCCGTCGCCTGGAGTGACACCAAGACCGATGCAATGAAGCAGGCGGAGAGTAAAGCGAACAGCATCCAAACCACTGCTGGCGGTTTCCAGTCAGAGAATAGTGGAATACGCTCAGCGTTTGATCGCATCAAACAAACGGGCGACAATTTGGTGAGCAACGTCGAGGGCCGGTTGCTTTGGTTGGAATTGGTCAAAGCGGTCGACGCGGCGCTGCCTAAAGATGTGCGAATTGCCGAAGAGCGCAAAGAGACCAAAGAAGACATCAGCAATCGCAACGAGTTGCATTTCGATGCCCTGGATGGCGAATTCTTCGAAGACTTGGAATCCGAATGGTATTCGTCTGTGGAAGAACAGTATCGGAAATCACGCGGATTGTTGGGTGATGGCGATGATGGTTTTGAAGAAGATGGAGCCGAGCAAGCTTCCGAGCCAGTAAGCTTGGAGGGCGAAGGTTGGGTGATGCAACTTACCGGCTACCATTATCACAATCTCGATTCGAGCAATGATGGGGCCCGTTTTGTCAACAATACGCTGATCAAAAACTTTGAACAGGGCATCTTGAAGTTGCCGGACGGTCCCAATGGCGAGTTGGTGGAAGTTCCTTTTTCCGACTTAGGCATCAGCCATCCTTGGTTGGTGTCAGAGACCAAACTGCGCGACGAGTCTATCCATCCCGAGGTTGGAGTGCTCGATGGGAATTCTCGGGAGCGTGGTGGCGGGGTGCAGTCTTACAGGCGTCCGTCGAGCCGTGGTGAAGAAGGAGTGGAAGGGGAAGACAAAGTGGAAATGATCGAGTTGCGGCGATACGACTTTGTCGTCCAATTCTGTTGGCGCCCGAAGACTCGAAGCGAGCGGAGAATACTGGCTGAGGAGCGTCGCCTGCGTGTCGAGCAGGAAGCAGAAGAAGCGCTGATTAGTCAAACAGACGTTGAGGAGTGAGCGATCATGGATCAAGTGCGTGTCATCGTAAAACTGATTTGGCGAGAGCGATTTTGGGTTCTCAGCGTTTTGGGCACCCTCGTGGCTGTTGCCTGTTGGCACCTTGCCACGGGCGACCTCGACAAAGAGTTTAAGTCGCGAAAATCTTCGATTGAATCTTCGTTCAAATCTATGCGCGATTTGGGCAGCAAGCCGGTGCATCCCAACGACGATGTGAACCAAGGCGACATGCTGCAAGCGAAAGAGCAGCGAGAAAATGTGTTGAACGTTTGGAAGCAACTTTACGATCGTCAAAGGCAAGAAGTGCTTTATTGGCCCAAGGGCAGTCTGAAGCCTGAATTCATCGATGAAATTGAAAAACTGAGATTTCGCGATCCGTTCCCAGCCCACAAAGCAGAATTCATGCGGAACCATTATTGGAATTACATCGAAAACCGCTTCGATGGTTTGCTCGAAATCGTGCAAGCTCAAAAAACTTCTGAAAGAGGATCGAGCAGCTTTGGAGGACGCGGTGGAGGCAGAGATAGTCCGTATGGCGGAGAAGAGGGTTATGGCGGCGAAGGCGCATATGGCGGTCGAGGCTTGGCGGCTCTTGATCCGGACCAAGAGAATCAAGATTACCTGGTCCAGTGGCTCGACCAAGGCAACGTCCGCGACGAACTGCACTTTGCTAAGAAACCTTCTGCCGTTCAGATTTGGGTCACCCAGGAAGACTTATGGGTCTACGAAACATTGTTGAACGTAATTGCCAATACCAACAAATTGCGAAAAGCCACCCGCCCCGACAACACAGCGGTCCGTGTGATAGTGAATCTTGAAGTCGGCAAAAAAGCCGCCGAGGCAAGCCGCACCAAGTCGAGGATATTAATTCCAAGCGTTGAAGGAATTGGTGGAGATGATCCTTACGGAGGGGGACGCGGTGGTGAGTCTGGCGGCGGAAGGGGAGAAATGGACGAGGGAGGCTATGGCGGCAGGGGAGGCTACGGCGAAGGTGGTCGAGATGACGGGATGAGCGATACAGACGTTCTCGCGCATCGCTATCTCGATGCTGAGGGTCAGCCCTACCCGGGCGACGCCGAAAACTTTGGAATCGAGTATCGTCAACTTCCGATTCGCATGAAGTTGATGATGGACCAGCGGTGGCTTCCCCAATTGCTGGTCGAGTGTGCCAATGCCGCTTTGCCGATAGAAGTTAACCAATTGCGAGTGAATCCAGAGCAGTCGGGAGCCGGTTTTGGCGGGGGCGGCTCGCGGGGTGGCATGTCCACGGGTCGTTCTTCGATGCGCGGCGCTGTAAACCTACCGCCTGATCCCAACCTGGCGAACGTGGAAATACAGGCTGTGGTTTATATTTACAACCAGCCAGATAAAGAAGAGCTTTCAGTACCCGGCCTCGAAGAGGACCAGTTGGCCGCCGATACGCTTTAATCCTATCTCCCCAAAAAGATGCAGGAGTTATTACCATGGCAAATCTTAAAAGCGGCAACGCAATTGTCCGATTATTGCTTCGACATGGTGAAAAAATTGGCATGGCAGGCATCGTGGTTTGCGCGGGAATGTTGTTTTGGTCGGCTATCGGTCGCGAGCGCTTGGGGGGGGACCGTCAGCCCGAAAATCTCGTTAAGCTTGCCGACAATGCGAATCGTCACGTACTCAGCTTTACCTGGGACAACTTACCAGAGGAAGAGGTCATCCGTGCCGAAACGATCAGTGGCGAGGCAATGGAGCAAGTCGTCGCGGAGCATTACCCGCGGTGGAAGTATCCGATGAATCGACCGGTGCTTGATCCGGTCAGTTTGCGTACCGATCCTGCGCTACTTTTGGCAGAAGAATTAGAAGTGCATGGCGACTCGGGCCTGTGGGCATCTGCCGATAAGGCAATCATCGAGAAGCAGCGGCTAGCTGCCTTGGCCGAACAACAGAAACAGGCCAAGGCCGACAAGGCGGCCGAAGATCGTAGGCGAGCGGATGACCCAAGCGAACGTGGTGGCCGCGGAGCGGGTATCTTCGGAGGGGGGCGAGGGGAACAGACCGAGCGTGGTGGTAGGACCACCCCGAGAAGGGATGGGCCCATTGTGGTAAATCCCAACTCGAGTGCGCGTCTCCAAGGCTTCGAGCAGATTTCGGCCAAGTCTTGGGTGACGGTCCTGGCGAAAGTGCCCGTGGAGAAGCAATACGAGATCTATGACGAAGCATTGCAAGGTTCGTCTGGCTACGACAATGGACGCGACATTCCTATTTATCGCGGCTATGTGGTGGAACGGGCAGAAATCACGGAGACAGGGCAGGGGGAATGGAAAAAGATTGCTTCGGTAAACAGTAGATCCTTGGATCGCGAGTTAGAATCCTATCCGTTTGATGCGCTCGATTTGATCGACCCCCGTTACAATCATCCGATACTCACGCACCCCTTGCCACCGTTGATTCTTCGCGATTGGGACAAGCGGGTGAGCCATTCCTCCATGCCGCTAGCGTCGGAAGCCGAGCCCGAAGGGTCGCGCGAACTGGAAGAAGCGGAGGAAAGCGATGAACCGGCGGGCGAGGAAGATATGTTTGCGGGTCCGGCGGGAGGTCGTCGCGGAGAAATTCCCGGTGGAGGGTACGGCGGGCGCACTGGACGAGGAGAAAGAGGGGGGCGCATGGAGGGCGGATACCCTGGTGGTGGCTACGGTGGCCGTGGAGAGATGGGATACGGAGGTGAGTATGGCGGTGGTCGGATGGAAATGGGACAAGGCGGAGCCTACGGTGGGCGTGGTGGGATGATGGGCGGCGGCCGTTCTGGCTCAGTGGGAGTCTTTTCCTGGGATGGAAAAACCACGCATGTTTTATTCCGTTACTTCGACGATAACGTAGAGCCCGGGCATCAGTATCGGTATCGCGTGCGTCTGGCGCTTGCCGATGTCAATCACGACGTGAACGAAAAGCATCTTGACCGCACCGTGCTCGACCGACGTAGCAAAATTGAGAACAAGAGCCTTAAAAAATTCCGTCTTACCGACTGGAGCGAGCCAAGTCCCGTGGCAAGTGTGCCATTGCCGGCAAGGATTTATCTCGTAAGCGCCGAGGCGGCAAACGAGAACAATTTTTCAGACGAGCCCGAAGCAAAGATCCTCGTCAAAGCCTTCAATAGCACCCTTCCCGCTGAGATTGCATTGGAGGAAGATTTTGCCCGCGGGAGTGTCTTGAATCTTCAAGAGAAGGCAAAGGTGATTTGGGCCGACAGTACCAAGCTTGAGCCGGAACAGGAAAAAGAAGAATTCAATTTCCGCACCGGCATCACGGTGATCGACTTCCGCGGCGGCGAGAAGCTTAGCCGAGATATGACTGCCCCGGCACGAGCCCTGTTGATGGACCCATCCGGAAGATTGTTTCTGCAAGAGGAACTCGACGATAGCGAACCGGTCGCTGAGTATCAGCAGGTGATCGAAGGAGGGGACCAGAGAGGTGGGCGCAACAGTCCCTACGGAGGTGGTCGTGGGGAAGGTGGCGGATATGGGGATCCGTATGGTGAAATGGGTGGATACGGCGAACGATAGTTCTTGCTTTTCTTGGCAATGCACACCCATGTCGTTGAAATTGTTGAAACTCCAGAGTTCGAGTTTTGCACTTTTTAGCAAGCAGAATAGAACGCAGATGTACACGGATCATGCAGATTCCCACAGATTTTTTCAGGGTACTGATAACTGTGTCCATGAGAACGAATCTCTCAACTATTTCGTAATCAGTGACAATCCGCTTTATCTGCGTTCTATTCTTTTTAGTGCGAGCCGCACACGCGTGTTCCGGTACGTATGCTTGTATTTCAGCACCAAACGGCTGAAAAAGCGGAACACGCGAGTGATACTTGCTATAAAAGGAATTGTGGGTGGTTCCACCCCTCCAGAAGTGCAAGAAGTCGAACTGAGTGAGTACGACGATTTTTTTGCAGCGGCCTACGCCTGCGTTTTCTAATCGCGTATTTCTTGAGCGTGCTAGCATTGCGCTTTTTGCTTGCTGAGGAAATCGTTCTGATTTGCCTCTTTTTCTTGGCTGCTATTCCTACTGGCCTTGACGAAAACTGCCGCTGACCGGTATTTAACGCCCCACTCTTCGCCACGGATAGGTAACGAGAGTGCTAATTGAACCAGCAGGCGTCTACCGAGAAAGGCTTTTTTGAGGGTGGCCGCGCCGAGTAGGTCCCGTCCGATTCAGGAAATCGATAGGGCTCTACAACTGACTACGCGTCGCGAGATAACCCGCAACGTTTCGCAGGTTGTCTCGAAAGGAGAACACCGTTGAACCGGTTCAGATCACGAATTTGTTGTCATAGTGCATTGGCAATCTTTACGCTTGCTTCGTTTACAGGTTTCTGGATTGAAACCAGTTATGGGCAGGAAGGACAGCCGCAGGCGACTGCCTCGTTAACGCGCGAGGGAGTCGATAATTTGTTGTCCCAGGCTCGTCAGGCGATAGCTGCCGGAAAACTGGATGAGGCCGATGCGCTCTTGCATCGCGCTGAAGCGAGTAAAATCCGCTATCCCGTTTTACACTTTGGCGATACACCGGCGCGAGTTCGTAGCGATTGGGATAAAACAGTTGCCCGCAGCAAGGATGCCAAGCCGTTGGCAACCAAGCGTACGAAGTCGCTCAATCCCCTAGCCGGTTTAACCTCCGGTAAGCAGGAGCCGACCCAAGATCCCTTTGCCGGTGCGCTACGTAGCGCCGCAAAAGGTGAAAGCCAAGATGCTGCGCAAGCGGAGCTTACTGAGGCAGTGCCCCAGTTGACCTATCCGAATACCAATGCACAACAAATCCCCCAGCAACTCAAAAACCCACATGCGCTGGGAATGAACCAGTTGCGGTCCGCTCGTCGGGCCCTTGCTGTGGGCGATGTTGCACTAGCGAAACAGCATGTCGCGCAAGCCAAAGAGTTTTCGGTCGATTACGGAGTCGCTGGGGATTCCCCCGTTCGCGTACTGCAAGCCATCGACGAGTTTGAACAACTTTCGTCCAACAAGGACGATAGCCCCAGTTGGCAACAAGGGTTTGCCAAGTTTCTCCTTACGCAAGCCGATGCGATGATTCAGCACGGCGATTGGGATGGTGCCGAAAACATCGCGAATGAGGCAGCCGGCTTGCAAGCGAGTTTCGAGTCCACGGATACTACTCCGCAAGATGTTTTGATCCGCGTGGCCAACTTGCGTCAGGGTAAAGAACAAACAATTGTGCATGCAGCGCCAAAATCGATATCCGTGGCCAAGGCCGATACGCTCAAGCTTTTAGCCGAGGCACGTCAGGCATTGTCCCGGGGTAATTTGACTCAAGCGGAGAAACTCGCGGCGCAGACCAGTCAACTGAATGTTGCGGATTCGCAGTTTGCTGCCGACGAAGATAGCCCAGCGCGATTGGCCGCTGATTTGCAGCGTGCGCGCGCCGAAGCAGAACAAGTTCAGCTTGCCACCAGCGAATTGCCGTTGGAACTGCGGCTGCCATTTCGTGAACAAGGATTTGTACCCACTCCACGCTTAGCACAGGTGCCGGAAGAAGCGCCGACTCCGCTTCCACAGCTCGATGCTACCCAAAACGTGTCTGGTACAACGGATCCTTATGATCTCTTGCAGCAGGGCGAGCAGGCTTTGCGCGCCGGCAATCGCGGAGAGGCGCTACGGTTGTTCCGAGAGGCACATCAGCGGCGTGGCGAACTGGATGTGGTGAGCCAGGAGCAATTGCAAGGCCATCTGCAAATGCTATCTTCCCAGTCTTCGAATCGAACTACCCGCGCCGCCGGCGGCGAATCGCTTTTGAATTCGGCAAGCACGGGTCAAAAACTGCTGGCCCGCCAAATTGCTATGGAAGTTGGCAAACGTCAGTCGGAAGCGGCAAAATTGCGCACTACGAACCCATATGAAGCATTGGAATTATTGAGTGAAATCAAAGAAATCGTCTCGGATTCGGAACTCGACGAAAACACCAAAATCCAGTTGAACCGTCGCGTGGAGTTGAGCATCGGCGAGACGGAGCGCTACTTGCGCGATCATAAGAGCGAACTGGAACTCGACGCGGCCAACCGCGAGGTGCTCGAAGAAATCGACCGCACGCGCGAAGTGCGTGTGCAAGTGCAAACGCGAATGGCTGAGATGGTCGACCAATACAACACATTCCGCGACGAACATCGCTATGCGGAAATGGAAATCGTCGCCAAACGGCTCTACGAAATGGCGCCCGAGGAACCCGTTGCCCAGCAGCTCTGGGAAAACGCGAAGTTTATCCGTCGCGAAATGCTCAACACGGAACTCGATCAAATGACCGAGGAAGGTGTGGTGGGAATTTTCCAAAACATACGTCAAACGGCTGCCGAGGGATTGCTCGATTCGAATACACCCATACATTACGGTGAAACGTGGGCCAACTTGGTGAAGAACCGCAAGGGTTCCGGCGACCTGGGCGCACGTCGCTCAGCCCGCGAGTTGGAAATCCAACGCAAATTGCGCACGCCTGTGTTGCCCCGCTACGACAATACGCCGCTTACGGAAGTCGTCGAGCAGCTTTCCCAATTGACGGGTGTAAACATCCACCTCGATCCCCGCGGTCTTGGGCAAGAGGGAGTGCGGAGCGATACGCCCGTTTCGCTCAACCTGGGACAAGAAGTCAACTTAGAGAGCGCACTGAATCTGATTCTCGAGCCTTTGCACCTGACCTACATGGTCAAGGACGAAGTGTTGAAGATCACCAGCGAACAAATTCGCGACGGAGATGTCTACGAGAAAGTTTACAATGTGGCCGATCTTGTCGTGCCAATCCCCAATTTTGTGCCCAGCTCGAATATCGGCCTGCAAGGACTGATTAACGACGCTTACGCGGCGATTCCTCAGAACAACCGTAGCTACGGTGGACCGGTTGCGGTGGTGCCAGTCAACGCTCCGGGGCAGCCGGCCCCTGCAATGGGCACCAACGTTTTGCAACAGCAATTCGGCACCAATGCCGGCGGCACGTCTGCGCCAGTTAGTGGCGGTCCGGGTGGAATGGGAGGGGCGGCTAACGCCGATTTCGATTCGCTCATTGATTTGATCGTCTCCACTGTTGAGCATGACAGCTGGATGGAAAACGGCACCGGCGAAGGCGAGATTCAACCCTTTCCCACGAATTTGAGCCTAGTGATTAGCCAAACTCAACGCGTCCACGAACAAATTGCCGATCTGTTGGAACAATTGCGACGACTCCAAGATTTGCAGGTCACGATTGAAGTGCGCTTCATCCGGCTGACCGATAGCTTCTTCGAGCGCATCGGCATCGATTTCGATTTCAATATCGAGGACGGCAGCGGGATTACAGATTTGAACACCATAGGCGCATCGTTCGAACCTTCGCGGGCAAGTGCCACGGTCGGTGTTACCGGTGGTGCCCTTGGGCTGAACGATCCACTACCGGACTTTACCGTCGATCTTGACGTACCCTTCCGCAACAGTAGTTTCAACCTGGCGCAACCGCAATTTGGCACGCCTGTCGACGTGGGGCAGTTTGGCTTTGCGATTCTCAGCGACATCGAAGCGTTTTTCCTGATCAATGCGTCTCAGGGCGATCGACGGGCGAATGTCTTGCAGGCGCCCAAGGTCACGCTGTTTAACGGACAGCAAGCAACTGTGGTCGATTCTTCATTCAGGCCGTTTGTCATTAGCGTGATCCCCGTCGTCGGCGAATTTGCCGCAGCACAGCAGCCGGTGATTGTCGTACTTTCCGAAGGGACAATGCTCACCGTACAGGCGGTCGTTTCCGACGACCGGCGTTACGTACGACTCACACTGGTACCGTTCTTCAGCCAAATTGGCGAAGTGAATACATTTACGTTCGAAGGTTCTGAAACATCGTCCGCGTCTGCCAACACGACCGACCAGGACGACGACGGCAACGATGAGTCCAACGACAACGCAAATTCCATCGTCCGTAGTGGCACCACAGTGCAGTTGCCGACGTTCCAGGTGATCTCGATTGCCACAACCGTGAGTGTCCCCGACGGGGGCACGGTCCTGTTGGGCGGTATCAAGCGTTTGAGCGAAGGTCGGACCGAATTCGGGGTGCCACTGCTTAGCAAGATGCCCTACGTCGACCGGTTGTTCCGCAATGTGGGCATCGGTCGCGAGACCGACAGCTTGATGATGATGGTCACTCCCCACATTATCATCCAGGAAGAGGAAGAGGATCGGCTCTAGTAGAGCGGAGTGTCAAGAGACAAGAGTCTAGAGCCAGAAGGGGAGTCCACTTATTTCTGGGTCTCAGCTTTCGGCTGACGCGGAAAGATTCTATGCCGGATAAGTTCATTCTTCCGATCGGAGCCTTGCTGGCTGCCGCTGCCGTTGCATTGGGAGCGTACTCCGCCCATGGGTTGGAGAAACATCTGCTTCAGTCGGGGCATGACGAGAGCCTTAGCCAACGAGTCGCATGGTTCGAGACAGGCGTTCGCTACCACATGTTCCACGCGCTGGCGCTAGTAATCGTTGCTGTGGCTATCGGAAGTGGAGATTACGCTGCCGCGTTCCGATTTGCGGCGGGAGCGTTTGTGGTAGGTATCCTGCTCTTCAGTGGTTCGCTCTATGCGATGACGCTTGGTTCTGACGCTTGGCGCAGACTAGGTGCCGTGGTGCCATTAGGCGGCGTGGCGTTTATCGTGGGTTGGTTAGCGATCGCCTACGCGGCGATTAAAAGATAGCAGAAAAAGCCAAGAGCAGAGAGCTATTGAGCCAGATGGTAGGCTCCCAATTTCTGGCTCTCTGCTCTTAGCTATTTCCAATACACCGGGCCGAAAGCCGATCCTCATGATCGACCTCCGGCCCGTTCGCTAGGTCTTTTTGCAAAGCTACACTGCCTGCAAGCACTCCAGTTCTTTGGCGAGCCTTTTTCGTGCAACGTGCAAGCGTCGTTTGATTGTGCCCACGGGGGCGGAAAATGCGTCGCTCATTTGCACGATCGACTGCCCTTCCAGGTAAAAAGCAATCAACGACTTGCGGTCGAGCGATGCCAGTCGGCCCAGCCCTTTGTGCAATTGGTCCTTACGTTCGTTGGCCAATAGCGATTCAAAGGGCGCGGCATTCCGCGTGTCGGCCCGGTCGATCGTGTGCGGCTCGACCGCGATCGTCGGAGGTCGTCGCGTACTGCGATTGATCGACTGCCTGACGGCGATCGACCGCAACCAACCCGCAAAGGCAGCTGGCTCTTGCAATTGGTGTAGCTTCTCAAAAGCCTTGATAAACACATCTTGAGAAACCTCTTGCGCCTCGGCGTGGTTGCGCAGGCGTTGCAAGCAAACGGCGTAGACCATCCGCTCGAATCGGTTGACCAATTCGCTGAACGCTTCTTTCGATTGCTCTTGGGCCAACGCGACCAGCTCGGCATTCGGTATTTCTTCACTTATGTCTATTTGTAATGTGGCAGACATGGTTATCACTCTGGTTTGGTTTTCTCGTTGGTTTGCCGAGTTGGCGGATAGCCAAACAATCGGCAGAGAATTGGCAAGCAGCTGCAAGCAGTGATCAATGCAAATCAGGCGCATCGAGCGACCGCTGGCCCGTGCTTAAAACTGGAAGGCGTTGCTAAGACCTTTTCACCCGGTTTCAGGCGACGGCTGGGCAACACATTAATTTGTGTTGCCACGGGTGGACCGTACGGACATGGGCGGTTGCCACCCATGTCGCACTAGGCCCATGCCGTAGTGCGTCGCGCAGCCAGCGCGAAGCGGTTAGCTGTAGCGCAGAGAGAGAGCTTGCGCCAAGGGAGCGCGTCGCATCTCCGCAAACAATCAGCCGGTTACCCAATTCAGCAATGAGATTGCTAAAGGCGCTGATGATGCTTTGATATTGACGCATGATGACCCTCGTTGCGCGGGTGCGCTGCTAGTGAGAGAACCTTACAAATAACTTGGTCGCTAGAGAAAGCTTACTACACGCAAACATTCCCCAACGACTCTAATCTTTCGAGTGTCCCAGCCGCCGAGCCCCAAGTCAAGCGAATCTTGCCTGGGGAAATAGGCTGCTGCCAACTACGAATACCCCTCAGACAGTGGTTTCGACCAAAAGGTTCGCCCTTGGAGAAGAAAAATGACTCAAATTTCTAGCCGCCTTCAGAAGACGCCCTAAAGCAATGCACAGAAACAACTTACGTACGGTCCGTGTGTGCCACTGGCTCACCAGTGCAGCTTGACATTTAGTACCTAGCCTGTCTAAATACATGCGGTTAGTCATTTGAAAAATTGAGATCGAAGCATGACGACACAAAAAGTAACGCCGATCAACGGCAATTCGCTCCGTGGGCACTTGGAGACGATGGTCCTTTCCTCGTTGGAGCAATCCGACGCCCACGGTTTTGAAATTTTGCGCCGCTTGGAAAAAGCCGGCTGCGGTGCACTCAAGATGAAAGAAGGATCGCTCTACCCGGCCCTCTATCGGCTCGAAAAAAGCGGCCTGATCAAAAGCCGTTGGGAAAAGTGCGAAACTAATCGCCCCGGCCCCCGTCGCCGCATCTACAAGCTCACGTCCAAAGGAAAGCGGCGTCTCCAGCAGGGACGAGAAGAGTGGGTGCAATTCGTCTCGGTCGTAGGCCAAATCGTGGGAGCCCCCGCATGAACGAACCGCACAACGACATGCTGAAGATTTTCGTTGAGCGCACAGTACGCCCCGTGTTCACGATGTGGCCAAATAAATTAAAAATGCGCGAGGAACTCTACGACCATGCTCTGGAGATTTTTTATGACGAGCTGGAACAAGGTGGCAGCGAACAAGAAGCGGTTCAGCGTACACTCGCGCGCATGGGTGATCCTGCCGAGTTGACGGTCGAACTACAAACGACTGTGTCGCGAATTGAGTTGTGTTATAAGTGGCTTAACGACATTGCTCTACGACGCAAAGGCGAAACGCGCTTGCATCATGCTTGGCGGCTTGCCGTAACGGTTGCAGTAGGCACATTATGCGTCATATTGCTTACTCTGGCATTCAATGCGTCGGAAATTTGGCATTGGACAGTTCGTGGGCAAATACTGTTTCGATTCGGCATGGCTTACGTTGCTTTTATCGGGGTGAATGTATTCTTCCTTTCGCTGTTGGGAACTGCGCTGGTTGACCAAATCGAAGCCGGCCTCTCATTTAGGCGCGCAATTTTCGTATATCCGGGGCTCGGATTGGCTGCGCTATTGGTGACCACAGCTACCGGCCTTGCTTTGACCTACGCGACTTGCGGAGATTGGGCCGCTAGCTTGGCAATTTTGCCAAAATGGTACCGGCTTGCGGCGGCTGTTGTGCCAATGTCCGCCGGAATGTGTTGGGTCCATTTCCGAGAAAAAAGACCTGGGTGGTTTTTCTGGGAAAAAAAGGCGGATCGAGAATGGCTGGAGTTGGAGATTGACGAGTGAGCAAGCAAAGCGCCCACGGATTTATCCCACGATGATTGCAGGTTCGGTAACTCAGCCAGATGAAAACAGGGAGAAAGATCTACCACAGAGGACACAGAGTATCGCAGAGAGATCAAGAAGATATTCTTAATCTTTCTCCGTGTTCTCTGTGCCCTCTGTGGTGAAAAATCCGAACTACCCGCGATAGCCCTCGTGGCAATCGCTGCACGATTGGGTGACGCCACCTGCCGCTCGGCTTGCCACCTCAAAATTGCTATCGGAGCTCGCCTTGTTCAAACGAACGGATGCCCGCTGTAGCTCGAGTGCGTAGTCTAAGAACGTTTCGTCGTCGGAGTAATCGTACTGCTTGCGGCGGATGAGTTGTGCCAACGCCGATAATATCTGCGCCTCCTGGGCAATGGTGCTTCGGTGCTTGCGGAATTGCTTCTTGCTAGCCAAGCCGGGCGAGATAACTTCCTCGACAGCGGCTTCCATCCGCAGCATCAACTGGCCCCGGTCGGCTTGCTCGTCTTCTGCGGGCGGTTTGGCAGCAGTAGTTTCCTGCAATTCTTGACCGCGGAGTAAATCGCCGAGCAGTGCATGGACGTCTCTAGCCAATGCAAGACTTGCGTCGCTTGCCGTTTGGCATTCGCGCGCTGCCTGCAAACATTGGGCCCGCAGAGAAGCTGCCGAGTTGTGCCAGCGCACGTCTTGATCGAATCGCTCGACGATGAAGAACATTGCTGCGAGTTGGCTGAAGTCTCGCCGACACTCGGTATGCCCGCCACTGCGAAATCTCCCTGGCCTCTCAAGAATCGAAGCGAGTCGGTTATGAAGCTGTTTGATCTCCGAAGTCACGGTTTCTGCTTCAATCAATGCCGACCACTGCTGCGAATCGTTTACACCTGCTTCGTTAGCTGAAGTGTGTATATTCTTATTTCCGCTTGTTGCCGCGTCAATTTGCGGCCTTTCGCCAACCAGTTGGTCCCGGGCATCCTCGAAAAAAGTGCCCCGAACTTCCTGCGGCCAGTCGGGAGGAGCAGCACGCTGCGAATTCTTCGGTTCCGCACGCACTATCAGGCATGGGGCCAGCAATAGAATCGTTATCGGAATAAAGCGCGAAATGTTCATCGGTACCTATTATTCAAAGCCAGTTTCGCTTTGGCAAGATTCCCTGCTATGGCACGGACGGTTGGGTTGATATTATAGAATGGTGGTATTCAATATTTTGCAGCCGTAGAGAATATTTACCACGACGACACGACGAACACAACGAATTAGAATAAAGGAATTGAGAACTTCCTTTCTTATCCAATTCGTTGTGTTCGTCGTGTCGTCGTGGTTCAATCCTCTACACATTTGAACCAATCTGAGTTTGCCTCACATTCCTGATTCCTTGTTTGCTTGGACCCGATGTTCACTTTACTTGTTGCCGTTGGTTCGTTTGTTGGTTTTGTGATCGCCTACCACACTTATGGGCGCTGGTTGGCAAAGAGAATCTTCGCGCTGGACGCCACGGCGGAGGTGCCGAGTTGCCAGTTGCGCGATGATGTCGATTTCGTACCCACGCGCAAAGAAGTTATTTTTGGGCACCACTTCACAAGCATCGCCGGGACAGGGCCAATTGTTGGTCCGGCGATTGCCGTCTTTTGGGGTTGGCTTCCGGCACTGTTGTGGGTGGTTTTCGGTTCCATTTTTATTGGCGCGGTTCACGATTTCGGCGCGCTGGTGGTGAGCTTGCGTAACCGAGGGCAAACGGTAGGCGAAATCGCCGGCCGGATGATTGCACCCAGAGCGAAGGTTTTGTTTTTGTTGGTGTTGTTTTTTGCATTGACCGTGGTGCTGGCAATTTTTGGATTGGTGATCGCTCTGATTTTCAAGATGTATCCGGAGTCTGTCTTGAGCGTGTGGATTGCCATGCCGGTGGCTGTGGGTGTGGGGATTTGGGTGTTCCGCTACGGTGGTAATCTGCTTGTCCCTTCGCTGCTTGCGCTTGCCATTCTTTACGGGGCCGTTTACGTCGGGACACTGTATCCCATTTCCTTGCCGACAAGTTGGGGGAATGCCACCGTAATTTGGACGGTGTTTTTATTTAGCTACTGTTTTCTCGCGTCGGTTTTGCCGGTTTGGATACTGTTGCAGCCGCGCGATTATATCAACAGCCATCAATTGATCGTTGCCTTAGTGCTGCTTGTGACGGGCATCTTCGTGGCGGGAATTAGCGGCCAGGCCGATTTGATTGCCAGCGCGCCGGCGATTGCCGAGCGGACACCGGTGGCAGCGCCCCCGATTTGGCCCTTCCTATTCATCACTATCGCCTGTGGCGCGATTAGCGGATTTCATTGCTTGGTAAGTTCGGGGACTTCGAGCAAACAAGTCGCCAACGAATGCGATGCGCAGTATGTCGCGTACGGTGCGATGCTCTTGGAAGGCGCGTTGGCAGTGATCGTTATTCTTGCCTGCTGTGCGGGAGTTGGCATGGGGAAGTTTAGCCGACAGAGTGACGGAACCTATCAAGCGGTTGTTGCGGCAGATGGTTCGGCATTGGTCGGACGCGCCGCTTGGCAGGCACGCTACAATCCCGAGGGAAACTGGAACGATTTTGGCCTCGAGGCCACCGTGGGCGCTTTCGTCGACGGCGCGGCAAATTTTCTCTCGGCGTTGGGGATTCCGCTCCGGCTTTGTGTGGGAGTGATTGCGGTGCTGGTTGCCTGTTTTGCTGCCACCACGCTCGACACGGCAACGCGGTTGCAGCGCTACGTCATCCAGGAACTTGCCACGACGTTCCGCATTTCGCCGCTTGCCAACAAATATCTAGCCACATTGTTTGCCGTGGGAGTAGCGATGGCACTGGCCATGATGCGCGGTCCGCAACTTCCCGGCGGTGAATTGCGCCCTTACGGAACGGGGGGCCTGTATTTGTGGCCCCTGTTTGGCGCAACCAATCAGTTGCTAGCCGGTTTGGCTTTTATGGTGACAGTGTTTTACCTCTATCGGCGCAATAAGCCGATCTGGTTCGCCCTGGTGCCGATGGTGGTGATGATCGTGATGCCGCTTTGGGCGCTCGGTTGGCAAATGTTCAATGCATCCAGTGGTTGGTGGCCGCAGCGGAACTATCTGTTATTCTCTATTGGCGGTGCGACGATGCTTTTGCAAATGTGGATGGTTGTCGAAGCACTGGTTGCCTGGCCCCGGGCAAAGGGCGTGCTTGAAGAATCGCTACCGCCATTGCCAACCACTGGCGTAGCCGAATTAGCTGGTGGGCGGTCGTGCTGAATTTGCACTCCAAGATAGCGCCCCATCAACCCTGAATGGTTGAAGTAGAGTGTGCCACTGTCTGATCCACCACGGCGGATTTGCCGAGGCGAACTTGCTCAGCAGTGGAACCCTGGTACCCGCTTCCCACTGCTGGACGAGCCAGGCAGTGGCACCCCGTCAATTAGATGTGTTCAGGCACTAGCGTTGCGGCATAAAATCGCCGCACTTGGGGCAACGCGCAAACCACATCGGCACTTTTTCGCCGCATTTGCAGAGTACGTTGTGACGGATCACCGAAGAGCCGATCAGGCTGCTGCTGGTGCTGGCGTCTTGGGGAAGCGATTCGTCGAAAATGGACGACGCCGCGGCTGCTGCAGCAGCTCCCGCCCCATGTTGTTCGGCGGCAGCGCGTCGGGCTGCTTTTTGTAAATTCTCGGAAGAAACTGCGTCGGGCACGCGTACTGCTACCTGACCTTTGCAGAACGGACACAAGCCTTTCTTGCCTGCGTACTTGTCCTTCACTTTGAATTCATGTCCATGCGGACATTTGACAGATATCCCCATAATCCGTCTCCTAGCCATAGCAGCGTTTGGTCAAACGCATCTTCTAACTCGAAAAGTATGCCTTGACCGGCACCTTGCAAACGATCAGCGAACGCGGCTTGCGGTGCTGCGCAGACAACAGACGTTGTCGACAACGCAAGCCGACAAATGCAAAGCCCCAAGCAACTCCCGGCACACTGATCCACAGGAGCCCATAGGGTCCTCTTTCCCTACTGTTAATTGTCTCAGATAACCAAAGTGTGTCAATCTTTCCTTGTGGATTCTCGTACGCCTCGCACAAACCGTTAAGCGGATGAATAGCCGAATTGATCGAAAATTCCGGGTGTTTCTCCCAAGATTCTGTTGGGGTTGGATCTAATGTACCGTCCTCAGAATCAATGCAAAAATTGGCGCCGCGGCAAGGCAGACTCCGAACACTGCCAATCCGCGCGGCAGCGCAACTTGGCGAAACCGGTAGACTAAGGGCAGTAACGCCAACGAGACGATTCCCACCACCGCGCCCGCGAACAACAACAACTCTCGCAACATCATCAACCGCTTTTCGTCTGGATGGCCGACTACGTAGTAGTGAACAACGATTGCCGTCAGATGGCAGAAGAACAGAGTTGTACATGTCATGGTCCAGCCGATGGTGAGCGCTTCTGCCGCGCGAGATTCCTTGGGGACCTCGGAGCGGACATGCGAGGATCGATGTTTCGATCGCTTCTTTTTTTTACGAGTTGTCATACGATAGGAATCAAGAAAGTTGGTTTTCTCGCATTGCAAAAAAACATGATGCAAAAAAGGAACGTCTGGATATGCGTATTGTGACAGATGATTCTTGTCCAGTCACCGCCCCATGCAGGAAATGGCCAAAACGATGGTTCGACTTTTATTTTGGGGTGAGGGAACGAGTGTGCAAGGCGCGCCATCCATGGCTGAAGGATACGAATTCAATAGTTTTCTTGCCTAGGGGTGAATCGTAAGCTACGTTTTCATTAGCGAAGCGGTCTAGACCGATTTCCGCACCCTTATCCTTCCGACAGCACGATTCTTCCCTGCGGTCGTTGTTTCCTACCAACTGGTACTCACCACTCGCCGCCGACCCGGTCGGTCTTGCAAATCCTATTTGACCCATTAGTGACAGGACATTTGCCATGTCTACCGCCACATTCGACGCCGTAGATTCGTTGCAAGCGACGTTAGAACCATTCGAGGAACTCAAAGGCGAGCAATCGCAACTCGAGACGTGGGTTCATGACTCCTTTTCCGCACTTGAAAAGCTACATAGCGAGCTGACAGAATGGCAATCAGAATTGGCGCGCAAACAAACGGAACTCGACTTGCGCGAGGATACGATTGTCCGCGGCGAATCAGAAATAGTTACCGGAGATGCCGCGGAGCAAATAGCCCATTGGAAACAGGAGTTGGACGAAGTCCGAGAGGAATCGCAACAACTCGAAGAGGAAAATGCCGAACAATTGCAGGTGCTGGATAATCTGGAACTGCAGCTCGTACAGTTGGAAACGGAGCTGAAAACAACCCAGAAGCGAAATACTGATCTAGCACAATTACTGGAGACGGAGCGGGCGCGCACTAGCGAGGAACAGCATCAGTGGCAGGACGAATTTCGAGATATGCGCAGGTTGCTTGAGCAACAGTATTCTATGCTCGAGGGCCGAATCCGTGATTCACGTGAACCAAGTGCAGAAGAGTCCGGCCCATCGGAAACCGCGATCAGTGCGAGCGAAACGACGTCGCGGACTGCAGAGATTCGCCGTCGTGCCAAGTCGCGTCGTGCTGCCAAACTCCGCAGGCATCAAGATGCGGAGCAGCAGGAGCAACCGGAGCAATCATGAGCGAAACACACCGCCGGTCGCATGCTGCCCATCCCAACCGAAATGGGGTGGATGGCAAAGAGGGGTATCCTCCGGAGGAGCTCCCCTCGCACTTGCTTCACACCGAATCTGATCAAATCAGAGAACTTCTGGAAGCTTTGGATGACGCCATTTTTGACGCGATCCAAGGGGATGAGAAGGCGCTGGAGCAGGCGAAGTCGCTTTGGCCACGCGCCGTTAAGGAAATCGAGTGGCATCTCGTCGAGGAATCGCGCGAGAATTATCTTCGATACGCCGTCGACGTGTCGCGACGTTGCGAGCAGCACGGAAACCGATCTCCGGAACACGCCCTCTTGGCAGTAGAAATCATCTCGCTGCTGGCAAAGTATTGATTTAGCGATTAGCTATTAGCCGTTAGCGGTTAGCTGTTAGCCTTTGAAGACAGAATGAATTGCTAACGGCTAACAGCTGCTCTACCACGGTTCTTCCATGGTCGAGACGATTTGCTGCGCCAATCGCTGGATAGCCTGCTGTTGTGCGGTGGCGATCGACTGGCCCGCCTCGGGAATCAGAGTTGAAGTTTGGCCAATCGAAAGCAGATCGGGTGGCAAAGCAATGCTAGTCGGCAGCCGAAGCGGTTCGCGGCGACGGTTGATCCAAGTGACTTCAGCAACCATGGCGATTTCGAGTGCGCGCGGATCATCGTTTTGATTTTCAATCGTAACTCGCTTGGTTTCGCTTACCAAGCGCGCGGAGAGGATGCTGTCGGCATCAGGCGTGCCAACCACCTTGAACGGTGTTTTAAGCTCGATTTCTTTTACCACTGCCTCGGTCAGACGCTCGCCTAAGTCACGACGGAAACTGTTCGACTCGATCATCGGAACGTAAACCGTGCTGATGTCCGGAGCATAAAGCGATCGCGCGCCAACACGATAGGAGGCGCATCCGGGCAATACGAATAGACTGCCAAGTACGAGAAAGACGATCCGTCTCATAACACCAGTGGTACATTTTCTAGCGGAGTATGGTGTTGCCATCGGCGGGTCCGCCTTCTGAGGGCTGTGTTGCGACACGCGGTTGCTCATTGGGAGCGATCATCGGGACCTGTGCAATGGCCTTGCGTTCAGAATTTTCTGGGAAGACGTCGACAAGCCATTCCAACTTCGTTGGGGGATGGTCGGGCTTTCCGCCAAGTTCTACAAATCGTTCTCGGGCTTGAATTGCGAGCGGCGTTCCCGGGTAATCGCGGATTAGTTGGCCGTAATAGAACTTTGCACTGCCGAAGTGTTCGGTGTCGTCGTAAAACTTGGCCATTTTATAGTCGCGTTCGGCCAATTGTTGGTTGAGTTGTGCTTGGATATCTGACAAACGAGCGCGTTCCTCTGCATTCAGTTCTCCCGAGAACTGTACCTTGAGCTGCTTGACCAGCTTTTTTGCTTCGCGAAGCGAAGTGTCATCGTAATCAGGCCCTTGATATTTGCGGAGCTTGCATTGCAGGCCCAGGATGTGTGCTTCGAATTGGTGTTCGCTTCGGGGATACTCGTTACGCAAAAGTTCGTATTGGTAGTCGGCATCATTGTATCGGCCCCGCAAAAAATACGAGTTGGCCGTCGCCATGATGGCATCGTCTGCCAAGGGGCCGGTTGGGTCGTTCAGGCGGATATCGTCGTAAGTCTTGATAGCTCGGCCCAGCGTGTCGAACAGTGGTCGCGTCTCGTCGAGTAGATTCGGAGTCGTGGCCCAGTGGGGTTTGTATTGGTGATGCTTTTCCCAGTATCGGGCGATGTCGAACTGACGCTGGACGACTTCGTCGAGATGCGGCGTATTGGGATATTTCTTAAGCAGCGCGCTGTAGGTATCAATGGCATCGGAGTATTGCTTGTCGAAATATTCGCTTTCTGCCCGATAGAAAAACGCATCTTGCTCCAGTTGCGATTCGGGCCAACGTTTGGCGGCTTCTTTGAATTTCTTGGCCGACTGGGAATATTTCTGCCCTCGAAACAGCGTTTCGCCTTCGGCGAAAACTTGCTGGGCTAACTGTTGGTCGGGCCCCATCCCGAATTGTTCCTTGAATTTCGCCACCCGCTTAGAAACCTGTGGGTCTTCCAGCAGACCCTTTTTTGAATCGTCCCGATGGACGATTTTTGCGACTTGGGCTCGAATGGGTCGGCCCTCGTCGTCGAAGTAGCCGTCAACGCCGGGCACCCGCCAACCTTCACCAAGTACGAACTCCGCCTGCTTCTGGCTCTTTTTCCACCACTCGGGCGTGCCGGGAGGCGCCGCTTCGCTGGTCATGGTTGGCAATTGCCAGTTCTTTGGGTTCATGTCCAAGCTGACACAACCGCTCGATGTGAGCAGTGCCAAGAGAACAATAGTCGACCAGTTTTTTGACATAGCAATCGACATCGCAAATTAAAAAGCGTGGAAAGACAAGGGCCCCAAGTGCCTGCAACGGGCGCGCACCTTTGGCAGCAGGGGCAGAACAGTAGTTCAGAGTCGCCCTGATGGTCAAGGGCAAGTCGGCACGAGTGCTAGCTGCTAGAATGCACAGTCTTTGCGGAGGCACTCTGTAGAGTTGCTGCACCGCAATTCCAGAAAAAAAACTTGCAGCTGACCACCTTATAACACTATGCTCGGTTTCCGGGACACAAGGCACATTAAACGGAAGAGGCTTCTTATGGTCGGTCGTCAACCAACCCACGTAGTTCTGATGATGGTGTTCAGCTTATGTGCGAGCTGCAACCAGGATACCGCACCGACAGACCAAGACTACGAGGATACTGAAACATTCGTCTCACAAGAGAGTGGTGCCGTAGTGGTCCCTCTCAAAGACATCTGGGCATTCAGGATGCCTGGTACACGCGACATTCGACTCTTAGAGCCGCTTCTTGTCAGTGGGAAATTTCGTGAATTGAGTGTGATAGAAGGCCAAGAACTATTACGGCAGTCACTTGTAAGACAAATTCAGCGTTCGCTGAATGATCGACCAGCTAATGGACCAAAACCTAGTTTTGTCGTGCAAGGATCCGGGGCAAAAGCACTGCGAGAAGCACACTCGGTCCTAGTGGCCGGCAAAAAACCTCAGCAATCATTTCTTGCCGGCAGCGAGTTGTCTTTGGTGTTCTTTTCTTACCAGGCAAGTGCTTATGTGCACCTCGAAGAGGCGAAAATCAAGGGTCATTCGATCCGCATCGAGTATCGTTTGCAACAACACATGACGCTTGATGTCACGGAGCACTTTGCTGTGATTCCGCTGGGCAGTTTGCCTGCCGGGGAGGTGCAAGTCGAAATCGTCTGGTCGGACGAAGCTGAACATCAGGATGACCCAAACAACAGAATCGCATGCGAGTCGTTTTCATTTACCTTGACAGATTGAGGAGGCACAGTCATGAGAATTTTTCTTATTGTTCTTGTTTTTAACGGGACAGTCTATGCCGGGATTGATTCGGTGGGACCCAATGGCATCGATGCGACGGGGCTGTTTTTGCCTAATGGAACTCTCTTGACTGGTTCAGGAATTGACCTTGGTCAAGTGGAACTCGATCGACCTGGCAAACCAGGTTTTGATAATGCAGCCAACTCCAACCCCTTTATTACTCCTGCTCAGGTCTTCGTCGAAGATGGTGCTGCCACCGCGAATATTAACGTTGATTTTCACCCAGAAGAAGTAGCAGGCGTAATGATTTCCAATGATCCTGATGCTCCAGGAGTCGCCCCAGGGTCCTCACTCCACGCTTCGGCATTCCGTGTAGGTGCAGATGAGATTCTTCTGAGCACTCAGCATGTAGCTAACCAAGGAGTGCTCGCCATCAACCATAGTTATGTAGCGGGTGGTGGCGTTCCCAATGGAAATTCTCAAGTCACCTTGGGAATTGATTACTTAGCGAGAATACATGATGTGTTGAATGTGACTGGAAACCGCAACGAACCTGTGGGCTTCCCCATGAACTTTCCTTTCTGGCCAGGTGACCATTTTAACGGTATCACTGTGGCACGTTCTGAAAAAGTGGCCGGGGTATTCCGAAAGGTCTCTGACGGCAACGACTATGGATTTGACGCGGATGGGGATCGAACTTCTGTCGATTTGATTGCTCCTGGAGATGATCTCATGATAACGGGGTTGCCTGAAGACCCTGTAACTAGAAACGGGTCGAGTTATGCCACTCCTCATGTCACGGCAACGGTTGGATTATTGCAAGAGTTTGGTACCGCAATGCTCCCCGTTGATCCGTCACACTGGGACCTTGATCATCGTCGTCACGAAGTCAGCAAGGTGGTGCTGATGAACTCGGCAGACAAGCTGCAAGACACCGGCGACGGCAACCTGCTCGGGATGACGCGGACCGTGCTCAGGCAGAATGGTACCGACACTTGGCTCACTTCCCCCGCCGCAACCGACTCGTCGATTCCTTTGGACCTGGAGTTCGGAGCCGGCCATCTCAATGCCCGGCGTGCCGTCAAACAATTCAGTTCCGGCGAGTGGGATCATGATGCGGGCGACGTGCCGGTCATTGGCTGGGATTTTGATACGACCGACGGAGATAACACATTCAATAGATATCCCATCGGGCCCGCTTTGCGGGCAGGGAGCCGGATTTCCATTACGCTTGCCTGGGACCGAATTGTTGAGTTTGCCAACGATGTGGACGGAGACGGTAACTTTGACCCGGGGGACACGTTTGAGACATATCCAACAGGGAACCTTGAAGAACAAGTCAATGATCTCGACATTTTGTTGGTGAATCGGGGCACATTAGATGTTGTTCCGGGTGGCTTGTCGATTGGAGATGTAAGTTTCGGTGGATACAATCTGGAGCACCTGTTCTTTGAGGTCCCCGCCACTGGACAGTACGACATCATCGTCGATCACTTTGGCACGGGAATCGCATTCCCACTGGGGCCGCAGAATTACGGGCTCGCTTGGTGGGGGGTGACCGACGCTCTCAAGAGTAGCGGCGACTTCAACGGCGACGGGTCGGTGGATAGCGAAGATTTGGCTCAATGGTTCGGAGATTACGGCGTCAACAGCTTTAGCGATGCCGATGGGGACGGCGACACCGATGGGTTCGATTTTTTGCAGTGGCAACTGAATGTTGGTACGACAGCACCTTTGACTGCCGCTGTTGCCGCTGTGCCGGAACCAGCCACGTGGTTGTTGCTGGCAACAGGCATTGTGTTCATCCCGAATCGGAAATGCCGTCTGCACTCTTTTCTGTAAGCAGTGCGAAAGGAAAAGGGGCTGTCGATATTCCAAAGAAAGCATGGCGTCTGATCTTCGGGAACGTACTTGCAGAACAACAAAGTAACTATGGCCCCACTCGATCAGGGCGCATCGTTGCCTGCACCGATGGTGTATTTCTCCAAGAGCCGGTACAGCGTGCGCCGGCTCACTCCCAGCGCCCTTGCCGTGCGGGCTTTGTTGCCTTGGAAGCGGTGGAAGGTGTCGGCAATATGGTGTCGATTGAGCGACTCCAGGTCCGATTCGCTGGAGGGTGGGCGTTGGGCCGCTTCCTGGCTTTGCCGAAGAATTTCAGGCGGTAAATGCTTGGGAAGTAGTTGGTCGTCTTCGGACAGAATCTTGGTGCGCTCGATTGCGTTGCGGAGCTGCCGAACATTCCCGGGCCATCCATAATGCCGGAGTACGTCGAGTAGTTCGTTATCCCATTTCCAGGGACCTTGAGCGAATTGTTCGAGCAACAGTTGGATGTCTCCACCGCGCTCTCTCAGCGGGGGTAGCAGGATTGTCAGGACGTTGATCCGGTAAAACAGATCTTCCCGAAATCTCCCGGCAGCGACCTCCGCGGCGAGATCGCGATTCGTAGCGGCGAGTATGCGTACGCTAACATGCCTCTCTTTCACCGATCCTACTCGTCTGAGCGATCCGTCTTCCAGCACTCGCAAAAGCTTGGCCTGAAGCGAGGCAGCCAGTTCACCTATTTCGTCGATAAACAGCGTACCGCCGTCGGCTACCTCAAAAAGTCCCAGCTTGCTTGCCACCGCGCCAGTGAAAGCGCCTTTTTCGTGCCCGAAGAGTTCGCTCTCCAACAATGTTTCTGGCAGCGCGGCACAGTTAATCACCACCAGTGGCTTCCCAGAAAATAAACTTGCCTGGTGCAAAGCCTTGGCAACGAGTTCCTTACCCGTGCCACTCTCTCCCTGGATGAGGATCGGTTTGTCGGTGGGGCCCGTTCTTTCGATCAGCCGATAAACTTCCTTCATCGCCTGGGAATCGCCGATAATACTAGATGTTTTTTGTTGCCGCTCCAGCACTGTGCGAAGCTGGAGGTTTTCTTTGCCGAGCGAGTCTTGCCGGGCCAGAAATTCAGTTTGGTAGGAGTCGCAAATGATTGCCAGATCGAGATCGAGGAGCTTGTTCAGAGAAGAAAGCGTAAGGGCCAATTCCTCAGGCGATCCCTTCCAGTCGCGGGATAATATGAAGCACAAGCCGTTGCGCAGCCGGGAGAGGGCGGCGTTTGTGTAAACCTGATCCAAGCCGACCACCACGTGTCGACGGCCGACATTTGCTCGCTGGACAACATAGTCTCGGTCGTAAGGTCCGTGGAGTAGCTGGCGGAGCCATTGACGGAGCGTAGATTTGAGCCGCTCGATCTGCGCTTCGCCACCTGTGATGACCCTAGCGGCCCGGGGATGTTGCAGGATGACTTCGTAAAAGTCGTCGACCAGCGTATCGGCATCCTTCAGCAGCAACTCGGCTACCGCGGCAACGCGAGTCCGATCTTCGGAAGTCCAGCCCACATATTGCTGTAAATCGGCATATTTTTGATTTAATTCGAATGGCATGGCATTAAGTCCGAATGGCGGGGGACTCCTTAGGATTCTTTTTTAGCAAGTTCTTACCGGTCTTCCAAATAGGCCCATTTAGGGCAAAGCCCACCGTGCGTATTCTGCTTTCAGTGTGCGGGATAGCACAGTTGGCCCGGTTTCCAAAGTGTTCGGAAGTCTCGTTTTACGGGCAACTCCACCGGGGCAAACGGCCCACGGTTTGCACTGTATATTTACGCTGCTTTCCTACATTCTCTTCATTTGAGGCCACTTGAGATGACTGTGTTGTACTCCACCTTTGTCGACTGCGATCTGCGAAGTGTGTCTCCAGATCGAAATTGCCAGGTTCCACAACAAGCCAAGCAAAAATTGAGCCAACATCCTCATTTCCGAAGCCGTAGCGAGTCGATTGAGATTGTTTGCCGGGACGGCCAACTGGTATTGAGTGGTCAATTGCCTACTTTTTATCTGAAACAAGTTCTACAGACGATTCTCCGCGATATGCCGGGAGTAGCAAGGATCGACAATCGAATTCAGGTGATTTCGTCTCAAGGGTTGAGCAGTACAGGAAACGAGAATCGAGAAAGGGGGCCGCTATGAAGGAACCCCAAGATATAATGCTGCGTTTGCGGGTTGAAGATGTCATGTCTTGCCCGGTGACCACGATCTCGTCCAACAACACCATGAGCGAAGCAGCCGACATTTTGTGCCATCAGTCTGTGACCGGTGCACCCGTTGTTGACGAATTGGGTCGATGTGTTGGAGTGCTCAGCGGTACCGATTTTGTTCACAACAAGGCTTCTGAAATTGACGGCGACCTCGGGAGTCGTCACGTTCTTACCCAGCCGAGCTCTAAGGAAGCCTACAGAACCGAGGACATTGGTCACAATCTAGTGCGTTATCACATGTCGCCAGCCGTCCAGACGGTAGATCGGCATGCGCCGATACCTCAGGCAGCGCGCTGCATGTGCCAAGAGCATGTTCACCGGCTGATTGTCGTGGATAAGCAGGGCAATCCCTGCGGCATTCTGACGAGCCTCGATTTGATTGCTGCGGTGATTGGTTCGAATATAAACAGTCCAACCAAGGTTGACAGGTAAAGGGAAAGGGGATCGTCATGGCTACACTGAGTTGCAAATCGGTTTTGGTACCCATCGATTTTTCAGAGCAAGCGTTCGAAGCCGTCGAGCTTGGGCTCGAGCTGGCAGGAGAGCCAGAAAAATTGACGGTGCTGCACGTTGCAGTGCCGACAGACTCATTCATGGTCGGCGATCCTGCAGTAGTTTGGCAACAGGTGAGTAGTGAAACAAGAACCGACTACTTTCAAAAAGAATTTCGCGACCACTTTCCAAGTTCTGAATACGACGCGGTGCGATTCGAAGTTGTGTTTGGCAACCCTGCCGACGAAATCGCTCGTTGTGCACAAGATTTTCAGACCGACCTGATTATACTTCCCTCGCACGGCCGAACTGGACTGGCTCGTTTGATGATTGGTTCGGTCGCGGAACACGTGGTTCGACTGGCGCATTGCCCTGTGCTTGTATTGCGCAGTTGATGTCCCGTTATCCAGCCTGCCGCCAGCGATTTTCCGGCGAAAGCGTGTCGTCGCCCTCATCGTCCACGGCTGGATGAATCCGCAGAGCAACTCGTGGCGGGCTGCGGCGTTCTTGGACAAAACCTCGTTGTCCCTGGCGAAAAAAGGCGGCGAATTCCGCTGCTACGCCCTGCGGGAAATGATCTTCCAAGGCGCCGATCATAGCATCAAACGTCAATCCCTCGCGGTAAATCAACCGGTATGCGGCTTTGAGTTGCAGGACGTCGTGACGGTCGAACCCTGCGCGTCGCAGCCCGATGCGATTCAAGCCAACGATCATCGATCCAGGCCCGTCGGTGAGTACAAACGGGGGAACATCTTGCACCACCTTCGTGCAGCCGCCGACCATCGCCAAGCGGCCGATGCGACAGAATTGGTGAACGGCCGCATTACCCCCTAAGCAAACCCGGTCGCCGATCTGAACATGTCCGCCCAGCATCACACCATTGGTAAGAATCACTTGATTGCCGACACAGCAGTCGTGGGCAACGTGGGCCCCGACCATCAGTAGGCAGTCGTCGCCGATTGTGGTTTGTCCCTCGGCATGCATTGCCCGATGGACCGTGGCGTGTTCGCGAATCACGTTGCGAGAGCCGATCACAACCGTGCCGGGTTCTGTAGTGGTGTTCATGTGCTGGGGCAAACCACCGAGTATGGCGGATTCGCAAACCGTGGTCCCGCTGCCGATGCGGGTGCCAGATTTGATACTCGCATGAGCAAGGAGGTGGCAATCGTCGGCAATCTGGGCTCCCGCCTCGACGATGCAGTAGGGGCCGATCTCTACGTTGGCTCCAAGTTCGGCTTGTGGGCTGACAGTTGCCGTTGGATGGATCTTCACGGTGGGTCCTCATCTATCAGCAGAATCAATCAGGAGGGTTGCGAACGCGGAGTGTGGAATGGCGTTCGTATTTGCGGGGTGGAGCTTCAGCGGGGCGAAACTCCGATAGCAGTGTTATCGGATAAACGATTTGTGTGTGCTTAACAATTGGCTGGCGATTTATCTGCTTTACCAAGTAAGAGGGAAAATGTTGAAGCTAGCAGAGAAAAGAAGAGCGAAGAGCTAATGGCTCTTAGCTAGCAGCCCTTGGCTCTCTGCTAGCATAGGGTACACTTGGGGACATCGCCAAGAATTGCACACGCTAAAGCCGCTATGCTTGCGATTTCTTTCAGTAACCAGACACCGTCCGAGGAGGTTTATGATTATGCCCGATGTTGCACAACTTTATGATGAAGCCGATCAACTCAAAGAGCAGGGAAAGCTCGAAGAGGCGGTCGCCAAACTCGAAGAGGCATTGGCAATCGACGAGAATTACGCACTGGCGCATTCCGCGCTGGCAGTAATTCGGCAGCGATTGGGCCAGCACGAACAAGCCGTCGCTCACGCCCAAAAAGTTTGTGAGCTAGAAGCCGACGATCCGTTTAGCTACACCGCACTGAGCGTTACCTATCAGCGCGCCTATGCCGGCACTAACAACATGGACTACATCCGTCTGGCTGAGGACGCCATGGAAGCAAGCCGCCAACTAAGCCAGCGTGGGTAAGAAAATCGCTAACCCCTAACAACTAGCGTCTAGCAACTTCAAGTCGCTTGCGGTTTTGCAACCACGCGTTTCTGCACGTCGGTCTCAAGAACGCCGAAAGCTTGCTCGTGGCGTTGTACCGACAAATGCAGCGCGTGCAGCATTCGTTTGGCCGTGAAATAGTTGGTAACAATTCGCTGGGTAACGAGTACCGGTTCGGTGGGCACTCCGAACGGTTGCGAATTGAGGCCGAAATCGATAATCAACTCTTCGGGCGTTCCCGTCACACGGCAAAAATTGGCGTACGAGCAAGTGGCGTTATGATCATCGATTTTTACACGGGCTTGCTGTTCCTGGGCTTGTGGAGCCGCGTCGGCTTGGGGCTGTTCCTGTTTGGAGGCACTGTCTGGTGCGCTTGTTTTCTCTTCTGCCACGGCTAATTCTCCCTATTCGAGCTGCTTGAACACATACAGGTTGCCGCGGAACTTAAGGCGGCAGGGGCAATACGCTCTCAGACTCCACAGTGTAAGGCAATGAGAATCGAGATACTATCCCCCATTTACCCCAAGTCAGGAAAGCCATCATGCACTAATCGTCGAGTGCAGTAGGTTTTTCTTGGATGCTGAGAATCACACTTTCGGCATTGGTTTCCGGTGTGGGATATGTGGAAGTTTTGCGGAGTTGGAGTTTTCGTAGCAGTCCCCGGTGGCGTGCTTCGCCACGTTCGTCCACCCAACGTTGCCCTTTGACAAGCAGCAATCGGTCGAACGCTCCCCAATAAGGTTCTAGCCATGCGAGAATTTTTGCCATGGCTGCCACACCGCGCGCGGTAAGCGTATCGAAGGTTTGAAGTTCGAGAACCTCTTCTGCGCGACAAGCATAGACGTGGACTGCTAACCCGAGTTCTTGCACCATCGCCTGGACGGCTCGTGCTTTTTTTTGCGTCGACTCACAGACGCTCACTTGTAAATCAGGTCGGCAAATCGCGAGTATCAACCCTGGCACCCCGCCCCCGGTGCCGATGTCTAGCACGCGTTCGCGCTGTTGCAGAAGCTTTCCAATTTGCAGGCTGTCGACCACGTCGCGGCCGACAAATTTTTCCAGCGTAGTATGCCGTGTAAGGTTCAACTGTTGGTTCCAGTTCCACAGTAAATCACGATATTTGTCTAGCAATTCCATCTGGTCGGACGGCAGTTCCAAGCCATACGAAGCCAACTGCCGGTGAAGTGCAGCAACGGAATCTGGATTGTGCGAAGAAGGATCGGATGATTGCTGCTGGCTTTCCAAGAAATCAGTCCCCTTTGTTACAGAACTTGTGAGATCAATCTCGTAATATCCCGCTCGGAAGCGATTGCCGCTAGGGGCGAACCGCTGGAATCAGGCTTGGTCCACATTCCATCTGAATCTGTCAGTACGCTGACTAGCCGGACCGCCACGCGGTCCGGAGGATTTCCGGAGGGCAGTGGTCCTCCGGCTACCAACCTATTCACATGCCCAAAGGACTTGGTCACCCGGGGGCGTCAGTTTAAGGCTTCCATGCGGTTGGAAGCGAGCCCCACACTAGCGAGTCCGTGCCGCTTGGTGTAGGTTGGCGCTTCCCCATTGACTATCTCTTGAGCAGTCCAGAAAAGAAGCAAATCGATTCGATGTCGCACGAAAACCTATTGGTCCAGGTTGAGCAAGCCGCTGCCGAAGAGAAGATTTCCGAGTCGGCCGTGGACCACATCCGTAGTTGGCTGACCGAGTCCCGTTATGCGGAGTACGCCGAGCAGGTGGCTCAGCATATTCGCGAGGGAAAATGGCGCGAATTGGACGACGTGTTTTGGACCATCATTCCGTTTGGCACGGGTGGTCGGCGTGGGCGCATGTATCCGATTGGCAGCAATGCGATCAACGATCGCACGATCGGCGAAAGTGCCCAGGGATTGGCAGAGTACACAAAATCTCAACACACGGGCGACGGCGAGTTGGCCTGCGCGATTGCCTACGATACGCGTCATCGTTCGGAACATTTCGCACGGTTGTGTGCGGAAGTCATGGCTGCTGCCGGGCTCAAAGTTTTCTTTTTGCAAGGGCATCGTAGCACGCCCGAGCTGTCGTTTACCGTGCGACTGAAGAACTGTTCTTGCGGCATCATGGTCACGGCCAGCCACAATCCGCCCAGCGACAATGCTGTGAAGGCGTATTGGAAAACGGGCGGACAGTTGTTGCCGCCGCACGACCAGGGAGTGATCGATTGTGTTATGTCGGTCGCGACGATCGATCGAATTTCGTTCGACGAGGCGCTTGCCGACGGTCGGATTGTCGTTTGTCAGGAAGAGGTCGACCCTGCTTTTTTCGATGCCGTGTTGCGTCAATCGTCGCCGGGGCCTCGCGATCTGCGTATTGTTTATTCGCCCTTGCATGGTGTCGGAGCGACGGCAGTCTGCCCGGTGCTGGAGAAAGCTGGGTTCCATCAAGTCGAAGTTTTCAGTCTGCACGCGAAGCCGGACGGCGATTTTCCCAACGTCCCGGGGAATGTTTCCAACCCTGAAAATCCCGAAGTGTTTGAATCGATTGTTGCTCATGCCAGCCACTCCGGCGCAGATTTGGCAGTTGCCAGCGACCCAGATTGCGATCGCATCGGCTGCTCGGCACCGCTCACAACAGCAGAAGATGCCGAGTGGGAGATTCTCACCGGCAATCAAATTGGGGCGCTCCTGGCGGATTACGTGCTGGAATCGCGGCAACAGCAAGGTCGCTTGATGCCCGAGAATTTTATCGTTTCGACCTTGGTCACCACGCAGCTTTCGCGCCGCGTTACCGAAAGTTATGGGGCCCGATATTTTGGCGACAATCTCGTCGGCTTCAAATGGATCGCCGGGGTGATCGACGACGAGGGGGCTGAAAATTTTCTTTACGGCACGGAAGAATCTTACGGATACATGGCGGGCGATCATGTGCGCGACAAGGACGGAGCAGTCGCGGCACTGTTGCTTTGCGAGTTGGCGGCAAAGCTGAAGGCGGAGGGAAAAACACTCCACGAAAAATTGGACGCCCTTTTCTGGCAACATGGTTTGCACTGTGAGCGCACGGTATCTGTGCAAATGCCAGGCAGCGAAGGGATGCAGCGCATGCGAGAGCTGATGCAGCAGTTTCGTACACAACCGCCCACGGAATTGGCAGGCAGCGCAGTTCAGCAGGTGCGCGACTATCTACGGCAAAGCACGCGGCTGGCTAGCGGCGAAGAGCTGCCGCTCGCCGGTCCCCACGGGGACGTGATCATTATTGATCTGGAGCTGGCCGGCAACTACGTCGCCATCCGCCCGAGCGGCACCGAGCCAAAAATCAAGCTTTACATGTTCACGTATGATCCTCCCGAGCAATTATCCAACCTCGACCTTGCCAAGCAGAACCATGCCGAACGGCTCGACCGCTTGGAAGCCGACATGCGCAAGTTCGCGGGCGTTTAGAACTGCCTCGGAGAGTTGAACCACAAAGACACGAAGTCACAAAGGCAAAGAAAAGAGGAATTTTGGAATTGGAGAAATTTTCTGATTCCTTTCCTTCCTTTGTGCCTTCGTGTCTTTGTGGTTAGTTTTTCCTCTGCATGGCCAAAAATGTGGTAGCCACTTCGGCACGCACTGCCTACGATTGAGTTGCTATGAGCGCAACTCACGACATTCCGGACGATGCGTCCGACGCTGAACAAGTATTGCCAAAAACTCAAGCGGAGTTCTTCGAGCGCGCTGCCGAAAAAGTACGCGCAAAATTTCCCAAATCGCCCGGCGTTTATCTTTTTCAGGACCAAGCGGGGCGTGTGATCTATATCGGTAAAGCGAAAAGCTTACGGGCTCGAGTCGGCAGCTACTTTCTCAAGGCGGCTGCCGAAGACCAGCGCACTACGCGTTTGGTGCGCGAAGCGTACGACGTCGATTTTCTTGAAGCCGAAAGCGAAGTCGACGCCCTGTTAATGGAAGCGAGGCTGATCAAAGACATTCAGCCGAAGTACAACCGCGAAATGCGCGACGACAAAAGTTTTCCTTATCTCCAGATTACAACGCACGAAGATTTCCCCCGTGTGGAAATCACCCGTGAACCGCGTTCCAGCGGCGTGAAACTTTATGGCCCCTTTGCCAGCGTCGGCAGTCTTCGCGGGGCATTGCACGTGTTGCAGCGAGTGTTTCAGTTCCGGACTTGTTCGCTTGACATTGAAGAAGACGACCAGCGATGGCGGTGGTTTCGACCCTGTTTGCTGGCGTCGATTAAACAGTGTACCGCCCCCTGTAATTTGCGGATCTCTAAGCAGGATTATCGACGAGATATTGCGCGGCTGAAAAAATTTGTGGAGGGCAATCGGAAGTCGCTCCTAAAAGAGATGCGCACCGAAATGCAAGAAGCGGCCACCGCCTTGCGGTTCGAGCAAGCGGGCCGATTGCGCGACGAGATCGATTTGCTCGAATCACTCCACGAACGGGGAGAATTAGAAAAACACGAACAGCCTGAGGTTTTTTACATTGATCCCAAAAAAGGGCTGGCCGGGCTAAAAAAAGTTCTCAAGCTCGACGACCAGCCGCGTACCATCGAAGGAATGGACATCGCCCACCTGGGCGGGGAGGAAACGGTTGCCAGTCTCGTGCAGTTTATTGATGGAATGCCCTTCAAGCCCGGCTATCGGCGTTATCGCATCCGCGAGGTCGAGGGGATCGACGATTATGCCAGCATGCAAGAAGTGGTTTCCCGCCGATTTACCAAGTTGCGCGACGAGCAAGATGTGTTTCCTGATATCTTGCTCATCGACGGCGGCAAAGGTCAACTTGGCCGGGTGGTCAAGGCGTTCGAGGCGTTGGAAATCGAGCCCCCCTTGATTCTTTCGCTTGCCAAACGAGAAGAATTGATTTACATCCAAGGACGTTCGGAACCGTTGCGCCTGGGCCGACACGCCTACGCGTTGCGGCTACTGCAATACGTGCGCGACGAATCGCATCGATTTGCGCAGCATTACCACCACTTGCTACGCCGCAAGAAAACCTTAGGGGAGTCGTAAGGAATGTAGGATGTTAGATTGTTGATTGATGATGTCAGAGGGAATTCTTGTATGATTTCCTATCTCTGACATCTTACTTCTCACATCTCACTTCTCACTTGTACTATGTCCACATTCGCTGTGATCATGCCCGCCGCGGGAAAGAGCCGTCGGTTCCACGACAAGCACTACAAAAAGCCGTTTGTCCCACTCGCTGGGCGAGCCGTTTGGCTTCATTCGGCCGAGCGGTTCCTCAATCGTCCGGACGTGAAACAAGTCGTTCTGGTCGTAGCCGACGAAGACCGCGAAGAATTCAATCGCAAGTTTGGTGCGAACATCGCCATTCTTGATGTGGACGTTTGTAGCGGTGGCGTCGAACGGGCCGATTCGATCGAAAACGCTTTGGCAATGGTGAAAAGCGACATCGATTTTGTGGCGGTTCACGATGCGGCTCGGCCTTGCGTGGCCGAGAAGTGGATTGATCAGGTTTTCGCCGCGGCGGAAAAAAATGGCGCTGCCCTGCTGGCCACTCCAGTTGCCGGCACCCTCAAACGCGTTGGGAGCAACAAGCAAATCGAAGCAACCGTCGATCGACAGAATCTTTGGGAAGCGCAAACGCCACAGGTTTTCCGACGCGAGCTGCTTGCCAAGGCCTATGCCGCCCGGGCAGGCAAGGCGGTGACCGACGACGCGACGTTGGTCGAGCAACTTGGCGAGCCGGTCACCATTGTCGAGGGTTCGCCGCTGAATTTGAAAATCACCACCCGCGACGACCTCCGCCTGGCCGAGCAGGTGCTCAAGGTGCTTCCCCGACCAAAGGCCAAGGGTTCCAGCCACCCGTTTGCCGACGACGATCTCTGGCGTTGATCGGATTTCGCATTTCGGAATCTGTCCTTCGGAACTATCATGGCTACTTCCAGTTTGCTTGTGCTGCGACACCGGATCTTTAACCACAGAGGCACGGAGAACACAGAGGAAATATATTTGTGAATGAAGGAATACAGGAATAGAAAGTATCCCCAAATTTCTTCCGTTTCTCTGTGCCCTCCGTGTCTCTGTGGTAAATCTCTTTAGAATCGCAAGCAAACCCCGCAATCCGAAATCACATCCCTCGGCAAATTCACATGACGTTTCTCTCCGATCTTCGCTGGCGTGGCTTGGTGCATCAAACTACCGACGATGCCGGTCTGGAAATTTGGCTCGAGGACAAGCCGCGTATCGTGTACGCCGGGTTCGACCCGACGGCCGACAGCCTGCACGTCGGCCACATGCTGGGGTTGGTCGTGCTGCGGCGATTCCAAAAGGCGGGGCACAAGCCGATTGCTGTGGTGGGGGGAGCCACGGGCATGATCGGCGACCCTACCGGAAAAAGCGACGAGCGGAATTTGCTTTCCAAGGAGGACCTTGAGAAAAATGTTGTCGGCATTGCCGAGCAGATGCGCAGCTTTCTCGATTTCGACGCGGGCGACTGTTCTGCGGAACTGGTAAACAACCTCGATTGGACCGCACAGTGGACGTATCTCGATTTTCTGCGCGACGTTGGCAAGAATTTCCCGGTCAACGTGATGCTAGCCAAAGACTCCGTAAAAAGTCGGCTCGGGCGGGGCGACGATTCGTCCCCGGGCGATGGGATGAGTTACACGGAGTTTAGCTATATGCTGTTGCAGGCGTTTGACTTTGTGCATCTCTACGACAAGTTTGGCTGCGAAATACAAGCGGGCGGCAGCGACCAGTGGGGAAATATTACGGCTGGCATCGATTTAGCACGACGCATGCGCTCGGTTCAGTTGGTTGGCATGACCTGGCCACTGTTGACCAAGGGCGACGGCGCCAAGATGGGAAAGACCGAAAGCGGGGCCGTCTGGCTTTCCGCCGAGAGGACGAGTCCTTATCAGTTTTACCAGTATTGGTTCAATGCCGACGACGTGGATGTCGGCGATTGCTTGCGGATGCTTACCGAGTTGGATCAAGAAGAGATTTCGTCGCTGGACGACGTCCGCCAAAGCAACGCGGGCCAACGGGACAGTCAGCGACGTTTAGCCGAGGAACTGACCAAGTTGGTTCACGGTGAAGAAGGATTGCAGTCTGCAGAACGGGCGACCCAGATATTTTTTGGCGCGGAAATCGCGGACTTAAACGACAAACAGTTGGGGCAAATTTTCGCCGACGTTCCCGCCAAGGAAATTAGCCGCTCGCGGCTTAGCGACGGCAGTCTCACGGTCGTTGACGCCCTGGTCGAAGCGGGCCTGGCCAAAAGCAAAGGGGATGCCCGACGTACCGTCCAACAGGGCGGGGCGTATGTGAACAACCGACGCATCGAAGAAATCGACACAGCACTCACGGAAAAAAACCTAGCCAGCGAATCGGTAATGGTACTCCGCAGCGGCAAGAAGAAATACGCGTTGCTGAGATTTAAGTGAAGTGAGAAGTCAGATGTGAGAAGGCAGAGGTGGGGGAATGTGAGATGTTTGATTTATGATGTCAGAAGGGGCATGTCTGCTTATGACGAGTGCACCTCGAACTTCTTACTTCATCCTTCTTACTTCACTTACATCTCCCTTCTCACTTTTCTATTTCCTCACCATCGCGGGTCGCCATCGCGTGCCAAACAGTGAGGTCGATGTCGCCGGAAATCGAGTCGACTGAGCCGTCCATCATCGCGACGTTAACAATCGTCGTGTGGTAACTGCGGGATGTGACTGCGGCGTACGTGACGATACCCGAAGTGTCTGCCGGTGCTGTCGGGTTTGCCGGGTCCCACCCTTTCACGCGGTGGTTGTTCCAATCGACATCCGCGCCGTCGCAGGCGACCGTGGTGTTGGGCGGAAAAGTTGCTGTGAATCCGGACTGGTGAACCCGACCGTCGATCCACTCGGTGTGTGCCGTTTCGCGGAGTTTGCCGCTCTTTAGACTACACAACTCATCGGTCGTTGCCGCGGGAGTGGCCCCCGCATTTTCTGTATCGCGGTAATAGGGTTGCCAGCCTTTCACTTCAGCCAGCATTAGTGTGTTCGACAAGCCGTCGGCAAAGCTCTTGGTCCCCAAGCCAGAGTTGGGGAAAAATGCCCCGGAGCCGCCGGTTCGGTCGGTGGGGTCGTAAACTTTCCAGACACCGCTGTTCACGCCGTAGTTGGTAATGTAGTCGGTCTGCGCACCAGTGGCGTCGTCGATTCTTACCTCATCACGGACTTCTGAGGGGCAAATCAAAGTCGAAACGCGCGACGATTTAAGCATCGGTTCGCCACTGCTGAGTAACGCGCTTTCGCTGGCATAAACTTGTCCGCTGACACCAATCAGATGGTAGTCGACAGAAAAATCGATTCTCCCGGCCAGATTCGCTTCTTCTACATAAGGAAGCACTCGCGCCAGCGCGCTCCAGCGATACTGATCTTTGCCGATCATCAGCAGCGGCGGAAACTTTTGGATGCCACTTTCGTAGTTGTGCATCGCCAGGGCAAGTTGCCGGACGTTGTTGGCACAACTCATCCGCCGCGCGGCCTCACGCGCGGCCTGCACGGCTGGTAGTAAGAGTGCCACCAGCACGCCGATGATCGCAATGACCACAAGCAGTTCGACCAGCGTGAAACCATGTAGGGGCCTAGAGAAGCAAGCGTTATGCTTCCCAGTTGTTCTGAATTTTCTTCGGCCCCGTACATGGAGTTTCACAGAGTTACTCATCAAAAATCTCCTAAAACGGCCTCTGTCCGGCCCCTCTTTTCCAAAATATGCTAACGAGACTCAGTATCATTATGTCTTTCTCGCAATTATCCCTTTCTCAATTCTGACGTCAAGCCCACTGGCAAAGAAAAATTGTCGTGAATAGAAAAGCAGCCCAAAGAAAGACTTTGGGACTAGAGCATGGCTGAAAAACGTGGCGTCATAGCCACTGGAACCACTGGCTTCCGCCAGCAGCTAATAGCCAATGCTCTAGCCCAAGTCCCGTTCCGCTGCAGAGAAAGGGGAGGGGGGCTCAAAAAGATTCGGGAATGCACAGCATTCCGTGTGGCTTCAAATTCGCGAACTCTAACGGACGATCGGCGGTGTCACGCCTCGGTCTGCCAATATCTTTAGGTAGCGAGCCGGATTGGCGTGTAGCTTCGTCGTGCAGCCGGGGCAGCACAGGTAGACCACGCGACCCTGGACCACAGTCTTGTACGGACCGCCCATTGCATCCAAGGGTTCGTCCATCACGGGACATACCTTCTGAGCGGCAACGAACTGGGCGTCCGCGGCTGTCGTTTTGACGGTGGTTGGTTTGGTGGCGAGGTTCTTTCCCGCGTTGGCTTTCAAGGCATCGATGCAACCGGCACAGCAGACGTAGACTGTTCGATCGCCGATGGTCACAGGGATTGCTTTGCCCATCGAGCCGAGCGGTTGGCCGCTTACGGGGCATACGCCTTGTGCTTTGATTGCAGCGACGACCTTTTGCGTTTCGGTCATCGGCACGATTGTCTCAGTTTTGAATTGCAGTGGCCTACGCTCGGCACCTGGTATGCCGACAATTTGGTAAGTAAGGTCCACCTGTGTTCCAGCAATCGGAGTCAAGTCGACCGCAGCAGCGAGTGATGGGGCGACATTTCCCCGACCAACTTTTGCAAAAAGATCGTAGCGATATTTTTTTGCGTTGCCCGCAATCTGCAACGTGGCGGTCCCACGTCCTGCGCGCACATCAACGGATTTTCCCTGGTTGTCGTAAACAAACAGCCGCAGACCCCCGGATTCGAGAACCGTTTCTACCTGCAAATTGTCGACTTGCTGCAAACTACCGCCGTGGGGGCCGGCTGCCGGCTGCGAATGTTGCTCGTGCCCCGCATGGTAGTGCTGGGCGATTGCGCTGGCAGTAATTGCCACACTTACGAAACATGCCGCGATAAATCTTAAAATTAACATTCCTCACATCCTTTCAAAAAAAACATCAAACTACCGGTCGTATGTCCTTACACGGCCGTAATAATTTCAGGGGTACTTCCAGAAGGCTCCGCGCCTTCCCACTTCGGATCTGCGAATCCCAAGTGCATTTTGAATTCGTGGTACGCACAAAAAGCGACCGGGACGACGAACAGTGTGATGAGCTCGACCGACATGCCGCCGAATACCGGTAGCGCCATCGCGCGCGCCACGTCTGCCCCGCGACCGGTTGAGATCAGCACGGGAATAAGCGCAGCGAGCGTTGTTGCCGTCGTCATCAGGCAGGGACGAATGCGTCGTTTGCCGGCGTCGATGGTGGCCTGTCGAATATCTTCAATGCTGGTGAGTTTCCGCTTCGTGAAAACTTGATTGAGATACGTGGCAATCACCACGCCATCGTCCACCGCGATACCAAACAGCGCGATGAAACCAACCCAGATGGCGGTGTTCATTTCCGCACCGTAGATGGCAAGCAGGATCATGCCGCCACCAAACGCCACAGGAATCCCGGCGAACACCGCCAAGGTCAGTGGAATATTACGGAACTGCAAATAGATAATCAGCAGATTGATAAGCACTACCAGTGGCACGAGCCAAACCAGCCTTTGATTTGCTTCGATTTGATTGCGGAAAGAACCGACTGCTTCGAGTGTGTAACCTGGTGGCAGATTCAAGCGATTGGCGTCATCCATGGGTAGCGAGTTGGCTTCATTAAGAAAATTTTCGACTGCGGCAACCGATTCCAGATCGCCCGCCACGCCATTGCTTGCAAATGCGACATGGGCCACCAGCCGTGCGTTTTCGCTGTTGATCGCGCCGGGACCCCAGGTGGTTTCGAGTGTCGCCAGTTCTTCCAGCGGTACGACTTGCCCCGCGTGAGTGACGACCGGTAGCCGCGAAAGTTGGTCGATACGTTCGCGCAAATCGCGGCGATATCGCAGCCGAACTGGGTAGCGTTCGCGGCCTTCGACTGTTTTGATGAGATTCATTCCGCCCAAGGCCGATTCCACCACTTGATTGACCATCTGCACGGTCATGCCGAAGCGCGCGGCTGCTTCGCGATTGACGGTGAATTCCACGTAGGGCTTGCCCAACACAATGTCGGGGTTCACCGTGCCTGGCTTGACGTAAGGCGATTGTTTGAGCTTCTCGGCAACGGCAATCGCGGCAGTGGCGAGTTCCTCGAGTTTGTCGCCATAAATGCGAATTGCCATGGGAGCTTTAATGCCGCTTTGCAGCATGACCACACGACCCTCGATCGGTTGCAGTGCGCTGGCCGGCGTAACCCCCGGCAGCGTGGCAACGCGATTGATTTCGTCCCACACGTCGCGAGAAGAAATGCCCTCTCGCCATTCGTCTTGCGGTTTGAGCATCACATAGGTTTCAATCATCGCCGCAGGCGCGGGGTCGAGCGCCGATTCGACACGCCCAATTTTTCCCAGCACGTCCTGCACTTCGGGAATCTGCTTGATCAGCAAATCCTGCGCTTGCAGCACGCGCATCGCTTGGGTGAAACTGGCTGCCGGGTAGAGGGTTGGCATGTAGAACCAACTCCCCTCGTCCAGGGCAATCCAGTCGTCGCTTTTCAGGCCGGTGAACGTGTGCTTCAGGTTGACGTAGCCGGGGAGTTCGTTTGGTTTTACGCCCAAATGTTCGACAAAATTTTCAGCCGGTTTCAGAACCACAGGAAGTCCGAACCATCCCCCCAGGCCAAGGACAATGATTGTGGTCGGCAACAGCATAAAAGCGAACTTGTGCCGCAGAAACAACTGTAGCGTTGGCACATAAGTGCGAACAATCATTCGGCTGACAAAGTTCTCTTCCACAGGGCGAACCCGCTCGCGCGTGAGCAGCCAACCGACTGCTGCGCCAAGCAATGCTGCCAGCGCTGTCGAAGCGGCAATCGGCAGATGCAGTCGTTGTTGGATGTCGTCCGACCACAAGGCAAACACGAGCAGTCCTGCTGCAAAAGCGCCGCTCACTGCGGCGGCGATGCTGGCCCAGCGTTTCCACGAGGCGCTGCGAAGCATCAGTCGGCAAAGAGCCGGAACGATGGTCACGGCAACGATCAAGGCCGAGGCAATCGCAAATGTCTTGGTCCACGCCAAAGGACTGAAAAGTTTGAAGTCTCTGCCCGTAAGAAAAAATACCGGCAAGAAGCTAACAATCGTAGTCGTGACCGCAGTCAAAACAGCCGGCGCAACCTCCGCCGCAGCCGCAGCAATCACTTCGCTCCGTTTCTCAAAATCTCCCCCTTCCGCCTTCCCCTTTCCCCTTTCCCCGCTTCCCATTCCGCCAAATGCTGATAAATGTTCTCGGAAACAATAATCCCCATGTCGACCATGGTTCCAATCGCAATGGCAATGCCCGCCAGCGACATGATATTGGCATCAACGCCAAAAACTTTCATCGCGATGAAGGACAAAAGCACGGCGGCAGGCAAGGTCGAGGCGACGATGATGCTGCTGCGAATGTGCAAGAGGAAAAGCAAAATCACGACTGCCGTGATGAGGACTTCTTCTTGGAGCGCAGTGGTGAGCGTGCCGATGGTTTCGTCGATCAAACCGGTCCGGTCGTAAACCCCGTGGATTTTTACTCCGTCGAGCGAGGGTTCGATCTCGCGAATGCGCTGCTTGACCCGATCGATGACGTTGCGGGGATTTTCGCCGTAACGCATCACCACCACACCGCCCACGGCTTCGGCACCGTTGTAGTCGAGCGCCCCCCGGCGGAAATCGGGGCCTAGCTGCACTCGGGCAACGTCTTTGATTCGTAGCGGAACGCCATCGCGCTGTTCGATCACAGTCTCTTCGATGTCGGTGATGGCTTTGGTCGAATCGCCTCCGGTGCCCAAAAATCCCTTGCCGCGGACAATGTATTCCATGCCGGTCGATTCGATCGTTTTGGCACCGACGTCGAGATTCGAACCACGGACCGCCTTCGCCAACCGGTCGAGCGGTACTCTATGAAAACGAAGCTTGTCGGGGTCGACCTCGATTTGATATTGCCGCACGTAGCCGCCAATCGAAGCGACTTCGCTCACCCCTTCCACCGCTTGCAGTTCGTACTTCAACACGAAGTCCTGTAGCGAACGCAACTCGGCAAGGCTTTTTCCATGTTTGGGAGGCAGCAAAACATAGTAATAAATCTGTCCCAACCCCGTGGCGTCGGGACCTAGCTGCGGCGTGACCCCCTCAGGCAGTTGGGCCGCCGCCGAGCCGAGTTGTTCCGACACGCGGCTGCGAGCCCAGTAGAAATCGACGCTGTCCTTGAACGTCACTTGGACAAACGAATAACCGAACATGCTCTTGCCGCGAACGCTCTCCGCCCCCGGCACGGCCAACAGCGACACACCCAACGGGTAGGTCACCTGATCCTCGATGTCTTTCGGCGACCGACCAGGCCATTGCGTAAGTACGATGACCTGGTTTTGACCAATATCGGGAATCGCGTCGATCGGCACAGTCTGTGTGCAGAACCAGCCAAACACCGCCAGCGCGATGCTCAGTATCACCACCAACGGTGATTCACGAACGCAAAATTGGATGATACGAGTAAGCATGTTTAGTTACTAAAAAAGTGAAAACCGCCAAGGACGCCAAGATCGCCAAGAAATGATTTTTCAATTCCTTGGGACACAGCTCCCGTCGCGTTGGGAATTAGTTTGTCTGTTTGAATGATGACTTTTTTCCTCATATTTCTTGGCGTCCTTGGCGATCTTGGCGGTTCTCTTTTTCAGTTTGAGTAGTCAGTGTTGGTGTCCGGCATGTGGATTGGGTGTGATCGTTTCAGACGTTGCACGGCCAGGATCGATCAGCGAGGCGTTGCCGGAAAGCTGCATTTGCGAATCGATCAGGAAGTTTCCTTCCGTGGCGACTGTTTCGCCTGCTTCGAGTCCTTCCAGAATGATGGCATCCTGATCGGTAAGATGGCCAACCGTCACGCGGCGGAGTTCGAAGACTCCGGGCTTGGTCTCGACATAAAGCACGCTGTTGTCGCCGGCCATCAGCACCGCACTGCGCGGCACGGTGACGACGTCCGACTCGGAAAGCGGTTTTTCCGAGTAGCCGAGTTCGCTGGTGGGAATCAGATCGACGCCGCAGATGGGGCAATTCCCCGGTTCGTTGCTGACAATTTGTGGGTGTCGCGGACTAATCCACTTTCCGGCTAAGGCCGGGTCGAATATGACGTCGCGTTGTGTGACAGGGATGCGAATCTTAGCCGTCGCGTAGTCGCCCGGCTTGAGCTTACCGTCGAAGTTGGACATCTCAACGCGAACGGCCACGGTGCGAGTTGTTTCGTTCACCATCGGATCGACAAAGGCCACACGTCCGGTATGAACGACGCCTGGTAGCGACTGTAATTCGGCTTCGACCTGTTGTCCAAACCGGACGGCTGCCGCCTCGTTGGGATAAAGATCGAGCATCAGCCAAACGATCGAGAGATCGGCCACGCGATAGATCGCTTCGCCCGTCTTGACATAGTCGCCTTCGACTTTGTGCTTGGTGATGACTGTGCCACTAATCGGAGAAGTGATTTTCAGTCGCTTCTCTGCCTTGCTGGATTTGACGAGCCGTTCGATTTGCTCGTCGGACATGCCGAGTTCCTTCAGGTTGTCGCGGGCTACATTTGCCAGGCTCTCACTGTCGCCAACCAGTGCGTCTAGCGCCGGTGTACTGCGGCTCGTTAGATATTCGACTTGGGCCGAGTAGAGCTTGGGGCTGTAGAGCAGAGCAAGATTGCCTCCTTTATTCACGCTCACGCCGATGTAATCTGCAAAGAGTTCTTCTAAGCGGCCGTCGACATAGGCAGCGATGGTTGCTACCCGTTCTTCGTCGTAATCAATCCGTCCCACCGCCCGAATCGTTCGCGTGACGGGACCGGAACTGGCGACCGCAGTTTGAATGCCCAAGATCCGTCGCGCGGCCGGATCGATGGTCACCGAATTTTCGTCTCTTGAACCGCCGCTGGCAGCTTCCACCAAGTCCATTGCACAAACTGGACATTTCCCCGGCTCGCTCTGCGGCGGCGTACACATCATCGGGCAAATATAGTTGCTCGACTTTACTGGGACCGCAGGCTTATTGCTTTTGGCCACAACCAACTCCATGCCGCAGATGGGGCAATTGCCTGGCTCGTTCACACGAATGTCTGGATGCATCGGGCAGGTGTAGATCGTTTCCTCGCTTTGCGCAACGGAAGCGGTAGCGCCTCCGGAATCGCTTGTCGAGGCCAGCCAGCCGATTTTTTGCGCAACGGCTACCAGCACAATTCCCAACAGGAAGGTTCCCAGCAGCGCACCGCTTTGAAAGCCCACACGCAGCAACCAACTCCGCACGTCGCCGTTTGCCTCTTTGGGCGGTTTGTCTTTTGGATGTCTCATTGTTTTTCTTCCCATTCGTTTCTTTGATATCGAGAAGCCTTAGGACGAATGTTTATGGTCGCTACCTTCGTGCTCGTGGCCCTCTTCCGCTCCATCGTCATTGGCATCCTCCGCCAGCTTTGCGGCCTTTTCTTCGTCGGAAAGTTTTTCCCAATCGGCGATGCACGGCGCGCAGCAGAACCCGACGGTTTTACCGTCCCACTCGACGGTAATCGTGTCTTTGGCCTTGCCGCCCGAAACGGGGCAGTGTGTATTGGCCAGCGTGACAGGCGGGGAATCGGTTTGCGCAGAGTCCGAAGCAGTCGGAGCATCCGTGTCAGTGCATCCCGCCACAAGAAAAAGGGTTCCCAGTAAGACCACTTTGGTGAATGAAAAATAGTTTTGCATTTTGAATATTCCTTGAATGAACGATGTTCGCGATGAAATTCCGCGCACAGTCGCTTAATAAAGATGAAATCGAATGGCAAATGGATTCGCGCGTCAAACGCTACGAACAGCAAACAGGCGAGATACGCTAAAGGAAAAAAGTAGGCGACCGCTGTGGCAAAACAGCAAGCGCGCATCTCTAGCGCCAGATAATCAGATAAGCCAGACGCAGAGTCGCCGCTGGGCGTCCCGCGGCGTGTTGAGAAGATGGCCCGTGGGGCTGTCGCCTACTGCGGCGAAATCTGATTGCGGAATAATAGCGAGATTGTTAGCAGACTTGAGGGTCTTTGCTGTGGAGATGAGTTCAACCTCGCTGCGAGGGAGCTGCGAGGGAGCTGCGGGAGGTGCTGTGAAACCGCATCGACAAGTTGGGGTCGTGGGCAGTGGGGTTGGTCGGCGACTTTTTTTGTTGTGGCGTGTGCTGCAGCACGACCGTTCCAAGGCGGGTGTGGACGTGGCAAGTTGCGATTTCGCGCCTTGGCAGCAGCCGCACAATTCGTCGGCAGCTTCGACATGACACCGATCGCAACCACCGCAGACATGCTTAGCTTGCTCGTCCGCGGGGCAAGAGTTGTCCGAAATGCGAGCCGATACCAATGCCGGGAGCAAAAGCAAACCGGTTAGGCAAAGACTGACGGCAAAACGGATTGCAGCGGATTTCAGCATAACAGGGCCCGATGAAAGAATTACCTCTATCTATCTTAATAGATACGATCGGTTTTCCAATCAAGTCTACTTCACTACTTGGCAAGACGCTTTCTGACGCCTGCCGAGGGGATTTTCAGCCTTCTATGCTAGCGGAAGCTCAGAAAAAGCCCATTCCGTATGGGATACTGGTGCTGGCGGCTTTCATGCTGTTTGGTGGCTGCCAAACCCCCAGCAAAATTGCCAGGCATGAGACACCTGCTACTCCGCTAGCAAGTTCTAGGCCTGCCGCTGAAAGTGGCCAAATTGAACCTACTCAATTTGTCGTGGATGAAAATGAGTCTTCCCAGCCCACAATTGATCAGCCCGAAACTGTCTTGCCGCCAGAACCTGCTCCTGTGGGGCAGGTTGCTCAGTCTGTCGAATCCTACATTAGACTCGCGCTAGGCAATCACCCCCGAATCCGTTCGGCACGCGCACGGGTCGCGGCTGCTTCGCACCGAGTTCCCCAAGCGAGGGCGCTGGCCGACCCGACACTCTCGAATACCTTTTGGCCCATTTCCGACCAATCGTTGCAGACAGCCGCTGGTCGGGCTGGCAATACGATGTCGCTTGCGCAGAAATATCCCTGGCCAGAAAAGCGCCGCGCGAAAGCGGCCGTCGCATGTCGCGAAGTGCAAATCGCCAGGGCACAGCTCTCGCAGGTGGAACTCGAAATCACCGAGGCGGTTCGGCTGGCGTATTACGATTTGTGGTTCGCTGCCCGGGCGATCTCGATCACCGCTGAGAATCGGGAGATCGCGGCCGAGTTGATTTCGCTTGCCGAAGCGCGCAACGCTGCCGGCGGTAGTCAGCAGGACGTAGTCCGCGCAGAGTTGCAGTTGGATTTGCTCGACGAACGGCTCATCACACTTCGGCAACAAAAAGTGGTTGCCCAGGCCGACCTGGCCGCCTTGACCCAGCAGCCGGCACGTACCGACATCGAACCCACAGAAGAAATCGATGTCGCCGATGTTCCTGGACGCGTGGACGCTCTGTTCGCGGCTGCCGAAGAATGTAGCCCCCAACTACAAGAAAAACTGTGGCAGCTATCCCGCGACCGTCAAAAGCGGCGGCTTGCTTGTTTGAATCGCTATCCCGATTTCACTTTGGGTGCGGGTTGGACGACAATCACCGAAACGGACGCGGTTTCGCCCGTGGCCAACGGTCACGACGCGGTGAATTTTGCGGTGGGCGTAACGCTTCCAATCTGGCGCAGTAGAATCAACGCCTCGATACGCGAGAGTTCTGCCAATGTGATTGCCTCTTCGCGAGCGTACGACGATTCGCGCGATGACACGTTTCGGCGAATACGGCGATTCTCGGAACAGGCCCTGGCTGCGGACGAACAGCACCGGCTTTATCAAGAAAGAATTCTTCCCCGCGTCAAGCGGGCCTTGCATCTTTCGTCAGCCGATTACCGTGGCCAACTCGTCGACTTTGGGGAAGTCGTCGACAACTTTACCGAGCTATTGATGTACGAACTCCAGAGCGCGCGAGCCAAGGCCACGCTCGCCGGCAAACTCGCGCAGCTTGAGCGAGCCGTTGGTTGCGAAGTTGTTTTTGAAGAATAAAGCAACCGCCACATCACTCGAAATGCAACGGTTTGTGTCAGCGGAAAGGGTCCGCATGGCTTTTAGGGGGGCTGGCTTTCTATTGCGCGGCGCTGTTCGCGGCGAAGAAAAACGGCGTGCCACTCGTCTGAAAGCTTGAAGTCAGGCAAGATGTAGACCACAGTAAGGGGCACTTGGATATGCACCTTGCACTTGTGGAGCGTTAAGTGGCACCCGTTAATTCAGGTTGGAAGGTCTGCTAGACTGTCTACATGAACTTTTCTCTTTGTTTGGGATTAGCCGATGAAGCGGTGGATTCTCTACGCCGGTCCAATGGTCGCTCTGAGCCTGGGGCTGGGATTATTTTTTACCGGTTCGACAGTTCCCATTGCGTGGACGGCGGGTGTAACCGCGCTGACCGCTCTATGGTGGATTTTTGAGCCGATTCCGATTCCGGCAACATCTCTAATTCCCATCGGTGTGTTGCCGCTCGTAGGCGTACTCAATCATCGGGAAGTTGGCGCAGCCTACGGCAACAAGCTCATTCTCCTGTTGTTGGGCGGTTTCATGCTTTCCTCGGCAATGGCAAAGAGTGGCGCGCATCGGCGCATTGCTCTGACAATGGTTACGCTGTTTGGCGGTTCCAGTGCGCGACGACTGGTGTTTGGCTTTATGGCAGCCTCGGCGATTTTGAGTATGTGGATTTCTAACATGGCTACTACGCTAATGTTGTTGCCGATTGCCATGGCGGTCCTGGAAAAGGTGACCGATTCCAGGCTGCGGACCGCCCTGTTATTGGGAATTGCGTATGCGGCCAGCGTAGGAGGCGTGGGCACACCGGTTGGAACCCCGCCGAATCTTATTTTCCTGGAGAACTACCGTGTTATCACTGGCACCGAGCCGACGTTTTTCCAGTGGATGACTTGGGCTTTTCCCGTGGTCATAGTGATGGTGCCGCTGGTTGGACTCTGGTTGACACGCGGACTGCAATCTCACGAGCCCATAGAGATGCCCGAGGTGGGCCAATGGAGATCTGAAGAGTTGCGCACACTGCTGGTTTTTGGTGTGACCGCCTTACTCTGGGTTACTCGGAAGGAACCCTTTGGGGGTTGGAGCGAGTTGGTCCATCTGCCGTCGGCTAGCGATGCGAGTGTCGCGCTGGTGGCGGTCGTCGCCATGTTTATTATTCCCGACGGAAAGGGCGGGCGATTGCTTGACTGGGAAACGGCAGGAAAGATTCCCTGGGGAATCCTGCTCTTATTTGGCGCTGGCATGGTGATCGCGGAAGCCTTTAAGAGCTCTGGATTGAGCGAATCGCTCGGTTCCGCACTAACCGGGCTTGGCCAACTTCCTACGCTGTCTTTGATTGCGAGTATTTGCCTGGCGATAACTTTTATGACGGAAGTCACCAGCAACACGGCCACCACAACGCTGCTGCTGCCAATTCTCGGCGCAGCGGCAGTCAGCAACGGCATCGACCCGAAGATCATCATGGTGCCGGCAACCATCAGCGCGAGCTTTGCATTCATGCTCCCCGCCGCCACAGGACCCAACGCAATCGTCTTCGGCTCCGAGCAATTGACGGTACGCACAATGGCACGCGAAGGCGTGGCGCTCAACTTGATCGGCGTCGTGGTGGTGACGGCTATTTGCTATTTGATGTTTGCGTAAGGGGTGAGTTGGAGGACCTCTTCGATTGAACTCTCCGAACGAAAAAACCCCTGAAAACGAATGTTTTTCAGGGGTTCCTTCTGAAATGAGCCCGGCGGGGCTCGAACCCACGACCTACGGATTAAAAGTCCGTTGCTCTACCAACTGAGCTACAGGCTCGGAAAACCGCCAGTTTAACGAGTTGCCGCAATTTGGGACAGTGGCAAATTGCTATTCGAGGGGTTCCCAGTGGGGAGCCACGGCATCCGCCCTCAGTCGGCCTCTCCCCAGGGATCCTCGCCTTCGCCGAACGATTCGTGAAGTTCCGAGATGCGCTGGAAATCTTCGTCCGTCATTTTCATGCTCTCGTTCAATTCTACGGCAGCAGGTTCGACGGAAAAGGCGACATTTCCATGATTGGCAACCACCAATCGCCAGATGGTTTTCATATCAGTGCGGAAATAATCTCTGCTCAAGTTCACTCGGTTCACGCGGTTTTCGTGAAGTGCCTCGTGCAGTGCCGCTTCCAGCTTGGCGGCGTCATCGCTGGCAATCATCATGTGGACATCGTAAGGAAATGGCACCGCCAGGCTGCCCAATTCGTCGACAAATTTCTGAGGGTCCATACGGCGTGTGGTTCCGATCTTAAAAACATTCGGACCGAACGAGCCAAAATTCGACACCACATAAACATAGCCTGCCTTGGTTCCCTGAGCGATGGATAAGGCCTGCTCTGCTTTTTCCTCGGCAGCATAAAGTTTTTTTCGGAGAGAGGCCACTTCCTCGCTTTCGTCTCCCTTGGATTGCTGCAAAGCAATGGCTAGTATTTTTTTTACGTCGGAGCGTTCCTCTTCGACATTGCGGATTTGTTGTTCCATCTCGCGCTGCACTTGTTGTTCCTCGCGCAATTTGGCTTCGATTCGTTCTTGTTCGTGTCCTAGCTTCGCCTTTTGTAGTGTCGTCTGATGGTCCATGGTAAGCCGTTCCATCAAATCGTTTTCTCGACGACGGCCGACTTGATATCCGTTCAGTCGGCAGAATTGGATTACGTCGGCCATCCAACGTCGGCAGGCAGCCAGGTTCGAGGAGTTGAGCTCTTTGCAAATCCTATCGATGCTGTCGTCCAGAAGGCGTTCGCCGAGCAGTTTTGCACAGTTGGTATTCGACTGGGCGTTGTTCATAAGCTCGATCGCTTCCGCCTCGAGTTTTTTTGTTCTTTCCCGACGCGCGGAAATGTCCTCCTGTACGCGACGTTTTTCTTCAGCAATCAGAGAGTCGAAGTTTTTCTTGAAGCCACGTTGAATTTCTGTAGCAGCTTGCAATTGGGAATTGCTAACCTTCAAAGCGCGTTCGGCCCTAGTCTGTGCCTCGCAGACATGTGCCAATTCGCGCTTGAGCTGGGAAATTCTGCCCACGATAGCGATTCCTGCAACGAGGCATATTGCTGCGCCGACTAGCGCCGCATTTGCCCAGCCATGGGTAAGCGACCAAAGAGTGATCACGGTTGCCAAGCTGGCAGCAGCCAGAGCGCCCCAAAACAGACGGTCGTACCAGGTGACGGTTGGTTTCGAGTTTGGCTTCGGAGGCGAAGCGATCGGTTCTCGCGGATAATCGTAAAATTGCGACCGCTCGTGACATGTGGGGCAAACGCATAGACCTTCAAACACGCTCTCCGCGGCTTGAACGCGCGCGCCACACTTGGGGCAGAATCGAATGACCGTTGCTTCCATGGACCCAACCGACGAAAGGCTTTTCTTCAACCGATATCATACGACACCGACATCATAGACGAGGAGAATCGTCCCAGATTTTCCAGGCATGATTCTTGTTACAAGAGTCTATTCTGCCATCCCCGGTTGTCCTAAGCAACAGACACTTCTGTTTTTCAGCAGTTCAGCATTTCCCTGCAGAAGATCGCAAGAGGATCGCAGCGAACCCGATTAGGAGAAGCACGAAAGTGGTTGGCTCGGGTACTGCCTGAGTCGCCGCCAGGGGGACTCCGTTGCCAAGTGCGCGCTGCCAAGCGAGGAAATCGAGGCCATCGCTGTTGCCGTCAAGGTTGGAATCGCTGTTGCCGTTGATGCCGAAATCGCCTTCCCATTGGGCAAGGTCTGCCGCATCGACATCGCCATCCCCGTCGAAATCGCCTGGTGTACCTATAGTCAAGTATTGGTCGACCGATATGTCATTGAGAGTTTGGAACGTCCCATCAGGCCACTGAATGAGCAGTTCATCGATCAGGCTGGCTGTGCCGAGTCCGAAATGCACGGGCAAGTCGCTTTGATTGAATGTGCCGGCGTTGGTGTTGGCTTCGCGGCGTATCGTGCGCTCCTGCGGCGTGCCTTGATTGATTGTGGCGAAAAGCGTTGCGCCGATGCCAGTGGTGTTATCTGTCGGGCCTTCCAGTTCGACGTAGAGCCAATGATTGCCGTTGGTTGCCGCATCGCTGATGAAGACGCGTTCGTTAAAGCTGCTATCGGTCGTGGCGATCAGATCCTGATCGCCATCCATATCGATGTCGGCCCAAGCGCTGTCGTAGGAGCCTTCGTTGGTGGCGTTGAGGCCTTCAGCGACCGTCACATCGGTAAATTCCCAATTGCCGTCGTTGCGGTACAACTTGCGGGCAATATCTTTCCCACCGAGTGGTTTGTGATCGTGGAAAAATAGATCGAGATCGCCGTCGTTGTCGTAGTCGACCGCCCGAGCGCCGTTCAGATCGCCACTGTTGTCGGACAGCAGTGCGTGGCCGGTGATTGTGTCGACGTCGGTGAATTGGTTGCCGCCGTCGTTGCGGAATATCTTGCTGTCTTCGCCATCGGCGCCGGTCATGTACAGGTCGAGATCGCCGTCGTCGTCAAAGTCAAGAAACTCCGAGCCATAGCTGTTACTGTTGTATTGGGTCCCGTTGGTGTCGGCGATGTCAATAAAACTCAGCGTGCCGGTTTGCGCTAACTGGTTCTCGTAAAAATTGTTGCGTATGGTGCCGCTCCCGTGGCAAGTGGAGATGTAGATGTCCAGGTCGCCGTCGCCGTCGGTGTCGCCGATCGCCATCCCGTAGGCTTTGGAGCCGAAGTCTTCCTGGAACCCGACGGACGCTCCCACCGGCGTGAACGAGCCCCCAGGCCCCTGCAAATAAATCTCGTGCCTCTCCGGCCCTTCCATGGCAATGATCAGGTCCAGGTCGCGATCGCCATCGATGTCGCTCCAAGCGACATTCTGATGAAACCCTGGATCATCGAGGCCGGTGGCTGCGCTTTCATTGGAAAACCCAGCCACTCCGTTATTTCGCAAGACGTCGCCGGTCGCCCCGGAGGTGTTCGACTGCCCTACGAATACGTCGACATTGCCGTCACCATTGTAGTCGCCCCAAGCGGCACTCCACGACGACCCCAGCGCATTGGGCCCAGAGGGCAACTGACTTGAAATATTGGTAAAGTTGAGCGAACCGGTGCCGATCACATTGTTGCGATAAAGTTGCTGAGCCCCTAAAGCTCCCTGGAAAAGCATGTCCAGGTCGCCATCGTTGTCGATATCGCCCAACGAGGCGCTGCGGGAATTGAAATTCGCTCCGCCCAGGATAGACGCTGCCTGATCGGTGAATGTGGGTTGAGCGAGCGAGTCGGTCGACAAGATAAGTAAACCAAGTACACAAGAAAGCGAGCGCAGGGTAGCTAGTAATCTCATGCTTCGGACCCTTGGATGGAAGGCGAATAGAAATCCACGACAAGCCCACCGAACTTGCGGACGAGAGCAAATGCGATAATCGCGTGTGCCAACGCCGATTTATCAAACTCCGCATGGTAAGAGAAAAGGCACCCGCGGTTAGCAGTTTTGGCGATTATAACACCGTGGGCTGCACCCCCGTATCTTCTGCGGAGTATTTTATGTCTTTTTTGCGCATATATTGTCGGGAATTCAAGGCTCTTCGAACTTGACGAACTTCAGGGGCTATAATGGCGGTAAGTTGTCAAAACGTTAGAATGGGCAAATTGGCCGTCTTTCTTGCGGGCATTGCAACTCGCTTGGCTATCATCTACCATATTATTGTTGCGATGAATCGTGACGAGCAGCGATGAAGAGAAAAAGAAGCAGGTGGTACACAAGTTGGTACAACACGCCTACCGAGGGTTCTTTCCGTCACGCCGCACTCTGCGTAGCTGTGCCCTTCATGTAAGAGTTCAACTAATTTTTGTGGTATTCTGCTCCCATTTTTTAGGTTAGCGAGTCGCTTCGTTAGAAGTCATTCTCGCGGCCCAAGTTTTAAGTTTTTGTTTTTTTTGTGGAGGCAGCAATGCCAGAAGGTAAGATCAAGAAAGTATTGTCGGACAAGGGTTTTGGATTCATCGAAGGCGAGCGGGGCGACCTGTTCTTTCACCACTCCGAAGTCCAAGGCACGACTATTGAGCAACTCAGCGAAGGCCAGGTTGTCGAATACCAAGTCGGTCAAGGCAAAAAAGGCCCTTGCGCGGTTTCCGTTCGATTGGCTCAGCAAACTGCTTAGTGACACACCGTTTAAGAAGTGATTTACCATCACAAAACGCTCCTGGATCGGAAGATCGAGGAGCGTTTTTTCGTGCAGGGTTGCACGTGATTGGCCTGGGAAATGAAGGGCTCTTAACCTTTTTTCTTTGTTTTTGGTCGCTTCTTAGTTGTTGCTGGCTTCTGCTTCGCAAGATTCATTTTTACCATCATCAACTTCTTCTCCGCGCAGAGCGGGGTGACGCTCCCGGGCTCGGCAAGGACGTCGGCAACTGTTGTTTCGCGAAACAACTTTTCTACCATTTCCATCGCCCGATCCAAGCGTTGATGTAGCGGGCAGAGGTGGCTGCCGTGGGTGCTGATGCCCAATGGACATTCGCGAATGCGTTGGATTGGGTCCACTGCGTCGACGACCTCCAAAATGCTCATTTCAGCGGGCTTTCTAGTCAACACAAAACCACCATGGAGCCCTCGTTGCGAGTTCGTCAGACCTGCGCGGACCAAGCCCTGCATCAATTTGGAAAGATAGGGTGCAGGGACTTGCGTGATCTTCGAGATCTGCTGAGCGGTGCAAGGCTGGCCCTCGTGCTGGGCAATCGTGACGATGGCGCGAAGGGCGTACTCGACGGTTTGAGAGATCATGCAAGAACCTTAGCCTGCCGCAAGCCGCAGGGCAAATTATAGATATTCGGACCTTGACATCCTTTATAGCCGCGGGTAGTTTGTTTGCAAGAATGAAAATCGACTCATAACACCGCTTTTTTGCAGTTTTTTGGGGAGAAGAACGTCAGATCCCTGTTCCAGGAAGTTGCCTGAGGCCGGGTACGGCAAAGGTGTCGCAAAGTGTGAGAGTTGCGGCATCAAGGAAACGTGCCTGATGCTTGGGTGCTGGGCAAACTCTCAGGATACCTGTCATGCAACAGTATCAGGTCGAGGTTCCGACACCCGACTACTGGCGTCGGCAGGTCAAATGCCAAGAGGCTTGTCCTGTCCATACCGATGCGCGTGGCTACGTCCGGGCAATCGCCGAGGGGCGGATCGAGGATGCTTACTTGATCGCGCGGGGTCCGAACCCTCTGGCGTCGATCTGCGGCCGGGTATGCGGGGCTCCCTGCGAAGCTGCTTGTCGGCGCAAAGACATTGATCAGGCAGTTTCCATCCGCGCATTAAAACGCTTTGTGACCGATCGTTTCGGAGCGAATGCCAAAGAGAAACAGGATTCTCCGAAACAGTTGATCAATCGGCTTGTAGACCAAGCGAATCATCGCGTGAGTGTGCGGTGCGAGGAACTGAGCGGTTTTTCCAGTTTCTTATCAGAGCAACAGATTGCCGAGAACGAGTCGGGGAAAAAAGTGGCCATCATCGGCTCCGGACCGGCCGGGCTGGCCGCGGCGCATGATCTCGCGCTGCTTGGATGTCGCCCTACGGTGTTTGAGATGGAATCGGTTCCCGCCGGGATGCTTGCCGTGGGCATTCCCTCTTACCGTTTGCCGCGAGAATTGATTGCTGCCGAGGTCGAGTTTATTCGCTCCTTGGGAGTCGAGTTTCGCTGCAACACGCAAGTGGGCAAGGATATTTCTCTTGCCGAGATCCGAGGGCGGCATGATGCGACGATCATTGCCATCGGGCTGAAACGGTCGCGGTCTTTGCCCATTCCCGGAGCGGATGCCGAGGGGGTACTCGGCGGCGTGGAACTCTTGCGCGACGTGGCAGTCGGTAAGGATGTCGACATTCGCGGCAACGTGGTTGTGATCGGCGGCGGCAATGTCGCCTACGACATCGCCCGCACAGTCGTCCGACAGACAGGTGTCGATATTTCGCGCACCGTGCTGCGTCGGTCGGGAGTTCATTCGGTAAATCTATGCAGTTTGGAAAGTCTTGAAGAATTGCCTGCTGACGATCTGGAAATCCTTGAGGGAGACGAAGAAGGCGTGATCCGGCACCACAGTTTGGGGCCCGTGGAAATCACGCAGGATAAGTCGGGCCGGGCAACGGGCGTCACTTTTCAGAAATGCTTACGCGTGTTCGACGATCAGGGTCGTTTTGCGCCCGAATTTGACGAATCGGATCGAATCACTCTTCAGGCCGACACGGTGATCTGGGGAATCGGCCAACAAGCGGAGCTTTCATTTTTAGTTGCAGAGGACATCAAGCGCAACGAGCGAGGATTGATCGAAGTCGATCAGGAGACGATGCGCACCACGGCCTCAGATGTGTTCTTGGCTGGGGACATCGCCTACGGGCCACGATTGCTCATCGACGCCGTGGCAAACGGAAAAAAAGTTGCCCGCAGTATTTACCAACAACTGCACGGCCAACGGTTGGTCGAGAAAATTGATCTCACGCATGTCGAGCTTCCAGATTATGCGCGAGAGAAAGACTACGAAAAGCTGGAACGGGTATCGATTCCGGCTGCCAGCCCCGAGCAGCGCAGGACAAGCCAACTAGCCATTGTCGAGCTCGGCTACGACCAGCCGCAAGCGACGTGCGAAGGCTGCCGCTGTTTGGACTGTGGGATCAATACGATTTTTGATTCGGACAAATGTATTCTCTGCGGCGGGTGTGCGGATGTTTGCCCCGAGATTTGCCTGGAGCTTGTATCGCTCGACCGACTGGCTGGCGATGACATGATGCAGCAGGTGTTCGACAGCCGTCTGGAAGGAGAAGGGCAGGACAGTTTTTCGGCCATTATTAAGGACGAGACCAAGTGCATCCGCTGTGCTTTGTGTGCGGAGCGATGTCCGGTAGGCGCGATCACGATGGAGCAGATTCGCACGACAAGTTCTTGGTCCATCGAAGCTAATGAGGGTGTTGTGGTATGAGTAACGACCTTCAACAGAGTGAACGTTTTCAGGCTCCCAAGGAGCGACGTGATTTTCTTGGCTTGGCGGCACTTTGGTCGGCTGCGGTGGCATTAGGCGTTGCCACATTGGGAGCGATGCGGTTACCGATGCCGTCGGTATTTCCCGAGTCGAACAGTCGGGTGAAGCTTGGCCCCTTGCCGTCGTTTTTGGCCTCGAGCATGACTCCCATTCCTGAGCACCGGTTGTGGATCTATGCAGACAAAGCAGGTTTGTATGCCATCTCGGCGATTTGTACGCACTTGGGATGTATTGTCACGAACGGCGGAGAGAAAGGCTTTCACTGTCCCTGTCATGGAAGTCGCTTTGACGTGCAAGGGCAGGTCACCCAAGGCCCGGCGCCAAAACCGCTGATGTACTTGCAACTCCGCGTTTCTCCAGACGGGCAGTTGGTCGTCGACAAACAGGCAGAAGTCGGAGCCGACGTGAGGTTGAAGGTGTAACCATGGTCACGGACACAAAAGAATCTCGTCAAGAACCCGAGCAAGGCGCTCCTGCGAACGGGCAACCTCAAAGCGCCATCCAGCGCTATCTTAAGAATTTGCGCAGCGTGCCGCGGAGCTTTCGTGACTCGTTGATTCGGCATGGTCGTCCTACGTCGGACCGTGCCGCGTCGCAGGCGGTGTTCACGAATTTCTTCCTGCACATAATGCCGACGCGAATCCACCGCTATTCGATGCGGATTCGGGCCACGTGGGGGCTGGGCATTATCACGCTTGTGCTGTTCTTGTTGCTGACCGCGACGGGCATTCCGTTGATGATTTACTACAAGCCGTCGATCGATCAGGCTTACGACTCGATGAAGGAGATTCATTACATCGTGCCGACCGGACGCTTTGTGCGGAACATCCATCGGTGGGGGGCCCACGCGATGGTGGCTATGGTCATGTTGCACATGGCTCGCGCGTTTTACACGGCAGCCTACAAAGGGGCGCGGCAATTCAACTGGGTTGTCGGCATGTTGCTCTTTGTGTTGACATTGGCACTAAGTTTCACTGGCTATTTGTTGCCTTGGGATCAACTCGCGTTTTGGGCCGTGACGATTGGCTCTGAAATCGCCCAGTCGCCTCGGGAATTGACCGATGCGTTGGGGATTACCGACTGGTGCGACATTGGCGGATTCCAGAAGCGGTTGCTGTTGGGTGCGAACCAGGTTGGGCAGGAAGCGTTGATTCGCTTTTACTTACTGCATGTGATGGTGTTGCCGCTAATGACGGCGGTGTTGCTGGGTGTGCACTTTTGGAGAATTCGTAAGGACGGCGGTTTGACGCGGCCGGCTTACACGGATGCTCTTCCGGCTACGGGAAGTTCTGGCGCGAACGGCAGCGCAAACGCGCTGGAAAGCTCGCCTGCAATGCGCCCCTCTCGCACTTACGGGTTGATGGCGGTCGTGCGCGGCAAAACGCCCGCGGTTGATCGCGCCATGGCCAACACCGTACCGACCTATCCCGGGGCCCTGTATGCAATCGCTGCGCTGACAATGCTCACCTTGGCGGCGATGCTCGCCTTGGGCTACTACTATGACGCACCACTGAAGGAGATGGCCAATCCGGCGGTTCCAGAAAACCCGGCCAAGGCCCCGTGGTACTTCCTTGGTCTTCAGGAACTTGTGAGTTACTCCGCCTTCATGGGTGGCGTGGGGATTCCGGCAATTGTTGTGCTTGGGTTGATGTGTGTGCCGTACCTCGACCGCGATGAAGAGGATGTTGGCATCTGGTTCGGCGGCAGTCTAGGCAAGTGGATCTGTCTGTTGACGGCGATCGTCACCGCGGTGGTCGTGATCGGCATGCTTATTTTCACGGTGCAATACGGTTGGCTTCGCAGCTGGTTCCCGGGTATTCCACAGATCGTGATCACACTGGTCAACCCGGGTACGGTGCTGCTTGTCGTATTCATGGCGTGGTCCCTCGGCATTACGAAAGCAACCAACTCGACGCGCATGGGTGCTTTGGCCGTGTTTACCTGTTTTCTGATCGCATTTGTAATTTTGACTTATTTCGCAACCGTGCACCGTGGCCCGAACTGGGATTTTTATTGGTCGCAAGACCAGTGGCCGACACATTAGGACAACCGCCATGGAACAATCTCATCTTCGTTTGATGAAGGTCGTGCTACTGGGTTCCAGCCTGGTCTTCTTGGCTTTCTTGCTATTGGCGGCACAGCAAGAGAACTTTTCCTCGAAGTGGCGTGAACATCAGAGTGCCTATGCCCGACTCATCGAAAACGCAGCCGTTGAGAGTGATGCAACCTCCGTCAGTTATCCGATAGAAGTTCGGCAGATTTACTTAGAAGAACTCGGACGAGTGGACCGGTGTGTGACGTGTCACGTGGGCATCGACAACCCGGCGATGCAAGGCCAGCCGATTCCGCTTGCCGCGCATCCGGGAGACATTCTCAAGCATCATCCGTCCGACAAATTTGGCTGCACCATTTGCCACCAAGGGCAGGGCCGTGCGACGAGTGTAGCCGACGCCCATGCCAACGTGCTCAACAAACGCGGACACAATGCGGCCCATTGGGAAGAGCCGCTGTTGGCCGGCAAGATGGTTTACACGAGTTGTGGCCGCTGCCATTACGAAAACGACCTCTATGGCGGGCAAAGCGATCTTTATGGACAGACAAGCCCCATCGTAAACATCTCGAGCGGCGAATTGGCGGCGGGACTGCCAGGTGCCGACAATCTTGCGAAGGGCAAACGCCTGGTCGTGGAGAAAGGTTGCCTGGGTTGTCACCAGTATCGCGGACGTGGCGGGTCGCTTGGGCCAGACATTACGCACGTGGGCGAAAAAACGGTCCATGATCTCGATTTTCAACACGTCCATGGCGAGCGGTCGGTGGAAAACTGGATGTTCGTCCACTTCAAATCACCCTCTGCAATTGTTCCCAACACGGTGATGCCGGAGATGGGGCTCACCGACGACGAAGCGCACGACTTGGCTGCTTACATGATCAGCCTGAAGCACAAATCAGCACCGGCCGCTTACACGCCGCTGCCGCGCGAAGTCGACTCGACACCAGTCCGCGGCGAGACTTTGTACAAAACCTATTGTGCTGCCTGCCATGGTTCCGACGGCGTTGGCGCCATTGTTCGCGATGCCGAGGCAGCCAAGCTGATCGACCATCCGCGGGAGTTGCTCACCCCATCTTTGCGAAATATCGACACGCTGGGTGTTGCCAGCGACGACTACCTGCGCACCATCATCGCGGAAGGTCGTCCCGGCACCAGCATGCCTGCATGGGCGGAGCAGGGGGGCTTGAGCGACGACGAAATCGAGCTGTTGGTCGCCACGATCCGACGTTGGGAACCGCGGGAGGCCGACAGCGCGATGATTTCCGCATCGCGCGGCGACGCGCGGATCGGTGGGGCGCTGTTCCGCGCGAACTGTGCCGGCTGCCATGGCAACGATGGACGCGGTGGTCAGATCGGCATCTCGCTTCGTGCGTCCACGCTCCTGGCGATCGCCAGTGATGATTTTCTTGCTTCGACGATCCTCCGCGGACGACCCAACACGGCGATGCCGTCATGGCGACAATTCGACAATCGCGAAGTAAGCGATCTGCTGGCCTTCATTCGCGGTTGGCAGCCGCTACAGTCCGAGCGCAGTGCGGTGCTTCGCAGCAGAGTGTTGGTTGCCAACACTCCGCCTGCCGATCATGTGGCCACCGGACGCATACTTTATCGGAGTCGTTGTATTGTTTGCCATGGCGAGAATGGCCAGGGCAGCATCGGGCCGTCGCTCAACAACCAGTCGGTGTTGTCGGTTGTTTCGAATGCCTTTTTGCACGACACGATCGTCCGCGGTCGCCCCGGCACGGCGATGCCTGCCTGGCGGCAACTGGGGACCGACGACGTGATCGACTTGATCGCACTTTTGCGTTCTTGGCAGACCGAGCCCGCGAAACAACTTGACGACATCCACCTAACCGGCGACTGGCAGAATGGGGCACTGCTTTATCAAGGGATGTGTGCCAGTTGCCACGGCCCACAGGCGGAAGGTGCCATTGGTCCCCAACTGGTCAACCCGGTGTTTCTCGAAACGGTGAGCGATGCAGTGCTGGTCGAATGGATCAGCCACGGACGCACGGGCACCCAGATGCGACCGTTTCTACGCGGATTACAAGGCGCTGCCGAGTTGTCGCCGCATCAGATTGAAGACATTGCCACGTTCCTGCGGCACCAGACTGGCCGTAAGGCGATCGTGGGGCAACAGATTGGCTTGGGTTATGCTCCGCGCGGCGAAGTTACCTATCAGCGTGCCTGCGCCGGTTGCCATGGCCCGAATGGTGAAGGGGCTAACGGACCGGCGATTCGCAATCCGGCGTTTTTGGCCGCGGCATCTGACGGATTTCTTCGCGCGACTATTGTGTTGGGTCGCGATGGAACCGAAATGCGTGCGATGGGTCACCATGGCGGAGGGATAGTCGAATTTCGCGCGGACGAAATCGACGACTTGATTGCTTATCTCCGTACGGCGGAACCGACGTCGCAGCCGGCGCATCGGTTTGTGATCGGTGCCAATCCCGATCAGGGAGAACACTTGTATGGTCAATTCTGCGCCGGTTGCCATGGTGCGGATGGCACGGGCAATTTCGCACCCGAGCTGAACAATGCCGGCTTCCTACGGGCGGCGACGGACGGCTATTTGCAGGCGACAATCATTCGCGGACGTCGCGGCACGGCGATGCGACCATTCGGCATCGGTCGGCACGGTTTGGCCGATCTCACACAGGAACAGGTGAACGACATCGTGTCGTTCATTCGCCAGTGGAGTCCCGACATGCGCCCGATGCGTCGGACCGAACCATTTGCGGAACAACAACCGCAGCAGCAACCCCTGCGACAACCAGAAAAACAAAGCCCCGGCCCGGTCGGGGAAAAAGTCACCGATCATCGACCAATTGAAATGAGGAGATAAGCGATGGGTATTCGACGCGGACTTGAAGAATTTGATCGTCGCCGGTTCATGCAAATGGCGGCCACCACGGGCGTTGGCGTCGCGGCCACGACTTGTTTTCCGGAGGAATATATTCAAGCGCTCAACGCAGCCCCGGTGCCGGCTGCACAGGGCGTGAAACTTTTGCAAGCCGCGTGCCCTTATTGCGGCGTCGGTTGCGGCACGTTGATCAAAGTCGAAAACGGCAAAGTGGTCGGCATGATTCCCGACAAGAAACACCCGACCAACAAGGGAATCCAATGCATCAAGGGACTCAACGCCCATGAACCCATTTATAAAGATCGCCTGCTCAAAGTGTTGGTGCGCAAGGACATGAGTGACCCGCTGCGAGGGCACGTTTCCAGCACCAAGGGGCGCTTCGACGAAGACGTGTTTGACGAGATGCCGTACGAAGAAGCCGAAGAGATGGTGGCTGAGAAAATTGCCGAAATCATCAAGGCCAAAGGGGGCAATTCCATCGCCCTGACCGGCAGCGGTCAGCTTACGATGGAGGCCCAATGGATCGAGAACCTGTTGATGAAGGGCATCATCCAAAGCAACTCGATCGAAGCGAATGCCCGCATGTGCATGACCTCGGCGGTGACCGGTTACTTCCACAGCTACGGCAGCGATGCACCGCCAACCAGTTACGAAGATATCGAAGAAGCCGACTTCATTACGTTCTGGGGTCACAACGCGCGCGAAGCCCATCCGATTCTGTTTTGGCGTGTTGCCGACCACAAACAAAAGACGGGCATCCCCACGCTGGTCGCCGATCCACGTCGCACCGGCACGGCGATTGGTTTGGAGGATATCAATCCCAGAAACAGTCTGCATTTTGCCACGCTCAACGGCGACATCAGCTACCTGAACGCGATCGCTCACGTGCTGATCACCAAGTATCCCGAAGCATGTATGCCCGAGGAATGGCTCGAGGAAAATGTCGACGGCTATCAAGATTACATCACGGGCATCCGCGAGCGTTATTCTCCCGAGCAAGTTGTCCAGCGGTTGCGGCTTTTGGATCGTGGGCGGGTGACGGTCGAGCAAATCGAGGAAGCGGCCCGGCTGTGGGCGGCTGCTTCGATCAAGGGTCGGCAACGTGGCCGCGGGGGCGTGCTTAGTTTTTGGGGCATCGGTTACAACCAGATGCTGCATGGCCAGCACAACACGATCAGCATCATCAATCTTCATTTGCTCACAGGCAACTTAGGCCGCCCCGGGTGCGGTAGCCATTCGCAAACGGGTCAGCCCAACGCGATGAGCGAACGTTTGATGGGCGGATTGACGGGCCGATTGCCGTTCAATCAACCGCTAAAGAACGCTGCCTGGCGCGATCACATTGCCGACGCCTGGCGCGTGCCGCGCGATCGTCTGCAAGAAACCGCGCTGTTGGCCAATCCGGGCATGGTCATGGGCATGATGGAAAGGGCGCTGCGCGAAGGGGACGACCAACTCCAGGCGATGTTCTGGATGTACACCACGCACATTCATTTGCCCGACGTGCAGAATCTCGTGCGCCCAGCGATGACGCGCATGTTTTGCGTCGTGCAAGATATTTATCGTCACGCGCCGAATCTGCTGTATGGCGACGTCATCTTTCCCGCTTCCACTTGGGGAGAATGGCACGGTGGAACCTATATCCAGTCGGAGCGCCGCGTTTACGTGTGCGATGGCACGAACAATCCCGTGGCCGATCCCGAGACCGGCAAGAGCGAATGCCGTCCCGACATGGACATGGCGATCGACAAAAGCAAGGCGTTGTGCAAAAAGCTTGGACTCGATCCGGACAAAGTTTTTCCTTACAAAAAGAAGATTCCCGCTGGTAATGGCACCATGGTTTACGATCCCGAAGAGGTCTTCCGCGACATTGTTGCCGCCAGCAAAGGGAGCGACGCCGATCTCACCGGCATGCTGGAAGTCGAAGCGCGCGATGGCATTGGCCTTTACGATCAGATCCGCGAACTGCGCGGTGTGCAGTGGCCGGCGCCCACGTACGAAATTGCTCGCAAGGGCGGCACACCACGACGTTATCTCGGGCAGGAAGGTTGGGCTGGCAAACCGTACGGCACCTTCAGCCGACCCAACGGCAAAGCATTGATGAAACTCTGCGAGCAGGATTACAGCAACATCGTGGAGGTGACCGACAAGCTGATGCAATACGGGCATCGCGATCGTCCGGGACAAGGCCCGTGGCTCATCGACGAGTTGGCCGACGCCGCTCGCGAAGGCCGGGACAACATATTGGTCCAGGCACGTGACTTGGCTCTCACGCCCGATCTGCCGCACCTCGACGTTTATGAAAACCAGGCGTTGGGATTGGCCGATCACAAGCGGAGCGACGTCTATCCCTTCTGGCTGGGTCTGGGCATTGTTTACGAACATTTCCACTCCGCTAAAACGATTCGTGGCGCAACGACGCAGAAACTGGTGCCCGAGCAATACGTCGAGATGAATCTTTACGACGCCGAGCGGTTTGGCTTGCGCGACGGCGACATGGTGCGCATTGTCACGCGGCGTGGCAGCTACGAATGCCGAGTGACAATCGGACTGCAAAGCGAATTGCGACCTTCGCGGAGCGAGGTGCCTGAGGGATATCTGTTCAGTCCTTGGAATCTGTCGGTTGCCGACACGGCCAACCCATCGGAGAATCGCTGGTTGGTGAACGCAGTGAGCCACCGCGCCTGGGATCCGGTGAGCGGTCAGGCAGATTTTAAGAAATCGGCAGCTCGGATCGAAAGGATTTAGCGTGACCGATTCACGGCGAGAATTCTTCCGAAATTTGGCAGGCGTTGGAGCGGCTGCAACAGCCGGCGTGTTTACAACGGGGGCATGGAACGCAGCGAGCGGCGCAGGATCGCCCTCGCTGCGCCCCCCCGGCGCATTGCCCGAGGAAGATTTTATTGCCACGTGTATCCGCTGCATGCGCTGCGTCGACGCCTGCCCGAATTTAGCGATTAAATCGTTGCCCGCCTCCGCGGGGCGCGCAATAGCGGGCACTCCGCACATCAAACCTCGCGAACAAGCTTGCATGCTCTGCAGCCGCTCTGAAGGTGACTATCTCCGTTGTACCGAGGCGTGCCCCAGCGGTGCGCTCCAGCCGATTCGTAAGACCCTCGAAGATGTTCAAGAAAACGTACAGATGGGCGTGGCAAAGATCGACCTGAACCTTTGTTACTCCTACAACAACTACACCTGCGGCACATGTTTTTATGCTTGTCCCGTGGGCGCGATCAAGCTTGGCATGTGGGAACGGCCCACGATTATCGAAGAAGCATGTATTGGTTGCGGTTTGTGCGAGCGAGCATGCATTCGTTATCCACAAGCCGTTCGCATTGAGCCAGTTGGCCGAGCCGCGCGACCGACGGTTTCTGTTGAGGGCGACGGATGATAAGCTCACGGCGCAAATGGTTGGCTCGAGTCGCAAAATCCTCGGCGGTATGTGTCACCGTGGTTGGCACGGCGGCTTTGCTTCGCCTGGGCGCTGGCGAGCGTCACACGGCCAGGCCTCGCGTTGACGACAAACTTGAACACACGTTTCGCCCTCCCGGCGCGGTGGACGAGCCCGATTTTCTGGCGAGTTGTATTCATTGTTATCTATGCCAAGACGTCTGCCCGCCTGGCTGCATTCAGATGAAACCCGACGGCGAGCCCGACCGCCATACGCCGACCATAGTTCCTCGCGAGAAAGCTTGTACGCTTTGTCTGAAATGCGGCGAGGTATGTCCCACGGGTGCGCTCCTGCCGTTGGCAGAGAAAAACGAAGTACGCATGGGTGGGGCGGCGGTGGACGAAAACCTTTGCGTTTCGCATTTGCGTACCGGGGCATGTGGCGCATGTTTTACCGCGTGCCCGCTCCGGGGTGAAGCGATTACGCAAGGGCTGTTCAACGCTCCTACGGTGCATCCAGAACATTGCACGGGGTGTGGGCTCTGCGAAGAGGTATGTATCGTCCCCTACCGGGCGATTCGCGTGTATCCGCTCGGCAGTGCCGCGGCGACGGAGGGCATAATATGAGCAAACAACTCGTGCCCTTCATGCGGCGAATTGTTCAGATCGCAAGCATTGCGGTTCTCGCGCTGCTCCCAATTTTTGCACTGACCACCCACTACAAAGCTGCCCGGGCGATCGGCGATTTGCCCGACGGTTGGCGCAGCACGGCCATCCGTGGTGTGGATGCAGCGGTGGGCGAAAGTAATTCGCGTCGCCAAATGGTTGAGACCACGCAGGGAACGTTTTGGTCGGCGAGGATCTTGGGATATAGCCTTTCCGATCCGCTTGCAGGAGCAGAAGCGATTGTGAGTAGCCGTTCGTTTTATGTGCCGCTGTTGTGGTCGCTTGTGGTGCCAATCATTCTTAGCGTGTTACTGGGGCGTGTTTTTTGTGGCTGGATATGTCCGATGAATACGTTGCTGGAGTTGGTCGATCGCTGCCGACGGTGGCTTGGCTTGCTTGAAATTCGCGAGCGTGACGTGCGCTTCTCGAAAGGGACAAAATATCTGGTGCTAGCCGTATCGCTCGGGTTTGTTGCGGTGAGTAGTGTGCCTTTTTTAGCAATGATTTACCCGCCGGCGGTCATCAGCCGCGAATTGCATCTGTTTGTGTTCGGCACGGGCATCGGTGTGGGTGTCTATTTGATTCTGGCCATTTGTGTATTCGAGCTGTTTGTGAGCCGACGTTGGTGGTGCCGAGTTATTTGTCCCGGCGGCGGTTTGTACTCGCTGTTGGGTCGTTTTCGTTTGGTTCGTGTTCAGCGCAACGAGCAAAACTGCGTTCAGTGCGGCGATTGTGTCACCACGTGTCAGTTCGACTTGCGACCGATGCTGGTCGCCCAAACAGGCATGGAATGCACGAATTGTGCTTCCTGCATTCAGGCCTGCGATTCCGATGCGTTGAGCTTTGCGTTCGTGCTGCCAGGAATCACGAAACAGCGGGGGAAAGGGCATGGTCAAAAAGACCTGCCGGCTGTGGCGCTGAAGGTTGTTTTGATAGCGCTGGTCTTTACCGTGCTGTTGCCTTCGACGGCCTTGGGACACCATATTCTTGGGCTGCCACACTACTCGTACAAAGAAAATTATCCGCAGGCACCGACGTTGGAATATCCGGCCACGACGGGTCCCTACGACGTGCTCATGACTTCCTATCCCGGTAGGCCTGTGCCTGGCGAAGCGGCAACCATTGCTTTTTATATTAAAGATCGCAACACAAACCGGCCTTACGACCAGCCGGTAGCAGTTCGCGTCCTGCAAACCGCCACCTTCGGCGACAACACGATCGTCCATCCGTCGACCACGCACCAAGCGTTTGACAATCAGCATCGCTTTACCATCAATTTTCCTGAAGAGGCCGAATTCGTGGTCGAGCTGACCATGCAGGTCGAAGGTCAGCAGGAAGTGATTCCGTTTTTGATCGTCGTAGGTAACCCTACGGCTACGGTGTCGGTAGTGGTTGCCATCGTGTTGGGTTTGGCTTGTTTTCTGGTGGTTGTCCGGGCGATCAAGATCAAACAACAAAAGCGAAGTGCTGACATCACAATCTTAGAACCAAACGAACAACCGCTAATCACCGGTTCACATGTAGCCACGCACCCCTAAACAAACCGCGATGAAATCCCTGCTCAAAATTTTCCTGCCCTATTCGTTATTTTTTGGCATTGGCATTGCCATTGTTGCTTCGCACTATCGACCGGGGGCGGAGACGATCGACGCGCATTCGGTGTCTGAGCCTGTAGGCGCAACGCAAGCGACGTGTGGTGGCTGCGGCTCGTCGCTCGATGTCGAGCATGCCGTTGTTCAAGAAACCGACGGAACCGTAAGTTACTACTGTTGCGAACACTGCCTGGCTCGCGCTAAGTCAAAAGACGACGATGAACTGGAAGCCACATCACAGGGCAGCGGAACGAGAATCGCTGACTCTTCAGCAACCTCTGCTGGCGAAAGCGGCGGTCATCCGCTCGATCCGGTATGTCACATGGAAGTTGCCCCGTCGTGGGGATTTTCGGCCCGGTATGAAGGCACCAAATACCATTTCTGCACCAGCGCCTGCCGCGACCGTTTTGTGGCTTCCCCTGATGACTTTCTCGGCGACCGCTGCATCGTGTGTAGCGAGTTAGTCGATCCAGGCGCAAATTTGACAGCGACCTACCTTGGCAAAACCTATCACGTTTGCAGCGAGGAGCATCGCACGCAGTTCAAGTCCGACCCGGCGGCTTACTTCATGCACACGATGTGGGGCATCCCGCCCTGGATGTATTACATTTCGATTAGCTGTGTGTTGGTGGTTAGCTTCGGCGTGTTTGAGGGGAGTGGGCCAATAGTCAACGGAACCAAGCGGTTCGCGACCGCCGCCGTGGCCACGTTGCCGGTGATTGGAAGGCCTGCCCGGGCGTCGGTCAAACAATCTGCGGCAACCGACCGCATCGATCTGCTAAAGAATCGAGTGTTTTTCTTTTTAGCCACCAACCGGCCGTTTCGCTTTTTTTGCCAAGCGGTGATGGTGGTTTTGTTCTTTCTAATCATAGCCGCAGGACTATTTGGAAATCAGAATCCGGCGCTCAACATCGCTCCGCTACTGACGTGGACCGTGTGGTGGGGCGGGCTGGTGATTCTCATTATGTTTGCCGGCAAGGCTTGGTGCTTTGTTTGCCCGTGGGATGCCGTGGCGGGCTGGATGGAAAAGCTGCGATTCTGGCGCAAAACGGACGAAGGCCTGGGGCTCAACTTGAAATGGCCCCGAGCGCTGCGCAATGTTTTGATCGCGACAATACTCTTTGTGGGTCTGACGTGGGTCGAACTTGGTTTTGGCGTCACGATGAAACCGCGCGTGACGGCCTACCTGGCAATCGCGATGTTGCTGATGGCGATTGTCAGCGCGTTTCTCTTCGAGCGCAAAGGTTTTTGCCGGTACGCGTGCCTGGTGGGAAGAGTGAGTGGGCTGTATGCCATGTTCTCCGGTGTGGAGATTCGCGCAAAAGACGAGGGCACATGTCGAACGTGCCATGGCAAGGAATGTGTGCATGGCAGCGAAACGGCCTACGGCTGTCCGACGTTTTTATATCCCGGTAATCTCACGGAGAACACGTACTGCATTCAGTGTTCCGAATGCATTCAGGCATGTCCTGAAGACAATTTGGCGCTCAATCTTCGGCCTTGGGGCGCCGACTTGGTAGCCAATCATCGGGCACGGTCCGACGAAGCCTATCTTGCGCTGTTGATGCTTTCGATCACCGGTTTTCATGGATTGACCATGACGCCCAATTGGCACCGACTGACTGATTGGCTCAGCAGTAGTTTTTCGGTGGGGCATATGATTTCTTTTTCAATCGGCATGGCGGGCTTGATGATCGCGCCGATTCTCATTTATGCAGTGCTTGTGCATTTTTCGTTTCGGATGGTGGCAGGAATCGAAACGCCGACACGAATGACGTACCGCGACTATTTCATTCGTTACGCCTATGCGCTGCTCCCGATCGCCTTGTTCTACCATCTCGCCCACAACCTTGAGCATTTGCTTATGGAAGGGCCTAAGGTGGTGTCGCTGTTGTCCGACCCATTCGGCTGGGGCTGGAATATGTTCGGTACGCTCGATTGGCGCGTTCCGCCGTTGGTGTCGCTCGACGTACTCTGGATTCTGCAAGTTCTTTTAGTTTTAGTTGGACACGTGTTTAGTCTGTGGGTCGCGCAACGAACTTCGTTAAATCTTTTTGGCAATCGCCAGGCGGCGTTTCGCAGTCAGCTCCCCATGTTGGCGGGGATGATTGCTTTCAGCGTTTTCAGTCTGTGGTTGCTCAAGCAACCCATGGAAATGCGCACTTCGGCCATGTAATTACCCCGAAAAAATTGCAGTTGCTGTGCATTTATGTCTGGTTTGTACACAAATGCGCGCGTCTCCGCACACATTTGTGGTGGCACGAATTACGTGATTCAAAGAACTTTTGCACAGTCAGAAAAATTATGGGATTGCATGCTTGTTCAGGGAGAGTCTTTTGCAGGCGATTCTGGCACCTTCCCTACGAACATATCGCCTTTTTCTCAGTAAAAACTGCGGAGAGAAAAGCAGTTTGTCGGAACATGGTTGTGCGATATGCACTTGCAGCAATAGTCGGCCGGTGAATTCGTAACAGCGCTCCACATTCACTTCAGAAAGACATCTAATTGCATCTAGGTGTTTTCTACGAGGGCAACTTGATGACGGGTGGTTCTTACCCTCAAAAGGGTAAGCATTCTTGGCTAACAAACGCGGAAGTACACCTTCAGGAAGTTGTTGCCGTCACCACTTGCAGAACATTTTTGGTATAGCGTTTGCGGATTTCTTTTCCCAAGCATGTTTTGTGTTTGTTCAAAGCAAGCATATCGTGGGGTCGGTTCAGGAACTTAACTGTTGTAATGGAGGGGGCGCTAATATGGTTGAACAGAAAATTTTTTGCATGGAGGTAAAGTAATTTTTTAAGGGACTCTGATATCACGAAAGTGAGGGGCTTGACCATGAAAACATTTTTTAACTTAACGACGGTCGCCACTGTGGCTTGTCTGCTGGTGTTTGCAGCTGGAACTGCCTACGCATTTCCAGGTTCAAACAGCGCGTGTACCATGTGCCACAACGATGGTGCGGGCAGTCTAACGCCTTCCCCCGATCCGCTTGATGTTCTCGCTGGCGGAGGTGGTTTGCTTACTTTTAGCGTTGCATCTCTCCCTGAGCCGACTGGCAATAACATGATTGCGCTAACGGATCTGACGCAAGCGGGTCTGGATGCGTCGATTGGCGTTGGTGGTGGCAACTGGGCGCTAGGGACTTTTACCAAGTCGGATGAGAATATCGGCACAGGGCCGTACACACTTGATTTGAATATCGGTTTGAGTGCTGTCGAAGGTTCCTATAACCTCACTTGGTACCTTGCAGGAGGCGACGTTGCGGCAGCAGGCGGTGCAAAAGGCACGTTCGGATCGTTCGTAGTGAATGTGATTCCCGAACCGGCAACGCTGGCCCTATTGGGCATCGGTTTAACCGGGATGGCGGTCATGGTACGACGGGGTGGGAAACATTGGCAAAGGGAATGAGTCGGCAATGCGACGTTCGCGTCGCGTCGACCGTGACGTGTTGACAATGAAAGTGGCTTGTGACCCGTCACGGTAATGGCGCGGAGTTCGAGCCGTCCGTGCAACGCAGCAGGGCGGCTCTTTTTCTGCGCATTACTTGAAACCATACCGCACCTTCAGCCAGCGAGTCTGCAAGAAGGAGGGTAGAAGTGGCACTGTGGAAACTCTTGGGAGAACTTTACTGCTGATAGCCCTATTTTCGGCGCTTGCCTGCCAGGTTGTCGCATTGCCGCCAACCGGTTCGCAGTTGGCGACCGACGAAAATACTTGCGCACAATGTCATGGCGAACAAGAACTGTGGGAAGCGGATCAGCAGCGATTCTATGTTTCGTTGGAGGGGTTGGTCGACGACGCCCATTTCCGCAAGGGTGTGAACTGCCACGATTGCCACGGAGGGAATCCCGCCAGTTTTAATGTTGCCAAAGCGCATCAAGGATTGGCCCCTCTAAAATCAATGAGGCAGACATGCGCCCGTTGCCATCAGGACCAGGCGCTTGGCTTGCTTAAAGGCGTCCATGCCAAGTCGGGCGACAAAGACAATCGGGGCCGAGGGTTGCCGTTGGATTGTGGCAAATGCCATGGCGCGAAGGCGCACCCCATGCAGCCGGTCGACGATGACCGTTCGCCGGTGTTCTTGAACCACCAAGTTCGCACGTGTGGACAGTGCCATCCAGAAGATGAACAGACGTATGGGAATACGGTGCATGGCAAGGGCCTGGTCGATTCGGGACTGTTGGCGACGGCCGTTTGTGCCGATTGTCACGGAGCGCATGGAATCTACTACGCAGCCGATCGGCGCTCGACGCTGCACGCCTCGAAAGTTGCGGCGACCTGTACGCAATGCCACAAGTTCATTCAGCAGCGGCTGGAGAGCAGTGTGCATGGTCGCGGCGGAGGATTGGGAACGGCCTCGGAGCATCAGGCCCCCGGTGGAAACGGAAAACGGACTCCCAGTTGCACGGATTGCCACCAAGGGCATCACTTCCATCACCCCGATTTGTCCGAATTTCGATTGCAATTGGCCAATCGCTGCGGCAATTGCCACGCCGAGGTGTCGTCGCATTATTCTTTGAGCAAGCATGGCAAATTGACACATCAGGGCATTGCGTCGGCAGCGAATTGTGCCGACTGTCACGGGGCCCACGACATTTTGCCGGTCGACGATCCGAACTCACGGCTCGCCGTGGGGGAGAACCGGCACCAGACTTGTCAGGCATGTCATCTTCGCGCGGTGATTCACTTCACCGACTTCGATCCCCATGCAGACTTTAAGGATGCATCACGTTCTCCAGGGTTGCATGTCGTGTACAGCGGGATCAAGACTTTCGTCAACCTTGGCTTTGGTTGTTTTTTGCTACACGCCTTTCTGTGGTTTGTCCGCGCGTTGATTCACAGGCTCAGGCATGGGGGGCATGTAACGCTTGTGGAGTCCGAGCAATATGCCTTGCCTCGCTTTGGATTGATTCACAGAGCCTTGTACGTTGCGTTGGTTGTTGCCTTTCTCGGTCTGACTGTGACCGGGCTGACTCTCAAGACCAGCAACCAGAATTGGGGGGAGTGGCTGGCCCGAGGTTTGGGTGGCAGCCGGGCCGTGAGTGTTTGGCATCACTTCTTTGCGGTGATGGCAATCGTCGCCTGCGTGATTCACTTGGCGCGGGCTATCGCAAAGATTGTCAGGCTCCGCAGAAAACGGAGTTGGAATGCCATCGTCACTGGCCCCGATTCACCAGTTCTCGGCGGTCGGGATCTGCGTGACTTCTGGGGAATGGTGCGTTGGTTTTTGGGACTCCGGCAAAAGCCGACCTTCGAGCGCTGGACCTATTGGGAGAAACTCGACTATTGGGCCTTCTTTTTAGCGACCGCTCTGATTGGGATCAGCGGGCTGATGCTTTGGTATCCGAATCTGTTTTGTCTTGTGCTTTCGGGAAGAGTTTTGAACGGTGCCCAACTTATTCATTCGGAGTTTGCCATTTACGTAGCCAGTTTTCTGTTTTTGATCCATTTTTTCCACGCACATTTTCGTCCCGAAAAATTTCCGATGGACCTGTCTGTTTTGACGGGCTTGGTGAGCTTGGAGCATCTGAGAAAACATCGTCCGGAATATATTTCCCGACTGGAAAGCGAAGGCAAGCTCGATCGCTTGCAGGTAGCGGCTACGTCCAACGGGCGTCTGTGGCTCCATGTTTTTTGGGGCCTGCTGATTTACTCGTTGGGGTTAAGTCTGTTGGCAGTAACGCTGTTGGCTAGTTTGGGGGAATGAGGAGAGTCAAGGAATGCCCGAAAAAGAACCACTTTCCGGCACTCAAAGCACGACCGACTTCCCGGTCTCTTCCACCGGCGTCGGTGCGGCTGAACCCACTGATCCGCCCGACCAACGAACGTTTTGGCAGCGGGCGCGTTTGATCGCTTTGCGAATTGCGGCGGTATTCGGCGCCTTCCTACTGTTATCGATGCTGCTGACGGGCGGGGCGGCAACTTATACTTCGCGGCCACAATTTTGCCGCTCATGCCACATCATGGAACCCTATTACGTTTCGTGGCAGGAGTCGAGCCATAAGGATGTGTCCTGTATCAAGTGCCATTTTCCACCCGGCGCCGGGGAAAAGGTGCGAGGAAAGTTGATGGGGCTCGTCCAACTGCTGAAGTATGTTACCGAAAGCGCCGGCCCGCGCCCGGCTGCCGAGATATCTGACGCCAGTTGTTTGCGCTGTCACGATACGCGATTGCTCTCCGGTCGCGTTGAGTTTCACGGTGTTCCCTTCGATCACCGCCCGCATCTCACCGGGTTGCGACGCGAAAAGCGGCTGCGCTGCACCAGTTGCCACAGTCAGGTCATGCAGGGGAAACACATGACCGTTACCACGTCGACATGCTTTTTGTGCCATTTCAAAGAAGGGTTGTTCAACGAGGGATTGGGAACCTGTACCCGTTGCCACCAGATCCCGGAAGAGACGTTTGACTTGGGGGGAGGAGTAAAATTTAGCCACGAATTGGCGTACGAGCGCGGTGTGGATTGTGCCAATTGTCATGGCGACTTAATCCGTGGCAACGGAGTCGTCCCGTTCGAACGATGCACGGTGTGTCACGATCGCGAGGAAGATCTGAAACAGATAGACGACCACGTGTTCTTGCACCAGAAGCACGTGACTGATCACAAAGTCGACTGTCTTGAATGCCATTTAGAGATCCAACATTCGTTGGACCCGCAGAGGATTGAGCACGCTGCTTCTGATTGCAAGTCGTGTCACCCCAATCAACACGGCGAACAGGTTCGGATGTTATTGGGCAAAGGTGCGAAGGGCGATTTTGCGCATCAAAGCGGCATGGCCGGCGCTCGGATTGCATGTCCTTCGTGCCACCAGGTCAAGGAAATTTCGCCAACGGGGACCGTTCTTTGGAAAGCTTCGACGAAAGTCTGTACCCAATGCCATGACGCACTGGCCACCGAAAGGCTTCAAGCGCATCACCAGTTGCTGAAAGATTCTCTAGCTGAGATCGAAGCAAATTTATCGCATGTTTACGAAGCACTCAAAGCGTCCAGTCTGGATGAAACGCGAGTGATAGAGATCGAAAAACAATTAGAAGAACTGGAAGACAACTTGAATTTCATCCGTGTTGGCAACGGTATTCACAACATCCACTACACCACGTCGGTCACCCGCAATTTGGTAGATCAATTGATAGCAATCTGCCGCGAGTTAACGATTGAAGAACCGCAGGTGGTTTTGCCTAATAAGGTCGAAAAGATGCAATGAAGTCACTAATGTCGCTCACGCTGTTGTTTGTGTTGTTGGCCGAGTGCCCGGGTGCCGCTGCCGAGCCCCGCGGTTCGCGCCTGCCGCCGGAAAAGAACAATTGCGCCGCCTGCCACGGTGAACGTGATTTGTGGGAAGGCGATACGTTGCGGTTGTATGTACCCATGGAAACGTTGGCTGAGGACGCGCATTGGAAACAGGGTGTCAACTGCCACGATTGTCATGGTGGAGATCCCAGTAGCTTCGATGTTGGGAAGGCTCATGCAACGCATGTCGAAGGCGCACAATCAGGAGTGCTTCCCTTCAGGTCGCCGTTAAATCACGTTAAACGCTCGGCATCGCGTCTCGAAACACAAATCGGGCTCTGTGGTAGCTGCCATCAGGAAGCTCTGAGAACGTACTTGGCGAGTGTACACGGGCATGGGTTGGAGAAATCGGGGCTGGTTGCCACGGCTGTTTGCACGGATTGCCATGGTAGTCACGGCATCTTTCCAGCGTCGGATCCGCAGTCGTCATTGCATGCGACCAATGTCGCGGCAACTTGCGCAACATGTCACCGATTTGTCGACGAGCGCGTACAGCGGAGTGTGCATGGCCGCGAAGCGGGGCTGGGTGGGAAGACTAAAGACCCCGCGCCGGGCGGGCAGGTCAAGCGAACCGCAAGCTGCACCGATTGCCATCAGGGGCACGATCTTGCACATCCCCGGTCGCCCGATTTTCGGCTGGGAATGGCGGAGCGTTGCGGCGATTGTCATGCGGAACTTTCCACCCAGTATGCGATTAGCCTGCATGGGCAACTTACCGAACTTGGCTACGTCCCTGCAGCCGAGTGTTCCGATTGTCATGGGGCCCACGATATTCTTCCGGTGACGGAAACCGATTCTCGGCTTTCCAAGGTCAATCGTCACCAAACGTGCGGACAGTGTCATCCGGACGTGAGCAGCAATTTTTTAGAGTTCGATCCCCATGCCGACCCTCACGACGCCACACGCAACCCGGCCCTTTATTGGGTGGACCTTGGGATCACGTATCTTTTGATCACGGTATTTTCCATTTTCGGCATACACACGCTTCTTTGGTTTGGTCGCAGTTTTATCAGTCTCCGCCACCAGAAGCGTCCCGAACATCCTTCGCCGGGGACGACCGCCTATGTTCGGTTTAAGCCTGTGCATCGCTTTGCCCACGCTGTGCTGATGGTCTCGTTTCTGGGGCTGGCGCTGACCGGTTTGCCGTTGAAGTACAGCGAATACGGTTGGGCACATACGTTGTCCGGGCTGCTGGGCGATTTTGCTTCAACCGGACTCTGGCACCGTATTTTCGGCGTGGCGAATATCGGTTGCCTGTTGTTTTACTTGTCGTGGTTGCTAGGTCGACTGATCGTCGGACCCGCGGATGGTACCGGACGATTCACTTGGCTTTTCAGCCCCGATTCTCCGGTACCCAATCGCCGTGACTTCCAGGATTTTTTCGGAATGTTGCGTTGGTTCGTCGGTCTCGGGCCGAAGCCGACTTTCGAGCGTTGGTCGTATTGGGAGAAATTCGACCTCTGGGCCGCCAGTGCCGACATCATCCTCATCGGTTCGACGGGCCTGATCTTGTGGTTTCCGACGCAGTTCTGTGCCGTGCTCCCAGGGGAAACGCTGAACTTTGCCCACCTGATCCATGGCAAACTGGCTCTGTTGGCCACGGGATTTGTGTTTTCAATCCATTTCTTCAACACGCATTTTCGCCCGGAAAAATTCCCTCTGGATATGTCGATTCTCACCGGCCTGACGAGCGAAGAGGAATTACGCGAGGAGCGACCGGAGTATTACGAACGGCTGAAACGCGAAGGCAGATTGGAGTTGTTGCAGTCCCCGATTCCGTCCCGTGGTTCGTCCTTCTTATTGGCCATGGCTGGGATTTTTGCCCTGCTTGTTGGCTTGGCGCTGCTGGTCGCCATTGTGATTGGACTTTTCACATAAGAGGGTGATTTATTGATACTGGTTGTCAAACCGATTGGGATGAGCAACTTGTGTGTTGCGTCTTCCCGAAAGTTTATTGGATCATTGGCGGAAATGGTTATAATTTTGAGCTGTTAGCGGCTAGCTATTAGCTATTGTCGGCTGGCGTATTATCGGAAATCAGCTAACTTGCAGTGGCCATCATTGGAGCAAGCACCGGTGGAAGATAAATGTGACAAGCTCGACACATGCGACAATTGTCCGCGGCGTTCTTGGTTGTTTCGCATGCTGGTGGGCATGAATCTGGCCACGGTTGCGAGCCTCCTGTATCCCGTCCTGCGGTTTCTGAAACCTCGGCGAAGCACAAGCTCCGGGGCGTTCCAAGTGGTTGCTCCACTGCGTGTGAATCAACTGCGGCCCGACGAAGAGGGGAACTGGCCCGCGCCATTTGAATTTGCGGGCAAACCGTGCATCCTTGTGCGAACCCTCGATGGCGAGGTGAAAGCATTCAATGCGGTTTGTACACATACCGATTGCACGGTGAAGTTTCGTCCCCAAGAGGGCGACATTTATTGCAGCTGCCATGGTGGCGTTTACGACATAAACGGTCGCAATGTTGCCGGGCCACCGCCGAGGCCACTCGAATCCTTCAAGGTCAACCTTCGTGGAAAACCAGGCCAGGAGGAGATCATTGTCTCACGCGCCTGAAGAATCTGCGGTCTCACCGGCACGCACCGAAGGAATCCAGAAGTTCTTCCACGAACGTTTGGGATTGGAAGTGCTGGCCGGCCTTGCTGCCAAAAAACTGGTACCCATTCACCGCAGCACACACTTCTATTTCTTAGGAGGAATGGCACTCTTCCTCTTCATTGTCCAGATAATCAGCGGGGTGCTGCTTTCTCTGTACTACAAGCCCTCTCCAGATCAGGCGTTTGAAAGCGTTCAAGCGTTTATGACGGAGGTCGACTTTGGCTGGCTGATCCGATCGGTTCACTCCTGGGCTGCCAATCTCTTGATCGGGATTCTTTTTTTGCATTTGCTTACAGCCTATATGATGCGCGCTTACCATCGGCCACGCGAACTCACTTGGGTTTCCGGGATTCTGTTGTTGCTATTGTTCATGGCGTTTGGGTTCAGTGGTTACCTGCTGCCCTGGAACCAGCTGGCATTTTTCGCGACGCGTGTGGGGACCGCCCTTGTGGGAGTTGTTCCCGTGGTCGGGCCGGACTTGTTGTTGCTTGCTCGCGGTGGCGAAAACGTTACCGGGGATACTCTCAGCCGGTTTTACGCATTGCACGTGGCCATTTTGCCACTGCTGACGCTCGGCATGCTCGGTTTTCACTTGTTCATGGTGCAACAACATGGAATGAGTATTCCAGAGCGAGACCTCCGGCGTTACGGAGGCCGACAGCAGATTCCCACCATGCCTTTTGTTCCCGACTTTCTGTTGCGCGACGCCGTTGGGTGGTATCTCGCTTTGGGTTTGTTGGCAGCATTGGCAGCTTTGTTTCCTTGGGAACTCGGAGAGAAAGCCGATCCTTTCGGGTCGGCACCCGAAGGGATCAAACCGGAATGGTACTTCCTGTTTATGTTTCAGGCGCTGAAGCAGTTGCCGGGGCATATTCTTGGCATGGAAGGCGAGATGTTGGGGACCCTGTTTTTCGGCGGGGTTGGTCTCGTGGTGCTCGTGGTTCCTTTTCTCGACCGAGGACCGCGGAGCCGACATGTGCTCAATATCCTGGCAACGGCTGCGGTACTCTTCTTTATCGTCATGACCGCTTGGGGTTATTTCGATAAGAACAGCTTAAGATTAATTCTCGGGGCATCGCTATCGTTGGGATCGCTCGCGTTGACCATTCCGTTTACTAATCGCGGAACACGGTCGCGGTCGGTTTTGTGGCTGCTGGGAACATTGGCTTTCTGCTTGTTGATGGTTGGTCTTTTATGGGAGCTCACCCTATGAAAGCCCTGGCTAGCATTATTTTTGGGATCACGTTATTTCACTCAGCAGTTTTTGCAGCAGCCCCTGATGAAAACGATGCGGTGGTTCCCGTCGCGGAAGCTGCCGTCCCCGAGCGTTTGGAAGAGGACTACTCGTGCATGTTTTGTCACGGCAAGAATGGCACACTCGCGGGACCGGAAAAGAATCGGCACCTGATTGTTTCCGAAGAGGATCTCAAAACGGACATCCATTGGCGCAAAGGGCTCCGCTGTCACGAATGCCACGGGGGCAACCCTAAGCTTGATGATTTTGTAGATCATCGTAACGACCCAAGCTTCCGCTCCCTTACATCGCCACAGGATGTTCCGGGTTTTTGCGGACATTGCCACTCGAATACCAAGTACATGCGGCGCTATCGGCCCTCGCCTCGGGTCGACCAGGAGACAGAGTACTGGACCAGTGGACATGGGCAACTATTGCAGGAAAAACCGACTGCCAAGGTAGCTACCTGTGTCTCTTGCCATGGCGGGCACGACACTCGAGCGGTTGGCGACTTGGAATCGCGCGTCTATCCCACGCGTGTGGCCAAGACGTGCGCCGTTTGCCATGCGGACGCGGAGTTGATGGCCGGTCGTAATTATCACGACCGCCCACTCGGCCATCAACAATTCGAGCTTTGGAGTAAAAGCGTGCATGCCCAGGCGATGATGAAAAAGGGCGACTTGAGCGCTGCCACCTGCAACGATTGCCACGGCAATCACGGCGCGGTGCCGCCCGACGTCGATTCGGTAGCCAACGCGTGCGGGACATGCCACGTGAAAGTGGCTGAGTTGTTTGCGACGACCAAAATGAAACATAGTTTCGAAAAAATTGATCTCCCCGGCTGCGCGACTTGTCATGGAAATCATGAAATCCGTTCTCCCACCGACAAGATGCTAGGAATGATTGATGGGGCCCTCTGCGCTCGATGCCATGAAGAAGGCGAGCACGGAGCAACGCTGGCTGGAGCGGAAATCGCCAGGCAAATGCACGATGGACTCGCCGACTTGGTGACTCAAATCAGCACCGTGGAAGAAAAGCTGGATAAAGCCGAACGTCTGGGAATGGAGATTCGGGGCCCCCGTTTTCGTTTGCGGGATGCGAACGATGCCCTCACCAACGCGAGAACCCTTGTGCACACTTTCGCAATCGAGCCCGTGCAAGAGGCGGTTACCGAGGGTCTCACCGTCACCACGGAGGTCGACGCGGATGCCGAGGCAGTTCTCAAGGAATACACCAATCGCCGCGTTTGGTTGGGACTCTCGCTTGTGCCAATCTTTGCCGTGGTGGCCCTGCTAGTGCTCTATATCCGCAGCACACCCATCTCCAAGTCGTGAAGTAGCTGGATGTCCCTACTTGTCGGCTGAAGTGAACTGGCCGTTGAATCCCGCAGCCTCAATTGCAGCAAGAATCTTTTTTTCGGGAACAGCGCAACATGCTTCGGTGCCAACCATAGCTTGCCCATCGGCATAGCTCACTTCCACAGCGAGTACGCCAGGTACGCCACGGATCGCCTTGGCGGCAACGGACGAACAGCCCTCACAGGTCATCCCTTCGATGGCAAATACCGAACGGTTCATGCTCGCAGTCACTGTACTTCCATCGCCTCCAAGGAAGGCTCCGACGTAACTGGGAAAGAGCAAAAACGCTACGGCTATCACCGTCACGCCCCAAAGCATGACCTTGTTCAACGCCATCATGCTAAAACGTCCCTTGGTTGCCGGAGAGCAACAGCCCTCGACTTTTTCTGTGGTACAACAATCGAGTTCAGCACCGGCACCAATTTTCTTTGGACGGTATGTAAGGTAGAAGGCCGCCGCCAAGAAACCGAAGGTGATGACGATGAACAACGGACGGTAAGCTTCCATTGTCGAAGCGATACCCGCTCCTGACACTCCGACGGCCAACAACACCAACGGCAACCAGCAGCAGCTGGAGGCTATGATTGCTGAAACTACTGTGCCAACCTTCGCGATAGTCTCACCGCGAATAGAAGGGGACCTGGTAGCAAAACCTGCCGGAACAACGACTGCATCACTCGTTTCAAGCTCCTCCTGAGCAGTTGAGATTCCTTTAGCTACGCTACCCAGGCAGCACGAGCCAGACGGATTTTCGGTCTCGCAGCGACAACCTGGGTTTTCCATCTTCCGTCGGATGTCCTCCAACGCGTCGGAGTGGCCTTTGATTCGCAATTCTTCCTTGATGCTGGCGACCGAATGTCCAAAGCAATAGCAAAGGGGCCGCTTGCCAGTCTTTTCTTTTACTCCAACCGGAACCTTCAATTGAGACTTGGTGAAAGTTTGACTAGACCTGTAGTAAACTACTTCGCACTCCGTGGCATTACAGAATTGGTATTTCTCATCTGCGACGTCATTCACAAACACATCTCTAAGCAAGGCTCGTAGTGTAACGGGCTCGACCTTCAGACCCTTGGCACCGCAGCTTGGACATACATTCGCCATTGTGATTCTCTCTGACTCACCCTTGATCTCTGTCGCACTGCTTACGAAATATTTTATTCAATTTGCGTCGTAGTTCCGTCGTCAACGGCGATCATCTGAGCCAGGACGCTTGGTGCAACTGAGTCGCGCAAGAATGTCACATGGCCATCAAGATACACGACGTTGACCCCGTCCGCATGTTGACTACGCGGTGCATCGGAAATATACAAATTCCACTGATCGTGGCATGGCAGCCCTTCACTTTGCGCTTTTGCAGGTTCAATGCATTCGAAGAGAACATCTGGGGCAGTGGAATTAGGTGTCCGAGCTACCTCGAATCCACCGCTGTCTGACACGTTGAAATCCAAAGCCAACAAACTGGCACCTGGCCAAGGCAACGCCCAAACTCCGCGAACATCCCTCTCGTGGTCACGAGTGCGGACTTCTCCGATAAGTATTGTCTGCGACAAACCGTCGGTGACTTCCGCAAGCCGTCGGCCCGCTTCGCTTAGCGATCCCTGCCAAGTTAAACCGAGTTGAGACGGACTAACAAATGCTGCATAGTTGGCCTTGCCGTAGAAATTGCCGACGCACAGTGGACATTGCGAGGTTGTATAGCGTCGACCGGTACTCTCATCGCTGGGGCATTGAAGCGAAGCAATTTGCTCATTTTGTGGGTCGTCCGATTGCCGAAGGATATTGGTGCTCAGATCAAAACGTTCGTATATCGTCTGTTGGTCCAGATAGGGGAGCAGCAACACGACCCAACTGAACTTCATGCCGACGCCCAGTTTCCGCAACTCCTTGAACGGTTGTTGATCGGTCCCCGACCGGGGCAAGCGGCCTCGCTGACTTTCAAAGCTGTGCACAGCCAGCCCAAGCTGTTTGAGGTTGTTCGAGCAACTTGACCGCCGGGAAGATTCTCGCGCCGATTGAACGGCAGGCACCAAAAGTGACACGAGTATGCCGATAATCGCGATGACCACCAGCAATTCAACCAGCGTGTATGCTCGACGGCTAGTGGCTGATAAATCAAAACTGCTGGAAGACATTGGTTTGCCGATTAAAGGTTCTTTTCCAAATGAACGAGAATGGGACAATCATCTTTGGGCCCGTTTCCGGAGCAGCTATCGGTGAGTTTGCGAAGCGCCTTTTCAATCTTTCGTAAGTCGGCAATCTTGTGCTTCACATCGGCGATCTTCTCCAACGCCCGTTCTCGTACCGCGTCGCAATTCGTTTCGGGATCGACGCGAAGTTCTAGCAGCCCCTTAATCTCATGCAGCGTAAAGCCAAGCTCCTTACCACGTTGGATAAAACGAATCCGTCGGACAGATTCGCGTGGGTACTCCCGGTGGCCTGAGGAGCGGCGCGGAGGCTCAGGAAGCAGGCCCTTACGTTCGTAAAAGCGAATGGTCTCGACGTTCACCCCCGCCTCGTGGGCAAGCTCGCCTGTTTTTAATAATGCTGGCATGGAAAAACCTTTCCTAAGCCATAGTATAACGTCCGTACCTTGGTACGGAGTCAAGGCTTGTTTCTCAAATTCGTTTTCGACGACGATTTTTAGTGGAATTCACGGCAAGAGGTTTTTCGAGAGGAAATTTGTTTCCAGAAAACCTCCTGAATAGAGAGGGATTGATCCACCGTCATAATTTTGATATTTTTAGAAATATGAAAATAAAAGACGCCGTAACCGCACTCACGGCTTTGGCCCAAGAATCTCGCCTGGAAGTCTTTCGATTGCTGGTACCGCTGGGAGAAGAGGGTCTCGCAGCCGGGGAAATTGCGGAGCAACTGGGGATACCCCCAGCCACCCTCACGTTTCACTTGAAAGAGCTATGTCACGCACGGCTCGTCGAGTCGCGCCGCGAGGGGCGTTCAATCATCTATGCGCTTCGACCGGATGGCATTCGCGACCTGATGGAATTCCTCAGCGAGGACTGTTGTCAGGGGCAACCCCACCTGTGTTGGCCAGCGACATCAGGATCATGCAAAGACAAGAAGGCAAAGAATCGACGACGAAGAACAACTAGTAAAAAATGAGTCGATGGATATCGATTTTGGCGACTGTAAGAAAACAAGGAAGAATAGATACATGAATGATGCCCCTTGTCCTGGACGACTGTCTTTTGTTGATCGCTATCTCACGCTTTGGATTTTTCTGGCGATGATTTGTGGCGTTGGGCTGGGGTACTTTGTGCCTGGAGTGGAATCGTTTATCAACCGCTTTCAGGTGGGAACGACCAACGTCCCGATAGCTATCGGCCTGATTCTGATGATGTACCCGCCGTTGGCAAAGGTGAAGTACGAGGAGTTGGGCGACGTCTTTCGCAACACCAAAATCCTTGGGCTCTCGCTTGTCCAAAACTGGGTGATTGGGCCGGTATTGATGTTTGCTTTGGCGGTGGTTTTTTTGCGGGGCTATCCCGAATACATGGTGGGGCTCATTCTGATTGGACTTGCGCGTTGCATCGCGATGGTGATCGTCTGGAACGAGCTGGCCAAGGGCGACAACGAGTATGCTGCGGGGCTGGTGGCGTTCAACTCGGTGTTTCAAGTGCTGTTTTACTCGGTTTACGCGTGGTTCTTTATCACGTTCCTGCCACCGCTCATTGGACTCGAAGGGGCAGTCGTTCAGATCGCGATTTCCGATATCGCAAAGAGTGTGCTGATCTATCTCGGGATTCCGTTCGCGGCTGGAATGGCGACTCGATTCTTTCTGCTCAAGTCGAAGGGCAAAGAGTGGTACGAGTCGGTGTTCGTGCCGAGAGTGTCTCCGCTTACGCTGATCGCTTTGCTCTTCACGATTGTCGTGATGTTTTCACTGAAGGGCGAAACCATCATGCAGTTGCCACTCGACGTGCTGCGTATTGCGGTTCCACTGTGCATTTATTTTGTGGTGATGTTTCTCGTGTCGTTCTGGATGGGGAAACGTATCGGTGCGAATTACTCTCGCACGGCTACTGTTGCATTTACTGCAGCTAGCAATAATTTTGAATTAGCGATTGCCGTCGCGGTGGCCGTCTTCGGAATTGATTCTGGTCAAGCGTTTGCGGCAGTCATCGGTCCCCTGGTGGAAGTGCCGGTACTGATTGGCTTGGTGGGTGTTGCTTTGCGTTTTCAACAAAGGTATTTCTTGTCTGTTGAAGAACAGAATTGAACTCGCAAAAGTAGTTTGTGGTGCATTCGTTCATCCCTTTTCAACGTGCGAAACTGTCCAGCATCGGACAGTAGTGTGCGGTAACGCGCGCATTGCGAAACGGTTAGAATTCAGGTCCCCTACCAGGCGTTCACAGTCTCGGGCTCAGGCGGAGAGTATTGCCCTATTTCTGCCGAGATATCGGTGCTTTCCTTGCCAAACAGCGGCACTACAATGGGCAATGTGTGACAGTTCATATTTTGCGGCAACAAAATTGCACTATTAGCAACACAAAGGAGCTTTGGCCATGCCTACCTTCGTAACGACAATTAAATTCACCGAGCGAGGCGCCGAGAAAATTCGCGACACCACCCAACGTGCTATCGCTTTCAAGTCCAAAGCGGAGGAGATGGGCGCTAAAGTGACGGACATTTTTTGGACACTTGGCGCGTTTGATGGACTGATCGTTTTTGATGCCCCTGACGAGGAAACTGCCACGGCAGTCATGCTCTATCTGGGGTCGCTCGGGTCTGTACAAACACAAACGGGCCGCGCCTTTCGGGAATCAGAATTGTCCAGCATTTTGTCAAAGCTGTCAGACTAAGCATCGAACATCATTTGACGCGCTCCCCTCGGATAAGAGGCGATGGATAGGGAGGGCTCGCAACCGTTGTGCGAAAAGCATATTCGTGTTCGCTGGGCGCTTTACTAGGAGTGCCAAATTCTCACTCGAGTCAACTCGAAATGGCTTAGTCAAGTGTTTCTTTGGTATGACATTTGCTTATGAGTGAGTGGGGACTAAAGAGTCTTTAGCCCTTTGTGTTTGACCGACAAGGGAGGAGCAGATCATGTCTCAACTTCTTGAAGAAGAATGGCTGAAACCGAAATTCGAGGCGCAGCGTCTCTGGGATGGCACCTTGGAAGCCTTGCGGAAAGCCCCGAAAGGCATTATTCATCTTTGCGAAGCCATTGACCTGGGTACGCGTGTTGTCGAAATCTTGACGGTCCAGCGTCTCGAGTCGGTGCGAGACAAATTCCCCGCCACGATTGCTAGCCTTTTGAAAGCGCCTCCGCCCGAAGTCGAAGCAGATCGAGATTTCCTACACGCGCCCAAATGGCTCCGTTACATCGACGTACTCGATTTATTAAGCGGGAAGCAATTGTCTTGTATTAGCCCGCAGCTTCACCACGGCTGGGAAGACAAGCATTCTGCGTGCCATCGCGTGCGGGCGTATACTGCGGAAGTCACGGGCATTTCGTTGGGTGAGAAGAGCCGAGATGATCTCATTCTGATCGGAGCCTACCGAAACCGAATTTTCCGGTTGCCGCCACCTGTGCGAATAATTCCTAACGAAGTCATGGGCGCGTACCTGACGTTGATTAACGTCGTCGAACGACTGTTCGGAACCCCGCAGAACTCGATTTAACGGTAGGTTTGAAGTCCGATCAGTTAAATTCTGGCCTGCCCCCTGTTCTTTCCCCCCTGCGATCATCTTGCCGATCTTCATCGTAGGGAGTTTTTGGGTGGGAAAACATCCGAGTGGAAAATTCCGGGTAAAATCGAGGCTGAGTGAGGAAACTTCGTTTTTTTTGAGTGAAATCTGGTCCGCCAGCGACTAGGTTGTCGGTTATTGAAAGACCTACTACTAGCGAGCGCTAAGGGGGCATCGCTTCTGACATATTAGGTGTGCCATTTGACTGACGTCGAACTTGTGCGAGGTGCTCAGCAAAAAAATGCCGAGGCATGGAGGACGCTCTACCAGCGTTACTTGCCATCGGTGTGGCGCTGTGCGTATGCGCTCTTAGGCGATACTCATCTGGCAGAAGACGTCGTAGGAGAGACGATGTTAGCTCTTCTCCATGGGATTGACGGCATCGATACGGAAGCCCCGAAAATATCTGCTTGGTTGCGTTCGGTGGTGCGACATAAGGTAGCAGACCATCACCGTCGGAATTATCGGTCGGAGCAACGCATGAACCAAATGCTTGCTGGGAAGGAAACCAATCACAAGTCGGACACAAGTCCTGCAGAACCGTTGGAGGTTGCGGAAACGCGCGAACAGGTTCTTGAAATTCTCGACGATTTGCCGGAACGTCAGCGGATCGTGTTGGAGTGGAAGTATGTCGAAGGTTTATGTGTACGGGAAATCGCCCAGCGTTTGGGAGAAACAGAGAAAGCGGTTGAGGCAACCTTGTATCGAGCAAGACGCGAGTTTCGGCGCTTGTTTGGATTGTCAGAAAATCAGCAGTCCAAAGTCCCAAACCGAGTTTTGCATGAAAGACAGGCAGAATTCGATTCCCCTTCTCAGTAAGTAAATGGTGCTGTTATGGCTGCAGAACGTGAACATTCTGGCGAATTGAGTGATGCTCGCCTTGAGCATCTACTCAAGGTGGCGCACGACGTGCCAAAACTCGACGATGCCTTCGTCGATGCACTGTCGAAAAAACTAGATCGGGAATTTGCTCAACCCGCTGAAGTTCAACAATCTATCGGATGGGATTCGAGCCCTTCGAACAACGGCGCTAGCCAGGCTGGTTGGGTCAACACCAAAGCCGACGATCCTTTGCCGGCTTCTGAAGCGAAGCCAAGGTCGGCGTTTCATCGATCAAGATGGCGGCTTGCCGTGATTTTCGGCACTGCGGCATCCTTGCTGGTTGCCACCACTTTGTGGAATAGCCCCCCAGCCTATGGTTGGGCTGCGATGCTAAGGGCCCTTGAGCAATGCGCATGGGTACAGACGGTCGCTTCCAACGAGGGCGTGAGCGGTTGGGCCTCGGCTTCACAGGGCATTGTCGCTGCCCAATCGGCCACTCGCACTGTGTTCCGAGACGACCGTCAAGCGATGGGAGCAGATTACCGCGCCGAAGAACAAACAATCACTCAGAAATCGTTGGAATCGAGGAACGCCACGAGTTGGGAAGTCAGGCTGCTCGCCCTGTTGTTGTCGGACGTTGACGAGATCGGAGCGATCCTGAACGACGCGCCGCAAGGTTGGGAATTAGTTTCCGAGTCTTGGAAACTTGTCGAGAATAAAGCGGGACACGACCGCCTTGTCCAGTTGCGAGTGAAACTGAGGGCCATTGGCGAGGAGGCCAAAACGGTTGAACTCGAGTTTCTGCTCGACCCGGCCACGCATCTGCCTATTTCTGGTCGCGTACTCAAAGACGTTACTCTTGAAGATGCAAATTTCGAAGATGCCGTTTTTGAATTTGCTTACCCAGAACAAGGGCCAACGACGATCTTCGCATTAGGAGTTTCCCCTGAGGCAAAATTGATTACGCCGTCTGGAGCGAAAACTATTTCTGCGCAGTTAGGAGCCATTGGCAAGAAAGAGTCTGGTAGCGAAGCGATCGACGCGGTTGTTAAGTCAGAGATTACGTCACCTGCTCTCGATCTGTCTATTTCGCCTCATGAATCAACCGACTGGGATGTCTCTGCGGAACCCTTATCTTCGCGTGAGTTGGTTGAGCAACTCAACGCAATGCTAACAGCCTATTGGGAGTCGCAAGGAGTGCATCCTGCGGAGTTGGCGACCGATGCCGAGTTCCTTCGCCGCGTGTATCTCGATCTTACGGGAAGAATTCCCATGGTTAGCGAGGCTTATCAATTTCTCGAGGATCCCTCGCCTGATCGACGAACTCGGTTGGTGGATGAGCTGCTCGCGAGTCGCGATCACGCAACCCATTTAGCTACAGTTTGGCGCACGATGTTGTTGCCCGAGGGAGTCGACTTACAAGCCTTTGGTGGCACGGCGAAGTTCGATGAATGGCTAGCCGATCGTTTCGCACAAAACTTGCCTTATGACCAACTTGTGTCCCAATTGCTGTCGGCCGAAGGACGTGTCAGCGAATCAGGGCCGTTGCTGTTTTATGCCGCTTTGAAGCTCAATCCCGAGGAGCTTGCCTCCAAAACCTCGCGCGTTTTCTTGGGAACGCGCATGGGATGTGCGCAATGCCATGATCATCCTTTTGACGACGAAATCAGCCAGGAAGACTTTTGGGGCTTTGCGGCCTTTTTTGCACAGATATCTCGCCCCCAGGGGAAAATGGAAGTGACCTCGCGCGTTCTCCGGGTGCGCGATAATGCACGAGGCGAAGTGATGCTTCCAGATACTGAGGAGGTGATTGCCCCGCATTTGCCTGGCGCCGGACAGGGGGAAGACTTCATCCAAAGCAAGAAGGCTTTGTCTCGCCGGCGGCAGTTGGTTGCTTGGCTTACTTCTCGCGACAATCGTCGATTTTCATCCTCAGCGGTCAATCGTGTTTGGGCGCACCTCTTTGGTCGTGGATTGGTTGATCCGGTTGACGATTTGCGAGTCGACAATGCACCAGTCATTCCTGAAGCGATGGAATTTCTAAGCCAAGATTTTGCGGCCAGCGGCTTTGACCTACGGCGATTGCTGCGAACGCTGGTTTTGAGCGAAGCTTATCAGCTTTCGAGTCGCGCGGATGTCGAGGAACCGTCGCAAACTTTGCTCTTCGCCCGCATGAATTTGAAGAGCATGACAGCCGACCAACTGTATGACTGTATTGCTGTGTCAACACAGAATGCAGCGATGTCCCTCGAGAGCACGGAGAATGGGGCCTTGGCTCGGTTTTCTAATACTTCGCGACAGGCTTTCATCGTTCAGTTTCAGGCCCCACCAGGGGAACGAACGAATTATCACGCAGGCATCCCCCAAGCCCTGACTCTGTTGCATGGACAGATTATTCATGGAGCAACGGATCTCGAAACGAGTGGCTTGCTGAAGTCACTCGGAGCGCCATTCTTTAGCGATCAGCAGCGGATTGAGACTCTGTTCTTAGCTACGCTGTCGAGGTTGCCGAACGGGGAAGAGCAGCGAAAGATGTTCGAGTATGTTGGTGCGGCCAAAGATGAGGCCGAGCGGATGCAGGCGATGGGTGACGTGCTATGGGCATTGCTCAATAGCGCAGAATTTACTTTCATTCACTGAATTTTTAAATCAGTACAAGCTACGAGGGTCAATTAGATGTCACAATTAAACCCCATCGATCGTCGTCGTTGGTTGCAATCGACTGGTTTGGGTTTGTGCGGAATGAGCATGAGCGGGTGGCTGCCGGCGTTCGCCCAAAAGCTTGCAAACGACCCCAAGCGAAGTCGCCATTGCATAGTATTGTGGATGGGCGGGGGACCGAGTCAGACCGACACCTTCGACATGAAGCCCAACCATGAGAATGGCGGCGAATTCAAGGAAATCTCTACCAATGTGCCAGGAATTCGATTCAGCGAACATTTGCCACAGCTTGCCAAGCAGGCAGATCAATTAGCAATCATTCGCAGCTTGAGTACCAAGGAAGGTGACCACAGCCGCGGTTCGCATCTGATGCGCACGGGACATCCGCCGATGGGATTGGAGCAGTATCCGTCGATTGGGGCTGCGTTAGCAAAGCAGCTAGTCTTACCCTCCGCGACATTGCCACCCTATGTCAGCATTGCGCCTTCGCTCGGTATTGATCAAGCTGCGTTTGGTCCTGGTTTTTTGGGTCCAAAATTTGCACCCCTAATCGTTGGGGGAACACGCATTGGCACTCCTGCGGTAGCCCCAGAAACGGAAGGATTTGCTGAACTGAAAGTAGAATCGTTGAGTCCGCCTGGCAAGGTGACCTCATCGCAAATGGCTAGCCGTTTAGAACTTTGGAAATCCATGGAAAATCATTTTTTGGCACAGCATCCAGGGGAGACCACGAATGCCCATAGGTCGGTTTACGATAGCGCCTTGCGAATGACCCAGGGCGATGCTGCCGGCGCGTTCAATTTGTCGGAAGAGGCCGACGAAGTCCGCGAAGCCTATGGCAAAGGGACTTTTGGCCAAGGCTGTTTGCTTGCACGTCGGTTGGTTGAACGAGGCGTGCCATTTGTCGAAGTCTCGCTTACCACTTCATCAAACGCGAACTTTGGCTGGGATACGCATAGCAATAATTTTGAGTCTGTCGCTGCGTTGTCTGCCGAGCTGGATGCGGGGTGGGCGACCTTGATGACCGACCTGCGAGATCGTGGCTTATTAGACTCGACCACGATCATCTGGATGGGCGAATTTGGCCGCACACCTCAGATTAACGGGCAGGCAGGACGCGACCATTTTCCGCGTGCTTGGTCGTGTGTTTTGGCTGGTGGCGGAATCGCGGGCGGACAGGTCTACGGACGCACCAGCGCAGATGGCATGGATATTGAAGAAGACCAAACTTCGGTCACCGAAGTTCTAGCGACAATCTGCGCGGCAATGGGAGTCCCCCCGGATACCCAAAACATATCGAACATCGGTCGGCCCATTGCAATCGTTGATGATGAACCGATCAAGCAATTGCTGGCATAAGTTATGTTCGTCAGTATTCGACGACACGGTTAGGGTGAGAAGATTTTGATGAAATATTTCTCAGCAACGAGGGGTTCTGGACGTTGGCGTCGGACGTCGACGGTGTCTTACTGCGCTGTTATCGCAATTCTCTTCACCGCTTCGATGGAGATTGCCCGGGGCGAAACAGATCGGGTGGAACTGCTCCGTCAAAAGCCACTTGCGCAATGCGCTGTTCAACAGTTGAAGTCTCCCGATGCAAAGCCGCAGACGACAACCAATGCTTGTGGTTCGGTGCAGTCGGTCACTGAAATAAATTCCTTGGAATATTATGCTCGCAGTCATGATGGTCAGTGGAGCATCCCTGCTCAGGTCGATCGTAGCGATCCGTGGATACGTGTGTTAGTCATGGGCCCCACGATGCCGATCTTGGTCGATCTGGCGATCCATGTCGAAGGTGTGCCCTTTCGCGATTGGCGGGAGTCCTGGATCGATTCTCTTGTAGAGCAGGCAACCGCCTCCACGTCTGTTGACCCTGTCGAGGAGGTTGAACCTGCGGAGTCTTCTACAGCTGTTGTTTCCGAAACAGCTACAGAAGACCCTACCGACGAAGATGCTGTACCTGTCGTTAAGGTGCGCAGCCGTCGTCCCCCTACGGCGAGCGCACGGTTACGCCAGTATTTGGCTGCGGGAGTAGCAGACACCGACCGCGATGAGATTCGCTGGCTACTCGCAGAATGGGCTGGTGGTCCTGGCTTGTTGACTCTCGCTCCCGCAATGAGCTGGCGCCGTGCCAAACTAGCTCCGCTATGGAGTTGGCTTGATACCGATCACGACCAAGTTCTCTCGACAGAAGAAATAAGTAAGGCTCCAGCGCAGTTGCGCCAAGCGGATGTTGACGAGGACGACGTGATCGATCTTGCCGAACTGCACCCAGAAGAAAGCGATTCACCCTACCCACGGGCAATGAGTCATCCCCTAGCCGTAGTTTTGAATGAACAGACAGATTGGAATGGCTTACGCCGGGAGATGGTTGCTCGTTATGACGCACAAGCTGGTGCTAGATCGGAAACCGATCAACTAAAAACTCGCTTGTCTCTCGGCGATCGATCGTTGACGGTAGCTGACATTCAAGGCTTGCTTTACGAATCGCCAGATTTCGCTTGTAGCATCGATCTGACAATTGGAAGCGGTGAAGTTGTCCTATTGGCGGTTGATGGAGACCAAGTTGTCTCGTCCAGCGAAAATGTGATCACCATCGATTGCGATGGAACGTATGTTGAACTCTCTGCCATAACTTGCATGGCATCGAAGAGTGAAAAAAATCAGATTGCAATCGGAGCTGTCGTTGATGGTTACCCATTGTTTCGCCTCCTCGACCAAGACAACAATCATCGGCTGACTTCGCGCGAATGCCGACACTTGGGCAAGTCGCTTGCCGGGTTAGACAGGAATGCTGATGGGAAGATTGCTGGTGCGGAGCTTCCTACCGCTATCCGTTTAACGGTTACCCGAGGCTTATTGGCCCATGAAGCTCTCGATCAGCCGATCGCCGCATCGAGAGAATTGCGCGACTTAGAACGCCCGACGGCGCCATCCTGGTTTGCTGACATGGATCGCAATGCGGATGGAGATTTGTCCCAGCGCGAGTTTCTCGGTACCTCGGAACAGTTTTCTCGTCTTGACCGAGATGGGGACGGTCTGGTGAACACCCTAGAAGTCCAAGATTTTCCAGTGAGCAACGAATAGGTGAGAATACCGTACCGAATAAATTTCGTTAAACAATTTCTCTCGTGATACAATACGCTTCACGATCATTTTAACCCATTCAAGCTTTGAGATCGACGATGACTGATAATCACCAGCCAGTGTTAACTCCCGATTCCAGCACAGAGGAAGTCGCCCAGTTGGTCGACAATCTCTTTGAAAAGTATCAACAGATACGTACCGAATTGGGTGGGGTCATAGTAGGCATGGACAATGTGACCGAGCAGCTGATGATTTGCTTGCTCTGCCGAGGTCATTGTATTTTGCAGGGCATGCCTGGCTTGGCAAAGACCTTGCTAATATCGCAACTCGCATCGCTGATGGATCTGTCGTTTAATCGCGTCCAGTTCACGCCCGACCTGATGCCTGCGGATATCACGGGTGGGGAAGTTCTGGAAGAAGATCGCACGACGGGAAAGCGAGTTTTTCGCTTCGTCCAAGGGCCATTGTTTGCCAACTTGATCTTGGCAGATGAAATCAACCGTACTCCCCCCAAAACGCAAAGTGCGATGCTTGAAGCGATGGAGGAACGCCAGTTGTCGATCGGGGGAATAACTTACGAGCTCCCCGATCCATTTTTTGTGTTGGCAACCCAAAACCCGATTGAAGTTGAGGGCACGTATCCTCTGCCAGAGGCTCAACTCGATCGATTTTTGATGAAGATCAAAGTCGAGTACCCAGACCGTGACGGGGAACTTGAGATTTGCCGGCGTCAGACGACCGATTATTCCTACGAAATTTCGCACGTCATTGGCATTACCGTTTTGCGCGAGATGCAGGCGCTTGTCCCCAAGGTGGTCGTGTCGGATCATGTCTATCATGCCGCGGTCGATCTGGCGAGGATGAGCCGACCCGAAGAAGGCCAGTTGCCGGCGAACTTACAAGACAAAGTCCAATATGGAGCAGGTCCTCGCGCGAGTATCGCTCTGATGATGGCGGGGAAAGCCAGAGCGCTGCTCCACAAGCGTTGTCATGTGACGACCGAAGATATTTACGAAGTAGCGTTGTCTGTGCTACGTCATCGCATCATTCCCACATTCAATGCCGAAGCGGCAGGCCTCGACATTGACGATATTGTTACTGCCCTGATCGAACAATGTGCCGCCCTCAGCACTTGAATGTTTTTTCAGTCGAAAAACCAAACGTCTGTGCCAGAAGCAAAGAGCTATCGGCAGACGGATAACGCCCGCTCGACCCTGAAAAGTAGAGAACCTTGTGAGCAATCACCGTGTACGGAATTTTGTCGATTCGCTTCGCCAAAGGCAAACGGTGGATGGGGGGGTTGCGCTCTCGCCAGACAGCCACAAAAAATCTCTTCGCGGGACAGCCCAGTCCGACGCAACATCGATCGATTCGGACGGTCTTAATGAGAACTCTGTCTCAATCTTCGATCCACAAACGCTCTCGAAATTAGGGAATTTGGAATTAATAGCCCAAACGGTAGTCGACGGCTTCTTGTCGGGGAAACATCGCTCCACACACAAAGGTGGCTGTACCGATTTTTCTGAGTTGCGGCCCTACGCCCAAGGCGATGACCTCAGGCAACTCGACTGGCGTCACTATGCCAAGAGCGATCGTTACTATGTGAGGCAATTCGACGACGAAACCAATTTGCAGGCGTTAATCGTTGCCGACGCCAGTGGTTCCATGCGATTTGGAATGTCACCCGTCAGCAAGTGGCGCTACGCGCAGATGGCCAGTTCTTGTCTTGGTCACTTACTTTTGCGCCAACGAGATTCAGTAGGCTTGGCGGTCGTAGGAAATCAAACTCACGAGTATGTGCGTCCCTTGCCGCGGGCAAATCATTTGGCACGAGTACTCAATGTGTTAAGTAATGTCGATGCTTCAGGCGAATCGAATCTTGCCGACTCGCTGGTTGAATTGACTGGGCGTCTTAAGCGTCGGGGTCTAGTGATCTTGTTGTCTGATTGCTTTGGCGAGGTTGCCCAATTGAAACAAGTTCTCGAACAGTTTCGAGTTCGCGGGCACGATATTCTGGTCATGCAAATTCTGGCACCGGAGGAGCTAACATTTCCGTTTCGGCGTGAGGCATTTTTTGAGGACTTGGAGTTGCCACGACAAATTCAGGTGAACCCAAACACGGTAAGAAAGCAGTACCTCAAAGAATTTCAACAGTTTCTGAACGATCTGCATCAGGCTGTAGTCGACATAGGTGCTGATCTGGTGACGATGACCACCGATTGCGATTTGGGGGATTCGCTAGCAGGTTACTTACACAAACGGGCGTCACAAAAAAAAACGCAGGCAGCAAGAACGAGAGTTTAACGGTGTTCCTGGGTTAGGCATTTTTCCTTGTTACCTGTCTAGCGGAAAAACAATCCAACCAAGGTGTGGGCGATTCGTGAGCTTCTTAAACGGACTATTCTTGGCAGCTTTGCCCTTGGTTGCGGTACCGGTATTGATTCATCTCTACCGAGGTCGGCAGCGAGACGTGATTCCTTGGGGCGCAATGCAGTTTTTGACACAGGCGAAAACCAAAGGGCGCAGCATAGAGCGATTGGAAGAACTGTTGCTCCTAACGCTACGTATGGGGGCGATTGTGGCATTGGTACTCGCTTTAGCTCAACCCTTGATTCGCGGCGCCTGGTGGGCGACCAGCGATGCTTCCGAAGTGGTGTTGATCGTTGATAATTCACTTTCGATGTCGCGCACAGTGGAGGATCTCTCCGCATGGGATCTGCTGAACGAAAATATGAATGAGGTACTTGCAGAACTCGGCGGCGGAGACCGTGTCCATGTGCTATTAGCCTCTGGTGGGGGCGAGTGGCTAACAGCCGAAGGCATCCCCGCAGATAGCGGGGGCAAAAGCCGTCTCGAAGCGATTTTAGATAATGTTGAGCCCACCTTGGGTAAGGCAGAATTGCTTGATTGCATGCAACGTGCAATCCAACCCGAATCCGAAGGCAAGCAGAGACATCGGCGGATTGTCGTATTTACCGACAATCAGGCGAATAGTTGGCAGCTAGATGCCCAAGGAGCCTGGCGACAGCTAGAGGAAGCACGAAAAAATTCAGCAGCGCCCACTGCAATCGAGATTGTTGATTGCAGCTTGCAGGAGAGTAAATTCAATAATCTCGCGGTGATGCAGATCGAAGCATCCAGCAAGATCGTGCAGCCGAACGACTCCATCGAACTTTCAGCCTTAGTAAACAACACGGGACACGTTGCCAGTCAGAATGCAACGGTCCAGTGGTTGGTCGACGAAAATGTGGTTGCAACCACAAACCTCAAAGGGCTTCAGTCCAATCAATCTGCTCGGGTTAAGACCTCTGTTCGTCTCGAACACGCTGGCCACTATGCCATCACTTGTCGAGCAGATTTGCAGGACCAAATCGCGCTGGACCAACAGTCGAGCGTCGTGGTGGAAGTTTCAGACCAATTGCCTGTGTTGTTAGTCCATGATTCCCAGCCGGGTGAAAATGCGAAGTCGGCAAACGAACTTTTGATGGCCGCCTTGGGCTACCATCAAGATGAGAACGCGCAGCCGTGGCATTCTGTCTATCATCCCGAATCGGTTACGTCGGATGAGCTCGCAGATAGGACTTTTGCAAATTATCGTTGCGTCATCTTTACCGATCTTGGTGAGCTAGAACCTGATGTTTTGGATCGACTGTCCGAGTTTGTTGCCAAAGGGGGGGCGTTGTGGGTAGCTTTAGGAGCCCGAACCGATCGCGTTGCATTCAATCGGACTTGGCACGACGAGGGACAAGGGCCGAGCCCTGTTGCCATTCAGATTTTGAGAACCGTCGACGATACCAACGAACCCGCGGGAATGATTCATCCCCCTTCGCACGAACATCCCGCAACAGTTCACCTGGCCAATACAACTCAATTAGATATCGACGAAGCACGGCTCTACGAATATTGGCAGCTCTCACCTACTCAAGGAGAGTCATCATCCGTGTCGGTGCTTGTTGAGTCGGGCGATGGCAGCCCCTTGGTAGTTGAAAACTATTTTGGGCGAGGACGCATTCTGGTGCAAGCTTTTCCACTCGGGCTCGAGTGGAGCAATCTTCCCCAATTGAAATCTTATGTGGTGATGGTCCACGATTGGCTTGACTATTTGACTGCCGGCTCGACAGCTCGCTACAACCTTAGCCCAGGTCATGCGATTGTCGCATCTTCTCCAGCCGAAGCGGCATTTGCCACACCAGAGCTGGTGACTCCCGATGGCAACGAACATTCGCTAATCGTGGAGCCTACGAATGATGGCCATGCACGATTCCAATTCTCGCGAACTCATCAGCCCGGAATGTATCGCATCGCGTTCAAATCGGGGAACGAAACCGTGGCCAGTTTGCCTTTTTATGTTGCGCGCGACACAGGCGAATCCTCATGGCAAGTGATTTCGGAAGAGGAACGCGAAAAACTCCTCTCCGCCCTGGGATTGCATACCGGTGCTGACAGTTCTGTCGCCCCGCAACAAGCCCAAGCCATTCGTCCTGAAGAACCGATCTGGGAATTTCTCCTACTACTACTCATCGTTTTTCTCGCAAGCGAGCTCTTGCTATCCAACTGGCTAGGACGTCAACGAAGTGGCGTCGCGGTCAGCACGACATAATTTCCTCACGAAGAAAAAAATATGCCTAAGGATCATTTCATTACTTCTGAACACTTCGTTTTCGAAGGGGCCCTGGGAGTCTCGACGGCTATTGCGCTGGCGCTGTTTCTAGCAGCGATGGCAGCTTGGATGCTTTGGCGATATCGAGATGCCGTCGGAACGGGCTGGGCGATTGTTTTCTGGACCTTGAGGATGATTGCTGTTGGAGTTGCCCTGTGGATGGTCGTGGGCCCCACCAAGGAGACCATTGAGTTAACCACCGCAACACAATCGATTGCCATTCTCTCCGATGCGAGTCAGAGTATGGAAATTTTCGATCCTCCTGAGCCTACGACCTCGCTGCGCTGGCAGTTGGCGATTAACCAGGAGGAAGGCAAGGATGCTTTGTCGGAGTGCGACCGAGCCCGTGTTGCAATTAGTCTAGCGAAACACGCCTGCGAAAAAACTCAACAACAGCTCGAAGAGCATCGGCCCCTTCGGAAAATCCAGCGAACACTCGCGGAAGCTCAAACTGCCGTTCAGCGAGCGGTAGAACTTTGTATTCAGGTCGAGGAAAATCTCGATTCTGCGCAAACTGTTTTTCTCGAACAGATAGCGCAAATCGAAGCACAACTGACCGAATCGGTTCTCGAGACGCTGGAGGATTTACTCACGACATTGGACGATGCAGACAACGTTGTCGCAGCAGACATAACGACCTCCTTAGATGCGATAAGCGATGGCATCCAACGAGCACAACGACGCATCACTCGTCTTGGCAGCGACATTGCTGATAGTTTGGTCACTGCCAATGCTGAAGATGAGTCAGAACCGTTTACAAGGCGTCAGCTTGCCACTCGAGTCCTTGATGTCCTTGAAGAAGAGGTGCTCTCTGATCTGGCTGGCACGGTGCGAATTCGCCGCTTTCAGTTTGATGAGCGCTTGCAACCAGTTGCTGCAGGCGTCGGCTGGACCGATGCAGCAGAATTTGCGCCGAAAGCAGAAGTCGCAAATGATCACCGCGTGACAAATCTGACCAATGTGCTAAAGCAACTTTCGAAAGACCGCACTGCTGATTCGACTCGATTGGCGGTGATTCTTTCCGATGGGCATCATAACGACCCGCAAGTACCAGCCCCGCAAGAAGTGGCAGGCGAACTGATTGATCTGCCGATCTATGTCGTGCCCATCGGCAACTCTGAAACGATACGCGATATTCGCCTCCATCGTGTGGAAGCACCTGCCACAATCATTGAGAAGGACTCGGGAATTATCGAGGCGATTGTTACAGCCTATGACTGCGACGGGATGAGTACCGACGTGGTGTTACGCCATGATGGCAAAGAGATCGATCGCCATGTTTTGGAATTCGATAGCGAGCGACTCGATCGCCGTGTACAGTTTCGAGTGTCGGCTGAGGAGATAGGTTGGCAGGAATACGAGTTGTCGGTCGAACCGGTGGAAGAAGAGGCAAGTGTAACCAATAATGTCGTTCCTCTATCTTGGGAGGTCGTGCGCGATAAGCTGCGCATCTTGATTGCAGATAGCGTTTCGCAATGGGAGTATCGTTATCTGCAACAGTTATTTCGCCGTGATAGCCATGTCGAATTTGATGAACTGCTGTTCCATCCCAGGCTTCGTGGTACTGGGGCCATGGCGGTGAACCCAAGATTGCCGCGGCGTGTTGAGGATTGGTCCGTCTACGATGTCGTAATTTTGGGCGACCTCAGCCCCCAACAATTGAGCCGTGCAAGTCAGGAGTCCTTGGCGGAGTATGTCCAGCAAGGACATGGGCATGCGATCGTAATTGCTGGCCAAAACCACATGCCCAAGCGATTTTCGGGACAGCCGCTGATCGATTTGCTACCGGTCGAAGAGAGTGCTGGAAAACCATTTGCCGAGTCCTACGAGGTAGCGCTGACCGACGAAGGACGATTGCACAGCGCGACTGCCATCGAAGACTCCGTAGTTGCCAGCGAAGCTGCATGGGTCAATATTTATCGGCGGAAACCGATTCATCGCTTGTCGACCTATTGCTTTCCCAAATCGACAGCGCGAACGCTTCTGCGTGCCCAACCAACTGCAAAGGCGGTTGTTTTTGATGAGCAATCTTCTCGAGAAGACCAAAAGGCATTTCTCTGTTGGCATCAAGTCGGTGGTGGACGGGTCGTGTATCTCTCAGCACCTCAAACTTGGGTGCTAAGATTTCGCCGCGGTGATCGAATGCACCACCGATTCTGGGGGCAAATGTTGCGATGGGTGACTTCGTCCAATATCGGAAGCGGATCAGAACTTTTACGCCTCGTCACCGATCAAACTCGCTATCAAGTTCACGAACCGATTGAAATTACTGCTTGGCTGAAAGACGAAACAGGACGCCCCGTTGCAGGGGAGTCGCTCATGGTCGAAGTGAGGATGCTTGAGGGTGAAGTGACCACCGTCGAATTAGAGCCCGATTCCGACATTGCCGGTCGGTATTTCAATACGTTAGAAAACCTGCGACCAGGGGTTTACGAACTCGTTGCCACGGGTGATGTCGCCGAAAAGTTAGCTTCGGCAGACGATCACGAGATCGTTCGTCGATTGATAACGATCGAACAATCCGACAATATCGAAATGTTGGATACCAGTTGCAATCAGCCACTTTTAGAGCAGATCGCACAGGTTACCGGCGGGCAAGTTGTCCCCCCCACGGCAATCGGCGAAGTTTTGCGATTGGCGTCGCTATCCCCCGAGGTAAACGAAACGATCCACCGAACCCCCTTATGGAATCGATGGGGGAATCTTTGGATCGTTCTAGGTTGTTTATTCATCGAGTGGATCGTTCGGAAACGCAAGGGGCTGGTGTAATTGTCCCGTGAAGAAAAAATCGACTACCCGCCACTGTTAATTTGGGAGCCCAATCATGACTCAGCGACAACAACATGTCGTGGTACCCCATGCCGTCATGGATAAACTCAACGCTGTAAAAGGACGAACACTTAAGGTTCGCATCAGTACAGCACTTGTTGCGGCAGTGGTGGTGTTGATGGCTGCAATGGCGTTGGCGATGCTCGTGGATTGGTTAGCAACACTCTACGATTCGCAATGGAGGATAGCATTAACCTATTCGGCACTTACGGCTGCCGGAGTGACATTTTGCATCTGGGGTATGACAGCTTGGCGCCAATCGCGGCAGATTCGCCGCGCGGCAAGTGACGTCGACCGAGGGATCCCCCAGCTTGAACAGCGGTGGTCAACGATTGCACAATTGTCCACTTCACCCCATGCCAAAAACGTGCATCCGGCAATGTATCGAAAAGTTGCCCAAGAAGCCTCAAGTTGGAGTCCGCGCGTTGATCCCGAGAAAGTGGTCTCGCTCGAGGGATTGATTCACGTACTGTGGGGTTTGACTGCAATCACGGCAGTACTAGGAGTTGCAGCCGTACTGGACGCGCATCGGACGTCCGTTTTGCTACGCCGTTTTTGGGCACCTACCTCCTCGATTTCAGCGACCGAGTTTGTCGAAGTGCCAGGAAATGTTGTCGTAGCCCGCGGCGAGCCACTCAAAATCACCGCCCAAATGGAAGGCACACTCGTGAGGCATGCCACGCTTACCTTAGAACCGGATGGGAGCGATTCGCAATTGGTAACCCTATTACCCAAAGGCGACGAGGCAAAGCATCTCTCTCATCGGATTCGCTCGATCAATGTACCGCTGCGCTACCGATTGCAAGCAGGAGACGGTCAAACTCCCTGGTACAGCGTCGAGGTCGCTGATCGGCCACAACTTGGCGAAGTCCAACTCACCGTGGTCCCTCCCGCGTATACCCGCCAAGAGTCGAATCAGCTACATAAATTTCCGCGTAAAATTTCCACGTTGAAAGGCAGCCTTCTGCAGTTGGCAATTCATCCAAAAGATAGCGTCGAAAATGTGGAGCTGCAGTTTGGTGGAGATCGAAGTGAATTGCTCACCGTTGATGAACAGGGGTGGTATCGTTGGGAGACCACGCTAGAAGAGAGCTTTGCCATGTCGCCGGTTCTCACCGAATCGCACGGGTTGACGAACAGCAGGCCACCGACATGCAAAGTCGTATGTCGTGAAGATGCGCCACCCGTGGTCAAAATTCTCAAGCCCAACGACCAGCTTGCGGTGCTCCCCGATGATACGATTCCAATTACGTTCTCAGCTAAGGACGACATCGGACTAGGAAGTGCTGAGTTGCTTGTGTTCGACGAACGCTTGGCGATGGATGGCGATCCTTTGCCACTAGCAACCCTGCCGATCCCCCTGGGCGAACAACAGGGGAAGACCGAAATCCGTGGGACGGTTGATCTCGATCTTTCGCAATTCGATCTTGATGATGGATCTCAGCTAAGTTTTGCAATCCGCGTGAGCGAAGATCGTGGTGCAGCGAAAAATGTCGAAGCAGCTAGCCAAACTGAAAACATGCCTGACGGTAGCTCTACAGAGAATAAGGCAAGCGCGACCGAAAATCTCGAATCCGTGACCGAAGCCCAGACGCCATCCGCACCGCGAAATGCGGCTAACTCATCAGCTCGTGACGCTCAAGAAACAAAGCTGGCACAGTCAGATCGTCCGAGTGCCGATCCATCGGCGTCGACGGAGAAACTCGCGCAAGAATCAGTTCCAAATTCCTCCGAAGTGGCATCCACTATGCCGCGATCCTCTCGTTCAGGGGAGAATGAAATAAACACCTCTGCCGATCCAGGGTCGAACTCGTCGTCGCAAATCAAAACAGGTTACCTAGAGTTTCCCCAGGCCCAGTCCACCACAAGCCAGCGCATGCGGTTGACGGTCGATGAATCAGTTTTGAACTTCATTGGCCAGCAGCGACTCCAGCTAGAGATTGAGATTGCTCCGGACTTAGAGCGAATCGACATTGCTCTTGGCAAGGCACAGCAACTTTCACGCAGTGTTCTTGATGAGATAGAAAAGAACCCCAAGTGGTTGGACAAGTACTATCGCGATATGAACAATGCGGAAGCGCAAGTCGCGTCTGCTTTGAATGTTGTCGACAAACTGCATTACCGTACTCGGGACACCTTGTATTCTTTTATCGGACTCCAGCTACTTGACATTAGCCAGGCTCACATTTATCCCGCTCGAAAAGATTTTTGGAAGGCATTGCAGACCGAAGACGAGAGCCGAATCGAGGCCATCCGAACCGGTTGGCAACAAACGGTCCGAGCACGCGAGCTGTTGGAGCGCCTGACCGGTCAGTTTGAACGGGCACGTCGCGACTATGCGCTTGCTGAAACGATTGATGCGATCAAGAAGATGTACCAGATCTACGTCGAGAACTCTCTCGCCCTCATGCGAGAAGAGGGCGATTCTAGCCCTTACTCGCGCAAGATGGTGGAATTTGATCTCGATGAAGAATATCTGGCTCGTCTCAAAGAAGTCCTCGAAATGCGGAACAAAATGCGTGCCGAATTAGCACGCCTGCTGGCTGATGATCCGCGTTTGTTGCGGCGATTTCTCGATGCCGAGCGGAATCGGACTCGGGTGCTCCGCTTCGAACTTGCCGACTTGGCCGAACAACATAGGATCGTAAACCGAAAGTCGAAATCTTGGGACGTTGTCGAAGAAGCGCACCGGACCGAATTGGCAGCCATCCTACTTCAACGGCACGTCAACGGAATTGAATCAATTGCGATCGAGGCAGCCGACTTGCACGATCGGTTTGAAATTTGGTTGCCACTCAACCGCAATACCCAGGATGCCGAGCTGCTTACGACCGACAAATTGCTTCAACAGATTGCCGTGGCGACGCAAGAGGTGAGTGCAAGCGCAGGAAAATTTGCTGGCCAACAAACGGGAACTCCTCCGCCGACAGCGCAAGATGCAGCCTCCTCAGACGAGGAGACTCCAGAGCCGAGCGAAACCGATACCACACAAGGGATGGAGGCTCTGGATGTGATCGTGGCAGACGCCGAGCGACTTTACGATCAATTCAATCGTCTGGAAGTTGTGTTGAACCAAATTGGCGCGCGCGATGAGCAGATTGAAATCGCGGGATTCGCCACGAATCGCCTACTCGAAACACGACGGCTTGTCGAAAAAACGTCTGCCTGGATTCGGCAACTCAAATACCATCAATCGGGCGAATATCATCGAGCCGCGGAAATCGAACAGCATCAGTTAGTCCTAGCCACCGACCGTTTGGCGGGCAAGTTTGCAGACCTCGAACAGCAGCTATCAGTAACCTTGCGAATTCAGGATGGCACGTTGCCGTTGCCCATTGCTGAGAAGGCTCGAAGTTTACTTGCGACACTCGACGAACAAGCCGTGCCCAACCAGCTTGCTGCCGTTTATGGTTTGCGCCGAAATAAGTTGCCGAGCGCGATCTCGCGACAGGAAGCTGCGCTAGAAGCACTGCAATTAGCGGAAAAAGAATACGATGCGATGATCGAGTTGGTGATTATCGAGCTGGATAAGTTTCCTGTCCAAGACCCGATTGCGAGTCTCTTGGACGATCCCACTCTTGATGAGTTGTTGGCAGCGCTCGAGCAGGAACTATCGATTAGCGATATTCTTGGGATTCCCAATCGCCCCTCCAATTTACAAATTGTTGACGATTGGATGCGCGACGGAATGGGCAGCGGCTCGATCGGCAACTATCAGAACCAGGTGCTTATGAATAAATTCCGCGAGCAACAATTGAGACGGCAGCGAGCCATCGAAAAGGCATTTCGAAAAGCACTAGCGCGCGCCATGAAAGAATCGGAAACCCAGCTTGTCGTCAAACCATCTACACCAGCACGAGCCATCGTCGACTGGAACCGCCTTGTATCGCGGCTGGGAGATGATCTTCAGCAAGGTCGCAACACGGCCCCGCCGGAACGGTATCGTCGGGCTATCGAGCAATATTTCCGGCAGATCAGCGGTGCTTCCGACGAAAAAGCGAATTCAAAATAAAAAGCATTTTTTGATGACAGAATCTTACCCTTTTTGAGTCAAAAACCATGCAAAACATGCGTTCCAGTCATCACCTATTCTGCGTTGTCCTCGCGCTGACGACTCTGCTGATGGATTCCACGGCCCCGGCTCAACTCGAAGAAATCGGTGGTTTTAGATTCCTCGAAATCACCGTGCTCGATCCGGACGGCAAGCCACTGCTTGACGCGAATGTCGAAGTTTCGATCGATGGCATGGAATTTCCGCTTATGACCGACGAGGAGGGAATCGTTTCGTTCAATGTGCCGAGCCAACTGGAAAGCAGCCTTACGCTCACCGTACGCGAAGACGGCTACGCAGCACTTGGTGCTCGTTGGGGAAAAAGCGATAAGCTGCCCACCAAGTTTACGATTCCCGTCGCCAAAGGGACCACGATCGGCGGCATTGTTCACGACGAAGACGGCAATCCAATCGAGGGCGTCGAAATCCAGGCTGTCACCTCGTCGAGAAATGACAAGCCAGGAGAGTTGCGACCGTGGCTTAACGGCGTGATTGGCACTACCGATAGCGAGGGGCGCTGGCGTAACGAGTCGGCCCCCGAGAACGAGCTGCAAATCCAACTGCGACTTCAGCATACAGACTATATCGAGGACACGGCTAACGGCCGACATCGGGCCACGTGGGATCAACTCTTGTCGTTGGACCATGTATTGGTTTTGAAAAAAGGGATCGAGATTCGCGGCAAAGTGTCGGATCCGGAGGGTCAGCCGATTGCCGGCGCCAAGGTGTCGGTGGGATCGAGCCAATTTGGGGGCACTTCTCAAGTGGTGGATTCGAACGAAAACGGGGAGTATGCACTGAAAAATGTTCCCGCTGGAAACGGCGTGCTTACTGTTTATGCCGAGCATTGGGCTCCCGACTTACGGATGGTTACGGCCGAGCATGACATGGAGCCGATTGATCTCGAACTGGAGCCAGGCCACAGCATTCGCGTTCGTGTTACCGATCCCGATGGCCAGCCAATTCCGAGTGTCTGGATAGCGCCAGATTCATGGCGCGGCCACCGTACCGTGAGTGGGGGTGGTGGGGTCATGCCAAGGTTTATGACAGATTCGTCCGGAATCTGGGAATCGGATAGCATGCCCGCGGATGAAATTGAATTTGCCATTTTTAAGCAGGGCCATGTGTCAGTGCGCAATCAAAAACTGATCGCGCAAGCCGACGAACACGTTATTGTCATGCCCAATCCTCTGGTCGTGCAGGGCAAAGTTGTCGACTCCGAGACCGGCAAAGCGATTGAAAAATTCAACATCGTACAAGGCATTCGTTGGAATGAATCGAACCAGAATCTCCATTGGGAACGTTATAACGTTCAGTCCGGTCAAGGCGGCGAGTATCGCACTACGTTTTCCGAACCCCGCTTCGGCCATTTGGTGCGAATCGAAGCCGAGGGCTACCGACCAGGCGTCTCGCGGATGATCAAGACCGACGAGGGAGAAGTAACCATCGACTTCGAATTGGAAGCGGGTTCAGGCCCCAGTGGCCTGGTAAAAACTCCGACGGGAGAGCCAGCCGCAGGCACGGCGGTTTTGATGGCGGTCTCTAACCAGCACTTGCAAATTAGCAATGGGAAACAAATTCAGAACTCCGGTGCAGGAAATGTACTCGCGGATGCTGAGGGTCGATTCACTTTGCCCTTTCCCGAAAGCGAGTTCCTGGTGATTTTCTTGCACGAGTCGGGTTGGAGCGAAATTGAAGGCCAGGCGTTTGAAGATTCCAATGAGATTACTCTGACGCCTTGGTCTCGCGTCGAGGGAAAACTCGTGCAAGGCAAAGAGCCGTTGCCAGACGGGCAAATCCAGCTCAGTATCCCTATGCAACATAGACCGAATCAACCCAATGTCTATTGGTCCCATGTCGCGCAAACTAATGGCGACGGATCTTTTTCTTTCGATCGAGTTCGAGCAGGTGCGTTTACCGTGGGGAAAACGATTAATTACGGAGATGCACAACGTTTTCAAATGGGAGCCACGACACACACCCAGCAGGTCACTCTCGAACCCGGGAAGACTGCCCAAATACAGATCGGTGGCACAGGACGTACCTTGAAAGGCCATCTCACCGTGCCTGACGAGTACGAAGGGCAAGTCGCTTGGAACATGGGCCTCGTGCTATTTCACGAGCAGCTGTCCGGGCCGAGATGGAACAACCCACTGGTTGCATTAGGAAAGGCTCTCGCGCAGTTCGGCCAGGAACCGGACCCTGCTGCCAAACCACCTGTCCAAAAGTTTTTCCGCAGCTACGCCGCAGCCATAGCGGAGGATGGAACATTCGAAATCCGAGACGTTCTGCCCGGCCAGTATCAAATGGTTGTGCAACTCCAAGAGCCTTACTCGGGCGACAATTATCAGTGGAAGCAGATTGGTTTGCTCCACCAAAGCGTCACAGTACCCGAATCAAAATCTGAAACAACCGACGAGCCGATCGACTTGGGCGAACAGGAGCTGACGATGGTTCAGCAATAGTCCCCGAAAGGTCTAACGGTTGGAGTAGAAATCCCATGATGAATCGTTTAATCCATACGACTATCGCGACTTGCTTGCTGGTGTGGCCATCGATGGCGTTGCAGGTTGCTGGCCAGACGGACACCCCATCTATGGATGTGTTGACCGAAGAAGAATGGTCGGAGGTTGATGCTTCGGTCCAGAAGTCCCTTGCATGGTTGGCCAAACAGCAACAACGCGATGGCTCGTTTCCTACCATGCCGCAGGGTCAGCCGGGAGTCACGGCGCTCTGCACACTCGCCTATCTGGCCCACGGTCACACACCTGGCGAGGGAACCTATGGCAAATTGTTGGAAAATTCTGTGAGCTATATCGTCTCGTGTCAGAAACCCAATGGGCTGGTTGCTCAGGTAGCGCCATTCGGAATGGAGATTAGCCGCAATGTATCGCGGACGGTCGGCGGCACCGCAACCTACAACCATGGCATTTCGTCGCTCGCTCTCAGCGAGGTTTATGCGTCTACGCAACATACCTCGTCTGAGGAAATCAAGTCGATTATCGAGAAGTCGATCGAAGCGACGCTTCAGATGCAGAACTGGCCCAAAGCCCGAAAAATCGATCAGGGTGGGTGGCGATATCTCGATCTGCTGCGTACCAGCGGCGAACCTGTGGATTCGAACCTGTCGAACACGGTTTGGCAGATGTTGTTTTTGCGCTCGGCCAAAAACGCGGGATTCGATGTCGAGCAGAAGCCAATCGATGACGCGGTCGAGTTCATCCGGAACTGTTTTCATCCAGAATATCGTACGTTCGTGCTCATGCCGTCGCACATGGATCATCGTACGCGTGGCATGGCGGGTGCTGGGATTATTTCGTTGGCATTGGCGGGCAAACACAATTCAAACGAAGCCCAAACCGCCGGTAACTGGATATTGGAAAACACTTTTCTCGAATACAACAAAGTCGAACCCTTCGGCCAAATCGGCTGGCTGGACGACCGTTACCACTACGGGGTGTTTAATTGTACGCAGGCATCCTACCAACTCGGCGGGCGGCATTGGCGACAGTTCTTTCCACCGATGGTCGGGGTAATCTTGGCCAATCAGCGCCCCGATGGTTCGTGGGATGCGGAAAGCCATTCCAGCGATCGTAAGTTTGGCAACGCCTATACCACTGCGCTCATGGTGCTTTCGTTGGGCGCGCCTAACCAATTACTACCAATTTTCCAGAGGTAAGCGGGCCGCAGCCTCCTAGCATAGCAAGGAAATTATGAATCACAAATCAAAGACGCACTTTTTTCAGCATGTCCTAAAAATTCTTCTCGTACTGTGTCTCTGTCTGGTTGAGATTAAAACCAAGGCTACCTTTGCGCAAGAAACTTCAGTCGACGTGCTGACATCAGCTGAGTGGGAGAGTGTCGATGACTCGGTAGAACGTGCTTTGGTATGGTTAGCCAGCACACAGCAGCGTAACGGTTCGTTTCCTACCCTGCCACAAGGGCAGCCTGGAGTTACCAGCTTGTGCGTGATGGCGTTTGTAGCGCAAGGACATGTTCCTGGCGAGGGGCCCTATGGCGCTCAGTTGCTCAAGGCGATCGAATATATTGCCTCGTGCCAAAAACAGAACGGCCTGCTGTCGCTGATCGCACCGCGTGGCGAAACGATTTCTCGCAACGTCTCCTACGAGATAAGTAATACCGCGCCCTACAATCACGCTTTATCCGGTCTCACTTTGAGCGAAGCGTATGCCATGGGGCAGGCTAGTCAGATCGAAAATCTTGACTCCACTATCAAAAATGCAATTGAAGCCACTCTGGCAATGCAGCGATGGCCTAAACGCGTTCCCGAGGAAAAGGGGGGATGGCGTTATTTGAACGTCCAAGGAGATTTTAACGCTGATTTGTCGGTCTCTGGCTGGCAGCTGATGTTCTTACGATCAGCGAAGAATGCGGGCTTCGATGTCCCGCAAAAACCAATCGACGAAGCCGTAGGTTTTGTCAGGAAATGCTACCGACCTAAATTCGGTGCATTTCTTTTGCGTGTTACTGACATTGATGAGCGTAGCCGAGGAATGGCTGGCGCAGGAATCCTGGCACTTGCCCATGCCGGCTTACACGATGCTCCTGAAGCAATCCAGGCAGGAGAGTGGATTTTAGAACAAGATTTCCGCCGCTACAACCAAATTGAAAGATTCACACAAACCCAATTTCCCAGAGATCGATACCATTACAGTGCGTTTGTATGTACCCAGGCAATGTATCAATTGGGTGGCAAGTATTGGCAACAATTTTACCCGCCTATGGTACGGGTACTGCTTAAAAATCAGACACCCGAGGGCTCTTGGCCTGCGGAAAACCATCGCTACGATGGACAGTTCGGCACAACGTACTCCACAGCACTGGCCGTCATGGCCCTGGGAGCACCAAACCAACTGCTACCGATCTTTCAACGGTAGCGAACTGTTCTGACGGCGTTACATTTTACACCACTGTGGTTGTCATCGGTTGTCAAAGCGGAGGGCACGGGACTCGAACCCGCAACTCCTTACGGAGCACCTGAATTCCAATCAGGAACCCACTTTTCTTAAGTCGTTCCTCCGCTGTACTTTGCGAAAACCAAAAAAGCCGCTTACCCTCAGGCTTGCCAAAAACAATTGTCGCCGGTTTTCATCGATTGACAATATCTGTCGTCAATTGGCAATGGGTCTCTCATTGCGACAATTTCTCGGCTTTGAATTGCAACGTAACTCCAGTAACTCAATCACTTTTCTTGGTGGCACTAATTTTTGCACGGTACGACTCTCGGCATTTTCCCGAAAATGTTTGAGAAATTCAGACGATTCGGTGTGGATTTTATCGGCCCTGCCGATGCTCAGCCGGAGTTGAATATCTGCGAACAAATAAGAGATCGTCAAGCTTGGAAGTTCTTATAGCCACACTTTGCCAATAAAGAGACTCGGCATCGAGAAACATTATAGAACTTCTTTTCCAGTTAAACACACATAAGCGTTTACTCGATGGGTTTCTTGAGGCCAACTCGAATCCATTGCTTAACGAGCTGTTCGATGCTTGCTGTCTGATCTTTCCATGTTTTCACAAGATGTTGAATCCTGTCGGGCGACTGGTTAGTCAAATTGTGAGTTTCTGCACGATCCTTGCTTAAGTCGTAAAGTTGCCAGGGCTCATCCTTGGCGGCCACCAACTTCAAATTTCTGACGCGGAGCGCTCGATTACCTTCGTGAAACCACCACAAACAGTCCCGCTCAATGGGCACATCCTCATCGAAGGTGCAGGTCATGCTCAATCCTGGTGACGGCGGAACTTTGATCGACTCCACTATCGTCGGCCAAGAGCCTCTAACGAGATCCAAGATCGTAGGGGCAATATCAATGACATGCCCGACCGCCTGCCGCCACTGGCCGCCCTCTTTGATACGCTCCGGCCAGTGGACGATCAAAGGAGTCGAGATGCCTCCTTCGTGAACCCACGTTTTGTGACGGCGGAAAGGAGTGTTGGAAGCGCTCGACCATCCAGGGCCCAAGCAGAGGTAGCTTGCAGCGGATCCTGGATCTGCTTGGGGGTTGTGCCCATCTCCACGGATCATGATTTCGGCGCTAGCGCCGTTATCAGACAAGAAAAAGATTACGGTATTTTCGTACTTGCCGAGTCGTTTCAATTCGTCAAGAATCCGACCAATCTCTTGATCCATGCGATCAACCATCGCAGCATGAACTGCCATTTTTGCGGCCTGAAAGGTCTGCTGACCGGGGGTGAGTGATTCCCACGCCAACTCTCGGTTCACTTCTCCACTGCCAAGCTGATCGAGTGCTTCGGGAAAATGATACGGAGGGCCGATCTCCGGTTCCAAGGAAGAGAGACTGCCCGGGAGCAGTTGCATGTCCTGCATTCTCTGCCAACGAGCAGTGCGAACGTCATCCCAACCTATTTTGTACTTCTCTGCATAGCGGGCAATGTCCACCGCCGGAGCATGCAGCGGAAAATGCGGCGACGTAAACGCCACGTACTCAAAGAACGGCTGATTAGGGTGCTTCAGCTTGTGCTCCTGGAGAAATTCAATGGCATAGTCAGCAATTCCTGTTGTCGCGTAGTAACCGTCATCCAACGTCTTTGGCGGCAGCTCTTTTCCATCCAGGAGGTGTTTACTGGGAGTGAAGAAGTGGTCATAGTCGTTTAGACGGTAGGAATGCTCAAAGCCACTAGCGAGAGGGTTTCCACTAATGTGCCACTTGCCCGAGTGATACGAGCGATATCCGTATGGCTGAAGCAGTTTCGGCAGGAGCCGCCCCCAGGCGGGCCGTGCATGGTAGCCCCGCTTGTTCGACATCGGCAACGCGTCTGCGTTGACTTGTTGTGCATAGTATCCGGTAAGCAGTGCAGCTCGCGTCGGCCAACAACGGGCTGTATTGTAAAACTGCGAGTAGCGTAGCCCGTCAGCCGCCAAAGAATCGAGATTCGGCGTAGCGATCTCTCCACCATAACAGCCGATGTCCGAGAAGCCTAAGTCATCAGCCAGGATGATAAGGATATTGGGACGCTCATCTGCTCTATGCTGAGCATCGCACTCCGACGGCAAACAATTCAAGGTACACACCAAGAAAGTCGACAATAACCATTGACCAAAAAGTCGCATTAAGCTGCTCCTGTCGTTCAGCCTTCCAAATTACAACTGGCACGCTATTATTGCGAGCCTCAATCCAGATGATACATTTCCAGCAGCGGTGTACAGATCGGATTCCCCGACGAGTCCATCAGGATTCCTTTCATGGGTATGATTCTATCCCCTTCCGGTATCCGTCAATCTTGGGCTACTGCACTCGAAACACTCAAGCAAAGGTCTGCCGCCAAAGTGCGATCGGGGCATATTCCCAGATCTTTTAGTTCGGCATGGTAGGTTCGCACCGCATCCGTGGGCTCAATCTGGCCATCTGCCAAAGCACGTAGATGCCGGATAAACGATAGCTGGTGTTCCGCGTTGTTGATCTTCCGACCGAAAAGTGCGGCGCGTGCGCCATGCTGCTTTGCAGCCCACAACATGTGAAAGGCATCAAGTGTAGTACCCGCCGAACCGCCCAAAATACCCACCACGAGCGAACGGTCGTAAGCCACGAGTTCTGCCATGGCAGCTGGGCCAAAGTAGGGGATCTTTAGAAAGATCGGCCGGGCACATTGGGGCACGCCGGCTAGTGTGCGCACAATACAATCGTTGACAAACCGCGGAACATCTTCCAGCGCAAGCCCCGGGCAAGCATTGGGCGGAAAGACTTCCAAGAAATGGCGGAATCCTTTCTCCTCGGCTTCGATGCGAAACTCACGATAGGACTCCAATGCCGCACGGTCTAGCGTTGCGTCGTTGTTGAACGTGATAGAATACAGCCCTAAGTCGGCCCCAAGGCACCGTTGTTCCGGAGTGCACTTCTCGTGTCCACACATCGCATGATCGATCGTTGCCGTACGAAACGGAAGCGAAGGCTGTGAACTATAGCCTCCTACTCCCCCGGCCAGCCAGATGTCGGTCGTGTCGTTGGCACGAATTGCCGGCGTGACGAGACTGTCATCAAACAATCGTATGCCGAGCGTCAAGCGATCACTTGTACTTACGCTCATCAGCATAATATCAACCAAGCCCTGATCGACCACTTCGCAAATCTTCTTGATATATTCGTCCAGAGTGCAAAACTCCGTGGCGGCACTCTCAGCGTTTTGACGACGACCCGGCGCCGATATCCCAAAAGCCATGTCGGCATCTTTGGCGTCGGCCAAAATGAAGTCCTCGCACGTCGGGTCCTCGGCAATTCGAGCCAGTTTTTCGTCGAGTGTTTTGGTCATCTGGGTATTCCAATGGGCTTAGTTCGGAGCAATGTAAACACCAGTTTCTTGGCAGCGCGTCCAACTATTCAGTTCATAAGTCGTCTTGCGCAGGGGCCAACCGTTCGACATGCTCTCGCCCACTTCCGACCAATTAGGAATGTTGCTCGTGGCATCGCGACTCTGCACGCACCAAGCACCAACCGCCGCGGCATGGCGCAGCGCAGACGCAGGGGCGAGGCCATGGAGCAGCGCCATGATCATGCCGGCAATGGTGCAGTCGCCCGCTCCGGTGGTTCCAGCAACTTCCACGTCGAAACAAGGAGCGAAGAGCCGACACCCTTGCCATGCTTGCCAATCAAACCCCTGCCAGGCAGAACGCTCCGCCAGCAGTTGGGCGGTTTGCGCATGGGTCTGCAAATAAAGTCCACAATCCCCCAATTTGATCGCAACTAGCGGACTTCCCAGTTCGATCAATTGGTCGCCAATCGTCTGGAGCAGCGGCAAGTCGGCCAGGGCTGCCAGATTCTTTCCTTTGGCCTGCTCGACCAACTGCTGGTAACGCGCCGGGTCAAGCATCAACAAAATCTCATCAAAGCTCGGCAGAAAAAAGTCGACTGAAGGTAACACGCGGCTGAGCCAAGCTTTCCATTGAACATGACCTTGGGGTGAGTTGACATCAGGCATCGCCATATCGAGCGAAACCAATGCACCACTGCGTTGACCCTGCCGAAGTAGCTGGGCCAAGTCCTCGCCACCGTCGGCAAGAAGCCGCTGCATCAGCGGAGGATAGCCGAAGTGAACCAGCCGTGCATCCGTTAAGGTTTTAATATTTAGGTCAGCGCCGGAAAACGTGTCGTTCGCCCCCGAGCAATGAAGAAAGCTGCGATCAACTCCCGGAGGGCTAATCACAATCGTATAGGAGGTCGGCTCGCCGGGCGCAACGATGATTCTATCGGCTAAACCACGGTCGATTGTCCGTAGCGATTCTAAAACCGTCGTTCCCAACAAATCGTCGCCTACTTTGCCGATCAGCTTTGTGGTTGCTCCGAGACGATGTAACGCGATTCCCGTATTTGCAACCGCTCCCCCGAGTGTCAGTGTCGCTGGCCCGACGTGGACTAATCGCCCCGGCAGAAGAAGATCTTCCGCACGCGATTGTGACGCAGCGAGCGCGGGAATCATGTCGAGGCAAATGTGCCCCGCAACGATGACGTCAAATTGCTTCGCCATGGCATTCAAAACCTTTAGTGCATTTCTGTTTCGACGGTGCCAATTCCACCCCGGTAATAGCTGAAACGAACCTGGGGATGATCGGCTAAGAGCGACATCGGCACCGCACTGTCGGCGATTTTCTTGGCGATCATCAACGCCGAAAGGCGAATGCCAAAGGGGTTGTCGTGATGGCCCGGGTGCCAGATCGAAACGCAGTCGGCCTTCCAGGTTTCCACGGGGCCGACGGTAGCCGCGCGAATGGGGACTTGCGGTACATATCCTCCCCCAGAAGTGCGTGCATTTTGAATGACCGTCATCGGGTGCAAGTCGGTGATGCGAGTGCCCAGTTTGCGATACTCTTCAGGCGACGGCGGTTGATCCTGGTATTGCCCTTCGCGTTTGGGCGGATCGTTAAATGCCCAGTGCTTCACTTCCCCTTGTCCGCCCTGCATGAGGACGCAGTGGACGTCGTCGTAGCTTTTGGAATAAGCTTCCAAGTCCGTGGGGAAATGAATGTTTTCCGTGGGCATGCGCAGATCGGGACGGATGCGATTGAAACAGAGATCCATGTCGGCTTTGGCAAAAGACAGAGGATGTTCGGTCGGCACGGACTGGTCGTTCTCGACCCACTCATCCATGCCCCAGAAGTGGGCATCGTATAGCTTGATATCGAGAGAGTTGACAATCCGTGCGACCAAAGGCAGTTGCTCTGTCGGTCCAACTGGGCCGCAGATTCCTACGGGATTGTCAGGCGTTGCCTGCCGCCAGGCCTGAACGTATTCGAGCGCTTCAGCGCAGTAGAATTCCTCCAAAGTGTCGTAGAGGACCACTTCGAATCCATCGCGCGACAGCCCCACCAAATCGTCGACATTCAGTCGGGCAGCATCTGCGAGTACATCGGGTTCCAGCGTTGTGTAGTCCCACCAATCGGGAGCGACCTTGCTAATCGGACGTGCCATAGAACTTATTTGCCTCCAAGAGATTTTTGAGAATGTCGGATTGGGGATTGGGAAGCCCTCGGTGCTGGACGAACGCTTCCGCAAAGGCGATTCCGTGTTCCTTGCCGCGCATCGCGCTGTTCCGCTTCATGGCTTCAGTATACGCATCCATCCCATGGTGGGCGCGCAACCATTCGCGCTGCGAGGCATGGCAAGCGAGCATTTCAACCTTGCGATCGATCACCTCAGAAATATCAACGTACGCAGTTGGACGCACGAGTTCTCCAGAATAAGGGATCTTTCCCTCAATCGGTTCGCAGTAATTGTCGGGATCGCCTCACTTTCTTCAGCAATCGGCAGGTTAGCGCGCAGGGTAAGGATCGTGCTCAATCGTATGACAGGGCACCACGGCCTGAGTATGATCGTCCCACCCCAGCATTTGTCCGGTGCGCCAGGACTCGTTGGCCATCACTACCGCCGCGACTCCTGCTGCACCTAGCTCGATCGGGCAGTTGAGCGGTTCCCCATTACGCATGTGATTATGCAAATTGGCATGGTGGAGATCTGTATCTTCTGCCCCGGTCTTCTCGTGCTGGGCAAGCACTTTGCCATCTTTGTCTTTTGCCACCCATCCTTCTTCAGTAAAATAAAGCGTGCCTCTGTAGCCTCGAATGAGATGGTCGATACCAACTCGGTTGCTCTGGGTTCCGAGCACATATACGGTTAATCCTTGCGGGTATTCACAAATCATCTCGAAGTTATCGGGAAGATCTCGGTTTTTCGGCCATTGCCAGATTCCCCCCATGCCGACCACGCGTCGAGGATACGTCAGATCGAGGGCTTTTATTATTCGAGTAATGCGGTGGACGAACAGATCGGTGGCAATGCCTCCTGAGTACATTGAGAAATTCCGCCACTCAAAATAGTGGTGCGGGTTCCAGTCTGTGTAAGGCGCGCTGCCGAGCCAGGCATTCCAATCGAGGTCATCTGGCTTGGGCATGTCGTCCTTCAGATCCGGCACGCCAAACGGTCCTTGTTTTCCCGGGCGACGGACATATTCAATCTGTGCCTGGACGACCCTTCCCAGGACTCCCTCTTTGATCGCTTGGCGCGCTGAACTGTAACTATCATCTGACATTCCCTGCACGCCAACCTGCACCGGCAACTTGGTCTCCCTCTGCTTTTTCATCACGGTCAATGCTTCAGGAATTGTGTGTGTGAGAGGTTTTTCACAGTAAACAGCTTTGCCTGCATCAAGCGCGTCAAGCGTCATCTGTGCGTGCTGATGTTCCGGCGTGGCAATCGTCACGTAATCGATCTCAGCCCGATCAAGCAATTTTCGATAGTCGGTGAGTGCATATAGGGCGCCTGTTAGGTTGGCGCCCTCCTCAGCACGAGTTTTCCAACAATCTGCCACGGCTACCGCTTCGAGGTTATTCCCCTCTTTCAAATCGAGGTAAGTCTGCATGTGTTTTTTTGCCATACCGCCAGCGCCAATGAAGCCGACCCGGATTCGGTCGTTGGCCCCAACAAATCGAGCATAACTCGCGGCGGACCATCCTAGACACAAAGATGTAGCACCAGCCGTCTCAAAAAATCGACGACGAGAGATATCAGTTTGTATTGGATCAGATTCAGACATTTGATACTTGCTCCCCGGAGTCAACGGATGTGGATGTCGAGAATATGCGACTCCCAGAGTGAAGACCATGGAAGCCACATGCAAAAAAGCTTTTGTTGCCGCGCCACTTGCTTTGTATGCAAGTAAGAGTATGGGCTTAAGATGATTGTGACCAGACTGTTGAGGAAGCCAATATCCTTTAGCAGTTCCTCAGCCGAAGCATAACACCTCAAAGAGTATCAGCGTAAGGCCGCACCCTTTTTCATGAAAATAGCTGGTGCCTGCCTTGAAGGGAAGGTCCACGTCGGTCTCTAGATTGTCTGTTTCACGCAGAAATAGGAGACCCACGCATGACCTACCCTATTGAATCTTATAGAGAATCGAACCCACTCGGCCTGATGACCCAAAACCACAATGAGTATGGCGCCAATGGCAGGCCCAAAGCATTGATCCTCTACACCCGGCACCGACCGAGTCTGCGAAACGCATTTTAACGACTTGCTTTTTAAGTAGCATGGATGCTACTTGAGATGGTGTTGTCGGTAGGCGCGGGGAGTAATTCCGAAGTGCTTGCGGAACTGTCTGGAAAAGTAGTTGCTATCGTTGAATCCGACGGAATAGGCGATATTTGTAACGTTATCATCTGTTTGGCACAGCAGCTTGGCAGCGCGCGCAATGCGTAGCTGAATCACATAAGCAATCGGCGTGTACCCCATGGCCGCTTCAAAGGCGCGCAGGAAACTGCGTTTAGACATCTGAGACATGTCGACCAATTCATCGAGGTTTATCGCATCGGCATAGTGGGATTCTAAATGCGTGATGGTCCGTGCAATGCGCAGTAGTGCGCGGGAGTCCGTGTTTCTCGAACGACCATAGCAGCGAGACAAGAAGCCCACGATCTGCATGAAAATAGCCGTTGCCAGAAAACCGAAGCCGGCGTTGCGCTTGTTCAACTCTCCATCCAACTCGTCAACGAGCCCAACAGAGATTTTCATATCTGTGGGAGTTAGTCGCAACCGGCTTTTGAAATCATGACGCTTGCGCCAAGCAGGTTCCAGATGGAAAAGTGCGTGATAACCAGCAAGCGATGGCAGATCCATCAATTCGATAGAAAGATCCTCCTGATCGAACAACACATTAATCAGCCTTAAGTTTTCCATGTTGAGGTAATCGTGCGGACGCGAGCCGCCGATCACAAACACGTCACCCGTGCCAAGTTGCCAGGAATCCTGACCAGTTACGTGCAGTCCTCGACCACCGGTGATAATGACGAGTTCCGAGAACTCATGAGCGTGCAGTCCGAAAGGCTCTTGCGGGTCGCGTCGCTCCACTGCAATGGGGAAGCCGTCCGGGTGGAACCAATCGTCTTTTTTGAGAATTCGGACCATGGACGGCATACATCTTATAAGTGGGTAATCTCGAAGAAAGCCCTAAGCGACCAGTAAGGTGCTATTGGCAATATTGTGCTAGTTAACGGCACAATTGTCAAGGTATTGCAGCTTTAGCAGTGCTAGAATGACTCGCATCTTGTCTTTCAAATGTCTTTTCTTGGCCCCCAGGCTTCGAGCCATGTCCGACCCAACCAAAAAAATTGAGCAGACTTATCTGCTAGCCCGTGAGAGATATGCCGAGTTGGGCGTGAAGACAGATGCAGCGGTTGAGCGTCTTGCCTCGATTGCGATTTCACTCCACTGTTGGCAAGGCGACGATGTTGGTGGTTTTGAGGGTTCGGGCGAAGAGCTCGGAGGTGGCTTGGCGGTGACTGGTAACTATCCCGGCAAAGCTCGTGCGGTGGATGAACTGCGCTCTGACCTCGAAAAAGCATACGCCTTGATTCCAGGCACACACCGACTCAATCTACATGCGATCTATGGTGAGTTTTCAGGGCAGGATGTAGAGCGTAACGAAATCGGTCCCGAGCATTTCCTAGGCTGGATCGACTGGGCAAAGCAACAACAGGTTGGTCTCGATTTTAATCCAACGTACTTTTCTCATGAGAAAGCCGACGATGGTTTGACACTCTCTCACGCCGATGTCGGCATTCGTAAATTTTGGATCGATCACGGCATTGCCTGTAGAAAGATCGGCGCGGCGATGGGGCAGGCATTGGGAAATCCTTGCGTCACAAACTTCTGGATCCCCGACGGCTATAAAGATACTCCTGCAAGTCGTAAGGCACCGCGCGAGCGTTTAACGGAATCGCTGGACGCAATTTTTTCTGAAAAGATTGATCCACAGCTAAATCTCGATGCTGTGGAATGCAAATTGTTTGGGATAGGATCGGAAAGCTATGTCGTTGGTTCGCATGAGTTCTATTTGGGCTATGCAATCACACGCCAAAAGCTTTTGTGTTTGGACGCCGGTCATTTTCACCCGACGGAAGTAATCTCGGACAAAATATCCTCTGTGTTGAACTACGTACCGGAGTTACTACTTCACGTGAGCCGCGGTGTACGCTGGGATAGCGATCACGTCGTTACACTCACGGATGAACTACTGGCCATCGCACAAGAACTGGTCAGGGGAGATTACCTGAATCGTGTGCATATCGGCTTGGACTTCTTCGACGCCAGTATCAATCGAGTTGCCGCCTGGATCATCGGTACGCGCAACATGATTAAAGCACTATTGATGGCACTTCTCGAACCGACAGAGCAGTTGAAACAACTTGAGTTGGCAGGTGATTTCACAAGTCGGCTGGCTCTGATGGAAGAACAAAAGTCGTTGCCCTTCGGGGCGGTCTGGGATTACTACTGTCTGAAATCAGGTGTGTCGATTGGTTCGAATTGGCTCAAGGAAGTGAAGCAATACGAGAAAGATGTGCTTTCCCTCAGGTCAGACGTGTCTGCAGCCGTGTAAGGGGGGAACGAAGTGGCAAAAAAAGAATCAGGCAGCGGTGAGTTTGAGCGCGAACCGGTCCCCGACTCGGCCCTCAAAGGGCCTGGTAAATTCTGGGGCATGTATGCTGGAGAGCATGCAGCGGGTACCGAGTTTATGATCGGTCCCCTGTTTCTGGGCGCTGGCGCCAGCTTACAGGATCTAGTGCTTGGTTTACTCCTCGGAAACGCCTTAGCCGTGTTGACCTGGCGCTATCTGGTCGTTCCCATCGCAATAGCCAAGCGAATGACACTTTATTATCAACTGGAACGTATCGCAGGCGGTTCGTTAGTAAAGCTATACAACTTGGTAAACGGTCTGTTGTTTTGTTTTCTGGCGGGCGCCATGGTGACGGTGTCAGCCAGTGCCATTGGAATCCCGTTTGGTATCTTCTACTCGGTACCGTCGGATACTTTTGCCTTCGGCGAGTTATCGTTTACAGTCTTAGTTATCGTTGTGGGTGCTGTGATGGCTGTGATTGCCGCCGCAGGCTACGAGACGGTAGCCCGTGTTGCCAATATCGCTGCACCTTGGATGATTGCCATCTTTGCGGCATGTGGACTGATATCCTTGGGTCAGATGGAAGTGAACAGCTTCTCCGCGCTCACCGAAGGCAAGTTTTGGAACGACGCCATTGCCTTTGTGCAAGAAAAAGAAGGGCCACAAGAATTCGGCTTCTGGCAGATCGTGGTCTTCGCTTGGCTCTGCAATGGCGCGATGCACTTTGGCATGGCCGACCTCTCAATCTTTCGTTTTGCTCGCCACAGATCCTCCGGCTGGGCACCAGCGATTGGTATGTTTCTAGGGCACTACATGGCGTGGATTGCCGCTGCCCTGATGTTGGCTGCCCAAATCAAACTGAGCCAAGACCATGCCGCCAATCCAGGCGCGCTGGCTTGGGGTGCCCTTGGTTGGACGGGTATTTTGTGCGTTGTCATCGCCGGTTGGACCACTGCCAATCCCACCATTTATCGTGCTGGTCTGGCATTTCAAGGGATCCTACCCAAGCAGTCGCGGGTGGCGATGACGCTTGCGGCTGGCGCAGTTGCAACACTTGCCGGCGCATTTCCCAATCTGTCCGCTCAGTTACTCGGCTTTGTCGGAACTTACGGCACCATTCTCGGTCCGATGGGAGCGGTCGTTTTCGTCGACTATCATCTGATGAAGAAGTTTGGTTTGGCTGATGAATATGCCGCACGCGCCTTGACTAATTTTAATCTAGCCGTCTTTGTAGCTTGGTTGCTGCCCGTAGCGGTGGGTCTTTACCTGATTTTCTGGCAAGGAGTATTCGCGGCTTTTCTGGTGATTCCCTGCTGGATCGCCTGTGGAATACTCTATGTCGTTATGAGCAAGGTCACGCAGCAGCCTGTATCAGAGACTTCCGAAATCAAAGGAGGACTTGCATGATTCTTGTCCTGAAAATTCTATCTTTGGTAGCTCTCGTAATAACGATCCTCCCCAGCTTGCTCTACGTGAACAGCATACTTTCGCTGGACACTTTGAAATGGCTGTCCCTTGCTGGCACGCTCGTTTGGTTTGTCGTGACGCCACTTTGGATGGGGCGCACGCTTGGACCAGATTCTGATCAAGTGCGGATTTAGATATCAATAGTGCTATGGCTGACAAGTACTACATTTCTTGTGATCTCGGGGCTGAGAGCGGTCGAGTGATACTTGGCGCGCTGGGCGACGGAAAACTACGGCTCGAAGAAGTGCACCGCTTTCCCAACAATCCGGTTCGAATTAGGGGCTCATTGCACTGGAATGTGCAGGGTATTTTCGAAGAACTCAAACGCGGTTTGCGTAAAGTGGCAGCTCGCGACATGCCGGTTGCCGGGCTGAGCGTCGATTCCTGGGGAGTCGATTACGTGCTGGTCAACGATCGGAAACCGATGTTGTCAATGCCTTATCACTACCGTGATTCGCGCACCGAGAGTACTTACGCAAAGGCATTGGAGAACGTTGGACACGAGTTGATTTATGATGAGACCGGCATCCAGTTCATGCCGATCAACACGCTTTACCAATTGCTGGCAGAAGTGGACGAGAATCCTGAGATAGTAGCGAACACCGATCAGTTTTTAGGGATCGCCGATTATTTTCATTACCTTTTCTGCGGTGTGGGCAAAGCCGAGGTCAGCCTGGCCAGCACCACACAGATCTACAATCCAAGGACACGTAGTTGGTCTGCAGAATTGATCAACACGTTTCAGCTTCCCGAATCGCTGTTTCCACCTATTGTTCCGTCAGGTACTAGATTAGGGCAGCTGAAAGCAGAGCTGTGTGCCGAAACAGGATTGCCTGAAGTTGAAGTCATTGCCTCATGCTCACATGACACGGGGGCTGCTGTCGTTGCAGTACCTGCTGAGGGAGAAGATTGGGCGTACCTGAGTTCAGGAACCTGGTCCTTGATTGGCATTGAGCTTCCTGCGCCGCTGATCAACGACGACACACGAGAGTGCAATTTTACCAACGAAGCAGGCTTTGGTGGTAAAACAAGATTCTTGAAAAACATTGTCGGGCTATGGCTGTTGCAGGAATCTCGCCGTGCCTGGGCGCAACAGGGGCAGAAGCTTGAATATGCGGAGATCAACCGTCTGGCAGAAGAGGCCGAGCCTTTCCGGTCGCTGATCAACCCCAATGACGCGAGGTTTTTGAAACCGCAGGACATGCCGACTGAGATTGCAGCCTTTTGCCGTGAAACGGGGCAGCTAGAACCGGAAACCCCCGGGCAATTTGCGCGCTGTATCCTCGAGAGCTTGGCGCTACTCTATGGAGAGTTTCTCGACATTCTTGAACAGATTGCCGGGCAAAAAATCTCGAAATTGCATATTGTGGGTGGCGGCAGTCAAAGCAAGCTATTGAATCAGTTTGCTTCGAATGCCTCTGGTAGAATAGTGTTGGCTGGCCCTGTGGAAGCAACAGCGATAGGCAACTTGTTGATTCAGGCTATTGCGTTGGGAGACTTGGACTCGTTGGAAGAACTACGGTACGTGGTACGTACTTCTTTCGCCATTGATACATACGAACCTCAACAAACCGCCGACTGGCTGCAAGCCTGCCAGCGTTTTGCGAACTTGGAGCTTAGTGAATGAAGACCATGGAGTTTACGCACGTTAACTACTGCTGGGATGAGACGAAGGCCTCCTCACTCGATCCAGTCGAGCGGCTAGTCTACCGCTCGAACCTACTAGGCTCCGATCAACGCATCACCAACACAGGCGGTGGCAACACCTCGGCGAAGATTCTCGAGCGAGATCCACTGACGGGGAAAGAGACCGAAGTACTGTGGGTGAAAGGTTCGGGCGGTGATCTGCGGACTGCAAAGCGAGAGAATTTTTCCTCGTTGTATCAAGATAAACTGTTGGGATTGCAAAAAGTCTATGCAGCCGATTCTGATCGTGGGCCTAAAACGGCGGCTGAAGACCGCATGGTCGGCATGTATGCCCACACCACATTCAATCTCAACCCGCGGCCTTCGTCGATTGACACGCCTCTGCATTCTTTTATTCCATTCAAACATGTTGACCACATGCACCCCAACGCAGCGATTGCCATCGCTGCCGCGAAACATTCCGTACAACTGACCCAAGAGATTTACGGCGACACAGTAGTGCATACCCCTTGGCTACGCCCCGGTTTCGAATTGGGGTTAGAGATGCAAAAAATATGTCGAGAGCATCCGCAGGCCGAGGGCATTATCATGGGCCAGCATGGAATCATTAATTGGTCCGATAACGACAAGGAGTGTTACGAGCTCACACTCACCTTGATCGAACAGGCCGCGTCTTATATCGAGGACAAATACGAGGCCAACGGTGGTCATGCAGCCGCGTTTGGGGGACAAAAGTACCAATCACTTGATGAAGCCGAGCGGCGTGCAACTTTCACTGCGATTCTGCCGTGGCTGCGTGGCCAGGTGTCGCAGCAAAAGCGTTTTATTGGCACGATTCAAGACGATGAGGCAATTCACCGCTTTGTGAATTCGCAGGATGCACCACGGTTAGCGGAGTTAGGAACGAGTTGCCCAGATCATTTCTTGCGTACTAAGATCAAGCCATTGTACGTCGCGTGGGATCCTGCGACGTGCGACGTCGACGCGTTGCGAAATCTGCTTGCCGAAGGGCTCACCAAGTACCGCGAGGACTACGCGGCTTATTACGAAGCCTGTAAACATCCAGACTCACCTGCCATGCGAGATCCCAACCCTACGGTAATTCTAATCCCCGGGCTGGGCATGATCGCTTGGGGCAAGAACAAGAGCGAGTCGCGGGTCACTGCAGAGTTCTATAACTGTGCGGTCGAAGTGATGCGCGGTGCCGAAGCGATCGACGAGTACATCTCGCTTCCACAGCAGGAGGCGTTTGACATTGAATACTGGCTCTTGGAAGAAGCTAAACTGCAGCGGATGCCTCCCGAAAAAGAATTAGCTCGGCAGATTCATGTAGTGATTGGCGCAGGCTCGGGGATCGGTAAAGAGACAGCCCACCGATTGGTAAAAGAAGGCGCACATATTGTGACAGTCGATCTCAACCAGGAAGCGGCCGAAGCAACCGCCCAGGAAATCACGGACCAGCTGGGCCAAGGTATTGGGGTGGCCGGTAGTGGCATTAGCGGCTGTGGGCTGGCGATCGGGTTGGGCGCGGATATTACGGATCGCGCTAGCATCCGCGCGATGCTCGATAAAGTGGCATTGGCTTATGGTGGGTTCGATTCGATAGAAGTGACCGCGGGAATCTTCGTTCCCAGTGATACGTCCGGGCATATACCCGACGAAAAATGGGCGCTCACCTTTAATGTCAATGTCACGGGCAGCTACCTTGTTGCGGACGAAGCGAGGCAGATTTGGCAAGACCAGGGGCTGCGCGGAAATCTCGTGCTTACCACCAGCGCCAATGCCGCTGTCGCTAAGAAAGGAAGTCTTGCTTATGACACCTCTAAAGCAGCCGCCAACCACCTGGTGCGCGAGCTGGCGATCGAGTTGGCACCCTTGATACGGGTCAACGGAGTCGCCCCAGCAACCGTGGTAAAGGGTTCGGCAATGTTTCCTCGCGACCGCGTCATTGGCTCGCTTGCAAAATATGATATTTCCTACAGCGACGACGAACCCACCGAATCGCTCGTTGACAAGCTGGCACAGTTTTATGCGGATCGCACTTTGACCAAGTCACCAATCACTCCTGCAGATCAGGCGGAAGCGTACTTTCTTCTGGTAAGTAAACGACTAAGCAAAACGACTGGGCAGATAATTACTGTTGATGGCGGACTGCACGAAGCGTTTCTCAGATAGTAACGGCCATGAAAGTTACACTGTTCATCCCTTGTTTCATCGATCTTTGCTACCCAAGCGTGGGGATGAGCATTGTACAGATCCTGGAACGGCTGGGGCATACGATCGACTACCCGGAAGAACTCACCTGCTGTGGTCAGCCGGCGTTTAACTCAGGTTGCTGGGACGAAGCACGAGATGTCGCGGTGAGGGTGGTTGAGCGTCTCAAGGATGCAGAAACGATCGTCATTGCTTCTGGGTCCTGTGGCGCTATGCTCAAAGTGTTTTACATCGAGCTGTTTCAAGGAACGGCCTACGAGCAGAAGGTGCAGTCGGTAGCGAACAAGACTTTCGAGTTCTCCGATTTTTTGGTAACAAAACTAGGCGTAACGGATTTGGGAGCACGGTTTCCGGCGCGAGTCACCTTTCACGATGGATGTCATGGTCTACGCGAGCTGAACCTGAAAGAGCAACCGCGCACGTTGCTTTCGCATGTCCGCGATCTAGAACTGCTGGAAATGCCAGAAGCTGAGACTTGTTGCGGATTTGGTGGCACGTTTGCCACGAAGTTTCCGATGATATCCACCGCCATGGGCGACGGAAAATGCGCGAGCGCCCAAGAGACTAGCGCCGAGTACATCGTCTCGAACGATTCAAGCTGCCTCATGCATCTCCAGGGACTCCTTGATCGGCAGGGCAAACCTCTCAAAACCATTCATCTTGCGGAGGTGCTCGCCAATTCATGACCACACATGCCCAGCAATTTAGCAGCGATGCCGATCGTACCACTCGAGATTTGGAGCAACGAGCGCAAATCCAGTCGGCACTACGCTCGTACGAAGTCGCCAGAGACGCGCACAAGTCGGCATTTCAGGATTGGGAAGCAGCCCGACAAACTGCTGCCGAGATTAAGTGGGACGCGGTCAATCATCTGGATCAATATCTCAGCGAGTTTGCCGAGAAATTGCAGGCGCGGGGTACTCAGGTCCATTGGGCCAGCAACGCTCAGCAAGCCCGTGATATTATTCTAAACATCATTCGCGCGAACAATGCTCGGTCAATCATCAAGTCGAAGGTAATGACCGGCGAAGAGATTCACATCAATGAAGCCCTGGAAAAGGCCGGCTTTGAAGTGGTGGAATCGGACTTGGGCGAATTCATCGTCCAGCTTCGCCGAGAGGCACCTTATCACTTTGTGTTTCCAGCAATGCACCTCAAGCGGGGTGAGATTAGCGAACTTTTCTCACGAGAGCTCGGTACGGCACCGACCGATGATCCGGAAGAATTGACGATGATCGCCCGGCGTGTACTCCGCGAAAAATACATCACTGCCGACGTTGGCATTAGCGGCGCTAATTTTGCAATTGCCGAGACCGGTATGATCTCGATCACAGAGAACGAAGGGAATGCAAGACTGACCTGTGCACTGCCAAGGGTTCACATTGCGCTGTTGGGCATAGAAAAAGTCTTGCCAAAACTACGTGATCTGGCCCTCTTTCTGCCGATGTTGGCAACAGCGGGAGCAGGGCAGGCACTCACCTGCTACAACTCGCTCTACGGCGGTCCAAGGCAGCCGGGCGAGTCGGACGGACCGGAAGAATTTCATGTGGTCTTGCTTGATAACAATCGCACCCATTTACTGGCCGACAAAGAACAGCGTGATGCGTTGCACTGTATCCGCTGTGGAGCCTGTCTGAACGTCTGTCCGATCTATCGTAACGTAGGCGGTCACACTTATGGCACGACCTACCAAGGCCCCATTGGTTCGGTAATCACACCGCACCTACGTGGTCTGCAGGATTGGAAGCATTTGTCGAACGCTTCTTCTCTCTGCGGGGCATGCACTCAGGCTTGCCCCGTCAAAATTGATTTACACCATCATTTGCTCCAAAACCGCCGAAACGCCTTCACAGAGAATCCAGCGTGGCGGGAAAAACTGACATTCAAACTCTTTCGCTTGGTGATGAACCAACCGAGAGTTTATCTCTTCTGTGTAAAACTTAGCCGACTGATACAACCGCTACACCGTTTCGTCGATGGCACGCGGCTAGATCCTGCACTTGGATGGACGAAAACTCGCAAGCTGCCGAAGATCGCCCCGCAGACTTTCAAAGAATTCTGGCAGAACCGCAAATGAGCGAGCGTGAGAAAATACTGAGTCGCATCCGCGAGGCCTTGACCTTGTCCGCAGCAGTGCCTGGGCATCCTCAGGACCACTTGTTGCAGGTGGTGTCGGAAGAGGAAGCCGCTCAGCATATTCACGAGTGGCTGCCAGCAGTCGGCGAAACCTTAGAGGACGGCCTTGCGCTGTTTGCGAAGAATTCTTATGAACTCAAAACGGACTTTCGTCTCGTAGATTCCGAAGAAGATCTGCTCGCTCAACTCGCCGAGATGGCGTCCGGTTGGAAGAAGATAGCGATTCACCGTGGCGAATTAACCGATGCCGTTTGTGGAAAGCTGGGGCTGCCCGTTTGTATTACGGATGAAGGCTACGATGCATCCTATTTGGAGTCCTGCGACGTCGGTATCACACAGTGCGATTGCCTCGTCGCCCAAACCGGCAGTGTGCTAGTCACGGCACGCAGCGCGGGTGGCCGTGCGTTATCCGTATTGCCGCCGCACCACATCGTACTCGCCCGGCGCGATCAGCTATTGCCCGATCTGCCGTCTGCGTTCGCATTGCTCGAAGAACGCTACGCTACCAACTACCCCAGTTTTATCTCGCTGATAACTGGCCCTAGTCGAACGGGTGACATCGAGCGCATTTTAGTCCTTGGCGCCCATGGCCCGAAGCAGCTCACGGTGCTTTGTATTTGATCTGATTAATTAATGTCTTTTTGAAAGTCATCACCGAGGAGAAGTTCTATGAAAACGATGTTGTTCCTACTTGCAGCAATTCTATCGTCGCCGCTCGGCTTAGTGTGGGGTGAGCAGCCGCCTGGCTCGCAGTATGCGAACGAATTTCTGGTAATCGCCTACTCCGCTCCGCCATCCAATTATTCCAATATCGAGCGATATCGAGAGATTGCGAACGCAGGTTTCGATGCGATCGTCCCCGGCATGGGAGCTTGGGACCATGAATCGCACAGCCAGGTTTTGGATTTAGCGGAAAAAGTTGGGCTGCGCGTAATTATCTGCGACCCGCCTATTCTGTTTTGGCACAAAGACAATCGAAAAATAATCGATCAATCGCTGATCGACGTAGTTACTACCGACTGTCGAGACCACTCAGCCTTGTTAGGATATTTTATCTGCGATGAACCACACGCCGGATGTTTCGAAGGACTCGCTACCACTTCTCGACGAATGCACCTGGCCGATCCAGAACATCTACATTTAACCAATTTGTTCCCAGGTTATGCCAGTCCTGCGCAGTTGGGCGTCGAGGATTATAGGGAATATGTGCATAGCTTTATCCAAGCCGTAAAGCCACAGGTACTCAGCTACGACCACTATCCTTTGCGAAATCCCGGTCTCGCCGATACTGGTTGGTATGACGATTTGAAAGTGATTCGTGACGAATCACGACAGGCTGGAATTCCGTTTTGGATCTACTTGCAAAGCGAGGGAATGGAAGGCCTCTTGCGAATTCCTACTCGTTCGGAAGTGTTTTGGCAAGTTGGTACGGTCTTGGCATATGGTGCGAGGAGTGTTTACTGGTTTACTTACTGGACCCCCCCGCCAATGCAAGATTTCCCCGCTGACCTACCGGTTGAACATCAACTGATCGAGCGTCATGTAGGCGGCATGATTTCCTATGATGGCCGGCGCACGCCAATGTACGACGCGGTTCGTGAAGCCAATCTGTTCTTGCGAAAGGCGGGAAGGGAGCTCATTGGTTGGGATAACAAATTCATCTCTCACTACGAGAATGGAGAGCTGATGGATGGCAGCCAGTCGACTTGTTTAACGCCGGTTGGAGCGGACACTAAGCTAGTCGTCGGTACTTTTGTGCGTGGCGACCGTCGGCGTGTTGTGATTGCCAACGACAGCTATGCCAAAAGCGCTGCCATCACGATCAAACCAAAGGGCAACTGGCAGCCTTCTACAGTGATCGTATCTCTTGAAGCCCGCCATAAATCGAGCGGTGAAGATCTTTCCCAGTGGCAACTGGGGCCAGGAGGTTGTTTGGTGATTGAGTGCCAGCAGTCGGTGTCACCCAGTACCGACAGGAGATAACAGCATGATACGAGACGATGCAGGTAATGTTACGGCGAGCGGAGAAGCCACAATCCCACAAACACCCGCAGTTTCTCAGCGGCTTCTCTCGCTGGACGCCTATCGTGGCCTGATCATGATTGTGCTTGCCACCAACGTCTTTGGTCTGGGGGGCGTTGCTCTTCGACAATTGAAGGATGCCCCGGACTCTTCTTTCTGGCAAGGGATCGTGTATCACACATCCCATCCACAATGGAGCGGTTGCAGTTTGTGGGATCTGATTTTGCCGTCCTTCATGTTCATGGTCGGCGTGTCGATGCCCTATTCCTTCGCAAAGCGAAAGCAACTGGGCGATTCCTATGCAAGGATGTTTCAACATGCTGCGGTGCGGGCCGTCATCCTGGTTCTCTTAGGTGTGTTTCTTGTCTCGCTTGACAGTCCCTCAACGAATTGGAGCTTCATCAATGTGTTGACGATGATCGGGCTCGGTTATCTGTTCGTGCTCCTGCTTTGGGGGCGACCATTCCTAATTCAGGCTATCGCGGTGGCTGTGGTTCTTGTAACGACAGGGCTTTTGTACGTTACTTATCCCACCGAAGGAATTGATCTAACAATGGGAAATTCAGATGTCGGCGTGAGCGCGTCTTGGGCCAAGAACCATCTCGCCGATTTCGATCCCGTCTGGCACAAGAACGCTGATTTTAGCCATGCTCTGGATGTTCGGTTGCTGAATCTCTTTCCCCGCGAAGAGCCTTTCACATTCCAGGAGGGCGGATACGCGACATTCATGTTTTTTCCATCGATGGTGTTTATGATCTTCGGGCTGATGAGCGGGGAGCTGCTGCGGTCGCACCGTAGCGATCTGCGGAAAACGTCGCTGTTGGCGGTCGGCGGTCTGTTAACATTGGCTCTCGGTTACGGACTCGAAGCGACGTGCATTTTTCCAATCATCAAGAGGATTGTCACACCGTCCTTTGTCCTTTTCGCCGGTGGGTGGTGCTTCCTGATGCTCACCTTCATGTACGTGTTGATCGACGTGCTCTCGTTTCGCCGGCTGGGGTTTGTGCTGGCGGTGGTCGGCATGAACTCGCTGCTCGTCTACATGATGACCCAATTCACCATCTCGTGGACGGCGACGATGCTCAAAACCCATTTGGGACAAAGTGTTTTCGAGTTATTTGGCGACACCTACGTGCCAATGGTCACATCGACTCTGACTGGCCTTGCTATTTGGGTGTTTTGTTACTGGCTATATCGTCAGAAGATCTTTATTCGAGTCTGACTTGGCCACACCGCCGCACGCAATCCGTCACGCTCCAAGAAAGATCGGTTCAACTTTACCTATGCCCTTTATTGCCATAACGCGCTCGATTATGGCAAATCCAAAGTAGATTTGATGTTGGATGAAATTATCCCCTACATGCAGATGCCTTCGTGGCAGAAAGTCGAAGGTAATCGGCCACTTGTTCCCGTGCTATGGCCTTCAATTTCGGGACATGCTTGCCTCCCAAAGTGGTTCAGAGCAAATGACACTTGATGGATTCGTTTCCCATATACGCCAAAGAGTCATGGCGGTGGGACTGGCAGACCCCTACATCGTCGGCGAGGAATAAATAGGTCTGGAGGCACTGAGCCTATTCCGTCAATCTTGGGCTATCGCAAGATTGCCTTTAGCGGGATACTTTTACCTTGCGCTTTTTGGCCGCCAGGACGTCATTCGTTTGGGGAAGCGATTTCAGCAGGACTTATAACATGCACATTTGTTGAAAGATAAAGTGGCAAGTGTTTGCGAGCATAGACGACTTCGCCAATCAACGCTTTCGACCCGGTTTTGGGGATATTGGTTTCGAAAGTATAGCTGTCGCCACTACGAGAAACTTCTGAAGCAGTCCACAATGACTCGCGAAAATCTTTTGTCTTCGAATTAGCGGTCCACACTTGGCACTTGGTTGGTGGAATATCGGACTTGATAGAGAGCGTGATTTTATCGGCCGTTTCATGAAACGCCCAAGTCAGATCCGGAAGTTGATCGCCACGTGCGGCTTGTTCTTGCAAAGCCGAAATGCCACCTAGAACGCGAGGAATATCTTGCAGCGCATGGCCATTGTTCGGTACATAAACAATGTGTTTCGGCCCCAGGAGTTCTGACCAATACAGGTTGAGTGCATCAAGAGTCCAAAAGGGGTCGTTCGTGCCCAGAATAATGAGCTTTGGGAGTTTGAGCGACTCTCGATATACCAGAGGGTCGACGATATTCAAGAGCGACTCACCAGCAATCGTTTTTATTTTCTCAGGGAAATCTCTTTTCGTGTAGTCGTCAATCTGTGGTGAGAACTCTCCCCATGTTTCTCGTTGGTGATCCATCTGAAGTTTCACGTTAAGCATGTCGATCACCATCGGAGCAATGGCGGTTACGCGCGAGTCAGAGGCTCCTGTTAGCCAAGTGGTCCAACCTCGCTTAGAACTACCGGTTACGGTAAATGATTCGATAGAGAGCGACCATTGTTTTTCGCAATACTCTTGGACGGCATCCATGCCCTTCACGGCACTCTTTACCATAGGTAAGAGTAAGGGCCACTCTTGATCGCCTGTGTCAAAGAATTGGTCAAACGTGTACGAGACGATCTCATCTTCTGTCAATCCATCGAAAATTGGTTGCTGGGGGACTTGCAAGAGCACGGCAACTGGAGATTCAAGCTGCTGTGCCAAAGTTGCAAAGAGGGCCACTTCCTCGACTGGTGCAACCTTATAAGACGGGTCGGAAAATTCCTCCTTCCAATTGCCACCAGAAATGATCAGCAGCGATTGCTTTTTGGCATCTATTTTCTCGGGCTTGATAATGAAGAGTCGATGATTCCACACGATCTCGCGCCACGTTTGCGAGGTGAGGATGAGTTCGACGTATTTTGTGCCGGCAATTTCTCCATCGCGAACTTCTTGCCAGCGATAACTGGAGTCCTTTTTGGCTAGGTAGTCATGCAGTGCCCTTGAAGAGTGGTCGAAGTTGCTCTGTTTCAATAAGATCGCGTCGCCTTCAACTGCATTTACCGGCTGTCCAGCTAGAAAAGAAACAAAGAAAGCTGCTGTTATGAGCGAGATATGCCGCATCGTGTTTTCCCGGAAAAGTAAGGAGGTGATAATCGTAAAACCCGTTATTCAAAAGGCTGATTTGCTCTTCTCCAAACGAATTCAACGCTGCTAGTTCGAGTAGGAGGTTGAGTAGTGCCTTGCAATACGGTGGGGCTAAGAGACGCCAAAACCGGTTTAGTTAATTTTCACTGTTCGGACCGTGAGAAGCCTGACCGGTCCCAGCAAATCCGCAGGTAGCAATGGCGACCCCTTTCTTCATGGTGTCGAATAGGAGAACCGCCCGGTCTTTGCCGCCGGCAGTTCCTAGGATTGGCGGATCCCCCCCCAAGAAAAGTGCCGTTTTCCTCTTCAAACGGGTAAAAATAGTGCGACTTTTCCGATTCTGTTGAAAAATATACTGGATATCTTTGAATAATCGATTATCCTACATGTTCTGGTGGCTCGGTCAATCGTTATTAACAGGTTGAAGTTATTCCAAAATGCCGGTGTTTTCTATTCTTTTTTCTTTTGGAGGATAGTGTCTGATGAAACTAAAACTGTACCTGGCATCGCTGGCCTTATGTCTTGCCGGCCAAATGGCGTTTGCCGATCTGGTGATTACCGAAGCGGTGCCTAGTCCAGGTGGTACCAATCCTTTGCTGCAAAGCATGGACTGGTGGGAACTGACTAACACAGGACTGAGCGCTGCCTCGCTCGACGGATTCGAATGGATCGACCGTGATGTTACCAATAATCAAACTGCTGTGTTCCCCACCGGAATCTCAGTTGCCAGCGGTGAGTCCATCATCATACTGCGAGATAGTGCTCAAGCTGGTGTTGAAGCTGCGTTCCGTTCGGACTGGGGCTTGGCTCCGTCGGTCCAGATCTTGATGGAGAATCAGTTCACGGGCCTCGCCCCTTTTTCTGGCTTGGGTAGCACTAGCGAATTGATCCACTTGTACGATGGGCCCCCTCCTACTTTGGGAACCGCGAACCTTCTCGCCAGTGCTCCAACTGGCGCTGCAGCCACTGGTGTCTCCTTTGAGTGGGGTACCAACACCGGGGGCTCCATGGGTCGCTTGAGTACGGCGGGGCTGAATGGTGCCATTGCCCTCGCGGATGGCCGAGTCGCCTCACCCGGCTTTGCCACGCTCGGCCCTACGGGACCTCATACGATCTTCTCGGATACGTTCGAGCTTACGGCTGCTTCTCTGCCACTCGAACCAAACGTGAATGCTGAAATGGCACTCCCGCGTCAGACCTT
>JAJDED010000009.1 GCA_029259915.1 Planctomycetota bacterium | reverse complement strand
TCACCACTTCCCTCACACTCCAGCAGCTCGACATGCACGGCAAGGAATGGCTGCTACGGTGTGCCGCGATTGCCTACGGCTTGGGCGCGGTGCTCATCACGTATGTCTTGTGGCGACATTGGCGGTCGTCGATGACTCCCTAAGTTGTGGCACGAAGTCGATATTTTTGATTTTCCAAAAGATAAAAACGCCCCTAGAGAAGTCGAATCGTGCGGTCACGGATCGACACGCAGCGATCGACCGTTGCTAGCGATCACATCCTTATACCAGTAAGCCGCTTGTTTCATGACCCGACGTTGCGTTTGAAAATCTACATAGATCAAGCCGAATCTTTTGCTGAAGCCTTTGGACCATTCGAAATTGTCCAGCAACGACCAATGGAAATAACCTCTTACATCGATTTGCTCTTCAATACAGCGACGTAGCTGGAGCAAATGACGCTTGGTATAGTCGATTCTTTGAGGATCCCACACGATTCCATCCATATCGATCCAGTCGACATTTGCCATTCCATTTTCAGTGATGTAGATCGGCGTTTTGTATCGTTCCCAATGAAATTTCGGGCCCCAATACAGCGACTCTTCGACAACGGGCCAGTCGGTGGTCGTGCGTGGGGTACCTGGCGGAACAGTCAACTCGCGATATCCATCCGGTTCCACAGCGCTCACATGCGACCCCGTGTAGATGTTCAAACCTAAGAAGTCGATCGGAGCCGAGATGATTTCCATTTCTTTTGAAGAGTATTTGGGGACCGATTGGCCGTAAGCTTGAATCCCCTCCTCAGGATATTTGCCGAAAAATACGGGATCGTTGTACCAGGTGTTGTTCCACAGTGATTCGGGACAAACACTCATCGTCGCTTGACGTGCCGCTGCAAGATCGCGATTCCCATCCGTGGCTGGAATCTTGACGTCGGCAACGGGTGCCCAACCAATGAAGGGCTTTTTCTTGGCCTTTTCCCGAATCGCCGACACGCCGAGCCCATGGGCTAAAAGTGTATGATGGCAAGCCAATAGCTGTTCTTGAAAATCGAGGGTAAGCCCCGGCGCGTCAATACCGTCGGCGTGCCCGAATTTGAGAAAGCACTGGGGTTCGTTGATTGTGATCCAATTTTGAACACGATCGGACAACCGGTCGACGACAGGTCCGACATAATCGGCAAACCATCGCGGACTTTCAGGATTCAACCAACCGCCACGTTGAAAGAGTGCAAGTGGATAATCCCAATGAAACAGCGTGATCCAGGGTTCGATCTGTCCTGCTAACAGTTCGTCGACGAGAGCATCGTAATAGTCCAACCCCGGCTGATTGACATCGCCGATACCGTCAGGGATTACCCGAGGCCAAGAAATAGAAAACCGATAAGCAGGCGATCCCAAGTCGCGAATAGCACTTACGTCGTCGACGAACCGATGGTAATGGTCGCAAGCGACAGTTCCTGAATCACCGTTACAGATGGAGTTTTCCTTGAGACAGAAGTCGTCCCAGACACTCATTCCTTTTCCATTTTCGCTGCATGCGCCTTCGATTTGATAGGCCGAGGTTGCCACACCCCAGACGAATTGATTGGGGAATGTAGTGTCTTCGTTGTTCATTTCTAAAGATTCCTACTTCATGCTGTTGAAGAGTAAAGGCAATCTGCTCCTCGGTTAATTGCTTCCCTATCATGGCACAAGGCTCTCCTTTGGAAATGCAAAATACTTACGAAATCTCGCATCCTCGTGGGCCCAGTAATGTGGGAAAGATCCAATTTTCAACTGCGATTTACAAGAATCCTTGCAAGTTGCCAGTAGATTGCATAAACTCTACCGATTGAGGTCTTGTGTTTGTCTACGGTTCGCGCCTCGTTTTCTTCATACGATTGAAACGATTCGTTCTCTTGGCCCGTCATCGAGGGATTTTATGATACTTCGTATAATCGGCAAAAACTGCAAGCGCTTTCATTGCCTGTGTAGTATACATGATTTGTCACGTAACTCGCAATTTCTTAGCCGATTTTTGTACGCCGCTTCGGTTCTATTGCTGGTTGCTGCTGGTTCTCCCGAGTCGGCAGCACATGCCGAAAATTCTATTCCTCAGAAGTCGACTTGGATCGCTAAAGCTTCAGGCGAGCAAAACGAACGTAACGGAGCCGAGCTGGCCATTGACAACGACCCGGCTACGCGTTGGAGCAGCCCGTTCGCTGATGGACATTGGCTGCAGATCGATCTTGGCCGATCGGCGACAGTTGCTGGCGCGATGCTTCACTGGGAGACTGCATTCGCCGGCAAGTACCGACTACTCTATTCCGACGATGCCGAGACTTGGCAAAAATGCTACGGCACCGAAGAGGGCGATGGACAATTTGATCAGCTTTATATTACGCCGACAACAGCTCGCTACTGGCGAATTGCCTGCGACGAACGTGCCACCGGTTGGGGCTCGTCGTTGTGGGAAGTCGATCTGCTCGGTACTGAAAAGCAGCCAATCATCAGCGTATCGCCATCATCGAACGACGAGAAACTGGCCGGCCTCATGGATGGCGATCCTCAAACCGTTTGGCAAGGCTCCTCGGAGCCACTACAGACAGTCGAGGTTGATTTGCGCCAAAATTTCAAGCTGACTGGAGTTCGCATCGACTGGGGCGATGCCTATTCTCGGAATATCCTTTTGGAAACATCCAAAGACGGACAAAACTGGCAGCGGACTGCCGATGTTGCCGATAGCATCGGCAACTTTGATCTGGTCGTGGGCGATGAGCATTCGGCGAGATTCCTCCGGCTGACACTGGACGATCCAGCTGATCCGGCTACGCCGATTGTCATCCGAGAGATCGCCGTGCGCAGTCCTGGTGAGGCAGTCGGCCCCATGATGCTGTATCGGAACATCGCTACGAAGTGGCCTGCAGGCTACTATCCCGAGCAAGTGTTGAGGCGTCAGTCTTATTGGACAATCGTCGGCCTGCCGCGCGACACCGAAGAATCGCTGATCGACGAGTATGGAAGCGTTGAAGCGAAGACCGGAAGCCCGATGTTGATGCCCTTTCTGCGGACCACAAGCGGCCAATTGATTACGGCTATCGACGCACCGAAGCGTGAGCAGACCTTGGCTGAAAACTGGTTACCGCTGCCAACGGTCGTCTGGCATACCGATGACATCAAGCTAATCGTCGAAGCCATCCCAGGTGGCGAGCCCGGGGCCTCGGCTAATTTTGTGCGATACCGCATTGTCAACACCTCCGATCGCGCGCAGACGGGGACGTTTTTCCTGGCGATCCGTCCCCATCAAGTCAATCCACGCTGGCAGCACGGGGGAATCGCGCCAATTCACGCCATCCATGCCGAACCGTTGGGCGGTAACCAGCGTGGATTGGTCGCTAACGACGAAGTGGTCTATGTCGTCTTGGACAAGCCTAGCGCTTTTGGCGCTGCCGAATTCAATAGCAGCAACGGTGACGTACTGCGTTTTCTTGCAGAGGGAGCTCTTCCCGAGTCGGTCACTGCAGAAGACAAGCAGGGCTTGGCGTCTGCGGCGTTTTCGTTCGACTACGACTTGCAACCAAGGACGAATAGAACCGTTGTTGTTGGAATCCCATTGCATGACAATGCCAACAACGTCTCGAAAATCCTCCAAGGCGACGATGAGTCATTTGTCGATCCGTCTACTGCGTTCGATCAACTCCGCAAGAATCAACTTGAGTTTTGGCGCCGTCGCTTGGACAAAGTGACCATCCAGGTTGGCGATCCGGAAGTAAGCGACACGTTGCGTGCCCAAACGGGATATATCTTAATTAACCAAGACGGCGACGCGATTCAGCCCGGCTCGCGAAATTACAATCGTTCTTGGATCCGAGACGGCTCTCTCACGGCAACCGCTCTGATGCGCCTGGGCTTATTCGAAGAGTCGGAGCGCTATGTTGAATGGTATTCCAATCAAGTGCCCGACAGTGGCCCTGACCGAGGCTTAGTTCCCCCGATCATTCACAGCGACGGCTCGCGGTACAGCGGCTACGGCGAGATCGAGTACGACGCTCAAGGTCAGTTTGTCTTTACGGTTGTCAACTACTACCGCCTTACGCAAGACGAAAGTTTTCTGCGTCAGCACTTCGACAAACTAGTGGACGTGATGCGATGCACCGCCGAGCTTTGCGAGCGAACGCGAGAGCCCGATCACATGCTTGACGAACCGGCGCGCGATCGATTCAGGGGCATCCTTCCCCCGTCGATCAGTCACGAGGGCTATGCGACGCCCGTGCATAGCTATTGGGACGACTATTGGGCCCTGAAAGGTTGGATGGACCTCCACGACGTTGCGCTACGAGTGGATCGCGACGATATCGCAGAATGGGCGCTAAGCGAACACAAGAAACTTGCCGACGCCGTGCGTAGCACGATCAACGCGACGGTTGATTTCAAACAAATCGATTTTCTGCCGTCGTCGGCGGACTACGGCGATCCCGACCCAACGTCAATCTCCATCGGCATTTATCCGTGTGGTCAACTCGGCGTAATGCGGCCAGATCTGTTGGCCAATACCTACGACAAGTATTTCGACGACGTTGTCAAACGTGCTTTGCCCGGCGAAAAGTTTGGATACACGCCGTATGAGATTCGCAATCTGATGAGTTTCGCGTTGCTAAACCAGCCCAAACGAGCGGAGACGCTTCTCAACTTTCTTATGCTAGGCCGGCGACCCGTCGGATGGCGACATTTTGCAGAAGTCGTTCATAGTAACGAAAGACTCGGCAGCTACATTGGAGATATGCCACATACATGGGTTGGCTCTGGATTCGTCAATACGATTTTGGGAATGGTCTTCGTTGAACAGGGCGACCAATTGCGTCTGCTGGTCGCCCCACCGAAAAACTGGTTACTCGGCGAAGGCATCAGGTTACGCGATGTTCCGACACACTTCGGCCCCTTGGATTTCGATGCCCGACTCACTGCCGATACTCTGCAAGTCGAGATCGGTGGGAATTTGAAGGGAAATTCAGGGTTTCGTCTGAATTGGCCTTGGGCCACTGTTCCGGAAAGAGTGGAGGTGGACGGCCAAACCGTAAAGACTTTCGACGACCAGGGGATCACCTTTTCCCCCGAGGTCCGACACGTGACAATCCATTGGCACTCTGAGGCCCACTAAGGCCCGGCCGCAACTAAACAATCCAATATCGACATACTGATGAAAACTCGCAATCCACGTATTAATTCTAATCGGTTTCCTACACTTCAGGCCTTATCAGTACCGGGCTTTCCCTGGATTCTGTCGGGCTGGTTGGTCACGGTGGCGGTTGCCCTCTCCTCCTTAGCAGTAGAGCCAGTATCGGTGGTCCCTGCAAAAACGAACTGGGTTGTCACAGCGTCTGACGTTCAAGCCGAAAATTTCCGGGCGGAGTTTGCTATCGACAGCGATTACGCCACGAGATGGAGCAGTCCGTTCGAGGACGGTCATTGGCTCCAGATCGACCTTGGGCACCCTGCAACAGTAACCGGCGTTCAACTGAGCTGGGAAGTGGCGAGGGCTAACAAGTTCCGTTTGCAGTACTCGGATAACGCCGAAAACTGGCAGACATGTCTGAACATCAATGAGGGTCACGGGCATGTCGACCAGTTTTACTTTCCACCGGCAACCGGCCGGTTTTGGCGACTACTCTGTGACAAACGTAATTCGGAATGGGGAGCATCCTTGTGGGAAATCGAGCTGTTTGGAATGGACCAAAAACCGATTGTTACCACATCTTCTCCTTCAGGAAACATTTCTCCAGAGGTGGTTATAGACGGCGACCAGCAAACTATTTGGCAAAGTTCAGCAGAGCCAGATCAGAGCATTGTCGTCGACCTTAGAGAAAACATTGACCTGTCGGGAGTATGCGTCTATTGGGGAGACTCGTATGTTGGAACGATTGTGTTGGAAGTATCCGAAGACGGAATCAATTGGTTGCTTCTTTCCGATCAGAGCGCCATCAGCGTCGACAAGCATAGCCTGATTCTAGGCCAGACGCAGTCGGCAAGGTATCTCCGATTGAATCTGAGCAGACCGGCTGACTCGAACACACCTGTCACGATTCGGGAGATCGAACTACGGGGCCCGGAAGAAGCCATCAGAAGGGCAAACGTCTGTCCGTGCCTTTTTCAAAGTGCCTCTAGAAAGTCTCCTGTCGAGCATGAACTAACGGCCCAGGGACACGATAGTCGCGTCGACCTAAAGTGGGCACCGAGTTCAGATCCGACCCTGCGCGGACACAATATCTACCGCGCCGACTCCGAGGATGGTCCTTTTGAACTGATCAATCGATCTGTGCATCCTTTGCATATTTACAGTGATTTCTTCGGTGAAAATAATCGCACGTTTTATTACCGCGTGACTCATGTCGGCAAAGACGGCAGTGAGTCACAACCTTCCAGAGTAGTGTCGGCAACGTCGAGTGCAATGACCGACGAGCAACTGTTAACTTCAATCCAAGAGGCAGCGTTCCGATACTTTTGGGACTTCGCCGACCCGGCAAGCGGACTAGCGCGAGAAGGTTATTACACGCACCCGTGCGAGACGTGTACAACAGGCGGGACAGGCTTCGGGTTGATGACCATCATGGTGGGCGCCGACCGAGGTTTCGTCTCGCGCTCTCAGGCTGCCGAGAGACTGCTGAAGATGGTCCGTTTCTTGGAAGAAAAAGCGGACCGCTACCATGGAGTCTGGTCGCATTGGCTCCATTGCACAACGGGCGAAACCATTCCCTTCTCCGGCCCAGCGGACAACGGCGGCGACCTTGTTGAAACCGCATTTCTGATTCAAGGGATGCTTACCGTCGGCCAATATTTCGATCGAGAAAACCCAGTCGAGAATGAGCTGCGAGAACGAATTACACGCCTATGGAAGGAAGTCGAATGGGATTGGTACTTGCGCGAACCAGGCAACAAACGGCTCTATTGGCATTGGTCACCAAATCACCATTGGAAAATGAATCACCAATTCGTCGGCTTCAACGAGTGCATGATCACTTACCTGCTGGCGATCGCATCGCCGACTCATTCTATTCCTGCGGAATATTATTACGAAGGGTGGGTAAGCGAACTTCAACACTATGCGGACGGAAAACAGTACTTCGGCATTACGAAACCGGTCGGGAGGTCGATGAGTGAGCCGCTTTTTTTCACGCACTACTCATTCCTTGGCCTCGACCCGAACCGTTTCAACGATCGGTTTTGCAATTACTATGAGAACAATCGCAACACGACGTTGATCAATCGTGCCTACTGCATCGACAATCCTGGCAAACACAAGGGATACGGCGAAGGGCTCTGGGGACTGACGGCAAGTTTGAATCCAGATGGGTACAAGGCACACGCGCCGGGAATCAACCGGGATGACGGAACGATCGCGCCGACAGCCGCGATTTGCGCAATACCCTACACGCCCAAGGAATCCATGGCCGCAATCCGACACCTCTATCACGAATACGGCAAACAAATCTGGGGGCCTTTCGGTTTTTACGATGCTTTTAATCTCGATCGGGACTGGGTCTCTCCCGGAAATCTAGCGATCGATCAGGGACCCATGGTGCCAATGATCGAGAACTATCGCACAAAACTGTGTTGGAAAATGTTCATGTCCAACCCCGAAATCGAACTGATGCTTGAAAAAATGCAGGACAGTACAGACAGCAGTAAATAACGGATGCCCCAGCACTCCAATTCGCACCGAAATGGCAATGAGGAAGTTCGAAAACGGAAGTGCATGGGAATCGAACCCACCTGCGAAGTATTTGCCGCTCCGCACAACGGTTTTGAAGACCGCGGCCGCCACCAGGCTGACTAGCACTTCCCGGTTTTTCTAATTACGCGATTGATGAGTTCAAAGAAGCAGGTCTCTCTCCTCTCCAAGGAACGTAAATATCAAGGAACGTAAATATCTGATTCTAACCGAATTATTTTTGGCAGCTAGCTTGTGATCCGAAGCTTCGTCCCGTACTCGTCAGACTCCATAATTCTACCGATCAAAGCTGCTGCTGGCCCGCAAGCGGACAGCATCTCTTCCGCTCGCAGCCTATCGATGGCTAGCAGCAATCCACCGGAAGTTTGCGGATCAAACAGGGCGGAGAATTCAGGACTGCTGGACGATAGTAACGGCACCTCGATTCTGTTGATGCTCTCGCGATTACTTGGAGCGAGAGTACTTTCTATGCCTTGATCCAGGAGTTCGGCAACGCCAGGCAGTAGTGGAATTGATCCAAGTGATATCTCGGCTGAAAGGTTTTTGACAGCCAGCATTTCGAGCAAATGACCTGCCAGGCCGAAGCCTGTGACGTCCGTCGCTGAAGAAGCCCCAAGGCGTTTGGCTGCCAACGACGCAGGTTGATTGCTATCGAGCATCGTGTGGACCAACACTTCCCACCAATCCGATTGGCAAGCGGCTCGCATGTGTGCTGCCAGCAAAATGCCGATCCCAAGCGGCTTAGTCAGAACGAGACAGTCACCAGGCGACGGCGTGGTCTTGCGCATCACGCTCTCAGCAACCGCGTCGCCAAGGAGGGTGAATCCAAAAGTCAATTTGGGCCCAACTATTGTATGCCCGCCTACAATCGGTACACCAGGATCTTTGAACTCGTGCATCGCCCCAGCGAGCAAATCATCCAATAGTATTCGTTGCTGTAGCAAGGGGCCTGAAGGAAGCACTGCGATCGAAAGTGCCGCCCGCGGTTTGGCCCCTTTGGCATAAAGATCGCTTAAAGCGTTCAATGCTGCGACACGCCCCAAAAGGTAGGGATCGTCAATGAAGGCACTGAAGAAATCGGTAGTTGCTGCAACAGCGTTACCGGCGCCATGTTCCACCAGTGCCACATCATCCGGCGGATTGATGCCGCACAGGATGTGGTCGGTTTGGGGATTGTTGATTGTCGGCAAGCTGTGGGCAAGGAGGCTTGCCGGCGCTTTGCAACCACAACCGCCGCACTGCATTGGGTGATTGTCCTCTTCATGCGTCTCGGGACGATCATTCATTGTGGGGGGTGGTTGGTAGTTTTGGAACTTATTCATGAATCGCGAGTCGATCCAGTCTTTGAGATGCCAGCACCACTTAGCATGCGCGCTCAATCCGCGATAAGTCGCAATGGCTCGACCGTCGCCCGAATTGATCAGGGTAAGGAATGTATTCTGAGGGCGCCATCTCTTTAGGGGCGCTTCTCGCAAGAAACGGCGAAGATTTTCCCAAAGGATAGGGCTCTGACGCACCGCGTAAACACCAGCCTTAGACAGGTTCAACCCTTGGATCGTTCCCGCGTCTCCGACAGCAAAGACTGCGTCGCTCCCGACGCTTTGTAAGGTGTCTCGAGTCAATAGAAAGCCGCGATCGTCCACAGGTAAACCGAAATTAGCCAACAGATCTTGAGCCATCGCTGAAGTCGCCCAAACTACGAGATCGGCTGGAAGCTCCTCTTGATTGTCCAGCACGATGTGATCGTCCATAACGCTTTCTACGCGAGAGTTCAGCTTCAGCCCGACGTTTCGCTTGGAAAGCTCTCGTAATGTCAGAGCCTGAGTGCGGCGTGGCATCCCTGCCAGGATTTTACCGCCACTTTCAACGATACTTAATTCCATAGGAACGCCCCGGCCTATCATCCTTTCAACGAACGGTGGCAGGCAGAAAGTGATTTCAACTCCCGCCGCACCCCCACCCACGATCACCATGCGTAAGGGACGGCCCACAGCGTTAGATTTCCATGCTTTGAACTTCGCCTCCAGTCGTTTCAAAAATGTCTGCATTGGCTTAATCGCCAGGCCAATCTCACTGTCTGGAATTGTCTTCGGTCGCGAGCCGATTCCGATGCTCAGAGCGTCAAAGTGGACGGGAGGCCGTCCATGCAGCAGAAGACGACGATGCTCGACGTCCAATCCCGTCGCGTTGGCATGAATTAAGCGAACGTTACTCGCAGCACAGAGTCGAACGAGATCAATCTCCATTTGCAACGCTTGATACTGACCCGCAAGGGTTCCGGAAAGCATGCCGGAATAGGTGGAGACCAGATGGTTGGAAACACAAGTAAGTCGCGTCTCCGGAATGGCTCCCATTCGCCACATTCGTATGATGTGGGCGTTGGTATGTCCCGCGCCGAGCAATACAATGTCGTGCTTAGGTAGCATATCGTTCAAGGAGTTCTTCCGATCACGGTGAACAGTAAGTTTCTTGCTTAACCGGCTGATAGTAAATAAGGACTCGTGAAAAACGAGAGATTCTTTGGTATATTTTATCCTTGAAAACCGCAGTCTATCCTCAAGGAAATGTTGGACGAAATTGTAGCCGCATGAAACGCAATTTGCTACTCGGCACGGCAGGTCACATCGACCATGGCAAGACCGCTCTCATCAAAGCGCTAACCGGCATAGAAACCGATCGGCTGCCCGAAGAGAAGCGACGTGGTATTACCGTCGACTTGGGGTTTGCGGTGCTGAAGTACGACGATCTTGCGATTGGCATCGTGGATGTTCCTGGCCACGAAGGATTGATCAAGAATATGCTAGCCGGGGCTACCGGCATCGATCTGGCACTGCTTGTCGTCGCGGCTGATGAAAGTGTAATGCCGCAAACTCAGGAACATTTCCAGGTGCTTCGTCTTCTAGGTTTGTCGACCGGCGTAATCGCTATCACAAAATGTGATCTCGTAGATGAAAAGTGGCTCGCACTGGTTGAAGAGGAAGTTGCGACACTCGTGTCCGACTCTTTTCTGCAAGACGCCCCTGTCGTCCGGGTGAGTGCAAAAACTGGGGCCGGTTTGGACGATCTTCGCGCAGCTCTCCATGCTGAGGCACACCACATAGCCACAAGAGACCCTGACGGCCCATTTCGCATGGCCATCGACCGCTCATTCTCTTCCTCGGGACATGGCGCAGTCGTCACGGGTAGCGTTTCGTCCGGATCCGCGTTGGTGGGAGACGGACTCGAGTTGATGCCTCAGGGAATTTCCGTGCAGGTTCGAGCGATTGAGAGCCATTCCCAGAGCGTTGATATGGTTGGGAGGAGCCAGCGCGCCGCATTGAATCTAAGTGGCGTACATTATCGAGATATTGGACGCGGACAAACGCTCGCAAGCGTGGGAAGCCTCCAGCCAAGCAAATTGATAACTGTGATTTTTGAGACTAGTCCAGATAGAGAACTCCGGCTCAAGTCGCGCACGGATGTCAAGTTCTACGCCGGTACCGCCGAACACGTAGGGCAATTGCGACTACTTTCGACGACGGACTCTAACACTAGATTAGCTCACTACGCACAAATTGAACTGAGGGAAGACGTGTGCGTTGTCTGGAATCAGCCATATATTCTCCGCGGTTTGTCGGAGAATGTTCTCCTTGGAGGTGGTTGGATCGTTGACCCACTTGCCTACCGAATCAAGAGATCGGATACATACCGAATCCAAAAAATTCGCGAGCTGGCAACTGGGGACGAAGAACAACGCATGACGGCCATTGCCGCGCTGGCCGGTTCTCGCAACTGGGACGCAGACACGCTTTCAACTCGCATAGGTGTTGTAAGTGGAAAAGTTACTGCTGATCGACTTATCTCGGCGGGAGTTCTTAGGTCGTTCAAATGTGGTAACCTGCGACGACTGCTGCATCATGAGGTCAACGACTTTTTTGAAAGTCGGCTTCTCAACAAACTTCTTGAAGAGCACAAGTCCGCACCACTGCAGTCATACATACCTCTCGGCAGATTGAAGCGATCTTTTTCCTATCTAGATCCGCCCAGTCTTCTAGAAGCAATCGTCCAGCAGCTTGCCGAACAAAACAGAGTGCTTTACAACACAGAAGGCCTCGCTCACCCCGACTGGAGAGGCCAACTCACCGCTGGTCAGTCTGAGGTTTCAAGAGCGATGATCACTGCTTGTTTAGAAGCGGGGCTTTCGCCCCCAAATGTGGGCGACTTTGCCGATCACTTCAGTCTGAAAGAAGACGAAATCGAGTCATTGCTTCAACTGGCTGTCGACTCGGAAGTGCTGGTTCGATTGCCAGACAAGGAGTCACGTGACCGAAAAGCTGCTCGACGTGCGAGAATATTCTTGCACCGTGCAGAAGAACAAAAACTTATCAACCGAGTCCGCACTTTGTGGGCACTAAACGAGGGTTGGACGGTTAGCGAATTCCGCGAAGCGTTTGGTCTGTCCCGAAAATACGCAGTGCCCTTATGTGAGTACCTTGATAAACTGGGAATTACAGAGCGAACCGGTGATCGCCGCAGAATTACCCCGCAGGATTTGCATGTAACATGACCCCGCATCAATCAACAGACTCAATATCGAATTCGCTTCGGAAACTGCCCAGCATTCACGAGTTGCTAGAGACAACTAAACTCGCAGAAGCGGCTCAACGATTTGGAAGGGAGCGAACGCGCGAGGCGGCGCGCGACAGTCTCGGTCAACTGCGCGACCAGATGCAACGTGATGACTTCGATGATGCTGCTTGTGCGTTGGAAAAACTGGCGGATGATGTCATCATTCTGCTCAACGAGGGCATGCAGCTTGAAATAAGAAGCGTCATCAATGCGACGGGCATCATTCTTCATACTGGATTAGGGAGGGCTCCACTGGCCCAACAAGCTGTTGATGCGATTTGCCAGGCAGCAGGATACTGCAATGTAGAGACCGATCTCGTTTCTGGAGATAGAACACAACGCACCAAAGGTGTCGAGGCCGATTTGTGTGCTCTCACTGGAGCTGAGGCTGCACACGTCGTCAACAACAATGCCGGCGCCACCGGACTGGTGCTGGCCACGTTTGCTTCAGGGCGTGAAGCAATCGTGTCGAATGGAGAGCTGATTGAAATTGGCGGTGGATTTCGCTTACCGGAGGTATTTCAGGCATATGGAGCCAGGCTTCGGGCGGTTGGCACAACCAATCGGACGCGACTAGAAGATTATAACAGAGCGATCAATGAAGAAACCGGCGCTATGATGGTCATTCATACCAGCAACTATCGTGTTGTAGGTTTTACTGAGCGCCCCGACCTCAAGGAACTCGTAGAACTGGGAAGAGCTCACAACATCCCTGTCGTTCATGACATCGGTTCTGGGGCCCTGGTCGACACGGAAGCTGGTGTGTCAGAATCTGATCCGATTGCGTACGACAGCATTCGAAAGGGTGCTGATCTAGTTTTATTCAGCGGGGATAAACTGCTGGGCGGTCCCCAATGTGGTGTGATTGTCGGCAAAGAGGCCCATGTTCGTCGGCTTTCGCGTCATCCGATGAGTCGCGGTTTGAGAGTCGATAAGCTGACTTTGGCTGCTCTTCAGGCTACGTTGGCCATCTACCGCCGTGCTCTGTCAGATCCCCACATACTAGAATCTATCCCTTTCTTGCGGCTACTGCGAACGCCGGTGGATCAGTTACGGAAGCGAGCCGTTAGGTTGGTGGAACGACTGTCGACGGCACTCCCTGGGTGGCAGGTTACAGTGACTGATAGTGTTTCCTATGCGGGCGGTGGTTCTCTTCCGGGCAATGAATTGCCCAGTTGTGCTATCGCACTGAGACACTCAGAAGTCGATCTTGCCGCACTCGCGCAGAGACTGCGAATGGGTCGGCCAGCGGTCATGGGAAGAGTGCACGATGAAAAGCTGCTCCTGGATCTCCGTTGCGTCATGCCTAACGAAGACGAGCAAATATACGCCACTGTTCATCAGGCGTGCACCGAACCGGAGTGAAGAATAGGGCGATTTCCTGGTGTTTAATTATTCTTTTATCCTTATGAAGTGATTGCCCTGGAGCAAGACCAAGGCAAATCGCTCCGTGGCCACCTTTGTACTGCCGTCAGTGCCCTCAACATCGCCAATTGCAACAACATGCGTCCCCTATACGCGCATGTTGTCATCGCAACGCTCCGAGCCTTTAGAGGCTTCGTGGTCTTCCCAATGAGCCTAGGTTAGGAGTCGCTAATAGTGCGTGAATTGTTGGCGGTCACGTCAGGTAGTGGTAAAATGACAAGATTCAAAGACCGATTTTGACCTAACTTAATTGCAGTCTGTAAAGCTATGTCCGAGCAAAGAATCTCTAATCGTGATCGTCGTCTTCATCTCGAAGCGCTAGAAGATCGCCGGCTACTTGCCGCTGCCAGTTTTTCGGAGGTCGGCGGATCAATTGGTCTCGGCGGCCTGCTTGGTGGGTCTGGCGAATTCCATGCCGGCGGGCTCACCTTTACTGATTTGAACAGAGATGGCTATGCGGATCTCTATCTCATCGGACCATCTAGCCGTGGAAACCGGCTTTACATCAACGTCGACGACGGCGTGGGCGGCCGAACATTCGTTCGGGCGGTAGGCGACGGCGGTACGTCGTACACGGCCGGAAATTCCACGGGCTCGGTAGCAGCCGATTACGACAACGACGGCGATCTCGATATCTATCTAACCAATTTTCGGTCAGACAATATCCTGTTCAAAAACATGTGGATGGAGGATCACCCCGGCGGCGGCGGTGATCCGCTGTCTTTGCGCTATATTGATGCTACGGCCTCGACCGATCCGACGCCGACCGATCCTCCCGGAGACGACCAGAACGGTCTGAAGCACGCTACGTTCGTAAATCCCAATCCGCTCTTCACTACCACATTGCTGGACGACACGCTGGCCGCCGCATGGGCCGACGTGAACCGCGATGGTTGGGTCGACATCTACGTCGGAAGTTGGGACGGTACCAACGGCAATCCGGCCGAATCGGGTGACGGACGACTCGGCGAACGCGACACGCTTTATCTGAATAATGGCGACGGTACGTTCACCGATATCACGATGGGGGCTAACGGATACGTATTGCCAACCAATCTGGTGGACGACGGCAGCTTTGAACTTGCGACGGGATCCAGCCAGACCAGCAACAGCAATTGGGTGATGACCATTCAAGGCAACTCGGCACAATTCCAGACAGCTCCCTGGGCCGCCAGCGACGGGGCCAAGGGTGTGTGGTTTCAAGGCTTTCAAGGGAGTCCAGGCAGCCCAGTCGACGCGCAGGTAACCCAGGGTGTCACCGCCGCAGCTGCCGGCGACTATACGTTGCGGTTCGATGCCAAGGTCGAAGAGAATTTTCCGTCTGTCATTGGTGGTTTTCAAGTAACGATCACGTCCGATGGTACGGGAGGTTCCGACACGATCGATGTTCTGGCCGCCGCACCCGATTTTCAGTTCAACACGTACACGCTAACGCTATCGGGCGTCTCTGCGGGAGATAATCTGACTATCGTTGCCGAGATGATCGACGCCACGGGTGGTGTAGGACCGGCGCTGTCGGGCATGGTAGATGCATTTTTTCTCGATGAGTTAGGTCCGTCGTCCGGATGGGAACAGGTTGGCGGCTGGGCGTATTCCGATGGCACTTTTAACGATCCCACATTGCCGGCTGAGTTCAGCGGACAAAATGGGTTACAGTTCGCGGATTTCAACAACGATGGCTGGCAGGATCTTATCGTCGCCACGATGGGAGGCGGCGGAGTGGCTCCCAATCGCGACATACTCTACTTGAATCGAGGCCTTGACGAGTTGGGAGAGTGGCTGGGTTACCATTTGGTGTCATACGAGATCGGCTTCGGAGGCAACGAAAGTTCAGACATGGGCGTGGCGGTCGCCGATTTGGATAACGACGGCGACTTGGACTACTTTTCCACTCTGCTGCCCGTTGCGCACCCAATTTGGATCAACAACCTCGCAGACACCGGCAGCCTGGGTTTCACGCGAACGACGATCAACAACGACTTCTCTTGGGGCGCCAACTTCCACGATTTTGATAACAATGGGCGCGTCGATCTCTTGGTAGGGACTGAGGTCAATCTCCGATCCTTCTTGCATCTGCAGGACGACAATGGCGTTATGACAGAACAGGCCGTCGCGGCCGGACTGACTTCGACCCATTCCACCCGCGGCGTAGCCGTGGCCGATTTCAACCGTGATGGTTTGAGCGAAGCTGCGCAGTGGTTATGGGCCGGCAGCAACCCGGGCATCCAGTTCTACCAAAACAACTCGGCTGCTCTGAACCCAGGATTCCACTTTTTGACTCTCGAGCTCGAGGGCGATCCAACCCTGTCGGGGCAATTCAAATCGACTCGGGATGCAATCGGCGCTCGAGCCTATGTCACGGCCGACTTTGATGGCAGTGGCGTAATCGACTCCGACGAAACACGGATGGAAGAGGTGCTCTCGGGACATTCCAATGCTTCGACCACCAGCAGCCTCGCTTTGGAATTCGGGTTGGGGCAAGCGACAACTGCGGACGTGCGAATCGTGTGGGGAAGCGGGCGAGAAACACAGCTTAACAGTGTTACCGCGGATCAATTTCTCGCCGTTAGAGAAGAGGGCGTCGGCGCCGATTTTGATTTCGATAACGATGTTGACGGGGCGGACTTCTTAGCCTGGCAACGTGGTTTCGGTATTCCAATCCCCGATGCCGTGAAGAGCGATGGTGATGCGGATGGCGATACTGATGTCGACAGCAATGATCTGGCTGTGTGGCAATCCCAGTACGGTGTAAGTGCCTCCCCAATCGCTTCTGCGTTGTTCGCGCCGGAAGCTACGTCAGCCAGCTCGACCAAGATTGTAGACGCAGCACTGGCCACCCTGTGGCTGAATTCGACTGCCGAAAGCAACGACGAAATGGTGCTAGAGGAGACAATCGCCACCGAATCTGCTCGAGACTCTGCGCTGGCGCAGCACGATTCGTTATTGAGCCCTGCTGCTGCGGCTTTCTCCGCGGTGCCTGCCCGGCAAGATGCGGAAGCTGAACCGACCGATATGCTAGAACTGGCTGACGAGCTATTCGCAGAGTTGATCGGCTTCAAGGTTTGACGGGCGTGGGTACGTCGCTTCCACGATGGGAGGATAGTGCATTCCCCCCTTGAGAATCGCCGTGGTACGAATTAGAATTGCTTAGGTGTCCTTTTCGTGTTTGCG
>JAJDED010000008.1 GCA_029259915.1 Planctomycetota bacterium | reverse complement strand
CGGAATCTTGGTGGTAATCAAGTCCAACAAAGACTGGTACACTATTCATGGCTCGTTGCTCCTTTGGGTTCTGGGCTATGCCGCTTCGGCGACAAACGCTCGAATGGAACTCGGGAGCAACGAGTCTTCATCCCTATCCAGTGTCCTCGGCGTTCTGTAACAGTTCATAAATGAAGTGTGCACGGTCGGGGTAGAGTTCTTCGACGATCTCTCGGATCCCGGAGTACTCCTCGTCACTGAGCACATCTGCCAGTTTCTGACGTTTCGCACGAAGCTGTTCCAGGAACGCCCAACGCTGCCTGCTGTCCGATTGGGTCTCATGCACAGTCGGCCTCTCAAGTCTAAAGAAACTATCCGTGAATGACCGTAATGGTGCCGACTATAACCCGCTCGGTCGTAATATCAGCCCGCTCCGAGTTGGCTTGCAGGTCAGCGAGCAGCTGGTTGTACTCGCGAACGGCACGATCGATCTCGCCTTGCTTCATGCGACGTATTTTCTCGTTCGTCGCCTTCTTCAACCGCTCATTGAGCATTGCCATCCGTCCTTTATGGCTGGCGTTCAATGTCTCCTGCTTGAATTGTGCTGTCTTCATAACCCGTTCTCGAAAATCCTGTAAGGCCTCGCTCCAACGTTCGTGATGACGAGACTCCAGTGTATGGATCGCTTCCTCCGAGACATCGCCTCCCGTGACTCCCTCGGCATCTTGAGCTGTCTGGAGCAATTCCAACAGCTTCTCTTCGATCTGCTGGTCCTGACACACGACCACGATATTCAGATCCTGTCGCAGGCCAACCAGTTCCCACTGGAACATAGCAAAAGTATAATTGCCCTCAGGTAAGTCGGCTGCTATTACCTGGAGTTGAACACCAACATGCGTAGGTGCGTCAAGAGCTCTAGCCGCCTGACGGACAAGTGGGTGTACGGGCGTCAGCATCTGAGCCGTCCGGTTTTCGTTTGCACATCCTCCATCGAAAGTAATCGATAGGTGGGGATCGTTTCCTTTTAGCCATCGCTCCCAATCTCGCTGGACAGGGGTCACTTTTCCGGACAGCTGTCGCGTATCGCTCAGCAGCTGAGTTCTGACCTCCTGGTTCGTCCTCAGTGTCTTTAGTGGATGCTCGCCGAGCACCGCTGCCGAATCATTTACCCTACCCAAATAGCAGTCGATAAGATTGTTCATCGCATCGGGTGTTAGCCAATAGGTGGATGCATTCTCTACTTCTTCCGCGATTCTTTGCTGAGAGGGCAAGTCAATCCCGAACAGGCCAGCTTCTGCTTTTTCAAGTCGTTGTTCTTCTTGCAATTGCCGGATTTCATTGTCTGCCAGTTGCTGGAATCTCTCGCGTCGCTCTTCCGCTGACAGTTTTGGATCCACGGCGATGTTCTGAATGTCCGCGGTGATCTTGCCAAGGATGTCTTCGCTATCTCCCAAGGCCTGTTCGAATAATCCAATTCGCAACAGACAGCGGTCATAGATGTCAGCATCTACCGTCCCCGGCGTGATCAGATTATGGATGCTGACAAATTCACTCTGTTGACCATTGCGGTCAATGCGTCCTATTCGCTGCTCGACCCGCATGGGATTCCAAGGTAAATCATAATTGATCATGCAATCGCAGAACTGGTAATCCAGGCCTTCGCAACCGACCTCTGAAAAGAGCAAGACATCCACTGCTTCTGGATCGTCTCGATCTTTTTCAAATCGCTCTTTCCAAGTCGTTCGGTCCTCATCTGGCACGTCCCCGTGTACCATGCCCACCCGAACACCGGTTCCTTGGAGCCCCTCATGCAAATAGCGGAGTGTGTGCCTGAAGGAGCTGAAAACCATCACGCGATGGTTGGCGTGCTGTGTTGCGTCTTGTTTGGCCTGAATGAGTGAGATCATGGTCATCAGTTTTGGGTCGACAGAGTCCAACTCTTGGGCCATCTTCACCACCGCTTGGACTTTTTCCGCTACGGTGCCCCATTCGTCAGGATCGGCTGTAAAATCCTCAACATCCAATTCGGAGAGTTCTTCCTCACTAATATGACGAGAAAGGATTTCTTCGATAAACGGTGCTAGGCCGAAAAGACAACTTGCTGCTTGTCGCCTAATTGTTGTCATCATGAATTTAACACATGATGATCCATGTATATTCGCAAATATCTCCCCCTGTACCTTCAGCAATGCATCATGCAGCTCCCTTTGTTGCTCGGTGAATTCGACGTGAACAGTCTCCGAACGCCTGATTGTAAAAGCCCCGATGTCTCTTCTTCTCGTACGATTGATCATTCCCGAGAACGTGTGCAACTCTTCCAATTGGTAGACCACACGAACTCGTTCGGAATCGGCAATGGGCGGGCCAGCAAGTTTTGTGATGATTGCCTCAACTTCCGGATTCTTGCGAAGCATCGCTTGCCCCCAAAGGGTCGCTTGGGCTTCTTTCAATTGTGCCAGGGCTTCCGACTGCCAGCCTTCGGCTGCTTGGCGGGCATGTCGCACCGCCTTGTTGATCATCGGATTGGGCTCCGAAATATACTGGAAACTATCCCGGTCGATCACCACATCGGGACGGAGAAGATTCAGCAGGTTGAAGAGATCTTTGTTGGCCAACTGCAGTGGCGTGGCAGTGAGAAACAGGACCGCTTCGGCATTGTCACAGAAATAGCGGACAATTTCATGACCGTAGGTTTCCGGATTGGAGACACGGTGGGCTTCATCGACAATCACCAAATCAAACCTCGGAGGAGGATCAAGATCCGCCAACGATACCCGATTCTTCACGCGGCCTTTTTCGGTGCCCTCAAGGAGCTCTTGATTCAAAATCGAATAAGGAATGATGCCATAGCGGTGGTTGTCAGGCCATTCGCCGTCCAGATCGCACTCAGAAACACAGTGCCTGAGCATGCTGCCGTCAAACTGCTCAAAATCCTGGTCGAATCGCTTCATCTCCCTCAGCCACTTCTTTTCAGTAATCAGCGGCCGCGGACAGATAATCAATACGGAATTGACTTCCTGGCGAGCTTGCAGTTCTCGTAGTATCAAGCCAGCTTCAATCGTTTTACCTACACCCACCCCGTCAGCGATCAGCAGTCGTGGTCGATCGGCCCGCATGAAACGTAACACCGGACGGAACTGGTACGGGATATAATTGATACGGGCTGCATTCAGCGAATAGAGAGTGGATGTTCCCGGATGATTGATATAGCGGGCTGTAAGGAGAGCTCGACACGTATCTGCTGACAGTCTCTCGGGAGCAGCGGTTTCAGCCGCTGCTGCGACTAGCTGAGACGCATAAAATGTTTGTGTCTTACCATCCAATAGCACCGAGTATTGGACTTCCGGCCCGACACTGTTCACCGCGATCACTGCCCCACGTTTATCGGGCTGGGACTTCGGGTAGACAACCTGACCAGGCTCATACGAATCAGATGAGTTCATAGGAAGTGTCATGCCAAGTAGAGGAACCGCTCGTCAGTCCTCTCTTTCACAGACGACAAGCAACGAAAGATCCAGGACAAATCGTATCGCGAATCGGAGCAGGATACCAGTACGTGACGTTCGTTGCTTGCACCGCAGAAAGATTGCCCAATTTCAGGACAAGTCGTGCAGTACGTCCCCTTGCCCGGCATCGAAGACCATCTCTACCAATTCAACGTGAAACCACTTACGGAAGGTCCGCAAATCTCGCTTCTCCGGCCAGAATTCCGGTGCGTTCACCGACGCTAAGAGCATTTCGTTGAAGATCTCCGCGTAGACTGCTTGCAGGGCCCTATTGATGTCGTTCCGCTCGGGTAACAAAAAGATGCTGCGAAAAACCTCAGGACTGCACTCATTAGCCTCTTCTCCAAGAACCGATTCTAACCAGTCCATGAAAGGAGCCTTGGGTGTGACGATCGCAGCCATCCGGTTCACAGTTTGCATGGCTTAAGTATCACGATGACGACAACAGAGGTCAAACCAATCATTGAGCAATGATACATTGTCTCTGCTAGGGATGCCGCCAGACCAAAGGTCCTTGTCAGCGACAGGTTGCTCCTACGGGTATTGAGATTAGCAACTCAATTTCTTTCTCACATTCAAGGAGCACAAACCATGCCCACCAAAACCAAAGCTGGCCCCGTCCATGAAATCCGTCTCGGGGCGATCAAAGCCACCATCTGGGAAAACGAAACCTCCGTCGGCATCCGCCATAACGTCACGGTAGCCCGCCTGTACAAGGATGGTGACGACTGGAAACAGACCGAGAGTTTTGGCCGTGACGACCTGTTGCAGTTGGCCAAAGTTCTCGATCAGGCCCATTCTTGGATCCTCACGGAAGCTGCCTGACCCACCCCTGTCAGTGGCACCCCTTAGACTCGACTTCAACCTCCTCAGAGACCCAGGCATTCCCGCAGGAAGTGTGGGTCGCGGGGAGGTTGTTTTTCAACGGGTGTTGTTCGCAGACTTCGTTTGCAGGAAAGTTTGATCCACTTGGTTTGTAACACAGGAGTAAGTAGAGATGAACCACTTGATAATCGCTTTTATCGAATTGCCTATATCAGCACTTCTGCTGATCGTTCTATTTTGCATCAATGTGATTCGAGCTTATGGAACCAAGAGAAAATCTTGATCTAGGCGACTCACTACAGAGCTAAGACCACTACGAACAGAATAAGAAGATCCATGAAGCATCCGCTTGATGAAATCACGCTAGTCAAAACATTGGCACCGGAAGAAATCTGTCCTGGGGACTACGTGGTGTTGATGGAAAAAATGTACGAGTTACCTTCTTTCTTATGGAATACGGATTCGGCTATGACATCACGTGAGGAGCTGGTGCGTCTACGGTGTTTGCCACCAGAGGACGAAGGGATTCCGCTGAAGGTGAAATCGGTTTGCTTACCCTACGTATTGGTCGCTCACCCTCGGCAGCTGCGTAAGTTAATTGACATTCGCCGCACCAAGCTGGCACGGCTCAATCGATCCTTTGGAAAACAGTCGTGGAGGCTGTTCAAAGCACAACTTACGAAGCAAAAGAAAGAATCACGACAGTTCTTTCGCTCGCTGCATAGAAGTCCTTAGAAGGGAGTCTCGTAGTAATGGCCATCCTTGAAAAACTCTGCGTTGAGTTGCAGGATTCCACTCCAGTTCTTTGTCGAGGATTCAAATGAATAAAAAGCTGTTGAAAATCTGCGGAGACCGCATTGAGGCTCTCTACAAAGATGGCCCACCTGCTAAAACAGCCTGGCAGCGGCTCAGGGGCGAGCTCGCCCTGGCTGCCGGTACGGAAACCGAAAAACGGTTGCTTGTGACGGCAGAGATCGCCAAAACCTGCCACGATCACGGCTGGCCCGTCTGGGAGACGGACTCCGGGACCGGCTCCATTATCCTCTATCTACTGGGGCTCAATCTGGCGGACCCGATTGAGCATGGCCTACTATTTGAATGTTGGCCCGATTCAACTCGTGGATTCGGATCTCAAAAATCATTTGATCATACTTCTTTGTGGCTAACGACTCCGAACCGATCCCAGGAGTCCCTTGAAAAGGCCGTCCAGGCAGCGGGAGCGGAAGACTGGATATACCTCCTGAGAAACGCGACACCCACACAGCAGATTCCCTTTCTGGTAGATGAGGATCTCCAATCTCAGGGCAAAGCACCTGACTGGAAGAAGGTGAGCACGAGTTCGCCCACAGTCTGGGAATTCGTCGACACTCGATTTGTCGACCGACATTGCATACCGGATGTCTACCAACTCAATCGTGCAGAAGTGCATGAAGCGAAACATCTCTGGCAACCGACTTCCCTAGTCCAAATGGCATCGATTACTGCTATCGTGAACAAAGCTAAATGGGAAAAGATCGACCCCATCTCTTGGGCTCGTAAGGAACAGACCAATGCCGAGTTACTTATGCCCTGGGTCCATGAAACCTACGGCGTACTGATCTTTCGTGAACAAGTCATGCAGATCCTCAATAAAATCGGAGGTCTCGATCTGGCCACCGGATGGGATTTAATTACAAAATGCTGGAAGAATCAAGTCTCAGGAATTGATCACATCGAAAAACAATTTCTCGCAGGTGCGGTCGAGCGGGGATATCGCAGGGAGAATGCTCGGGAGGCTTTTCATCAGATTCAATATTCGGCAGAGCACAATTTGACACTTAGAGCCTTGCATGTCGCCGATGCCGTTATCACATTTCGGTCGCTCTACCACAAGCTCCGGAACCCCCAAACATATCAACTCCATACTCCTCCGGAACTAGCTCCGCAGCCAGCAAAATAATGGACACCAAAACTCATCCACAAAACTCGTGCTGGGGAAGATTTCAGTCGATCCGCCGCACCTCTGATCCTCAGGGTCGTCACGTCGAGATTCGACTCACCAACGGAAACCTATTACGTTTATCAGACGACGAAGCAGCCTTTTTAGTATTTTTGCTGCCGGAACATGTACCGGGGCTATGTGTGCCCTCACACATCATGAAAATGACCGATCCCAAGTCTTGAACTTTCCTGTTCGCAACATCTCAGGGATACTCAGATGGCCAAGAAATCCCGACGCAACAAGAAATCGCAGAACAAGAAGTCCGACCCATCGATCCCACCAGGACAAACAATCCCTGGCCGGGCCGATCGTGATCGTCGTGTACGACAGCATTTACGGTTTGCTAGGATCCTGAAGACACTCAACTTAATCCAGTCTCGTGGACGTTGGAACGTAAAGGCGATCTCTCAAGAACTCGAATGTTCGGAACGTACTGTCTACCGTGATTTGGAGGGATTGGAATTTTTCGGGGTTCCCTGGTACTTCGATAAAACCGAGCAGTGTTATCGGGTACGACCTGATTTTTGGTTTCCTACGTTGGGGCTCACCGAAGAAGAAACCATTGGTCAGGCCGTAGCGACAGTACTCACCCAAGCCGCAGGGCTCCGTGCGGGTGGTGGGGCCGACTCGACCACCCGAAAGTTGGCCGCGAATTCCCGAGAAGAACATCAACAGGTGCTGGCCGACGCGATGCAACTGATCGAGGTTTTTGGTCTCAAGTTGGTCAATCACAGCAGCCACCACGAAGCCATCAAAACGGCCCAGTTCGCATTGCTCCAGGGCCGCAAACTCACCGGCACGTACGAGAGCCCCTACGAAAAACAACCACAACGGTTGGTGCTCCATCCCTATCGGCTCTGTCTCATCAAGAATGCCTGGTATCTAGTGGGCCATCTCGAAGGGGAAACTGCTCCGAAAACATTCCGCATTGCTCGTTTTGCGACTCTCCGGATGTTGGATGAACCGGCGAATGTGCCAGACAGTTTTGACTTACGGGCATATTTTGGAAATGCCTGGGCCGTCTATCGGGGAGAACAATCCTATAAAATCAAACTACGCTTCACTCCTGATGCAGCCAAACTAGTCATCGAGACTGTCTGGCATCACACCCAACAGGTCACCAAACATCGTGACGGAAGT
>JAJDED010000064.1 GCA_029259915.1 Planctomycetota bacterium | reverse complement strand
TCTGCGACCTGGCCGGTGAAAGTTGGCAATGATGCGGTACTGTTGCCGCTGGACAGAAGCTGCCCGACGTTTGCCGCCAATGAGCGGACGCTCTCGGCCATTTCTGGATGGTATTGATCGTCGAGCAAATTGTTGGTCATGTAGCGGATCGAACCGGCAACGTCTTCGACGTTGTCGACCAATAGTTCAGCAGTCTCGCGTAGTTTGCGAACCTCGTCGATCAGCTCTTGTGTTTCTTCACTTACCATTGTTAGCTTGGGAACGGGACCGCTGGTGCCACTCGCGGAACGTGGGATTCGACGGCAACAAGTCGTAGACGTGTTGCCGGACTTCGTCAATCGTGTAGCGAAAGACGCCCCACCCTTCCCAGCCTGGCGACACGTTAGAAAACACAAACCGATCGCCTTCGTGGCCATCAAAACGCATCTTAAAAGCTCCTCCTAAGCCCGAATCGATGTGGTGTGTGTCACCAACTCGCAACGCGGCAACGTCTTCTTCCGACAAGTAACTAGCTTCTGCATCTACGATCATTGCAACAAGAGAAAAGGGGCGGAGGCTACGCCTCACGCCCTAATCTGTCAACGCGATCGCAGCACGACCGGCCCTGCAGGCACGGTCACGATCGCCAGACGTATCGGCTCAAGAAGAGAGAACTACTGCGTGTAGCGTTCGTTGGCTGCGGCGAGGTAGGTCTGTTGCAAACCGGCGATGATCTTCAGTGTGTCCTCCGGATCAACGGTCAGCTTTCGAGAATCGTAGTTGCCATCTTTCTTCTTCCAGCTCTTTTCGATCACGATGTCTTGAGCGAGAAAGATTTTGCCGTCGGCGGTGCTCTTTTCTCCTGAGAACATAGCAATCGAGATATTGCCAAGATTGATCTTAAAAGCTGGGCCGTTGCCGGTGGTGGTGGTTGCCGGTGCTTCGGCGACTGCGGTATCTGACATAGAAATTGTTAGAAAAAAACAAAGGGAACGAGTCTGCTCCTCTGTCCTACCGATTGTCAAGTATCGCAGTTTGTTAGGGAGTGCGTAACAAGTTGTATGGCGGCGAAAAGGTAATCGTCCCCTCCACGGCTTGAATCACTTTGTCTAGCTCTCCATCGCTGACGGTCCGCACCATCGCAAAGTAGTGAATAGTTGCGTTGGGATACTTTTCGCGTAGCAGCCGGTCGATCGCAACAAACGTCGAACCTCGGGTTACGACATCATCAACGACGGTAATCGTGTTGGACGTTGGCAGCAACGAAGTGGTGAGCCCTAGTGTCTTGTAGTGCTCTGTTGGGTTGGGCCGATTGCCGGCCGAAGAAGCGGAACGGCGAATCCTTTGCAGCCGTTCGATCGACGGGCTGTAGTTATCCGCTAAACCATTATCAATGAGTGCTTCGCAGATTCGTTCCGAAGGCCAAAGACTTCCCTTTTGCATGGGAGCACTTCGGGGAACGGGAATAAGCTGCACGTCGGGACCGAAACAAACTTGCAGCGACGGTAATCGTTCTAAGTTGTCATGCAATCCCTGAGCGAAGTAGTCGATGTACTGCTGCTTTTTTTGACGGTAGTATTTGTCGTCTTTTATGCCGTAGCAAACGTCGCGAGATTGAACAGATACTTTGCTTGTCCCTCGTGGAGAGTATTGCAGAAGTGCATGGAAAGGTAGTTTAGAAGGAAACGGCATCGGCAGCGGATTCGCGAAGTCTTGGTGGAAGCGTCTCCGTTAGCATGTCGATCGTGTCGTCTGACAACGCCTCGGCACCATACTCGACCATTTTAGCGGTCCAAGTGATGTCGTTCCTGTCCATGAGAGACTGCGTGATATAAAGTCGTCGGCCCAAGCGAAGAGCTTCCCATCCCTGATGTTGCGTGCCGCTCTTTTCTGAGGCTTCGATAATAACCGTGGCATCGGTTAGCAAGGCCATCGTTCTGTTTCGCATCGGAAACGACCAAGGGCCAGTCGATGCACCTGGCTCGAATTGCGAGATGCAAAGATACTCTTTTTGAATGCGTTTCTGGAGTGCTTCATTCTTCTTGGGATAGGCTCTATCGAGTGGCGTACCAATGACAGCAATCGTGCGGCCGTGTTGCTCAATAGCAGACGTGTGAGCTGCGGTGTCAATTCCTTCGGCCAAACCACTAACAATCACGGCGTCGGTTCGTTCGATGAGCAGCTTGACGAGTTTGTTTGTGCGAGCAACGCCGTCGGCCGTGGCTTTGCGTGATCCGACGATCGAAACTCGAGGTCCGGCTTGCAGAATGGAAGTGTCACCAGCGACGTACAAAGTCTCTGGTGCGTTTTTACGCTCGACCTCGTTGAACGGTCCAAGTAATTCGTCGGCGGAATATGATTGAACGTCCATGTCCGTATTCTAGTTCGAGAACGAGGGAAAAAGCAACGAAGTGAAAATATAGCTACAAATCAAGACCAGAAGGATAACGGCAACGCGGCCCCACCGGCAATACCTATCTTATACGGTTCTAGCCGCTGTATGATGGCGTCTGTGTCGCCGCTCGAGCACTCGCATGATCGTGGCAATCTTGGCATGTCTACGCGTTATCTTCGGTGGCGGTAGTGTCTTCACCACAAACGGCCGCGTCGGTATGCCGTCGATCGCAGTGCGGACAATGGCGTGATACTTCGGCAACGTCAGTAAGTCTTCTGGCTTGGCGTGGCCGGCCAGCTCGGCCGCCAACCGCTCGGCGTCCTCTTGGGCAACTTGGAAGGTAATCAGCGTCCATAGGTTGCTGAACATGGCGTCCATGACGATCTTATCTTTGTTTTCGATCTGGGTGATGTTTTGCTGGGCGGCGGTAAGGTAAAGCTGATACTTGCGAGCCTGGGCGAGCGTGTCCGCAAACGATTCGTTGACGAACGTCGCATACTCGTCGGCGTAGAGATAGAATGGCCGGCGATCTTCTCGCTCAATATCGGCTCGGCTCATCACAGCGTTTTGAAACGCTGCCATCAGCATCGAACCGACGAACGTCGCCGAGCCTTGCCCAAGCGTACCTTGCGATAAGTTCACCAGTATGATCTTGCCGCTATCCATCGCGTGACGAAGATCCAAACCGCCTTTAGGATCTCCGAATAGATGGCGGACTCGAGGATCGGCAATAAACGTACCGGTCTTGTTCAAGATAGCCGGCATGGCTTCTTGCTCGTAACGCTCGGTCCATTTGCCGACCTGGTCAACCCAAAAGCTCCGCACGACCGGGTCTTCGACCTGGTCGACGACTTTTTTGCGAAACTGCTTATCGACGAGCATCGGCTCGATGTAAAGATAACTGGCGTACTTGGTGCCGACTAACGCCATCAGCGTGAAGCGAAGAATGTGAAACAGTCGCGGAGCATTATCAACGTCGATTTTGAACACTTTGCTAATGGCTGCCAGGTTGTTTTCAACAACGAGCTGCCGACGCGTTACGTCGTGGCAAGCGAGCGTGTTGACTGTAGGGCACGTTTCACTCGTCGGATCGATCACGATCACGTCGTTGGTACGATTGGTCGGTATCGTTCTCATGACGTCGGCGACTAGGTCGCCATGAGGATCAATCAGCCCGACTCCCCTGCCCTCGGCAATGTCCGCATCGATCTGGACGTTTAAGAGCGTCGATTTTCCCATGCCGGTTTTTCCGATCACCAATTGGTGCAACCGATCTTCCGGAGCGACGCCAAAGCGTTGCTCTGTTCCAATCGCAGTTATTCCGATGGGCAAACTCCCCTCTTCTTTTGAGGCGTCTTTCATTCCAATCGGTGCGGGCAAGTGTGGCAACGGTGTCGACTTCATCGACTCGGTGCGAGCTAACGCTACGGGTGGATGCCACAAGGCGGCCAATTCGGCCGCTGACAAGAGCGACCGCACCGGTCGCTTGGCAATTAAAAAATCAACCGTACCTGGTGACGCAAACGGAGCAAAGGCACCGGCCAGCGACAAGAGTCGCTTTTCGGCCAGGTGCCGCTTCGCAGGCGGTCCGCTGACGCGTAACTCGATAGTAACGCGGAACAAGTGGTCGTCGGTTTTGCGAAGCGTATCGGCCGGCACTTCGCCGGCAGCGAACAAAGCCAGTGGTAACCCAACGATGCGTTCTAATAGCGAGCCATTGGCGAGCATCGCCACCGCATCGATAAGTGAAGGAAGCCATTTTCCTAGAACACCAGCGGCACGAGCCGCAACGCGTCGAGCACGTCGACGTCGACGCGGAGAACACGGCTCAAGAGAAAAGCGAATCGAAGCGTGCAAACCATCGCGACGGTCTTCAACGGCGGTCAGTATTCCACTCACCGGATCGGTATGTGTGCGTTGCAATAGGTCTTCAAACTCAGTGGCAACGCGAAGCGAACGACAATCGGGCACAACGCGTAAGTAGGCAACCGCGTCACTCCCCTGCTCTGCCTGGTCGTCACTGCTGCCGGAAATGCGGATACCTGGATAGTGAGCACTGAGAGACGAGGTCGCCGGCGTCAACAACGCTGCAGCGACGTCGATCGCGAGCACCGTTTCACGAGCGGCCGACGTGTAGAGCAACGACGCTGGCAAGCGACGTTTGTTCGCAGTCATCAAGTCCGAAAGAAAGTGCTGCGTATGCTGAGCACCCCGTTCGTTGTCGGCCGATGTACGCAAGTAAGTGAGAATAGGAGAGAAACGATACCACAAAAACACCCGCCAGGGCGAACCATAGCGGGGCCTAACGTGGCCCGTGTGGCTCAGGGATCAACTCGTCCGAGGTGCGGTTTTCTATGTGCTGCATAGAAAGTACCAAGAGGACCGGCTGCCATCGCCACAACGGTCAAGCCGGTAAATCTCCGGTGCCGTGGCGTCGGTGCGTGCTGATCGAAGTCCGCGTAGGAGGGCAACGATAGTGCGGGAGAATATCAAGCAACCAGTTGAGCGTCCAGCAAAGGCGACGGAATTGTTTGGGCGGCCGCTTTGTTGCCTGGCAGCATCGCTGCGAGCTGACGATCCCAATCGAGCAATAGCGGCCAGCGGAGCGGGTCGCCATGTTTCAAGACGTTATTGAGCAAGCCTGCTTTGATAACACGTCGACGCGGGTCGGTGTTGATCTCAGCCACGCGATCGAGAAAGTGATCGAGTCGGATACTCGGTTTATCAAACAGCATGGCCACACGATACGAGCCGTCGAACGACGATTCGTGCTGTAGGTAGAAAGCAATTGTTTTATCAAGGCTGTCGCGGGCTTGTGGAGAGAACACTGGTTCGGTTCCACAGTCCAACTCGAAGACGATCGTATAGATTTGTTTCCGGCCACGTAGTCGAAAGCCGATCATCGCGTCGGGGATCTTCGTTACGCCGCCGCTGGTAAACGACGCCTGGCCGTCTCCGTAAATAAACACGATCTCGATGTCGCTCAAGTGGGCCGTGACTTGGATTTTTACAATCAAGTCGGCTAAACGCCTGGTGTGCCGCTCAAGCGACGGAGAAATCGGCCGGTACGTCTTGGGGCTGGGTAGTGGCTTGTCGGGTCCGTACACTTGCTGATAGCCGAGCTTGGCAAGTTTCCAGTATTTGCGACTCGAGGGAAACGTGTGCTCTACAACGAGTTTGTCGTTGTGGAGCTTGTCCATGACGCGGCGAACATATTCCTCGCCGGTAAACGGTACGGCAAACGTAATACTGAGCTTGCGGATCTGTTCGGCGTCGAGTGGTGTAATCGTCAACGCGGTGAGTATTTGTTGTCGACGGGCCTGTAAATCTTCTTTGGAATTGCTTGGCATCTGTGGTTGCCTAGCTTATCTTGTATCACTTCCTTTTGCTTTCATTCCGACTTGCACAGTGGTAGAAAAACAACGCTTGATCGATATCGACGACGTACAACGACGGCTCTCAGTGGAACAGGTCGCTGGCCTGTATGGGTTCGCTCTGCCGGCAGACTTTGGCAGCAGTGGCGAACAACGTATGCCGTGTCCGTGCAAAGAATGCTCGGGCAGTGGCGACGACAAAAGTGTTTCGATCAACGTCTCCGATGATGTGAAACGGTGGAAGTGTCACCGCGAAGGCTACGGCTGCGGTGCTCAAGGCCGACTGGTGATGCTGGCGTACTGCATGAAGCATGGCATGATGCCGCCAGGCGGCAAGCTCACAGGTGACGCGTTTTGGGAAACTGCCCGCGAACTCGAGGCCCTGGTCGAGGGCAAACCGATTCAAGACTCCCCTGCCCCACCTGGTCGCGACAATGTTCGCGACAACGTGCGATCGGTCGTCGAAAAACAAGCCAACGTGCCGCTCGCTGAAAGCGATAACGAAAACGCTCGTAGCCTGGTTAGTCTCGACGAAAAGTTAGTAACCACGCTCGATGATCTCTCGCCGGCCGCCAGTGCGTACGCACGGCGACGGCCGTCGCTTCTTTCTGAGCAAGTAACCGGTGAAGTCCGGACTGGCTTTATGCCAGGCCGCGAAAAAAGTTCGCTGCGGAACAACTGGGTGTACGGCGTAATGAACCGTGACGGACAACCGCTCGCCTGGGTCGGCCGTAACGTCAAATACGAAGACGATCATCAAGAATGGATCACTAAAGGCCGCCACGGCCGCGAACCGAATAAGTATCGTTTCCCGAACGAAAAATTGTTCCGGCGATCGCTGGAACTCTACGGTCAAGAGTGGCTCGACGATCCACGGTTTGAAAAAAGTCTCCAAGAGCATGGCTTGCTACTGGTCGAAGGATTTAGCGATCGCATTCGGCTGCACGAGCTGGGCGTGATGAGCGTAGCGATGATGAGCAACAAGTTGACTGATCCGCAGACAGAATTGTTGATCGGGTACGCCAGAGAAAAAGGCGGCAACCGTGTCGGCATCATGCACGATGCGGACGCAAAAGGCGACGAAGGTGCGAAAGAGACGCTATGGCGACTCCACCAAGCCGACGTCGAGGGCTATCTTGTATGGAGCGGGAAAAAGTTCGGCGGCCAGTACGCCGATCGGCAACCCGATTCGCTGACAAACGAAGAATGGGAAGAGTTGGCGATCCACTGTTCGCCGCGATAGTTTTTTGTCGCGAGGACGCGAAACATTGGGCGAGAACGGAGTGCCAGCGGGCGGGCGGTCTGTTTGATGGCGAATAGCCATCGTGGCAGTAGAAGGCTCCGCCGTTTGTACCGCCGTAGGGCGGGAGAAGTGCGGGCACCGCGAGCGGCTGGAGTTGGTAATTTTTCCTGTCGGCAATTCATCTAAAGACGCGGAAAATTTCCAACGGAGGCAGCGAGGCCAGGAAAATCTCAAGCTAGTGTCGAGGTGCCGAGACCGCGTAGATGAATTGCCTGGCCTCGCGGCCGACTAAGGCCGTGAGCGATGTGCCCCTCGCGGGGCGGTTCTTGGCTCCGCCAAGCCATCGAGTGCCACTTTCTAAGTGGTCCGATGAGAGGTACGGCTAGCGGTCCGGTGGCGGACCATTGTCTGGCCGTTTATCGGATCTCTTCGCGGCGGACCCTTTTAGGGTCGTAGCCGGTTAAGAATCCGAAGACCAAGGGGACTGCTGGCAAGCAGACAATCCCCTCTTCTTGAGTTGATCGCCCTGGTGGCGGAAGCGGAGTTCCTACGGAGCTGTAGCCGCCTTTGGAAATGAGCCGAGACGACTAGTCTCGACCATCAAGTGATCGAAGCGTTTGACGTTAGAGCACCGGTGCCCCTTTGCTAATACATATAGAGCTTTGAAGTATATGCTTTGTAGGCGATTTTTGAGTTTGCTCTAAGCCTTTATTTGAAGCCACTTTCCGGAGCTAGCAGCGGGAAAAAGGTGCACAGATGCCCGATAGGTGGTGCACAGATGCCCGATACTTGTCAGGTGAAAAGGTGCACAGATGCCCGATAGTGAATTGGCTTCGTAGAGCCATCGGACATCGCTGCTAGTACGCTAGTTCTGCTCGAGCTGGGACATCGCCCAGACGGCAAACTCGGGGAAGTCTAAATGCTCTCGCTCCAGCTTAGCGATAGCAGCGTCAGAAGCTCGTCGCTGGTAGTCGCGATCGCCTTTGGCTCGATACAGCTCCTCTAAGGGCCGGTAATACTCTCGGAAGTATTTCTCCCCCTCTCCACGCAAAAACGTCTTGAGGGCTTCCTTACGGGCCGCCTCGTAGCTGTCTCGTAGCTGTCTCTCGTGTTCGTTGACTTGCTGGCGATCCCGATCCCATTGAGCTTGCTGCTGTTTCTTCTCATGGTTGTGCATCCAATCAGGCGGCATGTAGTCACTGACCATGTAATTCCAACAAAACGCGGCCGGTGATTTCTTGAAGCCTGGGAAACCTTCTGGCTTCTCGTGGATGGCCATCTCAGTAATCCGCACCGCTTGTTGGATTCGCCCTCGACTGATTTCTTTGAATGCCTTACGAATCATCTTCTCATCGAGACCGATCTTCTTGAGCGGCTCGTAGAGTTCGTCTTCGGTAACATTGTGCTGCCGACGTTCTGTCGCTTTGGTAATGGGAGCCTTGAAATATGGCCCCTTAAAGAAGGTGGCAATAAAGACCCCCTTGGAGCGACGGAATATCGTGTCGGCGGCTTTGGCCTGGCCTCGGCCCAACTCAATCACGCCAGCATCGAGCAATTCTTGTATCGAGTCGATCAAAGATCGTTTGCGGAATTTGAGGTCGCGTTTTGGCGACATTCCCATTCCATTGATCGTAAGCTCGTCAATGTTCATAAAGACGCGGCTCGATCTCCAGAAACGAGATTGCAGCATTAAGAAAAGCTGTCTGGTTGTCGGCTTGAACGACTTGAGCAGATCGATGTCGAATAGCATCGAGCCGCCAGTTGCTCGCGTGAGTTCCATGAACGCAGGGTTCCAAACAATTCGCCAACTTCGATCAGCGTCTACATTCCCTTTTTGGTCTGTCGTGGGTAGCCAGGTACTAAAGAAGTTGAACGCTACTCGTTGGTATTCTTCTTGCAGCGGATTCCAAAATGCCTGGTTCATGTATCCAGTCATAGCGATGCGTTCCAAAGCGGCCGCGAACCGAACGTAGTCGGTCTTACCGTGATGCAAACCGAGATAGTTTCGCATCCAGTATTGAGTGGCGATCAGTTCGTTGGATTCGCCACGATCGAGCGTGGCACCGAGCAGTCCCCAGAGAATGTAAGGGTCGTTATCTTTTAGGCCCAGTGGGGAATGGATTTGGACGTGGGCCACTTCACGCGTTCCACCCTTGGTGCGACTAAACTTGTAGGTCGGTCGAAAGACTGTTTCAGAGAATGCCGGATCGAAGGGCCACAGCACAGTTTCCAACAACGAGTTTTGGATAATGCCCGATCGCTCAATGCCGGGAAGCCGGTAGCGATTGGGTATGCCTTTGTTGTTGGGTTTGCGTGGGGTGGCGTCCATGCTGGTCGTCCGTGCGAAATGAGAATCCTTAGACCTGGATTCTCTCGGATAATCAGCAAAATTACAAGCTCTACTCGACGAAACAAAACGACGCCACCAAGCGGGGCAGTGCTTGGCGACGTCGAAGGAGCGTCAAGTGTTGGCGGTTCGCTAGGCTGCTCGCCTACTCCCCTGCTCTTTCATCGACGCAACAAACTGCTTGGCGGCGACGAGTAGTTCTTCATCACTGACGCGTTTCTTGCGAGCGGTCACAACGAATTGCAGACCGTTTTCGCTTTTCCATTTGGTCTCAAAGCCTTTTGACTTCCCTGCCTTGCGGCCGGTACGTCCGGAGCGATGCGTCGTGCTGTTCTTCTTAGCGTCCTTAGTGAGTTTGCGAACGGCATCGCGGCCGAGATTTTCTTGGCCAATCTTGCGAGCAATCTCAACTTGCTGGTCAGCCTCGACGGTAGCGATCTCGTACGCCGTATCAATGCTGTCGCCTTTGCCGCTGGCCAGTAGTTCGGCCTTCGCTTCGTCGGTAAGGTCTTTGCCAACCGTGCGGGCCTTCTGGACCCACGTTTCGCTCTTCTTGAGCTTGCCGGCAACCTCAGCCAGTTTCAATCCACTGGCCATCGCCTCTTCGATCGATTCGGCCAGGTCCAATGGATGCAAACTGCGACGATGAATGTTTTCATGTAGTTGCCGCCAGACGATTGACTCTTCCGACGGATTGACGAGTGTCGCCTTAATCTCATCAAGCCCTAGCACTTCGCTAACAGCAACGAACCGCCCTTCGCCGGCGACAATCTGATAGAGTTCGTCGCGTTTAAGTTCCCGAACCTCGATCGCTTGCATTTGGCCATGCTCGCGAATCGATTCAGCAAGTTCGACGACGGCCGGATCGTCTTTAGTCTTACCTTGCTTACGGACCTGGTCGGGGTCAGGTTGGACCCACGCAATCGGAATCATAAACGTATCGGTCGCACGACGACGACGGTCGCCAGTCGCTGCACTTTGCCGGCGAGCTGGCGATGCGATACGGTCCAAGTCGGAATTAAGGTTCGCCTCGATGTCACGCTGCTGCTTGGACATGGTTTCCTCCTTGGAGTAACTCGATAAGTTCTTGAGCCAACGCGATCGTTTGCAGACTGCCCTTCGATCGCTTGGAATGGATAGTAATTGGTTTGCCAATGTTGATCGCCGTGAGAAACGTCTTGCCGAACGGAATCTCCGTTTGCATGACTTGCTCAACGCCAAAGGCCTTCTCGAGCGACTTGCGAGTCGTCTCGGCGGTCTTATCACGTGGCTGCACTTTCGAGAGAAAGAATTGCAACGCGATGTCTGGATTGATTAGCTGTTGAACGCTACAAAACTCTCGATGTACGGTCGCCAGGTTGCGAACCGCAAACCGCGAGCATTCAACCGGCACGAGCACTAGATCGGCCGCGACGATTGCCGAGTAGCCGGTAAGGTGGACCTTGCCGGCACAATCGAGCAAAACATAGTCGTAATCGTCGGCCGCGTCTTCCAACGCATCGAGAAGTGCCGTCGATCGCGGATCGTTCTCGAAATTGTGCGTCGTGTCGACTTCGTTCAGCCGATCATCGGCCGGAGCGATCGCCAGACCTTCGATAGTAGTAGGCTGGATAACGTCCTGTAGCATCACGCCGCTATCGTTGTAGAAGTCTGCGACGGTTAGCGGTAGATTTTCGTGGTGGTCCAGAAAAACGCTCGAGACGTCTCCCTGTCCATCGACGTCGACCACCAAAACGCGGTGGCCTAAGCCGGCTAGGGCTCCAGCAAGATTGACGGTGGTCGTCGTTTTGCCTGGCCCTCCTTTGTGGTTAATGATGGTGACGCGTTGCATCGTATTTGAGTCCCCTCCTTGGCAATCTAATAAGTTGGGCGTTGGCGGTCCTTCCGCAAAGCTCTATCGACTGCTAACGCGTCGAAACTTAACCGCGTTGTGTCGTGTGGGTAGCTGGTGAAGTGGGGTCGACTTTCGCGGGCGAAAGTTCGCTACCAAGCCAGCACCGGGCGGATTACTTTCGCGGGCGAAAGTCCCCTGCCCTGCCCTCGCGAAGAAAAGACTTTCGCGGGCGAAAGTCATTCTAGCGTTTGTCGTAACCTATTTACTCCCTTCGCCTTTGGCTTCGTCAGACGACGCGTTGACCACGTCAGTAGCAACAGCTTGAGGCTGTTGCTTTCGCTTCCACAAGTTGCTGATGTATCGATGCTTGTGCAACCAGCTATCTTTCCCCTGCTGGACTGCTCGGCGAACATTGGCCGGTATTTGTGTGAGTTCGTCCGTTGCATTCTTTTGGAGTATGTGAGCCTCGCGTAAGCGTTCATTGAGCCCCTCTAATTGTCCGTCTTTGGCACCGCACTGAGCTTCCAAAAACTCGATGCGTTCTTTTCTCTCTCGAAGTAACGCCGACTCCCCTGCCCTACGTTCTGCTGCCTCGGCTATTGGTTCGTGTTCAAAGCCCTCTGAGATACCAAATTCATCAACGATCAACTGACGTTCTATCTCCCATTCAAACGAAGTCCCCTTCTTCTTGAAAGCCTTGTAGTCGTCATACGATGGTTTAATCTGAGAACGTCGTGGATCTTCTTTGTTGTCTTTGATCTTGTTCACGAACCGACGAATCTTTTCGCGGTGTTGGCCAGTCAACGCGGCCGCCTCGGTGAAGTTAATAGGGTCAGTTGCCATAAATCGGAAGAAACGTACCGCAGCTGTGACCCTCAAGCAAACCTGACGCGTTGACAGACGCGTTTAATGACGTAACGTAACGTGATGCAAACTGACACGTTGCTTGCGACGCGTTCACCATGTCGAACAGCGATGAAACGCAATTCAAACAACTCTGTTTGATATTGTAGACGCGTCTAAAGACGCGTTGGTATTCAGCACAAAAGAAGAGAGTAGGGGAGTCTCATCGAAACTAACGAGCCGACGTGAACCAACGCGTTATGCGACTCGTTGCCTAACGCTCCTAAGTTGGTGCTGGGGGTCTGCTTGTGGGGATTGAAACAGCAGCTACGTCGAAAAGTACAAGCGTACCGCGTTATTTTGTGACACGTTGCTGCACGTCAAAAACTGTGTGGTATACTGGGATGGTTGAATAGGTCGGCATCTTTGGATTCGCAACTGGGTGGTTTTGGAGTATGGCACAGCAGAGTGGGTTTAGCATCCCGAGATTCAACGATCGAGAAGTTCACAATCGCATGCTGAAGGCGGCAGGCGAACAGGGGATTCGTAAATTCACAATTACGACCGTTTTCGGTACTACCATCGAGGACGTAGAGGGTGAGAAGCGTGAACAACTAAAAGCAGTACTCGATCAAGAAACGATTGGGGTACAACGATTCAGCTTTGAGTTTCCTGACCACATGAAAGTGTCGGTGGTCCGGCCGTCAGCAAAGGGGGGAGATGTATCCGGCTATCAAGACCGGATTGAGCTGTCGTATGACGTAAACCAATTCAAAGGGAATGATACTGAATGGTTAACCACGTTACGCAACGCGTACGACGCGGTAGACGAAAAGGCTCTGACGGAATATCTCGCAGAAGAAGACCGAGCATTCTACCAAGCCCGTGAGCAGTCGATTCGTGACCTGCAGGGGATGCAGGAGCAATTCTTCAAACAGCTACAAGAATTTACGACGGAACAAACCAAAGGGTATCAATCTCGACTCGACGAACTAGAAGCCAAAGCAGTTGAAACTGAAGAAAAGCGAGAGGGGATTCTTCAGAATCGCTTAGCGGAAGTCACTGAGAAAGAAGAACAGTTAGGTAAGCGAGAGAAAGAACTCGACGACCGCGATAACACGACCACGCGGCGGAGTTTGTTGAAGGACATTCAAACGATCTTAGAGGAGCGAGCAAACAAGTTTGAGCTAACCAAAGCGACGCGTCTTCGACGCTGGCCAGCGTTAAGTGGTTTCTTATTACTGTTGGTTTTGCTGGCCGGGGCAACCGGTTTCTTTATCTACTGGGACTTCCAAGCCAACAAAACGGGCAATCTTAGTGCCTGGCTAATCGTACGTCAGATTGTCTTCGGCGTAGCGTTCGCGGCGACGGCCGGTTTCTTTCTGAAGTGGATGTCTCAGTGGGCAACAAGACACGCTGAAGAAGAGTTCGCTCTGAAACAACTCGAGTTGGACATTATTCGAGCGAGTTGGGTGGCAGAGCACGCGTTGGAGTGGGCGGAGTCGAAACACGACGAGATACCAGAAGATTTGATCGAACGACTGAGCCGCAACTTGTTTACGTCTCGCGATCAAGAAGGTGAAGAAAAAACCGCAGCGGAACTCTTAGCCGACGCGTTACTCGGTAGTGCGGCTTCAGCCAATCTAAAGTTTGGCGAGAACGAAGTGACGGTTGATCGCAAAGGCTTCTTGAAGATGAGAGGGAAGGGGACTAGCTCAAGCTAGCAACGCGTTGAACCACGTCGATCCAACGCGTGCTATGTTTGGATGGTTGAATAGAGACATTTAAGGTGGCTTACTTGCCACATGGTTTGTAGCAACAGCTTGGCTTGTGCGAATGGCAAGGCATTCTGCAAAACGTACATATCTCGTGTAGGTGCTGACTCTTGTTCTCTGCGAGTAGTGCTTTTTCAATGAGGCCACGTTCGCAGTATTCGCAGAGGTCATCACGATAGACACCCTCGTTTTCCAGTTGAATAATTTGTGAATCGCATTCTCGGCATCGAGGTGTTACGTTGTTGTAATGGGGTGATTTCATGATTGAAAAAAGTGAAAGAAAATAAAAGCCCCGGACCGAAGTCCGGGGCAGGGGAGTCTTACGACTCCCCGTTGGCTGCTGCCTTTTCTGAGGCCGCTGCCTTCGCCGCTTCGCGGCGATCGGTTTCGATCCAGTGGTAGGCTTGAACCAAGCCTTGCGACGCGTCAAGCAAGTCACGCTCGAACAGCGTGTTGACGTAAACGCGTTTCTCGGTTTGAGGGTCGACGTAGCTTCGCTGGAGGCTAACAGAGTAGCTCTTCCAATCTCGCTTGCCGTCCTTCGTGGTTCGATTCTCCGCGAAGACGCTGGTAGAAACGTCGCCGAGTGCGACAGTGTAAGCAGGTTTCTGCTTGGCCGGTGATTGATTGTTGCCATTTGGCATTTGATAGGGGAGTAAGAATAAAAGTGCCTCCGCAGCGATCGGTAGCAATGAGGCCTGGTGCAAGCCTGGTTCGCGTCACGCAGACCGGCCGGTTGCGAATCCGGTGTAGCCGGATCCTGCAACCGTTGCCCTGGGTCTGCACGCGTACCACTGGCTTGCGGCGAGGCCGGCTAGCGATAAGTGTGCGAGGTCTTTTTTCGGTCCCCATCGAAGCGAACGGCATGAAATTTCTTGCCAAGCAAACTGGACACTGGCAGCATGGGTCACTGGTTTCATTCTGTGCCAGGCGTCTACGGACGATTTCGATCCTTTCATGAGAGATTGGAGGTCACTACGATGTCCAAGAGTCCCGAAGCCACGTTTCGTTTTGGTAGCGTGTCGTCTAGCGTGTTCGTCCAAGAGACGAACGGCGACAACGGACCGAAGCGAAAGTTCCGCACGATCAACGTGCAGAAGAGTTACAGGGATGGCGACGAGACGAAGTTCGGCAACAGCTTCACGTTGGGCGATATGCCGTCGGCAATACGGTCCATGCAAATGGCCCAAGCCCACGTCGAAGAGAAGGAAGCCGAAGTCACTGCATAATGTGGTGGCTAGAAAGGATGCGATTAGGCGGTCCCACTATGCGGGCCGCCTTTTCACGTACCTGCAAATCGCTGCTTCCTGATTAGATTACAACAGACATCAGGACTCATCTGCCGTTCGCCTCTTTATATTTTCGAGTATCTCTTCCGCTGATAGGCCCAAAGCTTCTCCGTGTTCTATTTCACGATGAATATCGGGCGAGTCTGGGGCGTTGTTAACCGGCTCAACAAATGGTGAAAGTTCTTCGACTTCGTCTACCACAGGTTCTTGCAAGTCTGGTTCTTCATGGACGTAATTGGAGGGATCGGATAATTCTCCAAAGCTCAGTTCCATCTCGTTGACCTGTTGCAACACTAGTGAGGCATAGTTAGCAAACCTGCTATCTATTCTATCTAGACCTCGTGGCTTCAGTACGGATGGCCGATCCTCAGCATGGTTAAAGGGGGGTTCGAGGTAGGGCCATTTATTACCCATGCTTTCGTAAAACTCTTTAAGTTTTACTTTCTGAGCTTCAGGCACATTTTCATCTGCTATGAGACAGTTGTATTGATCCGTGACTCTCTCGGAAGCATCGAGCATCGGTTGAAACGCAGCATGACGCTCTTCTCTGAGATAGTCGGAGGTGGCACAATCGTTAAGACTTTCGATAGCCAAATGACAAGAAGTAACAAAAGAGGGAAGATCACGAGCGGCGTTGTCTGCATCTTCAAGTTGAAAAGCTGTTGCCCGCAGGTCGGCCACTCGACTAACAGCCCTGTTCGAGCGAGGACTATCAAGAAGATATTGCTCGGCTTCTGCTAAAACGCGTTCTACTTTCTCAAGATGTTGCTGGAAGATGCTCATAGAGATAAGTCCTAGCGATCAGTACACCAAAACGAGACTCTCGATCTTACTACAAATAAACAGCCGTTGCCAGCAAACAGAAAGGATACTACTCGCTGTCGGAAACTGAACTGGCTTTAGCGGCGACGGCCAAAAGCGAAAGTTCCGCACGATCAACGTGCAGAAAAGTTACCGAGACGGTGACGAGACGAAGCTCGGCAACAGCTTCACGCTCGGCGATACACAATGAATCTAGGAGTGATCTGAGCAATCGTCTCGTAGTTGCTGTTGAATATTTCCTAAGATTTCTTCATCAGTTAATCCTAAGGCCTTCCCGTGGTCAATTTCAGCCTTGAAAGCATTGCTTGTCATCACCGCTTTTGTAGGAAGAGACGGGTTGTCATCCGACGTTTCCCGCGTTGTCTGTTCGTTTTGCAGAGCCACGTCTGACATCGTCGACCTTTGATCGATAAGTGCCTCAAACTTCTTGACGATTAAGATCGCTTTTGCGTTAGCACGCTCTTTATATTTAGCAACCTCGTCGTCAATCACCTGGCGTCCTCGTGGATTAGTAACTCGTGGTATATCTTGGTCGCGATTGTGAAATGGAAGAGGCACATATTCAAGAGTCGCCCAATATTCAACAAATGCTTGGACTTGTTTATGATAGGCGGCTGAGTATTCTGGATTTTGCAGTTCAGCAAACATGCCCTTCTTTATTCTCTCGCAGCTTTCATCCAACTCAGCACTTGCAGTATTGGTTTCTCCTCTAAGATACGTCTCGGTAGCAACCTGGTGGAGGCCTTCGATGATGTCATGCGACATAGAAGCAACGTAATGTAGATGTTGGTCTTCCGTGTTCTGCTCGCGATAATACGCTACGTCTTCACGAAACCTTTTGACACTGTGGCGTTGCAAAGTGCACATGGAGTCGTCGGTAAGAAACGATTCGACATCTTGATAGGCTTGCTCTACCGCCTCAATATATGACTGGAATTCACTCATAGTGCTTGGCCGATTATTGTGTTTTTAATTGCGTGTCTTTGCAACGCACTCATAACGATGTACGTGGGTCCACTGGCGACACAAACTGCAGCCTAACTCGGAACGAAAATTAACGCCATCCTAGCTCTTTGCCTTGGCAAGAAACGCGTCAATGCGTTCTTCCGATGTCAATTGTGGATCATCACGCTGAAAATAAAAGTCGTTTTTCCTGGCTAGGGTTTCTTGTAGTTGGCGAATCTTTTCAGTGTCTGATGTTTTTTCCTCTGGAGTCCGCTGATCTGTCGGTACTACTATGTTGGCGTACTGCACGCGGCGACAAGCGATCTGGCCCAGGGTTCTGTTAGGGTCGGCAGTTGTAATTACCGTAAGCGGCAGTGATTCAAATTCAGGATCCAGAGGAGAGTAGGGGAGGGGTGATCACATTGCCTGTGATTTGCTAAAATGTCAAGCCTATCGCACATTCATCGGTGTAGAAAAGGCTGAAGCCCAGAGAATATCTGGGCCTCAGAAGGGCGACCATTAAGATGGTCAATCTATCGCTTGAGTGACAAAGACAATCGACGCGGTGAAGCGTTCTCGTCATAGTCCACAAGCCCCAGGGATTGCTTGACTTGGGAAGCAATCAATGGCATTCTTGTCACGCTCCTTTTGGCTAGCTAATTACATGCAGCGAGCCAAATACCAGCACCAAAGTTGCTAGAGATGCGTCGAACCAAAGACTTGGTCCGGCGTTTCTTTTTTTGCCATAAATGGCTCGGAGCTTGTCGCGAGTTTTCGACTTGCGAATCTCTTTCTTCAAGTACCGATCGAAGCTGAGGTCATCCAGCGGAATATCGTCTCCAAAATGGAGACTAGGTGTCTCTTGGACGAGCTTTCGCACTTGTTCATCTGAGTACCGAGCCAGGTCTTTGGTTACATCAACCCAGCGTGGCTTTTCCCAAAAAAACGAAGTGTTCGGCACAAACCAATAATAGACGCCGCCGCGTGAAATACCCTCGTACTGCTTCTTGATTTTCTCCAGAGTTAAATTGGACATGGTAAAAATTGGAAATTGACAAAACACCCGCCGAAGCGAGCAAAGCGTCCGCAACGCAAAGCCGGTCGACCCCTAAGTCGACGACCAGCTAGCTAGCGAAGCGAACCCTTTCATTATCACCAAAATCGGCGGCCAAGACAACAACCAACAACAAACAGCATACTCCGTATTGTGGGGGTGCAGTTTCAAGCGACGGCCGCAGCCGGAGTCTCGTCGTCGCGGTGTCCGCAGACCCGTGACGGCGATGGGTGCAGGGGCCAGAGCCCTTGCTCTTCTGGCATAGCGATAGCGTCGGGGTCCGTGAGGTACGAACGTGCCCCCGGATGGCAGAAGAGCAAGGGGTCTGTAAGACCCCGTAGCACACATTGAAACTGCGGGTGGGAAACAACTTACAGCACACAAAAACAAGACACCAAACGTCCGGGGGCGGGGATGAGGGCGGACACCCAACGCGGACACCTTTCACACGTACAAAGGTCGGCTCAAGAGGGGAGACAGACAACAATCAATCAGGCCTGGCGGGGCAGGGGAGTGTTTGTGTCGACCAGTGGGTTGAGGTCAGATTTATCGAGTCGGCGGACAACCGGATCGGTCAGAAACCGACCCGATAGCATGTCCGAAAACGAGACACTTCTCCAGATTGGTAGTAAATCCTGGCGGTGCTTTTCTTTGAGGACACGGGCCATCTGAGTCGCAAAACGGTCTCGCCAGCGGTCCTCTGGACAAACCACCAGAACCAAGAATCCATCCCAAGTGGTGGCCGGAAAAAGCCCCCGGTGACCCGCTTGGTCGTACAGTGTGGCGTAACCTTTCCACTTCCGGCGAGCCATATCCTTGTAACCGGTGCCACGGCCGCTCTCATGCTCCAAAAAGTAAACTACCTGGCTCAAGCCTCGCTGGATCAGAAAGCCAGCATCGGGCATACAGACGTGCCGTGGACGCTGATTGAATTCGGTGTACATTCTCCGCTGGTCCGCTGGGTTGTCGCGGGGATTAACTGGTTCAAATTCATGGAAACAGGCAGCCAGTCGAACCGAGTCTTGGGCAGCAAAGGACTCCTCGATCGCAAGCAGGATCTGACCCACTTCGACTGTGTGGGCAATATGGTCTGCTCGGCAATTCAGAGTAGTCGGTTTGGCTAGATAGGCATCATTATCGAGCCGTTTGGTTAAATGCTCTACTCCACGATCGGCTAGATAATAGACGGCAGGGCGTGGATCGTTTGTTTTCTTTGGGTAGCGGCTCAAATACCGCTCTTTAGTAAGAACTTCATTGAGACGTCGACGAGACACTTTTGAATCAACATCTGGATAGATACGTTCTCGAATTTGCTTGGCCGTCATTAGGTAGCAACGGGCTAACAGCTCAAGCAACGGTTCCTCGCGAGGCTGGAGCGACATTAGAAACCTTCCGGTAAGCTCGTAGGCAGCGAGGTGCCACCACCAGATTTTGCTACGGCTGACGTCAACCATGCCAAGATCCGGGTTTCATCGTCTCCCTCTGAGGATTCATATTCAAAGTACGTGGGATGCTTGGCAGCGATCGCCTGCTTGAGGCTTAATAATAGTTCGTGATGTTCGGCGGGAGTGAGATATTCATAGGGTTCGTGAACGTGATCGACTTTAATTGAAACGACCTGGGAATTGTGAGCCACTGCAACCTCTCCTACGCCCAACATGCTTTGGTGGACGTAGAAGCGGTAGAGCTGGTCAGTGATTGCATCCACAAGTCGGCCAGAGTCTTGTTCGATGATCCGAGAAATGGCTGTCATATCTGTTTTAACAGTGGTTGTACTCCGAACGACATCTGCCTGAGAGTTGATCCAATCAACGTGCTGCCCATAGGCCTTGTTGTTCTCCAGTGTCTGCAAATTAGTTAAGTCGATTGTGTGCTGAGTCGCCCTTGAAGTGGCATGTCGTGTGATTAAGTCGTTGCTTTTAGCGGTTAGCAGTTTCTCAGCAGTCGACTTAGAAATTTTCTGGCCAGAAGCTTGCTGCTTTGCTTGCTTAACTAAATGGGACTGAGTGTCCTTCGTCCCTGATGAGCGTAGTTCCCGTTTTGTATGATCGCTGCCTAAAATTATCGAGTCTCCTACTCGAAACTGCTGTTGTCTCAAATCCTCATTCGCGTGCAGTTGACGCCGAGCAATCTCGTGTTCATGTTCCGTCTGATCTAGCTCTGACTGCTCATTTGATTTACGCTGGCTGATGGCCTGCTCGTTAGCGTTTTGTACGTCATGGGCGGAGATGCTGCGATCTTCGTAACCAGAGTCCTCTTTTTCCTGTTTGTGAACATCTTGTTGCGAAATATAGCTTGCACCCTGAGCCGTTACTAGATTCCGATTGGAACTATCTTTAACACTCGACTCAAGCAAGCCTTTCTTCTCAATAGATTCATCTGATTTTCGGTCTATGTCGCTCTTACGCTTAGTTTGTTGAGCATCATTGGCCACTGTACGGCGTTGTTGATCTGCGGAAGTTTCCCGATCTGTATCAGAGTTCAAATGTTCGCCAACTATCTTTTGAGTATGACCTAGCACTATATCGCGTTGCTGGTCACGCTTCTGCTGGATCTGGACAGCATCTACTACTTCCCTTGATCTAGCACTATGGGTTGCTTGCTCTATGCCGTCACTTACTTCGATGCCTATGCGATGATCTTGATAATCTTCTGTTTGATCCGTAGTAGCCAACTCCCGGCGTTCCTGTGTACCAAACTGCTGGGCTTCAGACAATTCATCCGTGTCGATGCTCGCATGACGATCTGAAAGCTGGGCCTGATTAGCAATCCGCTGTGCTGAAGACACTTGCTGACCTTCGCGTTGCTCTGTAGTGATGGCCTGCTCGCGAGTTTGTGTTGTTTGGACTGTCTCGATAGGGGCGTACTCATTGAGTGATATATTGCCAATCTGATTTAATTTGTCGAAAGATAAATTAGGGAAGGCGAGGACGCTGGCGAGCAGCTTCAAGTCTTCTTCGGCACGTTGGCCGAAGCAAAAGTGGGTCCGGCAATTGAGAAATTGGCGGAGGATATCAGTCTGCTCAGTCACTAACGCCGACAAGTCTTGAATGCACAGCCCACATGTAAGCTGATACTTCCGCGATTCCTTCAGTGCCTTCACAATATCTTGGCCGCCAGTGAAGCGACTTGCTTCATCAATCCAAAGGATGAAGCGTCTACGCTCATGCTTCGGACGACTCATAATGGTCCGTAAAAATAAGGTCAGAAGAATGCTACCGACGGCATCGGCACGCTCCGGAGTGAACTCATCCGAGTCTTGTAGATTGATAAGAACCCAAGCTCCATCAGACACCATACTTGGGATTTGTATCGTAGTCGATTCTCTGGCAAATAGCCGACGAACCGTTTCTGAGAAAAATGATTCAAAACGTGAGATTGTGCTATCGAGCGTTTCCTCTAGACGTTGAGCTGAAAGACTCTTGAGCTGGTCAAAACGTTGCCGGACTCGATCACTAAGATGTGGACGAATCAATTTGTAAGTGGCGTTGTGTTGTGGATGAGTGGGATCATAAAGGACATGAATCTCACCTAATGGGAAATGGTCGCCTTCGTCGTTGTAGGGAGTGCCAGCTACGATGAGGAGAATCTTCATCCATTTTTCAAGTCTCGGCATGTCTTTGAAGGAGTGCTCACCACGAGCACGAATAATACCAAGGCCAACTCGTTCGGCTTGGGCCTCGATCCAGGCACGCCTTTTGTGCGGCTTAATGTGTTGATAATACGAAGGATCAAATGGATCGATTGAAAACAGAGTATCAGACGCAGGTTCTAACACATGTAGATTTGAAATAACCTGTGGATGGACTTTCCCTGGATTTTCACGAATGTAGAGCAATAGGCGATTCACTAGGTCGCCATTGGGATCGAAAATGGCAGCACCGGGGATAGGTCTGTCATGTTGCAGTGTAATAATCTGCCGAAAAATCGACTCTGAAAGATATGATTTTCCAAGTCCACTTCCACCGGATACGCCGATATGTTGACTAAGGAGACCTTCTAACTGGAGCGAGACACAAGAGTCATCGTCATTAAGTAGCGTGCCCATTTGCAGGGTTGTTTCGTGCGGCTGCAGAAGTGCTGTATGGGTTGTTGGTACTAAATGAGTCATTAGATGTGCTTTCTAAATCTGAACCTTTTCAATCTCGCCGCGATCAACCTCGTCATTGCGACGATCGTAAAGACTCGTGGTTCTTTCGGATGCGTGGCCGGCGATCTGGGCCGCCTTGCTGCGATCGCCACCATTCTTGAGATAAGTTGTGATGCCAGTGCCGCGAAATGTGTGGCAACAAATATCAGGCGGTAAGCCGGCATTCTTCGCCCGACGCTTTATCATAGCGAGCGAGTCACGTCGGTTCAAACGACGGTCGCTGAGCCGACGACGACGATCAAACGATCGGAATAGGGGAGCATCTTTCGGTGCGGTAAGGAGTCGTGCAGCGGCCAGATATTCGTCAATGTATTGTTCCGCCAGGTGATGAGCGGGGATTTCGTTAAACTTGCCACCTTTCTCGTGAAGCCTGAACGTCGATTTCTTACCTTGCGTCCGGTAGTCGGCTCGATTCATCCCGATGGCGGCCGACACGCGGGCAAAGCTGAACACCATCACGCCAATCAACGCTCGGTCACGTATGTCGGCTAGCTTGTCGCCTTCGATGGAATCCAAAAGCATCCGGCACTCCACGGCGTCGAGGACCGGTGTCTTGCCTTTGCGATAGCTCATGCGAGGGCCTTTGACGCTGCTGGCCGGGTTGAATGGGATAATCCCGCCATTGGTCAACCAATCAAACAGCATCCGGATCGCGGCCAGGTGTTGTTTAACGCCGGCCGGCTCACGCTCGGCCGTCAGTTGTTCAATGTAAGCCGAGACACCAACCGGTTCGATCTGGTGGAGAGACAATTTGCGTTCTTCGCACCACTCGAAAAAGTCTCGGACCGCTCGAGCGTAGGCCTCGCGAGTATTCTTGTTGCGGATGGTCTCAACGAAGAATCGCACGAACCGATAACTGGCGTCATGGCCGGCAGCGGCAACGACGACGGGTACGCCATTCAAGATTGGTGCCAGGTGCTTTGGAATTTTGACGGTGGCTAGTTGGTTGGCCATGTGTGCATCCTTGTGAATGTGGGTAAAATCCCCTTCCGAAATATACCACCCATAAAGGACGTTATGGGTTATATTATCTGGCGTCAAGGCTAAGATGATTATCGGACGTTCGTTCTCGCATTACTCCCATCCCAAAAGGTGTTTAGATGGAACAACAAATTGATCCGGCTTCTCAGGCCACCCGAAGCTGTGCTGAGTCCGTAGCACAAGCACTAGTCAGTGAGCCTAGTGCCATCAGACTTCGACTTGCAGTCACGCATATAGTCGAAGCGGCGTTTGTTACGAAAACCTCGCTTTTAGAGGCAAAAGAGCTGTTCAATGGATATAGCAGCGAAAACTCACTACTAAGGAAAGCTTTGGAAGAATCTTGGCTGCAACCCGATAGCAATGAATGGTTGAAATCCATCGGATCTACAAGTCATAGCAAAATGAAATGTGATCGATTGGCTGATGAAGCGTTAAACGTGTTGCAGCGGGCTTTTAGGCAAAGCGAAGTATGGTCAAAGACACAACGCTGACGGTCGCAGCACCGGCCGGCCTGGTGGCACGGCCGCGACCGTAGAGAAATCTGCTCAAGAAGAAATGAACAGCAAGAAGCGATTCTCGGCCAGGTGTTTTAGGTCGTGGTAAGTCGTTTGCGTGCGTTAGGCGGCGTCTGGGAGCTGCCTTATTGGCAGTTTACTTTGGAATGCGGTCAATTGCTCACTGCTGGTCAAGCCGGTCTTTGAGCACCGCTTTAACAAACTCCGGTATCTCTTGGTTTGCATGTTTTGAGAGTTCAACGAGCCGGTCAAAGTCGGGCACCTCTCCGCCAGTCCAGGTAATGGCTAGTCTGCGGACAAGCTTCAGTGCAATATGGGCATAGCTTTCTGGCTTTGCCCAATAACAAGTGGTGCAGACGTCCTTCTTGTGGTCTGATTGCCAATTCTTGCAATGCTCACAAGACCAGGACTTTGCCCGGTTGCACGATCCACAGATCAACATGAAATCGTTTGGGTCGAGATCGCCGTCATCATCGCCGCCGACTTCATAGGGCACCCGATGATCGATTTGAAGATAGCGTGCCTCATATTGAGCAAAGCAAATTCCACACCTAGATCCATACTTGCTGACAAGCTGCTCTTTAAACTTTTTCGGCCAGGCCTTGCGACCTCCGATCTTTCCATCCTTCACTTTCGACGGGTCGCCAAATCGATATGCACCAATTTTTCGTCCGTGGGCTCCAGTGACCTTGAAGGTTTCTAGAGGAATACCTTGCTCACGAACGTCACGGGCTGCACGCGGCGGATGATCGTAACCGTAAGTATTGCTGAGTTCTTCCGTCGTTATCTGCCCATGTTTCAAGATATGTTCGATTACAGTTCGAGCACGCTTGGCTTTAATGGACTTCAGACGTTTAACAAACTCCTTGGGGAGTTTTTTGGCCACAAGCGTACTCCTTTACGCGTGCAAATTCAGTAATACTTTACGCGAATGACTTCTGACGCAATTTAGGATTGCTCTCTACGTCTACGATTGCGGCAAGTTTCGGTGATATGTATAGGGATTCAAACGTCTTGTGATCTCGGCCGAGTAGCGTCGCTTGTGATGATCGCCCCGCGTCAATCTCTAGATGCAAGAGCTCTAAGGAATCGGGCAACGGTTCTCCGTATGTCTTGTCCCCTGTTCTTCCGTCGTAGCTCACAACATATTTGCAGCCACGATCATTCAGCTTCGCTAGTTCGTCGCAAAATTCATCGTGGTCTACTTTGGGAGCGTATCGTTGGTCACGGACCTGACAAACGCCTTGATAAGGGGGGTCCATGTACACCAAGTCATTTGGTTCGCACTTGGACAATACTTTTTTGTAGTCCCACGCCGTAAGTTTTGTTCGACCACTCAGGAGGGCTGAAGCACCCTCTATTCGACGTCTCATCTCTGCCGGACGTGCTCCCTTCCTTCGATTATCAGGGGTGTTGTTAAACTCTCCTCTAGGGTTGTATCGGATTACTGCTTTAACGCATCTAGCCAAAAGGTAAAGAAAATCCGTTGGTTCATGAGCTTCATTAAACCGTGCTCGAATAATGTTGTAATACTCTCGTTCCTGACCTAGTTGTTCATTCCATAGTTCCTCGTAGCCATGTGCTAGCTGAGTGGGCTCGTTGATAATCTTACGCCAAAGATCAACCAGAGGCTTATGTGCATCGTTGAGCCAGTACCGTTCCGCCATGTCACGCGTTGCTACAGCAATTGAAATTGCAGCAGAACCGGAAAACGGCTCGACCACTCTAGCAACTTTGGCCGGGAAGTATGGAAGTATAAGAGGGGCAATCTGCCGCTTGCTTCCTTGGTATGGGATCGGGTGTGGTACTCGACCATTCATTCAACCCACTCCTTTGCGTTGTGATTCCAGAAAACGTACTAGTGTACCTCTTCGTCTGACACATGCCAACTCCGCCTGCTAGCGTCGCCGTTACTGCCGTCTTCGTCGGTCGCACCCCTGGTTGGCTAGAGGGCTCACTTCGTAGGCCTCCATCTTCGCGGCCGGATACGGTTTGAGCAGGTTCAGTAAGTCAGGTTGTTGCTGGCGAGCGTCTAGCCAAATGTTGACTTGGTCTGCTGGCAAGATAAAGGGTACCGCCCACATTCATGTGATTTTGCACGCTAAGGGCTAACCTGCGTCGGCCATACTAGGGTGCTGTCGTGATATACGCAAAGGATTCGGCTGAATTGGCCTGAAATCGGCAAATTCGTCGCAAACCCAATCTGCTCTACGACGCGTCGGCGTTTCACGCTGAGGCAAGCAAGACGAATTGATTGAAGACCGGATTGGGCGATGCAAGTGAGATGTTACGAGCTCTTGGTTTCATTAATCGCCTGAGCGATAAGCCCTCCGGCAAGCAGAACCGCCCCCGCAACACTCATGTCAGCATGCTTGTTGCCAAAGCCTATTAGAATGCCTAGTCCACCCAAGACTAGGGCAAAGGTAATGAGGAATTTGGTACTCACGACTTTTAATTCTCCCCATTATGATTAGATTAGTTCATGGTAAGCTGGAATCTGCTTGGCGAAGGAATCCGCCAGGGCGATTATAGCCCCAAGAGGAAAATCAAGTAACTACCTCAGCTTCATCGTCCGACGCATCTTAGCGAGTACCGAAAACGGACATTTTTGGTACTGTTTCATTGCTCTTCGTGGCTAAACGACTTACATCGTGTCAGGTGGCCCGAAACCCGTCCCAGAATCAAAGTCCCAAAACGTGCTGAGCTTTTAGCTTTTGGGACTTCCTTAGCGTGCAAAATAACATGAATGTGGGCGGTACCCTGATAACGGGCATTCGATCATGGATCGGTCGCGTTACTTTGTTGGGCGTGGTGGTAATGATCGAACACGACTCGATGGGTTCGCCTCCCTCGGGCGGTTTCCATTTGTTGTAGATGCCGGCAAACGCAAACGGCTTCCCTGTCTTGAGACGAATACGATACGGCACATTCGGGCCGCCGTCGGCTTGTTTCCACTCGTAGAAGCCAGTAGCTGGGATAATGCAACGCCTGGCGGCGAAGCAATCGCGGAAAGACGTCTTCTCGGTAATGGTCTCGGCCACTGCGTTGAACAACTTGTAGCCTGTGTTTACGTGGTCCTCCCAATGAGGAATCAGGCCCCATCTTAGATACAGCCAGCGGATACCGATCACGTTTTCCTGACGAGCTACTAAGATGTTACGGGAAGGTGCGATGTTGTAGCAGGGCTCCAATTGCTCCACCGGCACGCCGCCGTACTCTTGGATTAGTTCATCCATCGAGGCTGTTAAATCAAACCGTCCGCACATGGCTCCAGTTTAGCACAGCACTTGTCAGCCGTGGCGACTGTTAGGGATAGAAAGGCTTGCGAGCCCACTTGAGAAAAGCGTGCTGGTGTCGGTAATCCCAACGGCCTACCGCTTCGGCCATATCAAACTGGCCGCACTTCCACGGGCCGTTGTTGTTGCCAGACCAGACCATCAAGACGAAACGAGCAGCCATCAGCGAACCCGCTGTTACCGCTCCGCTCGACGTGGCCCACTCGTCGAGTTTGTATTGATCCCAGGGTCGCGTGCCAGGTACGCCACGCAATGACGGGAAAGATTCAGCCAGTGCTGCCATCATTTCGAGTTTGTCGACCGATTCTGACTGACCTGGCCGAGCGGCGAACATTGCTTTCGTGATCCGTCGTTCAATCTCCAGGCTTTCGGCAATCAAGCGTTCCTGTACTTCGATCGGCCCATCGTCACGAACACGATCGGGGTTCCGATGTATATCGGCTAAGTCAGCATCGATTTCATTCAGTCGTTCGCACAGTGCGTCTAGTTCGTGATCTTCCATAGCAGACAATTGTGATTTATCGAGGTTGCCAAGGCAAGCAGACGATGTGGATCTTTAGGATTTTGCTTTTCTCGAGGTATCAGCTGTGGCACTATGCCACAGTCATGGCCTCGAGTAGTCCTCAAGTCCGCATTGATCTGGCACTATCCAAACAACTGGACGCCTGGATTGGCCGCCAGCTAGTTCCGCCAGCTCGTAACGCGGTTGTTGAAACCGCTCTACGACAATTTTTGGCTGGTGAATCTTCTAGCCCAGATGTGAATATCAATAAGGTGTTAGAAAGTTTGCCGCAACAAAACGATGCTGTAGAGCGTTGGGAGAAGCTACCAGAAAAAGAACGTCAACGAATCCGTAAACTCTGCACATTGCCGAAGTACCTAGAAACTGATCCTGAACTCAGGGACATCAAGAACAACGTCGCGGAAGTCATGTATGCGAAAATCTGGCAAGAAAATGACTACAACATCTGACCAAACCTCCCCACGTTTTCCTTGGACCACGTCGACCAGACTGGTAAACTTATTACCTATGGTAAGCCATACTATTCAAGAGCTACCGGCCCGAAAAAGTGTCACCAAAACGCAACGGCACGTACTGCCGAAACTGGCGAATGGGTGGAAACTGGGTGTTAAAGATTGGTGGGAAGATTCTCGATGGACGTGTGAGGCTCGTTTGTTTGAAGATGGGTCGAAGTGGATCAATGGTGAACTCATCAACACGAATGCAGTCAAGGCGATGCAACAGTATCTCGAACCAGCCGAAGCCACTGAGGTAGAACAAGGCGGAATCCATCGGATTCGTTTCTATGGGGCAACGGAGCTAGGCCGCCAAGTTGGCAAGATGTTCGACACCAACAACTAGCACCCGCCGTCAACGCTGGCGGCTGGTTTCAGCATTGCGTATGAGCGTTCTGCATAATATGCTTTATGCAGATAGCTCCTTATTTTGTGCCGTTGGCTTCCCTGCGTGCCGTCTTCGTCGGTCGCACCCCTGCCTGGACCGACAAGACGGTAGCGGGGAGCTGCTTCCCTGACGCCGGATTCAGAGGGAGTTTACTAGTGGTCGGCCTTGCCAGTAGAAACACTCCCAGTCCTCGGCTTGTGACTTTGAAATACCTTCGATGTTGTCGAGCAAATCTTGCTCGACCTCTTTGATTGCGGACGGATTTAGATACTGTGCATTCTCGGCTATTGCTTCTTCGCGATAGAGCTTCGTTCTTTCTTCACCCATCCTGGCTCGGTCATTAAGATTGGCGATAGTTTGGATGTATTCAACCACTCCCCGACGTTGGACCGCCCTCAACGCAAAATCGCTAATTGCCAATTTCAACTCGTCATCGGCTTTGAGAGTATCTTTTCTACCAGAAAAGACGCTATGATCTTGAACGGCTTGCTCTAAAAGCAAGCGAGCTTCCTGGAATTGGGCTTCACTTCGCTGTAGCTGTTTTAGAGCTTTACGATATTGATCGCTTCCAATGAGCGGAAAGAATGCTGCTTCGTTCTGTTCTTGTATCTTTTGCAGACCGTTGTTGATCGCTTGGAGCTTGTTCGCAGTCCAATAAGCCGCAATGCCGACGGTGACAATCACTGCAAAGTCGATGCGGGTATCGTGCCTGAGCTGGCCTGACAACTCAAGTAGCGGCTAGCCATCCTCCGCTGCATCTTGGTTGCGTTCCTCGAGAAGCCCCAAGAGCTGGTCGACGCAAACCCTCATGGGGTAGTAGTCGCGATACCACGGCTCACCTTCATATACATGACGAACGGCTTCAAAGCGTTCTTCGAGATAATCTCGTAGCTCATCGGGCTCATCATACGAATTAAGCATAACTGCCAATTATTCGCCGGTGCCATTCCTCAAGCAAGCGAAGTTCTTCGCGGGCAATTATACTGATGGATTACAGAACCGTGTTTGTTTGACTCTCTTTGCGATCCGTAATAGCGTTTGCCTCCTATGTCTGACGAAATTCCTGAATCTCCACCGCCAGATGAAAATAAAGAAGATAAGGCAGCGATGCCCGTTCGGCCCGATGCCGTGCGAGAACGTCTGGACGATACTCGCCGGTCTATCACTCATCATTTCACGATACACTCGGGCGAAGGTAATGAGATCGAAGTTAATGATGGATACATCACCGTAGGGCTGTATCACGACGGGCGGCCAGGTGAGGTTTTTATTAAGATGGCCAAGCAAGGTTCCACGATCAGTGGCCTAATGAATAGCGTCGCGATCTTGACGAGCATTGCCCTACAGCATGGTGTTCCCATTCAATCGATCAGTAAAAAACTCGAACTCGTTCGATTCGAGCCTTCTGGTAGGACCAATAATCCGAACATCCGCTTCGCCAAAAGCCCAGTCGACTATATGTTTCGCTGGCTCGACCAGCAGTTCAATCCTGGAGAGGCAAACGGGCATCAACCAATCGAACCGCCTGAGCACTAAGCCTTGTCGATCACGACTAGGCGTGTCTTCACGCCGGTTTGGCGAAACGATTCGACGCCAGTAAAGGCATCTTCTGGTAACTCCTCGGTCTCAGCGGCCAAGTCATCGAGCCAAGCACGAAATTCGGTACTCTTAGCATCACTGCGGAAGAAGGGGCCTTCGCACATTACACTCACTACCCTTCCGCCAGGTGCCAACAATTGGTAGGCGTGCTGCACGTGTTCGATGTCCGCACCCTTCTCGAATGGTGGATTCATTACGATCTTATCGAACTCTCCCTGCTGTTCAAGAAAGTCGCCAAACTCTACGCTGTCCTCGTAACCTTTGGCCACCAGCACGTCTCTAAGCGTCCGGTTGAACTCAATGCCCTTTAGATCGACGTCGGGGTGTGCCTGGCGGACCGCGTCGAGGATGTCCCCTTTACCGGCCGATGGCTCGAGCACGCGATCGGTGCCTTGAATGTCGGCCAGCTTGAGCATTTCATAAACGACTGGCTTGGGTGTGGGGAAGAAGCCTGGCAGCTTCTTTCCTCGCAACTCGTCCTCGGCAGTAACTACCGGATCGTCCCCTTCCAGCTTTGCCACGTACGGCAACAATTCTCGCATCGCAGTGCGAAGCTCGAAGACGTTGTGGATGTTGGCGGTTCGCAGTCGCTTGTAGTCCTCCAGACAGCGATCGAACCAATAACAGTCATAGCCGGCTGACTTGGCTCGCTGCAGAAAGTCAGCGAGCACCTCAACGGCAGCGGAATTGCGGAATTGGATCGAGTCCTTCTCCGGATCTGCGGTTTTGATTAGACGCTGCATCTTTTTGGTACTCCGCATCACGCCTGGCGTGCTCCCGAGCTTCGCGAAGGCCTGCTCGAGGTGTCCACGATATAAATACGGATACGGATACTCCGCAAACGCGATGTCCTCTTCGCAAAGCGGATCTTCGCTTAGCTCCTCATGTCGGCGGTGGTTCTCGAAGTTGTGCTGGTCGTTGTCTTGCTTGGAAAGCAAGTCGCGAATACGTGCGTATTTGCCGAGTCGCATTCGCGAAGTCAGCGTAGAGAGCTGAGTCGCTGCGTTGACGCCGTCGAGGTATTTAATGTCTTCATCAGCCAATTGCTGAGACAAGGCTCGTAGCGTCTTGACGGTTGCTAGTCCTTGCTGGGCATCTTCACGCATACCAGCGGCCATGTCTGCCCGTCGAACAGTGTTCTTGAGCTTCGTTTCGTCCGACTCAAGTACCGCCTGGCACTTTGCTTCAAGCGTATCGGCTACGGCCGCCAGGCGTTCGCTGGCGTTGTCCATTTTGCGGATCTTCCGGGCCGCTACGGCTTCGGCGTTGTCGACGTCGCCATCGAGCAGCTCGGTGAACAGTTTGGCGGCCGATTCATCCCAGAATTGGAAGCCCTCGTCGTTCTTCTTGAATGAACTGTACCAGCCGCCGAGTTCTTGGGCCTTCGCCTTGAGCTGCTTAAACGTGTCTCGCTCGACGCGGTTAGAGAGTTGGACGATCCATAGTGGCTTGTCCTTCTTGTCGTGGTAGCCTTCCTTCATCGTGAAGGCGAGATCCTCGTCCAGCTCGATCTGTCCAATCGTTTTTTCCTTGCGGTCGGCTCGCTCCTGGCGACTACGATCCGCACAAACGCGTTCGTAGGCGATCTTCTGTGCAGAATCGAGATTTCGGTAGCCACCTTCGATGGAACGGACGTAGAGACGCCATTCCTCGAACGTCTCGGGGTTCGTGATTGCTTTCTCGTGGGCCGCTTGTTCTTCAAGATGCTTGGTAGCATGTGCGGCAATCTCTTCGTCAGTCACCTGGTCAACGGCACGTGTTACCGCGTCGCCGTAGCTTTCACCTTCAAACGGCCGGTAACTGATTGTTTGGCCCAAGGAGAATGTTTGCAGCATCGCATCGTAAATGCTCTTAGCGTTGTCTGCCTTGCGACTTTCGGGACGACGTCCCCAGCGGCCAGCCCAATTCTTTAGCTGTTGGGCGTTGTAGTCTTTGACCAGAGTCTCAACAATCGTCTCTTCGTTCGCCTTCATCAAGGCAAACTCTTGTTTCAGCTCTTCGGCGGTGATGTCGCCGCCATCAAGTCGCTTGTGAAACTCTTTCCAGTTTTCTCTGGTGTAGGGCCGTTGGTGTGAATCGAGGGAGTCCATACCCACGGCTTGGGACTCCCGAGACTCCGACACCGGCGGCTCCGCGACGGCCGTGGTGCCACTGCTCGCAGCGTTATCACTTCCGTCAAACAGCAATGATTGCTTGGTAGCCTGACTGTGGTGCCCGTTGTTCTGGGTGGCGGCCGGCTCTGCCTTGCCGCCCTCCCCTTCTTCTGAGTCGATTGTCTCGGCGTTGCTAGACGACGCCTCTGCTTCCAAGCAGTCTTGGCAACGCTCGGTCACTTCTGCGACCTGGCCGGTGAAAGTTGGCAATGATGCGGTACTGTTGCCGCTGGACAGAAGCTGCCCGACGTTTGCCGCCAATGAGCGGACGCTCTCGGCCATTTCTGGATGGTATTGATCGTCGAGCAAATTGTTGGTCATG
>JAJDED010000063.1 GCA_029259915.1 Planctomycetota bacterium | reverse complement strand
GATGGTCAAGGTGAGCGCGATCGGACTGATGCTCCGCCGACTGGCGCCCGCCAGCAACCGCTCAAGGTTCAACTACGCCCGCGCCGCGTAAAGATCAATTCCTCCCGGTAAAAATAGACTGAACATTTTCGGATAGTTTCTCAGCCGTTCTGACGCTGGGAACCATTGTTCTCGGGGCCATCGTGCTTAAATTTCTTACTGTCTGGGATGTGCCGTTTCTGATCGTGCCCATGGCGCTCGCGTTGCCGGTGGCGATTGGCGTGGGTTGGCTGGCGCTGAAGCACGATTGGGGCTTGAAATAGGAACTCGTAGCCGCTGGCGGAAGCCAGTGGTGGGGTCACATGGACCTGCGGCCTTCCGGCCGAGGCTAGGAAAAGCTTTTGCCGAAGTGCTGTTGCCACACCCCTGTGGCGGCGGGGTTTCAATGGCTATACTGGGTTGGCCGCTCAAAAAAATGAGGGTCCTCGCTCGCCGGAACAAGGACCCTCGCGTTTTAGGCTGACCGGTGCGGGCTTATGCCCGCGGCCCGGAGACCCACAGCCTACTTCCGCTATCGACGGCTTCGCCAAGCGGTCTTAACCACCAACCCCCCGGAGTAGCCCCGCAACTTTGCTGCTCAGGCCTTGCAACTCACCCAAAACTTTCAAATGGAACAAACCGCAAAATTGGCATTGGAAGATGGCACCGTGTTCACGGGCGTTTCGATCGGCGCCCTGGGCGAGACGGATGGCGAAGTCTGTTTTAATACCTCGATGACCGGTTACCAGGAGATTCTTACCGATCCCAGTTACCGGGGGCAGATCGTCACGATGACGTCGCCGCAAATCGGTAACTACGGTGTGAACGAAGAAGATCTGGAAAGCGGTCGTCCGCATCTTTCGGGATTCGTCGTGCGGGAACATAGCCGGGTGAGCAGTAATTTTCGTTCGGAATCGTCGCTCAGAGATTTTCTGAATGAATGGGGCGTCGTGGCTATCGAGTCGATCGACACGCGGGCGCTGGTGCGCCGGATTCGTTCACGGGGAGCCATGCGTGGCGTGTTGTCGACCGAGGATTTAGACGACGCCAGTTTGGTGGCCAAAGCCAAGGCTAGCCCGGGACTTGTCGGGCGCGATTTAGTGCGCGAAGTGATTCCCGACAAGCCGTGCGAGTGGTGCGAGCCGTTGAGCGAATGGGTGAAAAAGGAGACAGGTCCAATTTTTGCTCCGGACACATCTGTAGACCAACACGGGCCTGAGAAAAAAATGGACCTGTCCCCTTTTTTACGGCCGCATGTGGTGGCTCTTGATTTTGGGATGAAGTGGAATATTCCTCGGCATCTTTATGACCAGGGGTGCCAGGTGACGGTGCTTCCGGGCACGGCGTCTGCTGAGGATGTGCTGGTGCAGGAGCCGGACGGGGTGTTTCTTTCCAATGGTCCCGGCGATCCTGAGCCGCTGGATTATGCCATCGGCACGATCCGTGAACTCTTGGGTCAGAAACCAATTTTTGGCATTTGCCTGGGGCATCAATTGTTATCGCTGGCGTGTGGGGCCAAGACGTTCAAAATGAAATTCGGACATCGCGGAGCGAATCAGCCGGTGCAACAACTGGAAACGGGGGCCGTGGAAATCACTTCACAAAACCATGGTTTCGCCGTCGACGAGGCGTCGCTGCCCGGCGCGTTGGAAGTCACCCACCGCAGCCTGAACGACAAAACAATCGAAGGCGTGCGTCACCGGGAGCTGTCTGCGTTTAGCGTGCAGTATCATCCCGAAGCGTCGGCTGGACCGCATGATAGCCATTATTTGTTTAGAGAGTTTGTGGAGAAACTGGGCGCTAGTTGTTAGGGGCTGGGGGCTAGTTGATGAATAGTCAGGAAACTCTTTTGCAACGTTTCCCATGTCGGGCTACTAGTTGGCAGTTGCGTGGTCGGTTGCTTGAATTTGATCGTCGGCCGCTGTTGATGGGTATTATCAACGTCACGCCCGACAGCTTTTCTGATGGTGGAAAATTTCTCGAAACTTCCGCGGCAGTCGATCAGGCTTTGCGATTGGTCGACGAAGGGGCCGATCTGCTCGACATCGGCGGCGAGAGCACTCGGCCCTATTCCAATTCGGTAGCGGCGGATGAAGAATTAAGTCGCGTGGTTCCCGTATTCGAAGCGCTGGCAAATCGTGTGCAAGTTCCGTTATCGATCGATACGAGCAAAGCGGCCGTGGCCCAAGCGGCACTGGAGGCCGGGGCTGAAATCATTAACGACGTCACCGCTTTCACGAGCGATCCCGATATGCTCGGCGTAGCTGTGGATTCCGACGCAGGAATTTGTGCGATGCACATGCAGGGCAATCCGCAAACAATGCAAGACAATCCGCGCTATGACGATGTGGTGGAAGAGGTGCGGGGTTATTTGCAAAGCCGACTTGCTGCGCTCAAGCAGGCAGGCATTCGCGCTGAGCGAATTTGCCTCGACCCGGGCATTGGTTTTGGCAAAACGCACCAACATAATCTTGAACTTCTGGCTCAATGCGGAAAGTTGCACGATTTGGGCTGTCCGTTGCTCGTGGGGCCCTCTCGCAAAGGATTCTTGGGGAAACTGCTGGGAGATAAACGGGCCGATCGTACTTCAGCCACGGTTGGTGTTGCTTTGTCCTTGGCGCGACAAGGCGTACAAATAATTCGCGTTCACGACGTCAGGCCAGTGCACGAAGCATTGCTGGCATTCGCCGCAAGCGGTGGAATTGATGATCAGGAATCGCTGCTAGCTGACTGATCAGTCTTGGTGGCAGGGTTACAGCGGAGTTGACCCAAATCAGCCGTTACTGGATACTTACAGGAACGTAGCTGCGGTCTCATAGGCCGCTGGCTCCTGCGATCTGGTAGTTCGCGGCTACTCGAGTGTAGTGCGGTACAACCTGGTTCATTTTCGGCCAGAAGCAGTAGTAATCCCTATGTCCACAATCGTTGAAAAAAGTATGTCTGCGACGGATCTGAGTCGTTATTGCCGACAAGTTGCCTGCCGGGCTAAACGAGCAGCCACCACCCTCGCCCTGGTAGACGGAGCCACAAAGATCGCCTGGCTTCGTCGCTCGGCCGACTTGCTGCGCGAGAATCTCGACGCGGTGCAAAAAGCTAATGCGCTCGACCTGGAAGCGGCTCCCGATTACGGGCTGACCGAAGCGCAGACCGACCGGCTTCGCCTGACGCCCGAGCGTATTGAGGGGATTGCCGCGGCACTGGAAGAAGTGTCGCAGCTGGCCGATCCAATTGGGCAGGTGATCAATTCGACTGTACGGCCCAACGGGCTGACGATTAACAAAATTCGTGTGCCGCTGGGCGTCGTGTTCTTCGTATACGAATCGCGTCCCAATGTGACCGCCGACGCGGCTGCCATTTGCGTGAAAGCTGGTAATGCGGTGATTCTGCGCGGCGGAAAAGAAGCGGCCCACTCCAGCAGCGCGATCGTGGAACTGCTCCACGAAGCGGCACGGGAAACTGGATTTCCCGAAGATGCGGTGCAATTGGTGGAGACTACTGATCGTGAAGCCGTAGGTCATTTTTTGCAAATGCCCGAGTCGATTGATGTCGCAATTCCTCGTGGCGGCGAAGGACTGATTCGCCGGGTGGCTGCCGAAGCACAGATGCCTGTGATCAAGCATTTCACGGGTAATTGCCACGTGTATGTCGATGCGGCCGCCGACTTGGCCATGGCGGAAAAGATTGTTGTCAATTCCAAATGCCAACGGATGGGCGTATGCAACGCGGCGGAATCGCTGCTGGTTCATGCCGACGTGGCAGGCGAGTTTCTGCCGCCACTGGCAAAGCGGCTTGAGCCCTTCAGTATTGAATTGCTCGGCGACGAGCGGACTTGCGAACTGGTCGAGTCCGCACAGCCAGCCAGTGAAGAAGACTACATGGCAGAATTTTTAGGACCCGTATTGTCGGTAAAAATCGTCGCCTCGCTGGACGAAGCCGTTGACCACATCAACCGATATGGGTCGGGGCATACCGATGCGATCGTTACCAACGATCTGGCTGCTTCAAAAGCGTTCGCAGCGAGCGTGGACAGTTCGGCTGTGATGGTCAACGCCAGCACACGCTTTAACGACGGTGGTGTGTTTGGCCTTGGGGCCGAGATCGGGATCAGTACAGACAAGTTCCATGCCCGGGGGCCTTGCGGAATTGAAGAGCTGACCAGTTACAAGTACATAGTCCACGGAAACGGACAAATCCGAGAATAACCCGATTTTATTTTCGCAACGGAGTGCGACATGGGTGGCGATGTTTTAAGCCAGTCGGAAGTTGAAAATCTTCTCAGCGCCATGGATGGCGACGTCGGCCAAGCTGCGCCTGCCGAATCCCCGGCATTTGCGCCGGCTCCGCCTCGCCCCCGAGAAAAAGTATCGGTATACGACTTCAAACGTCCCGAGCGCGTGGGAAAAGAGCAAATGCGCGCGCTGCAAACCATGCACGAGGGTTTTGGGCGGAATTTTGGGGCTGCGCTTTCGGCATTGCTGCGTACGATTGTCGAAGCGAAACTCACTAGCGTCGACCAGCTGACTTATAGCGAGTTTGTTTTTAGTCTGGAAAACCCCACTTGCTTCAACCTCATCAATGCCGACCCCTTGGAAGGACAGCTGATCCTCGATATCAACCCTTCAATTCTCTTTCCAATCATCGACCGGTTATTGGGCGGGAAGACAGCATCCTCGCCACCCGCCCGTCGCCCGCTTACAGAAATCGAGCTTCGGCTCGTATCGCGGATCACCGGGCTGTTCCTCAAGGAAATGCAGAACGCCTGGGAAAACGTAGTCCACTTGGAATTGGAGGTCGACCGGGTCGAAAGCAATCCGCAATTGGTTCAAATCATCCCGGCGAACGAAGTTGTCGTGCTAATTAGTTTTGAACTTACGATTAGCGAAACGCGCGGCATGGTCAACCTTTGCATTCCTTTCAACTCGATCGAACGTATCAGCAATAAACTGACTTCCAACAGTTGGATTAGCTACAGCAAGAGGCCGCCGACGGCAGAATCGATTCAAATGTTGAGCGATCGGGTTGCGGATGCTCCGGTCGAAATGGTTGTCGAGATGGCAAATACCAATATCACCACGGCAGATCTGATCGGGTTACGCGTTGGCGATATCATTGCCACGGAAAAAGACATTAACGATCCGTTGCTCATTTCGGTGGAAGGCAAACCCAAGTTTTCTGCGAAGCCGGGACAGTACAAGGGACGCAAAGCGATCGAAATTATTAACCCGCTTGAAGAACATCACGTCCAGTTGACCGAAGCCGATGCGCCCAAACAGAATCCGCAACAGGCGGCGGGCTAGAACATAGCTCAAAACTCTGCGTTGCCGGGGGTACGGGGGAATGGTATTACGTCGCGGATGTTCGCCATTCCGGTGACAAATTGGACCATTCGCTCCAGCCCCAATCCAAACCCGGCATGCGGAACTGTGCCAAAACGTCTTAGGTCGAGATACCACCAGTAATCTTCGGGCTGCAATCCCTGCTCTTTCATCTTTGCCTCGATCACGTCAAGCCGATCTTCGCGCTGGCTGCCGCCGATAATCTCGCCCACACCAGGTAGCAGCACGTCCATAGCGGCCACGGTCTGCTGATCGTCGTTCACCTTCATGTAAAACGGCTTGATCGCAGCGGGGTAGTCGTAAACAATCACCGGTCGACAAAGCACTTTTTCCGTCAGGTAGCGCTCATGCTCGGCCTGAAGGTTTGCACCCCAGGTGACGGGATAGTCAAAGGACTCGCCCGATTTTTCCAGCAAGGCAACTGCCTCGGTATAGGAGAGCCGTTCAAACTGCTCGGAAGCGGCAACATCACCGAGCCGCTGCAGCAACTGGTCGTCAATCCGGTCGTTGAAAAACTGCAGATCATCGCCGCACTGAGAAAGCAACTCGCCGCATAGATGCTTAAGAAATTGCTCGGCCAAATCCATGTTTTCCTGGAGCGTGCAGAAAGCCATTTCGGGCTCGACCATCCAAAACTCGGCCAAATGGCGCGAGGTGTTGGAATTCTCGGCACGAAAGGTGGGGCCGAACGTGTAGATCTTTCCCAGCGCAGTCGCGTAGATTTCGCCTTCCAACTGTCCGGAAACAGTGAGATAGGTGGGGCGATCGAAAAAGTCTTGCGCGTAGTCCACCTTCCCATCAGAAGTGCGCGGCGTGTTTGCGGGATCGAGGGTCGTGACGCGAAACATCTCGCCGGCCCCTTCGCAATCGCTGGCGGTGATGATGGGCGTGTGGACGTAGAGAAAATTACGTTCGTGAAAAAAGCTGTGGATTGATTGGCAAAGCTGGCTGCGCACGCGGGCCACTGCACCAAACGTGTTGGTTCGGGGTCGCAGATGGGCCCATTCGCGCAGCTTTTCAAACGAATGTCGCTTTTTTTGCAGCGGAAATTCCTCGGGGTCGGCCCAGCCATGCACTTGCACCGATTTAGCCTGGATTTCCGTGACTTGCCCTTTGCCGCCAGAAGGTTTGACCGTCCCACAAATCGTCACGCTGCAGCCGGCAGAGAGTTGTTTGATTTCAGTTTGGTAATTCGGCAAATCGCCATCGGCAACGATTTGGATGTTTGCCAGGCAACTGCCATCGTTGACCTCCAAAAAGCTGAACCCCCCCTTGCTATCGCGGCGGGTACGAATCCAACCTTGCAACTTGGCCTGTCGGCCAATGGCCTCGGGCTGCCTTGCTTCGCGTACAGAGAGTTTTTCCATCGATCCGTCCCTGGTTCTTCTTAATGGTTCCTACAAACCCTTCGCCGCTAGCCATCGTTCCGCATCGAGTGCTGCCATACAGCCGCTTCCCGCGGCGGTGACCGCCTGCCGGTAATAGTCGTCGGCCACGTCGCCTGCCGCAAATACCCCTTCGACACTTGTATTCGTGCGGAACGGAACAGTCCACTTCAAGTATTTTTTCTCGGTCATGGCCAACTTACCGTTGAGAAAGAGAGTGTTGGGCGTGTGGCCAATCGCCATGAATGCGCCCGTAGCTTCTAGTTCTCTCGTGCTGTCGTCGACGGTCGACTTCAACCGTACGCCGGTCACTCCTGCTTCGTCACTGCCCAGAATTTCTTCGAGAACGGAATTCCACTGAATGTCGATCTTCGGGTTGTCCTCGGCTCTTTGGGCCATGATTTTTGAAGCCCGCAATGCGTCGCGGCGATGGACCAAATAGACCGTGCTGCCAAATTTGGAGAGATAGTCAGCCTCTTCCACGGCGGAATCGCCGCCGCCGACCACGACCAACGGTTTGTCCCGAAAGCGGGGCAAGGCACCATCGCAAACGGCACAGGCGCTCACCCCGTTGTTCTTAAAACGCTCTTCCGAGTCCAAACCAAGATAGTTCGCGCGGGCGCCGGTGGAAATAATCACGCTGTGTGCTTCCACTTCCTGCCCGCCGAGGGATCGTAAACGAAACGGATGGGCATCGAAATCGACTTCGACGATGTCGTCGGTCACCACCCGGGTCCCAAAGTTGGTGGCCTGCTGACGCATCAGATGCATTAGCTCGGGCCCGGAGCAACCTTCCTTTTGATGCATGTCGACCAGCCAGCGGTGTTCTTCCGACAGCGACGAAGCCAAGAACCCGCTCAAGTCACCCGCGGGGAAACCGGGGTAATTTTCCACTTCGGTCGTTAGAGCAAGTTGCCCCAATGGCATTGTGCCTTGCAAGCGGTTCTCTTCGGTGACCGCTCCCTCGAAGAGAATTGGCTTGAGGCTCGCGCGGGCGGCGTAAATTGCGGCGGTCCAACCTGCGGGGCCACTTCCGATGATGGCAACATGTTCGGCCACTTCGACATCCTTTCGATTTTCTGGTACGGTCATTCAAGGTAACTACGAAACCGCAGCAACCTGGGGAAGCCGCGATTATATGGGCCTGGGGTGCCGTCGACAAGCAACTCACCACTGGTCACCGGTTTTTTACTCTGTATCGATGTTCGGCATTCTCAATATCAACAAACCGGCTGGCTGGACCTCGCGAGACGTGGTCAATCGCGTGCAGCGACTGGTGCGCGGGGAGAAGGTCGGCCATGCAGGAACGCTCGACCCGTTGGCAACTGGGGTGCTGCTCGTTGCGGTCGGGCCGGCGACCAGACTGATCCAGTTTGCTCACCTGTTGCCGAAATCTTATCGGGCGTCATTTCTGCTCGGCCAACAAAGCGTGAGCGATGACGTCGAAACCGAGGTCGAGCTTCTCGCGAACCCGCCGATTCCTTCGGTCGAGGATATCGAAGAGATTCTGCCGCAATTCTTGGGAACTATCCAGCAACGTCCGCCAATGTACTCGGCAATCAAAGTCGATGGCCAGCGCGCCTACCGACTGGCACGCCAAGGAAAAGACGTTGAACTTGCTCCGCGGCCAGTCGTGATTCATACGCTTGAGTTGATACACTACGACTATCCGGAGATTGCGCTCGACATTCATTGCGGCAGCGGTACGTATGTCCGCTCTCTCGGTCGGGATATTGCCGAGTCGTTGGGCTCGGCAGCGGTGATGTCGGGGCTCGAGCGAACCTCCACCGGAAACATGGGCGTCACAAGTGCTCTGGAACTTGACGATCTGGTCGACGACATCGAACATTTCCTCCAACCACCCACGCCATTGGTCGATGCGCTTTCGCGAATCGTCCTTTCTGCGGACGAAATTTGCGAGCTCCATCACGGTCGGGCGATCGCCCAAGACCTTCAACGCGTGCAATCGGCACCCTGGCAGTTAGAGGAACCGCACGAGAACATTGCCGGCTTTGACGGCGAAGGGCGGATTGTAGCGATCTTACGCACGGGGCCCGACGACACTTTCCGGCCAGCGTGTAACTTTCCCCTGTCGGAATGATCGATATTTTCGACCGATTGGTCGCTCTTTATTGCAACGCTGTTCTGATTTCAGCGAACAAACTGCAAGCTGTGTTCGTCAAGTTGTTTGGTAATAGGTTTTTACCACGGAGGCACGGAGAACGCAGAGACTGAGAAGAATTCATGATTGATGAATTATGATCTGTATTGGGATGAATCCCTTGGTTCATCACTCAGCAATCCTAAATCCAAACTCCGTGTCCTCCGTGTCCTCCGTGCCTCCGTGGTTAAAAATCCGGTCAGAACATCTCGTATCGATTATGCCAAGGGTTGCTTGTTTTGAGCATCATCCGAAACAGGCAATTCTTAGGGCGGGGAAGTTAAGAGGTCAATCGCCAGTGTTGAAATACCGAAATGTACCATTAGCGAAGCTGCTGCGCTGCGATTGCGCCCGTTTCGCGCTCGCTGCTAAAACTGCAGCTAGGGACTAGGAACCCGGGCATGGATGGGCCCTCGCGATCGGACCGTGTTTTGCCACGACGGCAGAGCGGTCGAACCACCAGGATCGTTCAGGCATCGATGTTTGAAAATCGTAGTCTTAAGTTTGATCTATTTGCGATCGTGCTATTGGCAGTTTCCGTACTGCTGGTCGTTGCGTTTGTGACGTACGATCCTGCCGATCCTCCCAGCACGCTTCGGCATCCACCGCAAACCGAGACTCGCAACGCGTGCGGTCCCATCGGTGCGTATGTGACCCACTTTCTGTTGGAGAGCGTTGGCGTGGGAGCCTATTATTTGGTCGGCTCGCTGGCAACGATCTCGGTCGTGCTACTCTGGCGGCGTGGAATCGATCAGCCGATTCTGCGGGCCGTGGGTTGGGCAACTTCGCTATTGGCGATCGCTACGCTTGCGACGATGGCTTTGCCAAGAATTACGCCTGGCCCTGAAATTGGTGCGGGCGGATATTTGGGTGCCATGGGGCACGCGCTGCTGGAATCTTATTTCGCCAATACGGGGGCTATTATTTTGGCTCTCACAGTGCTCTTGGCGGGTTTGCTGCTTTGCACCGACTACTTACTGTTGAAATTCGCCGCGGCGACAACCATCGTATCTGGACGCGGCCTGATGTCGCTGGGCCATATCGGACACAACAAAAAAACTCGCCGCGCTGCGCGTCCAGAAACCGATCTGGAAGACGAGTTTGAAGAAGACGAAGAGGACGAGTACGAATACGAAGAAGAGGACGAATACGAAGAAGAAGACGAAGGCGACGACGAATGGGAAGAGGACGAACTTGAAGAGGACGACGAGGAGCTCGACGAATCGCCCTCCCCCGCACTGAAAGTCCGCACACCCGCGAATAAGCAAGAAAAAAACGATGCCGACGATACCGCTCCGTCGGCAGAACAGCAGCCGCTGAAAAACAAGCTGGTCAGTGCGCTGCGCATCAAGAAGAAGCCCGCGAAGAAATCGGAGCGGGACGAGGTGATCGAACAGCTCGAAGCGGCCGATTCGGTCGCATCGCCCCACTACGATTATGAATTGCCGCCGCTCGATTTGCTGCTCGAGACGGAGGACATTTCCTACGAGGAACACGAGAAAGAAGTCCGTCACAAAGCACGGTTGCTGGAAAAAACCTTCCGCAACTTTGGTTTCAACGTGAAGGTCGTGGAAATCGAAACCGGGCCGGTCATCGCCCAATACGAAGTCCAGCTCGAGGCGGGGCTCCGCTTGGCAAAAATCACCAATCTGGCCGACGACTTGGCCATTGCGCTACGCGTGCCCAGCGTGCGCATCGTCGCTCCGATTCCTGGCAAGAACACCGTGGGAATCGAGGTGCCTAACGAGAACCGTCAACTGGTGCGATTGCGCGACGTGATCGAAGAGACAAATGGTCGCGCCAAGCGGATGAAAATTCCCGTCTACCTCGGCAAAGACGTCTCTGGCAAGCCGCTGGTGGTCGATCTCACGTCGCTCCCGCATTTGCTGATCGCCGGACGCACGGGCACCGGGAAAAGTGTCTGCCTCAACTCGATTATCGCCTCAATCTTGATGAGCCGTGGCCCCGACGAAGTGCGGATGCTGATGATCGATCCCAAGATGGTCGAATTGAGCGGGTACCGCAAGCTGCCCCATTTGATGCATCCGGTGGTGACCGACATGCGCAAGGCGGAAGCAATTCTCTCCTGGGCGGTCGATAAGATGGAAGAACGGTACCAGTTGCTAGCCCGCGCGGGTGTGCGACACATGACCGTTTTCAATCAACTCAGCGAGGAAGAACTTCGCGAACGGATCCAACCAAAAAGCGAGGCCGAGTGGGAAACGATTCCCAAACAACTGCCATTCGTAGTCATCGTTGCCGACGAGATTGCCGATTTGATGATGACCGCCGGCAAGGACGTCGAGCAACACATCATTCGCCTTGCGCAAAAAAGTCGTGCGGTGGGCATTCATCTGATTCTTGCCACCCAGAAACCGACCGTCGACGTCATCACGGGACTGATTAAATCGAATCTGCCCGCGCGGATTGCCTTCCAGGTGGCCAGTCGGACTGATAGCCGCGTGGTGCTCGACGAAATGGGTGCCGACAAGTTGCTCGGAAATGGTGACATGCTGTTCCTCTCGCCCGGCACGAGCCAATTGCTGCGCGGCCAGGGCACATACCTGTCGGATGATGAGATAACAGCGGTGGTCGACTTTGTGGGCACCGACTCGCCGCAGTTTGCCAAAGAGCTGATCGATTTGAAAGTCAAAGACGACGAAGAGTCGTCGAAGCCCGGCGCGCTGAAAAATCGCGACGAGCTTTACGAATCGGCGGTGGATGTGGTGGTTCGTGAACGGCGCGGAAGCGTTTCATTGTTGCAACGCTGCTTGGGCATTGGTTACGGTCGCGCGGCCAGGCTGATCGATTACATGGCCGAGGACAGGATTGTCGGCGAATACAACGGTTCGCAAGCACGCGAAGTGCTGATTTCGCTCGAGGATTGGGATGCCATGACGGGCGGGGACGAACCAGTCGACCCATCCGGTCCCCTGACCGCGGCAACGGTGATGCCGAAGGAACGCCACCACAATAAGATCGTCCCCGGCAGTGACGAACCGAGCGGCCTCGACCAGGAACCAACGAATAGCGAGGCACCATGGGAAGAAGAATCCGAACTTGAAGAGGTGTCCGCCGAGCTCGAAGAAGACGAACAGGAATGGGAAGAAGGCGAAGAGGATGAGTGCGAGGAAGATGAATACGAAGAAGACGAAGAGGACAGCGGCGAGGAAGAGGAGTACGACGAAACCGACGAATCGCAGGAGGACGCGGAAGAGGACTCCGACGAGTGGGAGTACGAAGAGGATGAAGAAGAAGCACTAGACAGCGACGAAGAATGGGAAGAGGATTCACTCGAAGAAGAGGAAGACGAAGGCGAAGAAGAGGTCGATGAGGACGACGAGGAATGGGAAGACGAAGAGGAAGAGGACTCCGGCGAGTGGGAAGAGGAGGAGGAGCTAGAAGACGAAGAAGAGAGCCTCGCCGATAGTGCGTGATGCTTTAGCACACTAGAAATGTGTTCATATCTAAAAAAACAAACCGCCAAGATCGCCAAGGACGCCAAGAAATCGAGCCAGATTTAATAACGCAATCATAACAATCGCTGCTGGCAAGCAAGGAGAAGCTCCGTCTTGTGGAATCGACACTAGCAGTTTCTTGGCGCTCTTTGCGCCCTTGGCGGTTCTTAATTTAGAAGGGTGATAGCCCTTTTTTTTCTTTTCTCATTGGCAACAATCGCTTAAGATGGTGTTTGTCTGCGATCCAGGCTTCGAGGTTTCTCGTGTTGTCTCTGCGTTTCCATTTTCTTCCGCTCGTCGTAGTTCTCTGTTTTGCTAGTGCGCCTGCCGCGGCGAATCCGTTTACGCAATTGTTTGTGTTCGGCGATAGCCTGTCAGACGTCGGAAATGTCTCGCAGGCATCCTTCGGGATCGTCCCTGGCTCGCACTACTTTGGCGGACGCTTCTCTAACGGCCCCAACTATTCCGAGACGCTTGCCACTGGGTTGAACCTGTCGCCACTGACGCACAGCCGCTCCGGCGGGAATAACTTTGCCCACGGCGGAGCAGAAACCGACGGCAACGGCGGTTTGATTATCCAAGACGTCAACGATCAGGTCGACGATTTTCTCGCCAGCCGAACCGGTGATCCCAATGCACTATACGTGGTATTTGCCGGGGCTAACGATTTATTATCGGGTCAAACCAACGTAAACGTGCCCGTCGGAAACCTAATTACCGAAATCGGTCGGCTCATTACCGACGGTGCCCAAAATCTCATGGTCGCCAATTTGCCGCTGCTCGGTTTGACGCCACGATTCAATGGCGATCCGATACAGTTGGCGAACATGAGTCAAATCACGTCGTCATTCAATGCCACGCTTGCCAGCCAGCTCGACACTTTAGAGCTGGGCACACCAAGCCTCAACTTGTTTCGTTTGGACGTGGAGCAAATCATTAGCGACGTCGCATCCAATCCAGCCCTGTTTGGTCTTACCAACGCCACCGATTCCGCCGCCCCAGGCCTCGACCCGGGCGATCTGTTCTACAACGAAAACCAAATTGTCCCCAACCCAGAATCGTATTTGTTTTGGGACGATTTGCATCCGACGACCGCCGCGCACGCGATGCTTGGGCAGTTCGCGCTAGACGCAGTCACGTTCTCTGCCGATTTTAACTTTGATGGCAGTGTCGACCAACTCGATCTAACAAATTGGGAAACTGCTTACGCCGCCAATTCGCTGGCCGATGCCGACGGCGATGGCGACTCCGACGGCAACGATTTCCTCCAATGGCAGCAACAGGCGGGCAGCGGCGCGGGCCCAGTCCTGGCAAATAGCATGTCCGTTCCCGAGCCTAGCAGCTTGCTACTATTCATGCTGGCAATTGGTACTAGCTGGCATTTCTCAAGAAACTTGCCACGGAATCCCGGAGAGCGAAGAAATTCTAGAACACTGATCTGCACTTATCCTCGCTAATAAACTCAGATAAGAGTAGATCAGTGAAGATGAGTGTTCTTATCTCAGTGTTCTCTGTGACTCCGTGGTAAAAATCATAACTAGGGCGTCTGTCGTACGTTGGGATCGGCGAGCAACCGATTCAAGACCGCTCTGCGGCTGACTCCCTCGTCGGAATACTTGCGACCGATGGCGTTGTTGTGCAGGTCCATTTCGCGCTCGGCTTGTGTGTTGCCCGTATCGCCCTGTTCGTGGGCATCGCCAACTTGCTCGGCAAACTCCGCGCCGTACGCTTGTGTAAGCAAATAGCTCCAAAGAATGTGACGATAAGCATCTTGGGGGACTTCTTCGTCCGCTTGGCTGGCACGTGCGGACGTCGACTCGGCATCGTCTTTGATTTCTAACAATCGCGGAGCACGCAGGGGATGCTTCGCGATGATGTCGACTTCTGCATCGGTCAGCTTTTCTTCAAAACGTGCCGACAAACTGGCCACGTCGTTACGATCGAGGATAATCGCAGTGGCGCCATCTTGCTTCGCAAATAGCCGCAATTGTGCGGGCTGATTTTGCAACGAAAACATGATCTTGCCATCGACTTCCAGCGGCAAGTCGATGTTACCGTCAGCAAGCAACTGCACAACTTTCGGCAACAGTTCTTGAATCGAAGATTTTGCGTCGAGCAACTCGAGAGGGAATTGGCATTGCAGCCGAGCGACTTCAATCCGCCGGTCAGACGATTCATTGTTATCGGAGTCTGCCTCTGACCCGATCAAAGTGATCGCCTCAGCCACCAGCGAAGCTTCGTTGCCGATGTCCCAGTCAACGGCAAGCCGCTCCACTTGCGCTTCCCACACGCGACCGCGCCCGGGCGCATCGTCGGCCAACATTTTTACGCTCGCGCTCAAATCGGACCAGGTTGCCGACAGAAAACCGGAGAGTTTTACCCCATCAAAAGCGGGATGGGAAATCTCGACCCCACGTTTCTGTGCCTCGGTTGCCAGTTGTGCCATAGCCTGCCGCGACACGCGGTCCAAAACCCCATTGGCAACAAAGTACGCAATAACTGCCAGCAGCAGGACAACCGCCAACGAGAAGCAGAGTATTTTCTTTTTGCGAGTCACGCGAGCTCTTCAGTGATCTGGAAAAACTTTTTGAACAGGAGGTAACAGAGAAAACGGAGGGGTGAACCAATATTTCTCTGTTCTCTCCGTTTCCTCCTGTTCAATAATTTATGTTTCGCGCTTTCAAGTAGTCCGGGAGGGACTCGAACCCCCGACCAAGGGATTATGAGTCCCCTGCTCTAACCAACTGAGCTACCGGACCGAGTTTCTATTAGCCTATTCGGTTGAAGCACTTGCGCCAACTTGTTGATTTTTGGGTGGGAGTATTTTGGCCTTTTCTGCTGATACGATAATGGCCATTCACGAATTATACTTGGTTGTAGAATTCGGCTTCAAACCGTTCATTTATCTTCTCAAATTGTCTCAATGAAATGTCTATATCAGCTTTGCGGTCTTCATAATCAGTCCGTATCGATGCGAAGAAAATGCCTCCAAGTGCCGTGATTAAGCCGCTCAAATAAAGCGGTCTTGCAATCGCAAAATCTTCATCAAACCAGTTTACATTCGCACCTGGTTTTTCTCCTTCGATCAGTTGTGTGTATCCTCCACCCCAGCTAGTGTGGACAACTGCGGACTGAGAACAGTAAGCACGAAGATAATAAGAGTATGCTTTTGCTCCGAGACTGTATGCCAAAGAGCTCACTGGAAGGCCAGAACATGTAGTCGATTTCTCTAGTTTCTTTACCCATTCTTCAGATACGCCACAGTCAGTAGGCCAGTCAACTGATTTGCGTTTCAATTGCCCTTCAGCCCACTCTTTCATAACAGGTACTTTCAGTAATCCTTTCAGCCATTTTTCGTACTTGATGTCTTTGTAAACAAAATACAACACCCCACGCTTGAATCGATCTCCCTCCAGCTCTTCAGTAAATTGGATCTTTCCTCCTCCATTTGGATCACGAAACTCCAACGTGTCGGCGCAAATGAATGCTTGCGCAAGCATTGATTCAAAGATTGAACGACAAATTACTTCTGCCCCGTCCCCCTGTCCGACCTGACAAAGAGCAATGACTTGCCGAAGTTTTCTGTTCATAGATATCTGCAACTGGGCGGCAGCATGTATTGTTATTTCATCGCAATCTTCGCACTTGAACTGAGAGTCAGTGAGCCTAAGCACCGAGTCAAGGAGAGCCTTTGCTAAGCCAAACTCTTCTGCCAGTTGTTCACTGATATCAGCAATGTGCCGTTGCTCCTTAGGTAACATATTTTTCTCCAATCGCTTAAAAGCTAACTCAGCTGGCGCGGCTTCCTGAAAAAACGCCGACTGGGCGATTGAGTTCTATTCCTTAAGCACCATATCAATACACATCACCGCGGCGAGGATGAGTTGGCGGATGGCGCTTTCGCTGGGCAGGTCGGGATCGATTTGTAGGATGTAGTTGTCGGCCGACGTAAATAGTTCTTTGCCGAGGCCGGACCATTTTTTGCTTACTTTGGCCAATTCAGTGCCGCCGGCGCGGAAGCTGAATTCCCAGCTGGTCCATTTGCCTTTGAGCTCGCATAAAAGCTCGTCGGAGGGGCCGTGGACACCAAACGCTCCACCTACTGTAAAAAGCTTTTGCTTGAATTTTCCGAGCAGTTGTTCGCTTTCGTCGAACACGTCGACCTTGGAAAGAAAGATCGACACGCCGCGCCGGACCGAAACGACCCGTTCCCCATTGGGGGTGCGGATTTCGACGTCGAACGGGGTCATCCGCTTGTAATCGGTGAAGCGGAGCATGCGCGTGAAAAATCCCAGGCTGTCTTCACGGCAGTGGAGAATTTCCTCGCCCGTTTCGGGATCGAAGATGTCGAAATTGTTGGCCGCCTTGAACATGCCAACGTGTTCTTTCACCAGAAACGTATTGCGGTGTAATGCGGGATGCATGGGGTTCGCAATCCTTCCGTGTCGATTGGATGATGTCTCTCGCAAAGGCGCGAAGGCGCAAAGCATATCGAAAACAATAATCTGTTCTTTGCGCCTTAGCGCCTTTGCGAGAATTCCTAAAAAACAAGAGGAGCCGAGGGCTATTCTTCGTCTTCGCGCAGGCTGGCCAGGACGCTGTAGTCTTCGAGTGTGGTAGTGTCGCCGACGGTTTCCTTGCCGGCGGCGATGTCTTTGAGGAGCCGACGCATGATTTTCCCGCTGCGTGTTTTTGGCAAGGCACCGGTAAAACGGATGTCGTCGGGTTGGGCTAAGGCGCCGATTTCTTTGCGGACGTGTTGTTTGAGCGCTTGGCGGAGTTCGTCGCTGGGCTCGGTTTCTTTGACCGTGACAAACACGGCAACCGCCTCGCCCTTCAAATCGTCGGGGCGACCGACCGCGGCGGCTTCGGCCACGTTGGGGTGCGAGACGAGCGCACTTTCGATTTCAATCGTGCTCAGACGGTGCCCAGAAACGTTGAGTACGTCGTCAATACGGCCCATGATCCAGTAGTAGCCATCGTTGTCGCAGCGGGCGTTGTCGCCGGCGAGATATTTCCCGGGAACCTTGCTCCAATAAACTTCTTGATAGCGGGCGTCGTCGCCCCAGATGCCACGCAGCATGCCCGGCCAGGGGTGGGCAATGGTAAGCCAGCCGCCCTGATTCGGGCCGACCGGTTGGCCGCTTTCGTCGACGATTGCGGGAATGATGCCGGGGAGCGGTTTGGTGCAGCTGCCGGGCTTTGTGGGAATGGCCCCGGGAAGTGGGCTCATCATCGTGCCACCGGTTTCCGTTTGCCACCAGGTGTCGACGATCGGACAGCGCTCGCCGCCAATAGTCTTGTGATACCACATCCACGCTTCGGGATTGATGCCTTCGCCCACCGTACCCAGCAGCCGCAGGCTGGAAAGATCGTGCTTCTCGACATGGTGATCGCCCCACTTGATAAACGCGCGAATCGCGGTGGGCGCAGTGTAAAAAATCGAGACTTTGTACTTTTCGACGATTTGCCAAAATCGGCTTTCGTCGGGATGGTTCGGTGCGCCTTCGTACATCAAGCAGGTGGCACCTGCCGAAAGAGGGCCGTAGACGACGTAGGTATGCCCGGTGACCCAGCCGCAGTCGGCAGTGCACCAAAAGATGTCCTCGTCCCGATGGTCGAACACCCATTGAAACGATTTCTTCGCATACAGATTGTAGCCGGCAGTGGTGTGCATGATGCCTTTTGGTTTTCCGGTCGATCCGCTGGTGTAGAGGATGAACAGTGGGGCTTCGCTATCCATCGGCTGGGCGGGGCAATTGTCGTCAGCCTCGGCCATGAGTTCATGCCACCAATAGTCGCGGCCCGACTGCATGTTGATCGGTTGGTTGACGCGATCGAGCACGATACAATTTTCGACGGTTGGCGACTTGGCAAGTGCTTCGTCGACAACTGATTTCAAAGGCAACACATTGCCGCGCCGCCAGCCGGCGTCGGCGGTGAGTTGCAATTTGGCACTGGCATCGTTGTTGCGATCGGCAATCGCTTCAGCAGAAAAACCGGCGAAGATGACCGAGTGGATTGCGCCGATTCGCGCGCAGGCCAACATGGCGATCGCCAACTCAGGGACCATCGGCATGTAGATCGAAACGACGTCGCCCTGACCGATGCCGAGTTTTTTCATGCAGTTGGAAAACTTGCAGACTTCGCGGTGCAGTTCGGAGTAGGTGAGCGTGCGGGTGTCGCCCGGTTCACCTTCCCATAGGATGGCCGTGCGGTCGCCAAAACCGGCTTCGATATTTCTGTCGAGACAGTTATAGCTAGCGTTGGTCTTGCCACCGACAAACCATTGGGCGTTGGGTTCGTCCCAAACGAGCGCGTCGGTAAACGGTTCGAACCAGTGCAATTCTTCACGTGCCAGTTCGGCCCAGAAAGCGGGAGGGTCGGCCTTGGCCCGATCCCAGAGGGCCTGGTACTCGTCCATCGACTTGATTCTCGCCCGACTCGAAAACTCGGCACTGGGCGGAAATAACCGCTCCTCATGCATGACCGTGTCGATTTGCCCGCCCGAATTTGCTGCCATTTTGGGGAATCTCCTAATACCGCGAAAAGCCAATAGATTGCTACTGCCCCCGATTCTACTGAAGCCAGCGTTGCAAGCAAGTTGGCGAGTCACACAGATTCGGCATTGGGCGCACCTGGCCTTGGTGGCTGAAGAACGAATAGCTATCATTCGCCCGATTTCAAGATGGATACCTAATTCGATTTTTGCACTTTGAGGGTTCAGGAACTGCACAATTTCCATCAAAAATGAATAGAACACGGATAAACGCTGATAAAACTGATTGGCACCGATTACGAAATAGTTGAGGTTCGTTCTCATGGACGCTGTTGTTAGTGCCCTGAAAAAATCTGTGGAAATCTGCATGATCTGTGTGCATCCGCGTTCTATTCTGCCTGTTAAAAAGTGCAACAGTCGATCTTAGTAATCGCACAAACTAGAGCAACGGAGACTCTCCATGGACCAAGACAACTCCACGAAGCACATCCTGCAGGGCCGCGAACTGATCGATTACCTGGTAGAAAAGGCGTCGAACAATACCAATGCCGAACTGCTGCAGCGCGAAGAGCGTCGTAATCGCAAAACCACGTTTTTCTTGTCGTTGATCAGTTTGGTCGGCGTGGGTGCCATCGTGGGGGCGATCAAGATGTTCGTCCAGCAGGAAATCACCACTGCGCGGAGTAGCGTGGTTCAGGAAGTGCGTCAAGAAATGCAGAACGATCTCGATACGCGCCTGGGAAAATTCGAGCAACAAGCCGTCGACAGTGTGGCCTCGCAGGTCGAGGAACAGGTGGGCCAAGTGCGCACCATGCTGGAACAATACAAGCAATATCAAGAATTGCTCGCCCTGGCTGAGATTATTAAAACTGAATTAGAGAATGACAAGTTCCCTGAACAGCAAATGGAAATGGCCCAAAAACTAATTCGACAGTTGGCGGCAGCCGAGAGCATCACGGGCCAACCCCGGTTTTTGGAAGCGACAAAAATTGTGATCGATCTGATGGTCCGCACCGATCGGAAACGGGACATCGACGAACTTGAGAAACTCATCGGGCACGTACTGGAAACCGACAGCAAGGTTTCGCAAGACCTGGCCGACCACTATGGTCAGCTCATCATTTCATCCCCGTATGCAGTGGAAGATTTACAAAGTGAATTCGATGCACTCAGCCGCTACGCACGTGCTACGCGTGAGCTGAAGTATCCCGAAAAAGCGCTGATGTGGGAATTGTTTGTCGCCTACAAACGCAACCAATACACGCCCTCCGCGACGACCAACGGCATGGTGGAAATGGTGCAAGATCTGAACGAGGCAGACACTCGCAATTTTTGTTACCACATTTTTCTTAATTCGCACCCCCTGCATTGGATGAACAACCCGGATCAGGAAGGCCGTGAGTTGGCACGGCTGGTCACCAGTTTGCTCGAAGATTATCCAACGCTGCGGCAAACGGTCGAAGCCCAAATGGCAACGCCCCAACTGAGGCCACTAATCGAAAATCTGATCACACGAAAGATGGAACGCCTCGAACGGATCGGCCCCACCGAAACCGAACGCGAAGCGGACCCGATTCCGCATACGGCTGAGGCTCCGGACGGTGAGAACACGCTGCGACGGTAGTGCGGATTTATTTACCACGGACGGGTGGCACTGTCTGACTTGCTCAGCAGTGGAACACTGGTACCCGCTTCACACTGCTGGACAAACCAGACAGTGGCACCCGCGTATCTGTCAGAGTTCTATGTATCGCTTTTGTTTTAACACAAGGTAGAAGAGAAGGGCTGCGCTGAATACTGACAGTATTGCTCCAAAAAACACCGCTACAAACAAGTCCGTCTTAATAAATCCACCTGGCTGTTCCGGACGATTGACCTTAGGGTTCGATGCTAGATAAACGACGGATAGCTTTCTAGTCTGTTTTGTTTGGTCCCATACTTTCTCTGGAAGTGTCGACCACAAATGCGATCGATCAGTGCTATCGGTACGACTGTATGTATTCTTATCACCAGGAAGTGTGAACGTGTATTGAACTTCATGCGAGGTTTGAAAAAAGTCATCAGTCAGGGTTCGCCAATTGAGAACGTCCGCTTCTAGAGCGATGCCGTCCCTTCGTATTCTGATCTCGTTGAGCGTATCTGCGCTACCGAGATAGAGAAAAAAGAAGCCAATAGCAATTCCCCCTACGGCGTGCAAGTATCCAATTCGTCGTGGCATAGTCGCTACTGATTCATCATTTCAGAAATCAGAAATTCCGTAAGGCTTACGCACCAATTTGTTTGAGCCCGGCCAGGATTACTTCGTGCAAGTGCCCATTGGTGGCTAGGATGCCGCGGTTTTTGGCCAGCGTGCGGCCTTGGGAGAAGTCGAGTGGGGTGCCGGCTAAATCGGAAACGCGTCCGCCTGCTTCTTCCACTACGATTGAGCCGGCGGCCTGGTCCCAGATTTTTTCTCGGTAGTCGGGACGGGCAGAGGAAAGTAGTCGAATATTTACCTCGCCGCCACCGGCTGCTAATACCGCGTACTTTGCTTGGCTATCCATCGGTACCGAATCGGCAGCAATTTCCAACTCGGTAATCAGGCGGCCAATGCCGCCCGTGTTGGTGTGGGCTTTCTCGACCGAACGCATCAGCCGGGCGCCCGTAACGTCCGTTTGATCGGAGACCGAGAGTTTTTCCCACGCGGCCTGTTCGTCGTCCAGCGAACGGACAAACGAGCCGTTGGTCCGCCGTGCCACAAGCAGCGAACCCGCACCGCCCTTGTCGGAACGCACGCCGTCGGCCAATTCGGGACAGCCCAGCGCACCCACGCGCACAACGCCGTCTCGAATGTAGCCCAATGCCACGGCGTATTGATCGCCGCGCAAAAATCCTTTCGTGCCATCCACGGGATCGAGCGTCCAAAAGTTTTCGGTCGGCTCCCCTGCCCCACGATCAATCCATTGGCAAATGTCGTCGGCGTTGGCTTCAGGAATCAACTGCTGGACGAAATGAGTAATCTGCTCAAGAGTTTTTTCACCCTCGGCCGAACGCAGCGAATCGGAACTTTCTTCGCCGACGAATCCCATCTCGGGAAACGTCTCTTCCAACCGCTTGCCGATAAGTGCCTGGGCGGCGAAGTCGGCCACTGTGACGGGCGACTTATCGTCTTTGCTCAAGGCATCGACAACCATCTCTTTTTGGACACGACGAACCAACTGAGCCGCCTCGCGCACGGCGGCAACAGCAAAACGGACTTTGGAGCATTCGATCGGGCAGGTCATGGATTCTTTCGAAGAATGAATAAGATTTACCGCGGGGGCACGGAGAACACGGAGCGGCCAATAAAAATCGAACAGGAGGAAACAGAGATAACAGAGGGGTGAATCAATTTTACTCTGTTTTCTCTGTTATCTCCTGTTCAGAAACTTGCGAACTCTGAATGATTATTATCTTTAAAACGCGATTGTCACGGGATTGCCCTGAAGGGGAAAAATATAAAAGCCCAGGGCGCGAGCCCTGGGTTAGGAAAGCCGAAGCATCCTCGTCCGAGCGGTTGACGGTGCTACTTGACGGGGTGTGGCCGAGGACGAAACCAAGCCACGGATTGGGGTCGGCATTGCCCACAGAAAAACTACCCCGCCAGGACTTGAACCTGGAATGAGGGAATCAAAATCCCTAGTGTTACCAATTACACTACGGGGTACTGGGTAGGTGTTGTCTGCTGGTGATAATTTACGGGAAATGGGCCGCGACGGAAAGTGCGAGGTGGTTTGGCCTGGATTTCTAACGAAACTTACCACGGAGTCACGGAGAACACTGAGACAATTCACTGAGGAATGAAGGAATACAGGAATGGGAAGAATAGAAAATTTCTATCCATTTCCCAATTCCTTCCATTTCTTCTCTGTGTCCTCCGTGACTCCGTGGTGAGAAATCAGCATCAGTCTGCTTGTTCACGATTACGGTTGGCGACGGCAAAGGTGACCTGTTCCAGTTCGCGGGCCAAGTCGACGCCTACTTTGCTGACGCCCTCGGGGACAGTCACAGTGACGGGGGCAAAATTCAAAATACCGCTCACGCCGGCGGCCACCAGCTTGTCGGTGACCTCCTGGGCCCGATCGGCAGGCACAGCAACTAGGCCCAATTCGATCTTTTGCCCGGCAACGATTTCGTCGATTCGCTCAAGGTGATGGATCTCAACACCCTCGACAATTGTCCCGACTAGCTCAGGATCGGTATCGAAAGCTGCGACAATGCGAAATCCCTGATTCGCGAAACCTCGATACCCCAATAGTGCCCTGCCCAAGTTTCCGACCCCCGCCAAGGCGACATGCCACTGGCGGTCGGTCCCCAAAATGCTCCGAATCGCCTGGACCAACTCGCCACACCGATAGCCGATCCCCGGATGTCCAAAGTGCCCAAAGTGGGCCAAATCTTTGCGGACCTGAGCATCGGTGAACCCGAGCCGCTGGCCCAGTTGGCTGCTGTTGATCGTCTCTCTCCCATCGGCGATCAGGTGTTGCAATTCCCTCAAATAGAGGCTGAGCCGATTGACAACGGCATCGGGAACATCTGCAGGGTCTGGGCGTGTTGGATTGGGTTTCTGTGGACTCATGCTGACGACAAGAAAGAGATTCTTAGTTGGATGATCTGGTTCGGTTCTGCAAGAGCTAATGGTTCCCGAACAGAATTTCCTCAATCTACCATCGCTTCGCCACAAGCGGCAAGGCGAAGTAACGCGACCTTCGAGCTTAAACGCCAATCCCTGTAAAGAGTTACGGATATTGCCACCCATCTCGGCAGACTCGAACACGAATGTTGCGAAATGTCACCCAGATCGCGGTTGCGAACTGCTTGGCTAGGCACGCTTAATCCTCATTTTCTGCACGAGTTGAGCAACCAAACCGGGCCTTCTGGTCCGAGAGAACACAACATTTCGATGATAGCGGCTGCGTATAGCGTGGCGTCTGGGGACTGTGTGAAATTCGCAACATATAGCTAAGGCAGGCAATTTATTCCTTCCGATGACCAATAGAGATGGGAAAGCTCCCATTTTGACCAAGCTGCATATATTCACAGAAGTTACGAAGGAGAAAAACACCATGAAAGCGAAGTCCGGAGTGTTGGCTCTGGCAGTGGTCGCCTTAGCAATGTTGCAATCAGCAGCATGGGCAGGCTACTGCGGAGCGGCGCGTTACAACCGATGTTGCAAGCCGAAATGCTGCCATACCGTGATGAAAACGGTTCGCTGCGTTCAGTACGAGAAGCAATGCGTAACGTGTTATCGTACAGTTTATGATCGCGTTTGCGAAGATCGTGTAATCAACGTCACCCGCTATGTCCCAGAAACACGCCAACGACAGGTTTGCTACACCGTCTGCAAGCCGGTTTGGGAAACCAAGACTCGCACATACACCGTGTGCAAGCCGGTCTGGGAAACCAAAACCCGCGAAGTTTGCTACACCGTGTGCAAGCCCGTGTGGGAAACCAAAACCCGCACCTACACCGTGTGCAAGCCAGTCTGGGAAACCAAAACCCGCGAAGTATGCTACACCGTTTGCAAACCTGTTTGGGAAACCAAAACCAGATGCTACACGGTCTGCAAGCCAGTGTGGGAAACCCGGCAACGGAACTACACCGTCTGCAAGCCGGTGTGGGAAACCAAAACCCGTGAAGTTTGCTATACAGTCTGCAAGCCGGTTTGGGAAACGAAGTCCCGCGAGTACACCGTTTGCAAGCCAGTTTGGGAAACCAAAACCCGCGAAGAGACTTACTACGTCCGCAAGAAAGTGCCCTACACGAAGACCATCCAGGTACAGGGCGGACACTGGGAAACCGAGTCCTACGAAGTTCCCGGACGGTGCTACACACGCCGCGTGCGTCAGCCCGGCACTTGGAAGTGGGACCCTTGCCGTTGCAAGTGTGTCTACTGCCCCGGTGCTTGCTGTGTTGTGAAGTGCCAAGGTCCTCCGCGGAAGTGCTGCAAGCGCGTTTGGGTTCCTGAGTGCCACACCAAGGAAATCTGCTGCTGCAAGTATGTGTGCGAGCCCCGCACGCGAACCTGCTGCTACAAGGTGTGCCACATGGTCCCCGAGACCAAGACTTGCTGCTACAAAGTTTGCCGCATGGTGCCCGAGCAGCGTACCAAGACTTGCTGCTATAAGGTCTGCCGAATGGTCCCTGAGCAGCGGACTTGTTGCTACAAGGTGTGCCGAATGGTCCCCGAGACCAAGACTTGCTGCTACAAGGTGTGCCGCATGGTACCCGAGCAATGCACCAAGACTTGCTGCTACAAGGTCTGCCGAATGGTCCCCGAGACCAAGACCTGCTGCTACAAGGTGTGCCGCATGGTACCCGAGCAACGCACCAAGACTTGCTGCTACAAGGTCTGCCACATGGTCCCCGAGACCAAGACCTGCTGCTACAAGGTGTGCCGAATGGTACCCGAGCAGTGCACCAAGACTGTGTGCTACACGGTGTGCAAGCCAGTTTGCGAGCAGAAGACGATCCAGTGCTACCGATGCGTACCGCGTAAAGTTCCTTACACGGTCACGCGATGTGTGCGACGCGTCGTTTGCAAGAAAGTCCCTGTATGCGTCTGCTGCCCCAGCTGCAACTAGTTTGTGGCAAGGTTAGCAGGACCTGTGCTTCCTTCGTAAAGGGAAGTCAGCTTGGTCAAAAATAGTACCGGCGACCCGATTCACCTAATGGTGAGTCGGGTCGCCTTTTTTTATTGTGCAGCGAACTATAGAGCAGTCTAGTGAAGCGTCAACTTGAACTGACGGGTGGCATGCCCTCGTCTGCGTGGGCCAGGCGTACTGAAATGCCGCATCATGCCCACGTCGGCGGACCTCCGAGGGCATGCCACCCACCGCCTTGACCAGCCGGGAAAAATCGTAGGGAATCGTCTTCCACACCTTCGCAGAATCACGTCCCTGCTCGGCGACAGCAATCGCGATCGATTCCTTGTGGACATCTAAACCGACGTAACGTAGCTTGGTAGTCATTGGACC
>JAJDED010000062.1 GCA_029259915.1 Planctomycetota bacterium | reverse complement strand
CCGAAACCTCTCCGAATTCTCGGAAATCGGATATTATCGGCCAAACCAATTTCAAATCGAAGCAGGTCATGATTTTCCGTAAGGTGATGAAAGATATGGGCTTATAATCATTCAACGTGGAAACGTTGGGACACTACTGATATTCTCTTTCTCCGCGACTCCGCGTCTCTGCGAGAATCCTTTCCCTAAAACTGTTCAAGAAACCGCACGTCGTTTTGATACAGCGCCCGGATGTCGGTGATGCCGTGTTGCCGCATGCAGATTCGCTCGACGCCCAGGCCAAACGCAAAACCGGTGACCTCCTCGGGATCGTAGCCGACGGCTCGTAGCACGTTGGGGTCGACCATCCCTGCACCGCCCATTTCCATCCAACCGCTGTTTCCTGCCGCGTCGCGCCAGTTCATGTCGACTTCGACGCTTGGCTCGGTGAACGGGAAGAACGACGGACGGAACCGGACGTGGACTTCGTCGTCGCCGCCAAAATAGCTTTGGCAAAACAGCCGCAACACGCTTTTCAGGTCGGCCATCGTCACGCCGCGGTCGACTAGCAAGCCTTCGATTTGATGGAACATCGGATAGTGGGTCGCGTCGGCCGTGTCGGGGCGATAGACGCGTCCCAAGGAGATAATCCGTACTGGCGGAGGCGTGTTTTCCATCACCCGAATTTGTACCGTACTTGTCTGACTACGCAGCAATAGAGGGGAATCGGAACCACCGCTTGCGGTTTCGCCACCCAAATAAAAATTATCGAGCGGATCGCGCGCCGGGTGCGAAAGCGGGATGTTCAGCGCTTCAAAGTTGTGCCAATCATCCTCAATTTCAGGGCCCTCGACGGCTGTAAAGCCAAGCCGGCCCATGATATCTTTCATCTCGCGGATGGTTTGTGTGATCGGATGCAAACGACCAATGCGGACCGGTTGTCCCGGAATCGTCACGTCGAATGTATCGACCGCTTGCGATTTTCCCGAAGCCAACTGCTCTTGCGATTCAGCAAAAGCACGCTCCACCTGATTTTTTACTTCGTTGAACCGTTTTCCCGCGGCAGGCTTGTCTGCCTTGTCGACCTTGCCGAGCCCTTTTTGGGCTTCGCGGAGTTGGCCCCCCTTGGCTCCCAGAAATTCGATGCGTACCGCTTCGAGCGCATCAGCCGAGTCGGCCGAGGCAAAGGCTTTCTGAGCTTGCTCGGCAAGAGCGTCACATCGGGAGATGAAATCAGCCAGGGCCACGAATAATGCCTCTCGCACGAGATGCGACGGTTTTCATTTCGCTACGCGGCCAATGCTTCGCGTGCCTTTTCCACTACCGCGTCGAACGCTGCTGGATCGTGGATGGCCATTTCGGAGAGCATTTTACGATCGAGTTCGATCTGCGCCTTTTTCAGCCCGTTGACCAGCTCGTTGTAGCGCAAGCCCCGCTCGCGTGCCGCGGCGTTGATGCGGATGATCCAAAGCTTACGGAATTCGCGTTTGCGTACCCGACGGTCGCGAAACGCATAGGCCTCGGCCCGCACGAGCGTTTCTTTTGCGGTCCGCAGCAACGTGCCGCGTCCGCCCACATAGCCTTTGGTCTTTTTGAAGAGTCGGTTCTTTGCCCGATTGCGGGCACTTCCTTTGGTGGTTCTCATTGGAGGAACCCTCCTGCTCGGAGTTTCACGCCCAGGCCCCTTTCGGCAGTGAAAGAAGTTTTTTGCCCGGCGAGTTTGATGGATTGTTCTTTGTCAGCTGTCCATGGTCAGTTGTTTGTGGCCTGTTGTCTCGAATAGCAACTGACTACTGACCAATGACAACGGACTAGTAGCTATTCCCTGCCAGCGCTTCGCGGATGGCTTTGGCGTTGCCTTCGGTTGTGACTGTGGTGCCGCGTAGGTTGCGTTTGCGTTTTTGACTCATGCGCCCTGCCAAGTGGCTGGTGCCTGACGAGCGATGTTTGGCTTTGCCGCTGGCGGTCAAGCGAAAGCGTTTCTTGGTGCCTTTGTGGGTTTTTTGCTTGGGCATGATCGGTTGTCTCGAAAGTGTAAGTATTGGTTGGGCCAACAATTTGCACCGGACAAAACGTTGGAGCCCCGCATTCTAGCAAAATCCGGGACTTAGAGAACCCTCGTTTTCAGCTGAATAGGGCCCACTGGCATCGGAGGTCGCACGCCGACGGCACTACTTGGGTGCTAGAATCACCACAATCCGCCTACCGTGCATGGCCGCTTCTTGTTCGACTTTTGATACGTCGGCCAGCTCCGCCACCAAGCGTTTGACCAGCTTGAAGCCTTCGTCGACATGCGCGTTTTCGCGCCCACGGAAGATTACCGAGCAAATCACCTTGTCGCGCTCTCCCAGAAATTTGCGGGCCCGATTCGCCTTGGTCATGAAATCGTGTTCGCCGATCTTTGGGCGCAGACGGATTTCTTTGTTCTTGCCGTGGTGGGTATGCCCTTTGTGCTGCCGCTTTTTTTGCTGGTATTTGAACTTCCCGTAGTCCATGATGCGGCAGACGGGCGGTTTTTCCAGAGGCGCCACCTCCACCAAATCGAGCCCGATCTCGCGGGATTTTTCCAAAGCCTCGTCGCGGGTGATTACGCCGAGTTGCTCGCCATCATCGGCGATAACCCGGAGCGGAGTCGTGCGGATCTGGTCGTTGATCCGTTGTTGCTTGCGTTCGATTGCTGGAGTCTCCTTAGAGGATAAAAAAATGGGGCCGCTCGGCCAGACAACGACTAGTATCGGTCCTCCAGCCACCCGTAGTCAACCACGGAACCGGAAAGATTAGCCGTGACTCACCACTCTCATCAGTATTCGTTTTTCGGCCCACGGTCCACGGGCATTGAGCTTTCGCTCGGGGCGACCTGACGTACGGTCTTGGCTTCGACTTCGTCACGAAGTTTGGCAATCGCCTCGTCCACCGAGAGTGCTCCCAAATCGCCTTCCAGCCGGTCGCGGATGGTAACGGTGCCGTTCTGGGCGTCTTTTTCGCCAACGACCAGCATGTAGGGAATCAGTGCTAGCTGGGCCTCGCGGATCTTCGCCCCCAGCTTTTGGCCTCGGTAGTCGCCCGAGATGCGGAACCCGGCCTCGTGCAGCCGCTGTTCGATCTGATGGCCGTAAGCCTCCGATTTCTCGCTGACGGTGAGCACTCTCGCCTGCTCGGGCGCCAACCAAAGTGGGAAAGCCCCGGCAAAGTGTTCGATCAGCACGCCGACAAATCGCTCCATCGACCCCAGCGGGGCCCGGTGGATCATCACTGGCTGGTGGGGCGAATTGTCGGCACCGATGTATTCCAGAGCAAATCGCTCCTCGCTGGGTAGGTTGTAGTCAAGCTGCACCGTGCCAAGTTGCCATTCGCGGCCAATGCAATCGGTCACCACAAAATCGGCCTTCGGCCCATAGAACGCGGCCTCGCCTGGCTCGATCGACATGTCGGGCAAGTCCATCGATTCGCAAACCGCTTGCAGCGCCGCCTCAGCCCGATCCCAAACTTCACTGCCGCCGACATACTTATTGCTGTCGGGATCGCGGAATCCCAAACGTACGCGGTATTTGTCCATCCCCAACGATCGCAAAACGTCCTGCGTCATTTCCAAACAACTGCGGAACTCGTCGGCCACCTGTTCTTCGGTGCAGAAGATGTGGGCATCGTCTTGCGTGAATCCGCGCACCCGAGTCATGCCGCTCAATTCACCCGACTGCTCGTAGCGATACACCGTGCCAAATTCCGCCAGCCGCACCGGCAAGTCGCGATAGCTGCGCGGCTTCGACTTGTAAATCATAATGTGGTGCGGGCAGTTCATCGGCTTGAGCAGGTAGCGCTCGCCATCGTCCATGTCGATCGGTGCGAATTGGCTATCGCTGTAGTACGGATAATGCCCCGAGATTTCGTAGAGTTCCACGCGTCCAATGTTTGGCGTATAGACGGCCTCGTACCGCCGACGGCGTAGTTCGTCTTTGAGATAGTCTTCCAGCGTCTGCCGAATAATGGCTCCCTTGGGCAGCCAAAGTATCAGCCCGGAACCAACCGTCGGGTTCACAGTAAATAGCTCGAGCTGTTTGCCGAGTGTGCGGTGATCGCGCTTCTTGGCTTCTTCCAACTGGGTCAGATAAGCCTTGAGCTGCTTTTTATCGAAAAACGCCGTGGCGTAGAGCCGCTGGAGTTGTTCCCGAGAGTTGTCGCCCTTCCAGTAGGCCCCGGCTACGCTTAGCAGCTTGAACGCCTTGCCGATGTGCCGCGTGCTGGGAATATGCTTGCCCCGGCACAAATCGACAAACTCGCCCTGGCGGTAAAAAGAAAGCGTTTCTTCCTCGGCTAGACCGGTCTGGATATGTTCGACTTTGAACGCCTGGCCCATCTCTTTACACAGCCCCAAGGCATCGCTCCGCGGCACTTCCATCCGCTCGAACTGCTCGTCCGCTGCAACAATCTTCCGCATCTCTTCTTCGATCGCGGGGAAGTCTTCTTCGCTCAGCGATTTTTCCAAGTGGAAATCGTAGTAGAAACCATTGCCGGTTGTGGGACCGAATGCCAGACTCACTCCTTCGTACAGCCGCATTACCGCTGCCGCCATCACGTGCGCACAGCTATGGCGCATCACGCCGAGCGCCTCGGAATCACGATTTGTCAGCAAGCGTAAAGAAACTTCGCCTTCGCTCGGAAGCGGCGAGTGCAGGTCGACCAGTTGCCCATCGACTTCCGCAGCGATGGCCGCCTTTGCCAACCCCGCGCTAATGTCCTGAGCAACATCGTGGGCGGAAACCGCCGTATCAAATTCTCGCCGACTTCCGTCCGGCAAACAAACGTTGAGCATAGATGTATTGTTGTTCTTGCGATCGATCTTAGAGAAACCTGTCGCAATCACGTGCGAACTTTTTTCAGGCTTGCTTCGACTCGCGAGTATAGACTTGTCGGCACGCGCTGGCCAAGACAATTGAGGATTAAGGGACGAGAGGCGAGGATCTAGGGCCAGAAGATTCATATCTTCATCCCCTTCCGCCATCTGCCTTCCCCCTTCACATTTCCCCTTTTCCCATTCCAATTTCCCCTAAAAACTTCCTGAGACACCCAGAAATCCAAGAATTTTTGAGAGTAGAACCCGCAAAAATTATTTTTCTTAACAAAGTTGCAATTGGCGTAAGTTGTTTCACCCCAAGCAAAAACCGCTAATCTCGACTCACCCCCCCCCATTTTCCCAAAAAAACTCTACAACTTCTGTCGCAAAACTGTTGCAAGCCGTTTATTCCTTGGTAAAGTGAGTGGAAGGAATGGCACCCGTTGTGTCGTCCAAAAGGGAATCTTATCTTTCCAGCGACCCTAGAGATTGTATTCACGACAACAGGTTTAGTTCACTTGTGTCGACTCGAGTCCATAAATAAAGGACGGGGTCGCAACACGCGTGGGGCAGGCTTCTTCGCAAAATTGATAAGCATTCGCGTGCGTGCGCGAAATTTTCCGATTGACGACCCAACAACCATTTACCCCCCAACAAACAAAGAACTCTTGATCAGGATAATTTTGACCTCATGAGACGGGGAATTGGAGTAATGAACATGAAACGCAGTTTTATTTTGTCTTTGTGTGCCGTCGCTCTGGCGGCCATCACGATGAGTGCCGCCCAGGCAACAGTCGATGTGGCTCTCAATCTTACGTACACACAACCTGCTGATCCCAGCCAGGGTGGCACATGGTCGCTGGTTGCCAAGACCGACACAGCCCTTTCCAACGGTATTGTTGGTTTGAGCGTACGGCTAACCAACATGCCAGCTGCTGGCACAGTCAACGCAAGCATCGGCCACGAAATCAATGGTGGTCTGTTGCAGGTAGGTACCTTTGGCCTTGAGACCGAGTTTGTCTATGGCCAAAACCTGGGCGATGCCACACCACTTCCTGTCACTGGCGTTGGCCAATCTGCTGCTACCGATCAATTTTTTAACCCTGTTTGGGATGGCGTTACGGAAATTGCCTCTGGCACCATCGCCGACCTGACAACGCGTCCAGCTTTTGGAGCTGTCGCTGCCAACGAGGACATCGGTGGCGTTATTACTGCAGCGACCATCGGCTTGACCAACATTCGTGGTGACTCGGTTGGCGTTGATGGGTTGCCCATCGGCGACTTGGATCGCAACGGTAATGTTGATTTGTTTGGTGATACTCTCACAGCCCTTGGCAATGTGGGAACAGTTGGAGCCACTTGGGGACAGGGCGACATCAATGCCAGTGGCGATGTAGACCTATTTGGAGACACACTGACAATTCTAGGGAACGTCGGTGCAACCTGGACTCCAGTACCTCCGATTGCCGCCGTGCCAGAGCCTGCAGGCTTGGCTATGGTGATGATTGCTGGTGTGAGTCTGTTAGCCGCTCGTCGTCGAGTTGGCTGATTTTTTACGGAACTGTTAGAGGCTGTTTCGCAAACTAGTTTATTAAACCTTTAAATCAATTACTTTTTTCCTTCAGGAGGTACAAGACTAATGCGTAGTATTTTGACCATTGTTTTGGTAGCCGTGTGTGCGTTCACTTTTGTAGCGCCCGCAAATGCAGCACCGCTCGCTACCTATGATCCCGGCACCGGCGGGGTGACATTCTCTGATGTTTCAGCTATCGTCGGGCTCCGAATCAATTCACTCGGCACGCCGCTTGTCTCTGGCCAAGCTACAGATTTGGGTGGAGCAGCAGTTCCTCCATTCGGCGTAGTGAACGATCAGGCTCCAAACTTTATCGAATGGGGTAGTTTGATCGGCCTCAACTTTGCCAGCGCGTTCGCTGGGAATGTCTTCCCTCTTGGCCTCTTTCAGACGCCTGAAGTCGATGGTGGACTTCAGTTCTTGTATCGAACTTCAGCAGCTCCTACTGTTGATGTGACAGGTCAGATTGTTGGTGGTTTAGCGATTCCTGAACCAGGCACGATTGCACTCGCAGGTTTAGGTTTGGTTGGCTTGTTGGCTTCTCGCCGTCGCGCCTGCTAAAAAAATTAACTGACCGTACGATCTAAACCCCTTTGCCGGGTACGGCGGAGGGGTTTTTTTGCGCGCTTGCATATTTGTTGCATTCGAGCCAAAAAGTTGATGGGAAAGAATCTCGCAGAGACGCTGAGACGCAGAGAAGGTGAATTGGGGAATAGGAGGAATGGGAGGAAGAACATCTGTACTTCCAAGTTTGGACGATTGGCAATAAATTACCTCTTCAGTGTACTTCGAGTAGACTTGAGCGAAAACTTGGAACTACTGAACAGAGACAATCCTCCACGCTCTTCTCTCGATTTCTTTGCGACTTTGCGTCTCTGCGAGATAATTTCAAAGACATTGGAGTTGAGATAAGTTCTGGATTTGCAGGGGTTTAATGCATTCTGTCTCGCTTGATTTCAGAATTATTTTGGAAAAAAGCTTGCATGGTCCCCAGGTGCCATTACAATGCGATACAGACACAGTGACTGACGTATGTCGCGGTCACGCCAAATTAGTACACTCTCTGTTTTTGTGATCTAGTGAATTCTGTACAAAACGAACTGCTCCCCCAAGGGTTGAGCCCTCGTTTTGTCTCTTTTGTTTGACGGCCCAAACAGTCCTGCTTGCCGTCCCTTCTGGTGTTTTGGCACTTTTGCTGTTTCGGGTTCGATTTGTCCCCGTCACTGCACTTAGCCAAAGCCACTAAAGCGATCCGCTGCCGAGACGGCAGAAGAGTCGTAGCAAGCGATCCAGATACGGGCCATTAGCCCGAACTCTTAAACTCGTTAACACAAGCAGTTTTCCTATTAGTCGACAACGACAAAGAACAATACAGAGGTTTGTCTCATGCAGAATCAACGTGCTCGTCAAGAAAACTAATTTCAGTTTTGACGAGCAGGGGCAATGAAGGTGGTCTGATTGGTTACCTTCTCAAGCATCCCAAAAACATTAACAAGCACTATGGACCGGTGTTTAAGCAAAACTGGCAGATCGGAACCTGCCACTCAAATTTACTGGCTTCAACAAGTGTTCAAGCCTAACTATTAAACAAACGTAAATCTAAAGAGGAAAATAACCATGAGAAAATTAATTGCAACTTTTGTCGCTTTACTTCTTGTTGTTTCTGTAGCCAACGTCACGTTTGCCCAGGCCGTGGCGAAATACGATAACACGACCGGTGGCATTACCTTCGAAGGTGTCACTGATTTGGTAGGACTAAGAATTAACTCTCCACTCGCTCAGCTCGTTGGCCCTGGAAACGCAACCGACCTGAATGGTGCGGCTGCTGGAGCCTTTGGTGTTGTCAACGATCAAGCTCCGAATTTTATTGAATGGGGTAATTTAATCGGTATGACGTTTGCCAGCGAGGCAGCAGGAAATATTTTCCCAACTGGGCTGGCACAAACAGCGCTAGACAACGACTTCGAATTCTTGTTCCGGACCGTAGCGGCCCCAACGGTTGACGTCACCGGGATGATCATGCTCTTAGGCACCACAGATAACGATCCAGTCGTAACCGACTTGTTTCCTGCGGAAACTTATGACCAGTCGATTATCGCTACGCAAGCCAACCCAGCTAGCTACCAGATGCAAGGTACGGATGTTGAAGATGGCAACGATGCCAATTTGGGTTGGCAGTTGGACAGCTTCACGGGCCCATTCCACCTTGCTGGTGGAGTACTTCCCGGTACGGGCAACGGCGCCCAGTCGCTTAGTGGCACGGGTACATTCAGCTGGGATCCGACCGGTTCGGCACACGGATTCTATTTTGCTGGCGTGACCGTCACCGACTCCGATGGTGGCACCGACACCGGCATCCTGCGGGTTCAGGTTCCTGAGCCTGGCACGATTGCACTGGCTAGCTTCGCCTTGATCGGCATCGTGGCTTGCCGTCGTCGCGACAGCTAATCGCGGTTACTGACTAGCCCAAGAGACCTTAACGGGCCCCTTCGCCTCCCATGGCGAAGGGGCCTTTTTTCGTTATCATGGGTTACGGATTTCTGGCCTCCGACCTCTGACCTCTGCATCACAATGAAAACACTTACCGAAGAACTGTGGATGGAAGTCCCCGAGCGGCGGGCGATTGTTTCTTTGCATAGCGAAGTCGAACGGCTGGTGGCCGAGAGCGGGGTGCAGGAAGGATTGGTGCTGGTGAACGCGATGCACATTACCGCATCGGTGTTTATCAACGACAACGAGCCGGGCCTGCATCGCGACTACGACAAATGGCTCGAGGAGCTGGCACCCTTCGACCCGTCTCCCCAGCGGTATCACCACAATCGCACGGGCGAAGACAATGCCGACGCGCACCACAAACGGCAGATCATGGGCCGCGAGGTGGTGGTGGCGATCACCGACGGCAAGCTCCACCTGGGGCCTTGGGAACATATTTTCTACTACGAATTCGACGGCCGCCGCCGCAAACGGGTGCTGGTGAAAATCATCGGCGAGTAGATTCGCGGATTTTTACCACGGAGGCACGGAGAACACGGAGAAATCTGCACTCCGTCCTGGCGAAATTTCTCTGTTAAAATAGAGTGCTGGTGGCTAGTATGCGAGCCTGTTGAGATTTCGTGGCACCCCAAAGGGATTAGAGCTGCGGGCAGAGAGCCAGAAGTTATTACTATTTCCGTCTGGCTCTTAGCTCTCTGCTTTTAGCTCTCTGCTTTATGACGCTTGATGAATCTGGAAAAAATTCTGACGAACGTCCGCAGGTGCGGGCGCTGGAGCTTGTGCCGTTGGATAACGGGGAAGCGGGAATGTATGCGCTGCGCGATCCGTACGGGTTTGCGGGCACGGTGGCGTTGCCCGCTGGGGCGGTGATGTTGGTGACCCTGATGAATGGCGAGCGGACGCTGGGCGAATTGCGGCGCGAGTTTCAAAACCAGATGGGCAAAACGCTGACGCTCCCCGAAGTGGAGCAAGTGGTGCGTCAGTTGGACGAGCGTTATTTTTTGGAGAACGAGCGATTTGCGGCTTTCGAAGCGGCACGGATTGCCGAGTACGAAGCGCTCGACACGCGTCCCGCTGCCCATGCGGGCTTGGCTTATCAGGAGCAAGCCACCGATTTACGTGCCCAATTCGACGAGATTTTTCTTGACGAAGAAGGCCCCGGTTTGTTGCCGACCGAGGGGAGCGCGAACGGCGATTTTGCTGCGTCTGCCGATAGCCGGCTATGCGGCATCATGAGCCCCCACATCGATTTCGATCGAGGCGGTCCGGCGTTTGCGTGGGCCTATGATCGCGTGGTGACGGAGTCGGACGCGGAATTGTTCATCATCTTGGGAACCGCACACACGCCGCTGGCGGGGTTTTTCAGCGTGTCGCAAAAGCATTTTGCGACGCCTCTGGGAACGGTCGAGACCGATCGGACGTTTGTCGAGTCGTTGGCACGGCGTTTGAAATCGCACAGCGGGACAAGCGATGGGGACCAGGTGTTTCAAGACGAGTTGCCGCATCGCAACGAGCATTCGATTGAGTTTCAGACATTGATGCTGAAGTACGTGTTGGGCGAAAGTCGTCGGTTCGAGATTGTGCCGATATTGGTGGGTTCGTTCCATCCGTTCGTTGCTCACGGACGTCAGCCGGACGAGTCGCCGGCGGTGGCGGATTTTATCGCCGCGTTGCGCGAGACGATTTCCACCTGCGGAAAGAAAGTCTGTTTTATTGCCGGGGTCGACCTGGCACATATTGGCCAACAGTTTGGCGATTCCGAGCGACTGGATGATGTGCGGCTGGGCGAGCAGTGGGCCGACGACCAGAAGCTGCTCTCGTTGGCGTGTGCCGGTGATGCGGCGGGGTGGTTCGACCATGTGTCTGGCAGCCAAGATTGCAATCGCATTTGCGGTTTGGCACCAACCTATGCGATGCTCACCGCAATGCAACCCGAGCGGGGCGAGTTGCTGAAATACGATCAAGCAGTGGCCGACGACAGTAGCTCGTGCGTAAGCTTTGCGAGCGTAGCGTTTTATGGGAAGTAAGAAGTGAGATGTTAGAAGGCAGTTGTAGGGTGGGAGGTTCTGTCGGCGGATTGAGCGAACCACTTCTATTCTCTCCGGTGCCGACAGGTTCACCCACTTTTCAGCCCGCATAAAAGGTGGGTAAACCTACTGGCGAATTTGTCTAATCGATGTCGACGCTCAACGCGCCAGGGCTGGTCCAACCATTTTGTCTACAACTTCTTACTTCTACCTTCAAACATCTAACTTCTACCTTCCCTACAGTCTGCAATTCGCGATGGCTGTTTCCAGGATCGCGGTGGCTCCGAGCTCTTCGAGCTGCTCCATGATCTCGATGACTTCGCCCCGTTTGACCATCGCTCGGATGCTGAACCAATTTTCCTCTTCGAGGCGGCTGATGGTGGGCGATTCGAAGCCGGGGGTGAGTGCTTCCGCTTCGGCCAGTTTGTCGGCGGGGACATTGTATTCCAGCAGCGAGTAGGCCCGGGCGATGACGACCCCTTCCAGACGTCGCACCACGCGGTCCACCAGCGCCTGATGCTGCGTCTTTGGATTTTGAATGAGTACGGTTTCGTAGCAGCCGATCTCTTCGAGAATCCGCAGCCGATTGGCGGCCAGCGTGCTGCCGGTTTCCACCAAATCGACAATCGCATCGGCAATGCCCAGGGCGATCATCACTTCGACGGATCCGGTAAGCTTGACAAAGTGTGCTGTTGCATTGTGCTTTGCCAAAAACGTTTCCGTGACATGGGGGAAGCTGGTAGCAATGCGTTTGCCGGCCAGGTCGCCGACGGTTTTTACGTCGCCCGTGTCGGGAACACAAATTGCCAAGCGGCAGTTTCCGACGCCCAGTTGGAGCCTCTCAGTCAACTTCGCTCCACTTTCGCACACCAGATCGGCGCCGGTGATTCCCAAATCGATCGCGCCCTCGGCACACAGCACGGGGATGTCGTCGGTGCGGAGGAAGGTGATATCGATCGGCATTTCCCGCACCCGGGCGAACAGGCTGCGATCCTGCCGACGAAATCGGAGCCCGGCTTCTTTGAGCAATTGGGTGGAGAGTTCCGCCAATCGTCCCTTACTGGGAACACCAATACGCAGGTTTTCGGTCATAAGTCGGCTATGCTTTTCGAGAGTGGCTATGCTTTCGAGAGGCTTTTTCTTCTAAACCAGAGACACCGGCCCGTCGGGCAAGTTCGGCCTCGACTTCGCTGAACTTTACGCCCCGCGAGGCCAAGAGTACCAGCAAATGATAGACAAGATCGCCCGCTTCGCGAATGGTATGCACTCGGCCCGGCTCGTCAGGTTCGGAGGCCGCCTCGACCACTTCGGCCGCTTCCTCGATGATTTTTCCACCGATTTTTTCTACGCCGCCCTCAAGCAATTGAGTCGTATACGATTTCTCGCTCGGCTCAGCCTTGCGGGCGAGGATGGTTTGCTCGAGTTCGTCGATCGGTCGTAAGGCAGGTTCTGTCATAAGTCGGCGTTCGTTGCTGCGCCTTTCCAGGGAGGTTTCCGAGGCGCACAATGGAAGGGTAATCACACAGTTTAAGCCGATCGCCCGGGTGTGGCAATCGGTGTCCCCTGGCCCATGCGATAGAAAAAGATGGCGGAAACAAACCCGGTGCTTGATTGTTGGTTTCTTACTGGTGCTACAGCCGTAGGCAAAACGGCCGTGGCGTTGGTGTTGGCCGAGCAGTTGGAGGCCGAGATTATTTCGCTTGACTCGATGGCACTCTATCGGGGCATGGACATTGGCACCGCCAAACCGACGCCGGAGCAGCAGGCCCGTGTGCCGCACCATTTGATCGACGTGGTCGATCCCGATCAGGAATTCAGCGTCGAGTTGTACCTCAAGGCAGCAAAGGAAAAAGTTGCCGAGATCTCTGCTCGGGGGGGCGAAGTGCTATTTGTCGGCGGCACGCCATTGTATTTGAAAGCGTTGCTGCGAGGGTTGGCGTCGGGGCCGCCGGCGAACTGGGAGCTACGCGAACAGATTACCGACGAGGTGGCTCAAGTGGGCAGCCAGGGATTGTTCGAGCGACTGGAGCAAGTCGACCCGCTGGCGGCATCTCAGATTCATCCCCACGACACTCGGCGTCTGATCCGCGCGCTGGAAGTGTTCCGCGCAACGGGGCAACCAATTAGCCATCATCAACTCCATTTCGACGAAGGCCGTGCGGCCGAGGATTGCCGTGTGTTTGTGTTGCGACGCGAGCGGGACGAACAACATGCGCGGATCAACGCACGGGTCGATGCGATGATCGAACGCGGACTGCTGGACGAAGTGCGGGGGCTTGTCGACGGCGGACCCGGTTTAGGACGCACCGCAAGCCAAGCGGTTGGTTACCGCGAAGCGATGGACTATTTGGCAGGAGAGTGCGATCGGGAAACAATGATTGCCAACATCAAAACCCGCACCCGTCGGTTTTCCAAACGTCAGGGAACTTGGTTCCGCAGCTTGAGCGAATGTCGATTCGTGGATATCAACGGCGACTGCGATGCGGCGGAGATTGCTGACCGCATTTTGCAGATGGGCCGCTAGAAAACCAGTGCAGAAATAGAAATTGAATAACCACAGATCGCACGGATAGGCACGGATGAAAAAGGAAGTGTTGAACTTTCACATTGGTTGTAAACAACGGACATTGGCTATCCAGTTTCAGTGAAATCCGAGAAATCCGTGGTTTCTCTTCGTGCGAGCCGGTAATAGAGTTAGCGAAGATGCATTATTCGCGAACGAAATCACCGCTGGCGCCGCCTGATTTTGCTTCTAGCTGGACGCGCTCGATCGTCATTCCGCGGTCGACCGACTTGCACATATCGTAGACGGTGAGCGCCGCAACGCTTACCGCAGTGAGAGCTTCCATTTCGACGCCCGTCTTGGCGGTGATGGTGACGGTGGCTTCGATTCTCAAGGTATCGTCGTCGACGGGTGAAAAATCGATCCCGACCGCCTCGAGCGCCAACGGATGGCAGAGTGGAATCAGCTCGCCGGTGCGCTTGGCCGCCATGATTCCTGCCAAGCGGGCCACTTCCAGAACGTCGCCCTTCTTGTGCCCCCGTTCAAGAACCAACTGCCGCGTTTCGGGACGCATCCGCACCAACCCGCTAGCACGGGCCACGCGGTGCGTGACGGCCTTGTCGCCCACGTCGACCATACGGCTGGCGCCCGATTCGTCGAAGTGAGAGAGGTCGGTCATAACTGGGTCGAGCAATGAAGGGAGTGTATTTCTTTAGCTACTATCCTACCGACTAACTGCTCGCCGGGCAGCACCTTAAATTCTTGTGGAGTTTGCGTAGGGATTCCATATTTAGCCGCGGTTCTACGAACCGCAGGCCTGCGACTCGTAGAGTCGCGGCTATCTCCGGAAGTAAACACGCACTCTAGTACGATTATCACGGGAGAAAAGCATGGTGATCACGGCACCATATGCGAGGCAAATACTTGCAGGTTCAGGTATTACTCTTGCAGCATTTATGATGACCATGTCTCCATTCTGCTGGAGGGGAATATTGGAAAAGTGTAAGGAATCTTCATACATATCTCTTCCATCAAACTGTGGAGCAGCAAAGATGTCGTTAATTGTGTTCATATTTGTCACTCGACCAAAAACTGCGAACTGTGGATCTAGGAACGAATTGTCTGCACCATTGACAAAAAAACTACTGGTGCCTGAATTCGGTTCCGCCGAACGTGCCAAACCGACAGTACCGAGTATGTTTGAAAGTCCATTTGTTTGGGCAGGCTCATCTTGAACAGGCGGATCTTTTAGAATGTCAATGAATCCATCTCTATCAGGTGGTAGTGAAGTGGTTATTGATGAGAAGAGTCCCATTTGAACAACAAAATTGTTACCACTGTTTGTTTCAGAGCGGTTGATAACAGTATTGTCGTAGCGACCACTCGTAACATATGACAGAAAGTTTGCCACAGTCAGAGGGGCTTCGTTCGGGAAAAGTTCGATGTCAAATCGCCCTAGCGAAGTATCGAAGCGAACGGTTTGTGCACAAGTCGATGATACTTGCATGATTAAAGCAATGAACAAGATCGCAATTTTATGAGATGACATAATGATATCTTTGAGTGAAAGTAAGGAGGAGAGATAAATCCAGCTTGGGCGGATCAATCCGAGAATGAAAATCGCTGAGAGAAGCAACGCCCCAATTCGAGGCGTCGAAAAAACTCGTTTAGCAACGAGTAGCGACTTTAGAGGTACGGTTCACGAGGTCCGCAAAATTGGTCTGTACTAAGGAAAATAGCCTGACTGCATCAACCACTCTAACCTAATGTCACTCTGTGGTCAAAAGGATTTCGAAAACGCACAAAAAAAGGCCTCGCTGCCGTAGCAGCGAGGCCTCGTGGATGGGGTAGGGGCGAGAGACTCGGGAGTGGCCCGCCGCCCGGCAGTTGAATCATTCAACAGCCCCTGTCTTTATAATTATCGTTGGCAGCAGTCTCCCCAACGTTATGCCTTATCAGTCCGCCCTCTAGGAATCATTTTGGCTTTCTGGTTGGTGCTGCTAGACCAATTCTTTTTTCGATCCAATCAATGTTCGTAGTCGTTCTGCAAGCAGAGCGGCGTCGAATGGTTTTTTGAACGTTTCGTTGATACTCGAACGATCGAAGCTGGCGGTGGTGCCGTCGTCGGGCAGCAACGCAATTAGGATCGTGTCGGCGAAATCGCTGCTACGACGCAGATTTTGGCAAATCTGCAGCGCTTCGAGTTGGCCAATCGAGAAATCGACGATGATGCAGTCGGGATGGAAGCTTTCGGCTTGGATGCCTGCTTCAAAACCGCTGGCGGCCATCGACGTGCGGAACGAACGTTCGGGTGGCAATTCGCGTTTGAGATTTTCGATCAACACTTGATCTTGGGCGACGATGAGCACTTTGGCCATCGCTTCGTCTTCCAGATCACCCAAAGGCATACCATGCTCTTTGAGGAATTTGATCAAATACTCGCGGGGAATGCGCCGGTCCTGGGAACCGGGAATGCGATAGCCCTTGAGGCGTCCGGAGTCAAACCATTTGCTGACCGTACGCGGGGCCACTTTGCAGATCTTGGCGACCTGACCAGTTGTAAAGACCTTCATCTCGGGTACTCCAATTTGTCTTGCGTTAACGCTGGTCACGCTCGCAGCGGCAATCGCCGCGGGCGGTGGCACCCCGTTGTTCACGTTCTTGCGGCCTAACTTCCGTCGTCCCTAGGAAGTCACTGGGTAAGGCGGCAAGTGCGAACACCTGGGTCGGGGTACGCAAAAATCGCATGCTGGGTTGGCTCAGGTCCTTCTGATCCTCTCCGTCATGATTAATCCATCGGCAATGCTTGCATCGGAAGATTGGCGAAATTCGCTAAATTGGAGCCTTTCACTTCTAGCGCTCCAATCGCGGCGATCGCACCTCAACCAACTTCACGTGCCTCCAGCCGAAGGCATCAACCTACGGCCAGACGGAGAGAGCTTGCATTAACCATGCAGCGCGGCTGCAGAGCAACGTACGCTCGCTTGCGCAAGCATCGCGCTGCATTTGTTGGCAGGCTCCCCCCTTTGGATGGGCCGCGAGTCGCTTGCGCGGTGGCTCCCTGGAGCCGCAAGTCGACCGGCAATGGCCCTTCCGATAGATAGTGTCGAATTATCCGGGGGTCCGACTTTAGAAACTTTCGCCAGTCACGGCGAACGGGCCGGTATTTACAGCAATTGGGAAGTTGTGGTGTATAACGGATGCAATGCCTGTAACGCGCATTGCACACGATTGCTAACTGCTGACTGTTGCTGGCTGACCGCTAACACCACCGGGTGGTTCGCTTGCAATTGCCGCGACTGTGGCAGGCGGATTTCCGTTTGTATTTGCTTGCCGACGTCAATCCGAACCGATAGCCAGGTGCCATGCCCACGGAGGTCTGCCGACGTGGGCATGCCGCTATTGGTTGCCACTTGCCATGGCCACGCCGGCAGACCGGTGTGGCCATGGCACCCGCGCCTGGCTAGAAAACGTTGGCACCGGCGTTGGTTCTGCTGCACCCGTCCCAGAACCGGCGTCGGGCGCCGTCATGTTGGCACTTTTCGCCTGCACCGCAGCAGCCAGGCGTCGCTCGCAATAGGCGTCAGGTGCCGCACCTGACCTACGCGATCGGTAGTGCGTATAATTTGAGTGTGCCTGCTGTTCGGCACAGCATCAACTTAACCGCGCGGGCTGCCGAAATGACTGAGCAAATCTGTCGCATCGTCGTCGGCTTCTTCGGTTTGTTGATTCTTGGTGCTTCAATCTGGGGCATTGTCGCCCCGCGGGCGTTGGTGCGTGGCGTGTTCTCGGTGGTGGAAAAGCCGTGGGCGCTCACCTTTGCGGTCGCGGTGAGAATCGTGCTGGGGCTGGCGCTAGTGCTGGTTGCGCGCTTCACGCGGTTTCCGAATGCGCTGTACACGCTCGGCGGGCTTGTGCTCGTCGCCGCCGTGGCGATACCGATTGTCGGCCGCGAGCGGATTGAACGCTTGGTCCGCTGGGTTGCGAGTTGGCCAGACAACGCGATGCGGGCGTATTTGCTAATCGGCGTCGCCTTCGGCGCATTGATGGTCTACGCCGTGGCCGCAGGCCAGATCTAGTTTGCGCTCACGCGGCCTTGGCGGCGGTGCGGATTTGGCCATCGTCAGAAACATCCTCGAAACGCACGCTCACGCGCTTCGAAATGCCGCTCTCTTGCATCGTCACGCCGTAAAGCGTGTCGGCACAAGCCATGGTGCGCTTGGAGTGCGTAACGACGATGAACTGCGTGGTGTCCATAAACTCCTTGAGCACGCCAACGAAACGCTCAATGTTGGCTTCATCGAGTGCGGCATCGACTTCGTCCAATACGCAAAACGGACTTGGTCGACTGCGGAAGATGGCCAGTAGCAGTGCGACGCAAGTGAGCGTGCGCTCGCCGCCGGACA
>JAJDED010000061.1 GCA_029259915.1 Planctomycetota bacterium | reverse complement strand
GGGCTGGAAACTCGATCGTGGAACTGTTAGCTTCGCACATGGTGGCGTGCTCCTGGGGTTGAGGTCTTGAATAAACCAAATCAAACCCAAGTACGCCGCCTTTTTCAACCTAACTCATCCACAGAATTCTGTTATATCTCGCCCCGATGTCGTCCGGATTATTGTCGATCAATAGGCTAAAATACTCCCTAGCCTCTTTATGTCGCGACAAATTGTAGAGCGCATTCCCACGAAGCCAATAGGAATCGATGACTAATTCTGGAGAAAGTGCCTCTTCGAGGGCAGCCTTAGATAAGACATCTTTTGGGAGGTTTATAAGCACATCTTCGTATTCGCCTTTCGCGAAAGCAGATGTGGCTTTGCATAACCGAACAGTCATCTCATTGCAAAACCAATCAGCATTATCTTTCGGCAATACTGAAGCCTCCTCCGCAGTCCGGCGAAGACTCTCAGCCAAGTTTGCAAACGCGGGATTTTCTTGAGATAACGATCCTGCCCAGTCTGCTGTCGAGCGAAAGCATTGCCCCAGACGCACTTGTAGCTTTTCGTGATCGCGTACTAGTCGTTCCAACTTGTCCCTGTCATCGGTCATTTGCTCATAAACCTTGTCGCGACCGCCATTCCATTCTATGCGAACATCGTCCGCATTGATTGTCGTATCACCTCCGCTAACAATGCCCGTAGCATCAGCGGATACAACTGGCTTATTACTCACCACGGAAATCGGCTGGCCATCTTGCGCGGCATCCGGTATCAGGCTGAATGCGGTTGTGAAGCCAAAGGAAACGACTGCTGTAATTCCGGCAAGAACGTATACCTTTTCAGTCCGCTTCAGATTTTTGAACCACTTCCACCAACTGGCGATGTGTTTTCCCATAATCCATACTCCACAAACTTCAAAGTCCTACCGAACTCAGCAACAGTTGCTGGACCGTAACTTAATTTGTTCCTCCGAAACTGAGTCACTAGCTCGCATATTTTATCGCGAAGTCGTCAGTCTGTACATGCGCCCATTTGTATATATTTGCACACTTAGAGCCTATCCACTGTGCCACAAGCCACATGACCTGATGGCCTACTTTCTAAAACGGAATTCGGTTGGGTATCTAAGTGCCCATAATTTGCTACAGACAATCTTTTTCAGTTGCATACAGATGTTGTCCGCGATTGGTCGAGGCAGATACGCCTAACCGAAGAAATCCTCGCTATATCAAGAAAAGAGCGTCTCAGGTGCCATGGCTTTAAAAACCGGACAATCCGTGGACGCTGTTGTTTTTAAGAGTGGAGGATACCGGGCTCGAACCGGTGACCTTTTGGCTGCCAGCCAAACGCTCTCCCAACTGAGCTAATCCCCCGGGAGACGTTGCCCCAAACCGGTCTGGCTTGCGGCTCCGTAAGCTGGCAAACTATCACTCACGCTTCCAATTGTCAACGCCGTGCCGGCTCGCCCATGACCCACCGCTCGAAACAAAAACGTCTGCTGTTTGCCGCGATCAAAGTGTTGCTGGCGGCTTCGATTCTCGGTTATTTGGTCGTCAGAATTCAAGAGAGTTCGGGATTCAGTCGGCTGGCTAGCGAGCCGAAGGTTTGGCCGTCGCTGCTGGCGGCGCAGGCGATTGTGCTGCTGGCATTTTCAATGAGTTTTGTGCGCTGGTATCTGTTGGTCCGGGGGCTCGACTTGCAGTTTCATTTGCGCGATGCGTTTCGGCTTGGTTCGTTGGGATTTATGCTCAACCAGGTTTCCCCAGGGAGCGTGGGGGGCGATTTGCTCAAGGCGGTGTTTATTGCGCGTGAACAACATGGCAAACGAACCGAGGCGGTGGCCACGGTGTTGATCGATCGGGTGGTGGGCCTCTATGCCATGCTGTTGGTGGCTAGCCTCGGTTTGGCCAGTGCGGAGGGGCAACTTAATCACGATCTCGTCCGCCGACTGCAAACCGTGGTGTGGTCGGCTGCTGCGATTGGCACGTTTGGATTTGCCTGGGTGATGAGTCCGTTGGCCACCGGCAAGCGAGTACGCACCATTGCCGATCGAATACCGGTGGTCGGGCATACGCTCACGCGATTGATCGACGCGGCGGGTATCTACCATAGCCGCCGGCGCTACGTTTATGCCTCGCTCGCTTTGGCGGTCGTTACCCACTGTTTGTTGATTCTGGCTTTCTGGTGCATCAACCGCGGGTTGCCGGTTCACTTTACGACGTTTTATCAAAACGCCTCGATCGTTCCTCCGAGCTTGGTGGCCGGGGCGATTCCTTTGACTCCGGGAGGATTGGGGACGATGGAAGCGGCGATAGAATTTTTTTACAGCACCCTCGGTGCCTCGCGGGGCGACGGGACGATTGTCGCGTTGGCCTACCGAGCGATGACCTATATGGTGGCCGTCGTTGGCGCTTGCTATTACTTCTCGGCACGCAAGCGAATCGACAGCATGCTGCATGAAGCCGAGGAACTGGCGGAAGAAATGGAATAGCGGGGGTTAAGAAGAACCGCATTCATTCGTCGTGCAGGCGGTGGAGATCTTGCAGGTGGTGGATGGCGTCTTCCAGGTCGCCAACTCTGGCGCCGCGGACTCTTCCTGCTCGGTCGCATTCGGCAAGCATGATGAGTTCCTCGTAGTCGGGGGCACTTTCTAGACGACGTTTGGCGCGGGCTCCGAGAGAGCCGGTGCCTAGGTTTAGCGCGAGCGGAAGGTTTTCGATCAGCCAAGCGGTGCGTGGTGTGACGAGCCCCTCCAATGCTGCGACTGCTGCTGCCACGTGGTTACGGCGATCGATCGCTTTGCCGACGTCATGCAACAGGGCGGCGGTCAGAAATTCTTCGTCGTAGGGCAGTCGCTCGTTGGCTAAGGCGAACACTTGCAGGCTGTGATAGAGTGCGTCGCCCTCGGGATGATACTCCGGGGACTGTTTTACTTGGGCGAGAGGATGCAAGAGTTCAGCGTATCGTTCAAATCGCCTTTGCTCGTCAGTTCCTGCATGCTGCTTTTTTAAAGCTCTGAGTTGCGATGCGACTTCTTCGTCGGAAGGCAGATCGTAGGGTCGCAAACCTTCGGGACAGAGCCTTTCAGCCACGCGACGGCGCGCATCGGAATGACGTAGCGTGGGTTGCTGGTGCATCAGCAGGGCAGCTTCCCAAGCGATTTGCCGACGTACTTTCGAAGGTTTCACGGCAGCATCCCACACGAGGAAAGACGATCGGGAAACACTCTGAACTGAGGCAGAGTCTTTCTTCAGCATAGCCGAGAAAAACTTATTCCCAAGAGCTTAGCAACTGGCGTTCGCTGGTACCGAGGCGGAATCTTCTGGGCTCGGTTCTTGCTGGTCGCTTTTTGAATCGGCTTCGATGCTCTGATAAACGCGTAGAAAATCAGCTTCGCGTGCTAAAAATGCCTCGACCACATGGGGATCGAATTGCTGGGCATAGCGGCTGACGATCCATTCTCTCACCTCGTTATGTCCGAGTGGTCCCTTGTAGGGGCGGGACGAAGTGAGAGCGTCGTAGACATCGGCCAATGCCACAATTCTGGCAGCCAGCGGAATTTGTTTTCCCTGGGTTCCGTGAGGATATCCAGTGCCATCCCAATGTTCGTGATGCGCCAGGATAATCTGTTGGGCCAGATGCAGGAAATCGTCTTCTCCCAACTGCTCTTGTATGGCCGATAGGCACTCGCTGCCCACGACAGTATGCATTTGTATCGCAGTACGCTCTGCCGGAGTGAGTTTTCCGGGTTTCAGCAGCACGGTGTCAGGAATGCCCACTTTGCCAATGTCGTGTAGAGACGAAGCGATCGCCAGGTCGGCGACGAAGGACCGATTGATTTCCGGATTTGTTTTTGCAAGCTCGGTTGCCAGAATCGATACGTAAGAACGGATTCGTTCTAAATGCCCACCCGTGTCGCGGTCGCGCGATTCGGCAAGTTTTGCAAGTCCAAAAATTACGGCATTTCGTGTGCGGACGAGTGAACGCGTGCGCTCATGAACTTGTTGCTCTAATTTCTCGTTGGCGACAGCCAGACTTGTCTCATAACGATTGATCAGGAAAACGGTGATTAGTGCCGATGCTCCAACGACAAAAGTTGTCAGGATATAACCTACCTGCATTACCGGTCGGATCATCGATACAATGAAGGTGTCAATCGCTTCGTCGGATTGGTAAACAGCAAGAATGGCATTGCTTCGAGGCAGGCTATATGCCGTAATTACATGAACATTTCCGTCGAGTTCAACCTTTCCGGTAACGGCATACTCACCCTGGTCTTCTGCCACTTGAACAACCTGAGTAAGCGGTGCGGTTCCAAACTCGCTAATGATCAACCCACGGCCGGGAAAGAGGCGCAATAGTCCGGGGTCTTGTGCAAGATCGGGGTGGCACAGCATCGCACCGTTATCTCTCCGCATTACGCAGACAAATCCCCTATGCGGAATCTCTTCTTGCTCGCAGAGTTCCTGGAGGTCTTCCCAGCTCTTACTGCCGGGTTGGACATCGCCCAATCGCAACTTGGAGGCCCGAAAGGCGACTTCCTGGGCAATTGCTTTTCCTTCGGCGGCTCCGTAGTTATAAACCACTTCTTGAAAATTCTGCCACAACCAACCGGTTGCCCACATCATCCCGAAGACAAGGCAGGCAGTCTGGCTCGCTACGAGCAACGCGACAAGGAATAGTCGGCTTTTAATGTGCATCCAATCAGTCTCTATCTATTGCGAATTCAGCGGTGAGGTTTGGCACCCAGGTGCATTGACAATCGCCCGGAGTTGCCCGCAGATTACCTGCGTCAAAATGAAAGGTTCTTGAAAAAGTAGCTTTCGTTTACGACTTAGGAAGGGGAACGACGTTGCCAAGGGCATCGCATTTTGTTTTTGAGACAATCAAATCAATTTTTCGGTACAATCGGATTGACCGGACCAGAGTGCATGGCACAATCGAACTTTGCGAACTGTTCTCACGTGAATAAGCAACAAGGCAATTTTCGGTGCTTCCCGATCGGTGGAGGCCTGGCAAAACGTTGATTCTGAAGAGCTTTGAAGGAGTTCTCACATGGCATTACTGATCAAGGGCGGTCGAATTATCACCGCGTCAGACGATTATGTGGGGGACATATTATGCGAGGGCGAGTGCATCACGCAGATTGCGCCGCAACTTGAACCTGTGGATGGCGCGGAGGTGATCGACGCCGCGGGGAAATACGTGTTTCCAGGCTTTATTGATCCGCACGTGCATATCTATTTACCCTTTATGGGAACCTACTCCAAAGACACCTACGACTCGGGAAGTCGAGCCGCGCTGGTGGGCGGGACGACCACGCTGATCGAAATGTGTTGTCCCAGTCGCCAGGAAGAGCCCCTGGAAGCGTTAGAACTCTGGAAGTCGAAGGCAACCGACTCCGCGTGCGACTATACCTACCACATGGGTGTTTCCCGCTTCGATGAATCTGCGTCGTCGCAACTTCGAGAAATTGTGAATCAAGGCATCGCCTCGTTCAAAATCTTTTTGGCTTACAAGGGCGCGTTTGGTGTGACGGACCAGGAACTATTCGATACGCTTTCGCTCGCGAAAGAGTTGGGAGTGATTGTCACCGCCCACTGCGAGAACGAAACGCTGGTTGCCGCGCTGCAGCAGCAGCTTGTCGCCGAGGGGAGAACTGGTCCTGAATGGCACGAGCGTTCGCGGCCAACGCGTGTCGAGGCCGAGGGTGTGCATCACTTGATGACCTTTGCCGAGATGACCGGCGCGCATGTTTATTGCGTGCATACGTCATGTCGCGAATCGTTGGAGGCGGTCGAGGCGGCTCGGATGCGGGGCACGCGGGCCTGGGTGGAAACAGTGATTCCCTACCTGACGCTCGACAGAACCTATTCCGAATTGCCTGATTTCGAGGGGGCCAAGTATGTGATGTCGCCGCCGCTTCGCGATCCGATTCACAAGCCGTACCTGTGGGCCGGTTTGCGTTCGCGGCTGATCAGTACCGTTGCTACCGACCACGCGCCATTTGATTTTTCCGGACAAAAAGAAATGGGTCGCGACAATTTTACGTTGATCCCCAACGGGATTCCTTCGGTCGAAGACCGTGTGAATTTGCTTTATACCCACGGAGTGTGTCAGGGGCGCATCGATTTGCAAACGTTTGTCGACGCAGCCAGCACCCAAGCGGCCAGGCTGTTTGGGCTTTATCCTCGTAAGGGAACGATCCAGGTGGGCAGCGATGCTGATTTAGTGATTTACGATCCCGACTACCGGGGAAAAATTTCTGTGGAAACACAAAACATGGACGTCGACTACAGTGCGTACGAAGGCTGGGAAATCGAAGGTCGGCCCAGTGTGGTGACGGTCCGCGGGCAAGTGCAAGCGCGCGAAGGGGAATTTGTCGGCACGTTAGGCCAGGGCAAACTGCTGACGCGCGAACCTACGCATTTTTAGCAGAAGTCCCGTGTGAGCTTACAACGGCAGATGCAAATTGTTCCAATTTGTCGGCAGCGGGGCGGTTACGTCGACTGGGGTGTTGGTCATCGGATGCCGAAATGCCAACTGGCGGGCGTGTAGTGCAATTGCCCGTTTGCGTTGGTCGGAAAACTGCTCGCCGAATGGCGTTGTGCAGCCGTATTGAGTGTCGCCCAAAACGGGATGTCCGCGTGACGATCCTTGCACACGGATTTGATGGGTTCGGCCCGTTTCGAGTTCTATTTCTAGCCATGACCCATGCGTCGCGTGCCATAATACTCGATAGTGCAGCACGGCATGTTTTGCGGCAGGATGTTCCTCGTCGACGACTTCGGCTTGCGCCATTCCATGACGTTTATGCAGATAGTCGGTCCAGGTGCCTTCGTCGGGCGTGACATGCCCCTCGACAAAGGCCCAATACGTCTTGCTCACCGTACGATCTTGGAACTGTGCACAAAGTTTGCGCGCGGCACGCACATGCCGGGCAAAAACTATTGCCCCGGTGACAGGGCGATCGATGCGGTGAGCTAGGCCGAGGTAGATTTTCGCATCAGGATCCTTGCCCTCGCGTTGTCGATAAAACTGTTTAATGCGGACTTCCAGGCTATCGATTCCCCGGGGCGCTTGGGTGAGCAACCCGGCAGGTTTGTTCACAACCAGGCAAGGCCCATCATCAACCAAGATTTCAAGTTCCTCACTTTTCACTTCTCGTACCTCGCTCCTCGCTCATCCATAGCGGCGCATGATACGATCAACCAAGCTGGGGCAGAGGCGGTTGAGCCACACGAGCAGACGTCCCCGCCAATTGGGATAGATTTCGCGCCGACCTTTTTGAATCGCCCGGACCGTTTGACGGGCGACCGCTTCCGGCGAAATAGCGGTTTGCTTTTTCCAAGGAGATGATTCTTGACGGGTCAGAAGGTGCTCGAAAAAATCGGTGTCGGTTGTGCCAGGGCTTATCAGTGTGACGCCAATGCCCTCCTTTTCAAGCTCTGCCCGGATTGCTTCGCTCCATCCCCGCAAGGCAAACTTGCTGGCGCAGTAGTCGCTATTGAAGGGGATGCCGCGATGGGAGAGGATCGAAGCGACATTGACTACCCGGGAGGAGTTTCCGTGGCGCAACCGAGGGAGCAATTGGCGGGTGAGCTCAACCGCGGCAAAGAAATTTACCTCCATGATATTGCGCGATGCTGCATTGTCGCTTTCAGAAAATCGAGCATGAGTGCTCAAACCCGCGTTATTTACCAGCACGTCGAGTCCGTCCCAATGCTCGTCGAGCCAGTCGGCAATCGCCTTGCGCGATTGAGCATCGGTCACATCGGCAGCGAAAGGTACCGCCGATGCGGCACCATTGCGAGTTAGTTCTTCGGCAAGTTCGGCTAACGCCGTCTCATTGCGGGCCACTAACAAAAGGTGCGTGTTGTGCCGTGCCAACTCTTTGGCCAAAGCTTGACCAATGCCGCTCGATGCACCGGTGATTAACACACGACATTCGTGAAGCGAACGACCCACAATTCAAGCGACCTCTTCAATCGAAGTGCTGTCTTTCGGAGTAGTTTGTCCGTTGGTGCGTCCGTGGATGCCCGCGTAGGGTCGGATATAAACGTCGTTGTTGTCTTGCACTTTACCGATGAACTTTTGGGCAATTCGGCAATGGACGGTCACTCGATTTTCGGAAAAAGTGCGGCTAAGTACTTCGCCATGCTGGGAAAGGTAGGCCAAGAGTCGCCCGTTGCCTGCGTCGAGGTCGACTTCCAGATCGAGAAAATCGCGGCTCAGCGCCTCGCTCACCTTGTTGGCCAAACGCGAGAGCCCTTCGCCCGTGAATGCACTTACGGGTACGGCTCCGGGATATCGATTCCGCAGCATTTCGATACGCACCGGGTCGTCAACATCATCGATTTTATTGAGGGCGAGAATCGTATCCTTTTCCTCGATTCCCAGCTCTTTAAGCACATCGTAAACAGCAGCTATTTGCTCGAGTGCTGCGGGGTTGCTGGCGTCGGCCACGTGAATCAGGAGGTCGGCTTGCCGCGATTCTTCCAGGGTGGCCTTAAAACTGGCGATCAGTTTATGGGGCAAATCGCGGATAAAACCCACGGTATCGCTCAATAGCACGGGCCCCCAACCAGAGAGCTGCCACCGCCGAGTGCAGGTGTCGAGCGTGGCAAAAAGCTTATCTTCCGCCAGGACCTTGGCTTCGGTCAAAGCGTTCATCAACGTGCTTTTGCCGGCATTGGTATAACCGACCAGCGAGACGGTCATCCGATCTTTGCGGGCGGCAACCTCACGCTCTTTGCGTTTTTCGATCCGCTGCAAATCACGGCGAAGATCGCTAATACGTTTTTCTACCAACCGACGGTCGGTCTCGAGCTGCTTTTCACCTGGCCCACGCATGCCAACGCCCATCTTCATGCGCGACAAGTGAGTCCACATCCGCTTCAATCGCGGCAACGAATACTCGAGCTGTGCAAGCTCCACTGCCAGACGTGCTTCGTGGGTTTGGGCCCGATTGGAAAAGATGTCGAGGATTACCTCGGTCCGATCCAAAACCTTGATGCCGAGTGTCTGTTCCAGATTGCGCGTTTGTGCTGGCGAGAGATCGTTGTCGAACACCACGATGTCGGCATCGCTCGCTTCGACTAGCAACTTGAGCTGCTCGACTTTGCCTTGGCCGATGTACGTGGTCTTGTCCGGGGCAGTCCGCTTTTGGGTCAGCCGCCCGGCGACAGTAGCGCCGGCGGTTTCTACCAAACCAGCCAACTCCTCCAGCAGTTCGTCGTGCGAAGCAGACTCGGAGGCATAAGATTTAGAAAGCTGAACGCCCACCAGAACGGCGGACTCGCTTTCCATGCCCGGCTTGCGGTCGATGGATGTCACCTGTTTGTGATCTCTCCTGGCGCATGATTGCTTTGGTAATATTATACAAAGTTGGGGAACCAACAACGTTTCCACTTCAGAGCCGAACCGACCTGTCGAGGTTCGCGTCATGCCCCCAAAAAGCGGCAAACGAATTTTGCATTCCGGAAAGAAAACTCCTTCCTCGCTGCAACAATCCCTACTTCATTATACCATGTTGCCAGGTTTACCTTAATGGGAGAGAAAACCAGCGGGAAAACAAGGGTTTTTCGTAGGCGTTCCTCACAGGCCGCCGGAGCCTAACATCGCAAAGACCGCGTCCTCGGCGAGGGACTCATTTTCCGCAGATGAATCGCTTTCGGCAGTTTGACGCAAAGCCGCTAGTTCGCCGAAGTCCAAGGTATCCGCCGCGCCGACATTGCCTGAGGTAGGCTCGCCATACTCAGCTAGCGACTCATCGACGGCAGCTACCTGAAGCGGTTGTTCATTTGCTGTCACGAGACTCGCGTTGCCGACGTTCAGGGAAAGGCTCGCGATAAAGAACGAGCTTTCCACAGGAGTACTCGTCGTCGGTGAACTTGTCGTACTTTCGGCTGAAGCAGTCAGTGCGCTGGCTAGTTGGGGAGATTCGCTACTGCTGGAAGTGCCACTCGAAAGAGCCGCGACTAACGGCGAAGAAGTTCCATAAGACGCTTGCCAAATCCCGAGGTCGACTGCGTCGACGATCATGTTGCCATCGGCATCGCCATCCGCCTTGGTGGCCGCCGGTGTCCCTAAGCCACGTTGCCAAGCAAGGAAGTCGAATCCAGAAACCTCTCCATCCTCGTTGAAGTCGGCAGGGTCAAAAACAGCTAGTGGCAAGAGATCGGATTCGAACGCCCCGATGTCAATCCTTCCCTGCTGGACTCTCGTAAAACCTGTGCCGCGTTGGTCGTAGGTGGGAACATTGCCCACCCCAGCCACCGCGCCCGGGTCACCAGCATTGATCGCAGGACTGTCTGGAAGCAGCGCATGAGTGGCTGTCGGCCCGCCGTTAATCAATGATAGGGATCCCAACCGGGGATCAACGATGTTGGCTTGATCTCCAGTTTTATCGAATTCACCCAGCGCAAGTGGCAAGCCCTTGCCAATGAGATTATAGCCAAGCGAAGTGAATGAATTGGTAGTGCTGCCGGCGACCGACTCGACGTCGCTGTTAGGATTCACCGGATCAGCCGTTGAGAAGTTACCCGCGATGATCGAGGACCGGACTTCCGTACGAGTCGTACTCGAGTTCCCAAAACTGGCCACGCCGCCGCCATTGCCAAAGAAGGGCACGCTATTGTCGGTGATCGTGCTGTAAGTAATCTTCAATAGGCCATCGGCGTTGTAAATACCTCCACCGCGCAAAGTGGCCGTGTTTCCCGAAACTGTCGAATTAAAGATCGATGCGGTTTGGCTACCGGTGAGGTTGGTATCGGTGAAGATTCCTCCCCCTTTGGTTCCCGTGGCGGCAGTACTATTGTCGTTGACGGTTGTTTCGTTAAGCGTGAGGCTGCCTCCGGTGCTGTAAATTCCTCCGCCATGGGAATCGATTCCCGAGGTCGTATTCCGCGAGATGGTGGCTTGATTCAGCGTGACGTTGCCGCCGAGATTGGCGATGCCCGCTCCCGGTGCATAGTTGCCGTAGGTACTGTTTTGTGTGACCAAGCTATTATTATCCGGCGAGTTTCCAATCGTCAGACTTCCGCCGGAAAGGTAGATGCCCGCACCTTTGGAATTGGTGCCGAAGGATTTGTTCAGGCTGACGACAGTCCCTGTCAACGTGACATCAGCATCCCTGATAAAGATGCCTGCTCCTTCGGAGTTCGAACCTGTGGTGGAGTTTCCGCTGACTACGGAGTCGACAACTGTTGCCTGGGTCATATTGCCTGGGGTTACGCTTCCGTTGCCGGAAATAAAGAGCCCGCCTCCGTCCGCGGCACCTGCAGGGGCGTTATTTCCGGAGATAATCACTCTCGAGAGGGAAAGCGTTCGACCATCGGTCGTATTGTCAGAGAAGCTAATCCCGCCGCCATTGCCGCCTGAAAAATTGGTTGTGTTTCCAGCGAGCACACTATAGTCGTACCCGGTACCTACGATGGTGAGATTTCCATCGGTGGATACGACGGCACCTCCAGAACCAAACGAAGAATTGCCCGACAAGACGCTTGTATTGATGGTCAAGTCGCCAAGCGTATTTGAAAACACTCCGTTGTTGCCGGTGGCAAGAATACTAGTGAAGTCAAGATCTTCTCGGTTCACAGCAACTCGGCCGCTGCCCCCTTGGAAGTTGAAATCTTCAAAGGACACGCCAATCATCGTCCCATCATCGCCATCGTCTACCGTGAACATGGAGGTACCCGGCAGCCCACTTCCGTTGATCGTAATGCCTGGACCAAAAATATCTACGGGACTGGTGATTTTGATATCCGGCGTAGTAAACGGAGCAAGGAACGCGGGTGAAAGGAAGATCGTACTACCATCCAGCGACATGTCGAAAACAATTATTTCAGGCAACGGACTTGCCGTGGAATTGGCGACTTCGATCGCTTCGCGCAACGAGAAGTTGCCTGGGGTAAAATTGCCGTCGTTTTCGTCAAACGGGCTGTCTACCCGGTATGTGGTCTCCTGCAATTCGTAAGCGCCAATGTCGATGCGGGCTGTGCCGGAGACGTCTCCATCGAAAACGCGCGTGAATTGATCGCCCCGCTGATCGAATTCAGGCACACCGCCAATGCCGGCTACCGCAAGCGGATCCCCCGCGTCGAGTGCCAGACTCCCTGCGAGTACCTGATGAGTCGGCGTTGGCCCGCCGGCGAAAGCTAGGGACGCAAGCAGGGGATCGACCACGCCATTTTGGTCGCCGCTCTGGATGAATTGAGTAAAGGCAGCGTTGCCATTGCCAACGAGGTTGTAGCCGAGCGAAGTGATCTGGGCAGCAGAGCCGTTGAAGAATTCGATATCGTTATTGAGATTACCGGCGACGATGGTGGACAGAACATTGAGCAGCCCTCCGCCGAGATTCGTGATGCCACTGCCGCGCGTCGAGGCGGAGTTGTTCAGCGTGATCGTGCTATATTCGACCGTTGTATTTGTGCCGAGATTCGTAATGCCGGCACCGCGGTTGGCTGCCTCGTTGGCAGAAATCGTGGAGTTGATAATGTCCACCGTGCCCGCGGTCGAATCGACGTAGATTCCCCCGCCGTTATTGGCGGCGGAATTTTCTGCGAAGGTACTCGAATCGACGGTCACATCACCGCTCTGGATGAAAAGAGCTGCGCCGTTAATAGCGTTATTGGTCAGAAAATAGGTATCTTGGATCGTGAGGTTTCCGCTGTTGGAAATTGCCCCACCACTAACGACTCCCCCTCCGTTGATCAGAGTGAGATCGCTGATGAGTACTGGGTTGGCACTGCTGAGGACATTGAAAATTCGCGAGCTACTAGTGCCGTCAATTTCAAGCTGAAACGTGGGGCCTTGGATATCCACGCCCCCGGCAATTACGAGTTCACCGAGTGTGAGTCGGATGGTAGGAGCCGGCGTGAAGGGATTGGGGTCGGGTTCAGTTCGTAAACTAAAGGAGAACGCAATTGTGTCGTGTCCCGGATTCTTTTCTGAGAATTCAAGGGCTTCGCGAAGCGAAAAGTCGCCAACGGAGTACTCGCTGTCTGATTCATCCTCTAGCGTATCGACGACAAAGAGACCATCTTGATATTCGGCGGCTCCGATATCGATTCTTGGATTTATAAGAGCTCCTGCTTCAAACGTACGAGTGAAGTGGCGTCCTCGTTGATCGAACGCTCCGACTAGGTTATTTACATTAGTATCTCCTTGATCGATCACCGACAGCCCACCAACCTTGTTGGGATCGGGCATGAAAACTGGTACCTCACCGCCATAGTCAGCCAGCAGAGGCACGGCAAGTTCAGGATTAAAGGGATCCATAGGATAAGGAGTGCCAATAAAGAGAGTCAGGGGTTCGACGTTTGCCATGTCGCCTGGACCGCCTGGCGGCAAAGTAACATCCATGTTCGCGCTGATGATAGGATGAGTCAGTACACCGAAGAGGTTGTACCCGTTACTATGTATCTGTGGGTCGAAAGGCGCGGGTTCATCGGTCATGCCGGTACTGGCCACGTCGTTGGGATCATTCATAAGCCCTGCCGTGTTGCCAACAATAATCGAGCCATGAATGTTCGTCGTCGTGTTGCCACTAGTCTCAGCGGCCATGCCCATTTCGTCTGCCATCGGATCAAAGCCTTGGCTCGCTACGCCTCCGCCATCCACGTTGGCCGAGTTACCGAGGAGGGTGCTTTGCTCAATGTTCACTGTTCCTGCGATATTGAAGATTCCTCCTCCGTAGCCCGAGTCACCTCCATTGGCGGCGTTCCCGGTGATGGTGGAGTTGGAGATCGTCGTCGTCGGAAAGTTATCAGATTGGTCAGCAGTCGCACCGTTCTGAATTCCGCCACCGCCCAGTTGGGAGGTGTTGTCCTGGATCAAACTTCGTTCGATCCGAAGATTGCCAATATCGTGAAAGATTCCCCCGCCGCCGCTGCTCGCGGTACTATTACTGATCACGACATTGGTGAGCGAGAGATTTTCGGTATTGAAAATGGCTCCGCCTTGACCCTCTGCATCCGCACCTGCAGCAGAGCCGCCGGAAAGGGTCAGCCCGCTGATGCTGACCGCGATATCCACATCATCGCCGCCATCGTTGACATTAAAAATACGTCTGCCAGGTGCGGCAAAGATGGAGAGTTTCCCTGGACCTGGTCCGATGATATTTACTGGGAAAGTGATCGCCAGCTCGCCGAACATATCCATATCGCGCTGCAAGCTGATCGAAGTCGGGTTGTCGAACTGGAATCCCGAGAAGACAATCGTATCGGCGTCGTCGAACTCCTCAGCACTTTCAATGGCAGCGCGCAGCGAGCCGGGAACGACTTCCAGCATACCGTTACCGTCGTCCTGTAGGTCGAACGGATTGACGACCGTAAACGTCGCCAGCATACGACGGTCTTCGAGTTGCTCGACGTGGAGCGAGCGTGTCAGCGAGTTGCCGGCTAAAGATGTGCGCGCAGCGCGAGAATGCTTGCCTGTTCCGTTGCCGCGGGTCCGAGCGCGCCGACCCCGCCGCCAATTGCCTTTTGCCATTTCGGATGTCCCCAAATACAGATATGCCCCTACAATCTGCAAAACCGTGGTTATTTGCAGAATCAGTAGATATTGTACTTGGCCGTTGGCAATTTAGCAAAAAACTCGACAGAAGTGTGCCGAATTCTCGGAGAATATCTGCAGGGAAGAGGTCAGAGGACAGGGGCCGGAGGTCAGAAACAAGTCGGCAACCCTCAATGGTTTTCCCATCGGGTTCCCTGATCTCTGACCTCTGAATCCTGTCCTCTCCTCATCTACCAAACATATTCCAACCCGCCGTGGAATCCGTGGTACAGCGCATCCGAGGTGGTTAGCACCGCGGTCGAACTGACGTTGGTCGGATCGATGTTGTTGCCAACCGTGGCGAGGCTGTTCATGTACATCACCCGATACCCGCCGCGAAGCGACCAGCTTGGCAGAATATCGGCCACGAAGGATGCATCACCTTCGGCGGCAAACGCCACGTCGTTGCCTTCGGCGGTGACGTCGAAGTCTGCTGGACCTGCAGCAGGAAAATCTCCCATGTGACGGAATTTGAAGCGGTTGTTGTAGATACCTGCTTTGCCTTCGCAACCGAATCGCAAACCTTGCCGGAGGCAAATCCAGCCGTCGCCTCCCACTTGGAACCCAAGCAGGTCGTTCTCGCTACTCCAGAGTCGACTGGCCGATTCGACGGCCGCAATTACCAATGCGTCGGAGCTAAAGTTCAAATCCTCGGTCATCCGCAAGTATCGAAAGCCCATCAGCAATGAGCCGGAAACGCGAGGGTTGTTGCCAACCCAGTAGCGACGGAAACTGATTTCGGTGCTTTGTAGGTCCGACTCATAATCGAGCCGGTGAACCAACCCATCGTCGATACCTGGAACAAGTGTGCCGGTGCCGAAATTAGAAAATACGCTGAACAATTGGAAATTGGCCCCGCCCGGCGCTACGTCGACTGAGCGCACCTGATCGCGAAAGCTAATGTCGTACAGCCCCATGTAGGTGGCTTCGATCATCGACAGCGGGCCGACATCGTAACGGGCTGCGATTTGCCAACCCGGTTCGTACTCGCCAAAGTCGCGTTCAATGTCTAGAAAACGCGGAGCATTGACGCCGGCGCCTACCGAAGTGAATGGCACCACATTTTGAAACAGGTCTTCTCCCTGCAGAAAGACGGTTTCGAACGCCACGTCGAAGTAATGGGGACCACACTGGTCGGGGCTGGCGTAGCCGCCGAAATCAACTGCCATCGGATCGCCATAGCCGCAGCCACCACCGCCGGCGCCTCCTGGGCAGCTTTGGCAGTAACTGGCAGGCATGACAATTGGCTGGCCGTGGGCGTCCATGTAGGCATCGCCGCCCGCGGCAGGCATGCCACCGGCGAGTGGCGAAGCGGGCATGGGTGCAGCCATGCCACTAGTCGGTCCGCTCTGACCGAAAAACGTGGGAGACTGATAGCCAGAATTCTGGCCGCTTGCTGGCAGCGCGGACTGCAACAAACAGACAGCAAAAGCCGCCAGGGCTCGTTGCAAGGTTGGCAAATGACGGTTCATCCCCAAGTTCCCCCTAATGATCTCGCGTTCTCGCACTCTTGCGAGTCGCGGTGTGAAATTTCTGATTCACATCGATTTTGTATCCGGCTTGCAAGCACGCACTGTTTGATGAGCGCAACTCACTTGCCGAACTGTTCACATCTTGCAAATGCTTATCGGACCATGAAAAGCGGAAGAACCAGAGTTTTCGTCACAGTTGGAATTTTCTCCTTAGACCGCCTATTTTGACATTCTGGTTGGCTGCTCGGATTTTGCACCACAGAGGATACAGAGAGCACAGAGGAATGGAAGTAGGGAACCATTTATTGTCTTCTTGCCTCGGCGAGTCGCCTGCGGAGACCCGAGGTCTGCCGAGGGATCTGGCTTGATTTCTCGGCAGAGCAGGAAATGACAGAGGGTAGTGTGTCAGTTCGCCTTGCTTCTTGGCCGAAGGCCTCACTTCACCGTAGCCTGGGGCAACGCCCCAGGAATCAAGAGACAGAAACATTTTTGGCCATAAGGCCATATTCATCCTGAGCGCAAGTGAATACGGCCTTCAGCCGAACGTCATGAAACATCTTCCAACCTGGGGCTTTGCCCCAGGCTACGATGACAAAGGCCTTCGGCCAAACTGACCCACTACCTGACAGAGAGCCAAAATCTCAATTCATTGACTCTGTGCTCTCTGTGCCCTCTGTGGTGAGAATTCTCACATTTGCCATGTACTTTTTGGCAAAACGTGCTGTTTTTTGAAGCAGAATGGATATTTTTGGTCCTTTGGATTACTAGAAGTTTGACGGCGGGGGGAGTGGAAATTATTATGAACACGGGTTTTCGAGCATCAGGGTTATGGATTGTTGCCCAGGCCGGAAGGTTTTTCTCCGGCTCAGAAGACCCCAACATCAAGCATGAAGCTTCTCGCCTAGGAACAGTAATTTTTTCATGCCGCCGAGCAATTAGGGCATGCCTTCACGGGCTGCTCGGGTGTGCACATTGTGCCGTGGATGGCCAGTCCACGGCGACGGGCCGCGCTAGGCGCGCGCCCGGCGGGTGTGCGCGGCTAAGAGAGCAGAGGAAACGAACGTGAAGAGTTCTAACTTCGGTCGGAGCCTGCGCGGCTTGCGCACTCCCAGCGCCAAGCGCCGTCCCACCGGTATCAGCCGCCGGCAAAAAAAGCAGCTTGGTTTCGAGACCCTCGAAGACCGCCGCGTGATGTCGGCGGAAAGTCCGTTGGCGCAGCTTGCCGGCAATGTGGACGAAAGTGTGAAAATCGAGGTCACTAGTCTCTCAAGCAATACGGCCGAAGGTGCGCTGCAAATTCTTCTAAACGAGCTCAATTGGGCGTCGCTCGTTGAAGCGTCTACTCAATCGAGTATCGCCTCTTTCTCGATACCCACGGATCCTCTTTTGGGCGATCAATGGCATTTAATCAACATAGGGCAGGAGGTAGGAAATCCCGACTTCCAGGCTATCTTTGGCATCCCTGGTGAAGATATCAACGTTGCTCCCGTGTTTAACAACACGAGCCTTACCGGGGCAGGCGTTACGGTAGCGGTGATCGACAGTGCTTTGCAGTTCGACCATCCCGACTTGGCCGCCAATGTTTCCGCTACGCTGGGATTAAGTACCTTCACCGGTACCACGGGGCCAGCGTTGGGCACTTCTGCGCCTCACGGTACCGCGGTGGCGGGACTTATCGGTGCGGTTGCCAACAACGGTCTTGGTGGATCGGGGATTGCGCCCGGGGTGACTCTTGTGCCGATCGAGTTTCTGGATTTCTTTGGAAATGGAAACCCGGCACCAAATGCAACGGTAGACGCCTTTCGATACGAAACCGATCAAATCGACATTACCAACAACAGTTGGGGGCCGAGATTCGATTTAGATGGTGATGGCGTATTTGAGCGTGGCCTAAGAAACCTCACGGAAGCTGAAGTTTTTGCCCTACGAGATTCGATCATATTTGGAAGAGGCGGCCTGGGAGTGGTCCATGTCTTTGCTTCGGGAAATGGTGCCGGGTCGCCCCTCGATCCTGGTTTTAATAGCCTGGGGAATTGGGGTTCTGCGGGCTACAATGGCTGGGTCAATTCGCGCTATACGATCGGAGTGACCGGCGTAGACCATGATGGTTTCTATAACAACATCGATGGTACGGTCACCAGCTTTGCTGAAGCGGGAACGAGTGTTCTTGTTGCCGCCCCCACGGGTTCCGCTGGCGAATTCAATACGCCGATTAATATTGGTGGCGACTCGGGGCTGGGAAGTGGAATCATCACAACCGATCTGACAGGAGAGGCGGGATTTAACATCTCGCCAGACCCGATCACTGGTCAGGAATTCGATCGCGACTTTTTGACGGATATCGACTACACGTCGCGTTTCGGTGGCACTTCAGCAGCTGATCCATTGGTGAGCGGTGTGGTTGCCTTGATGCTGGAAGCGAATCCGAATCTCTCTTGGCGCGATGTGCAAGAGATATTGGTTCGTTCCGCACGTCAGAATGCGGAGTTTGAAACTCCTAATACTGTCATTACGGGCCCGACACAGAACACATGGATCATTAACCAGATGCCCGTGTTTCACGATCCTGATCCATTCGATCCTGCGATCAGTCCCGAGATACTAACGCGCAATCCTACGTTAGATCCGACCATCGTTTCTCATCTTGGCGCCGGTTTTAGCGATAATCACTTTCAGCCCACGCCCCAAGTGCTGACTAATAGCGCCGGTTTCACGGTGAGTCAAGGCAAGGGTGTGCATGGAGAACAAATCGGTACAGCCCACGGAGTTGTGGACGCGGAACTTGCCGTTTTGATGGCTCAGCAATGGCATACGAAGAATCAGGCACTTCCGAACGAATTAACTTTTACAAGCTTTATTAATCCCGCTGGCGGATTCTTTATTCCTCTTGAAGCACAGGAGCAAAGTGATGAAGACAGCCTGTTTCAAGTTGTCCCAGGTGGCTTGGGGGGGACCTTGGGTGGCGGGTTTGTCGATTACTGGGAAGAATATTTTGCTGACGATCCTTTTTCTGATTACACCGATACCGAAGTCCGAGGCGGATTTATCGAGCTTTCAGTTCCTTCGACGAACGATATGACCATCGAGAACGTGGAAGTGAAAATAACGGCCACGGGTGGAACCAGTGAGTTTCTCGACAGTGTGCGAGTGCTGTTGGTCTCGCCCGATGGGACCCACCACGATCTAAACCACTTCTTTCTCGAGACTCCGCCAAGTCTAAATAACTTCCCAATCAATGCAAATGCGTCGTCATTCCGCGAGAGTCCAGCGCTAGCTTCCAGCGATACCGATCCTGGGAATCCCTTGGTAGCAACCTTTTCCAGCAATCGAAGTTGGGGCGAACGATCGGATAATGCGATTATATTCGACCCCATTACGGCAGAGCCTGCTGCAGGAATTATTTTGAGCCAAGGTTGGCAGCTTCACATGGAAAATTACTCTAACACGGCTTTTCAGATCACAGGCATCGAAGTTGATTGGCATGGTAGTCCGATTGCAGTTGCTAATACACAGCGGATCCAAGGCCTTATAGGCGTTGACGACAATGAGGACGATCAATTCAACTTCAGCCGCGTACAACTAATCAATGCTGATGTCGATGGCGTGGTTCGCTTCAGAGAAGTGGCCAATGTGATCACAGCCCATGAATCTATGGGTGCCAATGTGACCGTGTTTGCCCATCGCGACGCGAACGGCAACGGGGTTCTTGATGCAACCGATGTCCTAGTCGACCAGTTCGTTACGGGTGCCGATGGCAATTACTACTTCGACCTAGTGCCGGACGACTACATTATCTCGGTTGAAGATCCGCTGGGGCGTACCGTCTTGGACGATTCAATAACTCCCGGCGGGTTCCTTAAAGATTATCAGTCGCAATGGAATGTCACGACCGACTTTTTCAAAGTGTGGGACTACGATGCAAATCTTGAGGTTCCCCTGCAAGCCGCGACCAACGCCCCGTTTTCTTTTTCTGGCACCGCTATTCCCGACCACGTGAAACATATCAATTTCCTGCTCGATCCGGGCCCGCCGGCTGCGCCGCAGGTTGATTTTAGCGGTTCCATTTTTGCGGATCTAAATGGCGATGGCTTGTTCAACGGCGACGACGTTGCCGTGCCGGGCGTGGGTGTGTTTGGCGACGTGAATCGCAACGGAGCCCTCGATGCGGGAGAAATCCTGGTCGAGAGCAATGCCGCGGGCGAGTATGCGTTGACCATCTTAGATGTGACGACGACCACCGTGATGAACGTCGGCGTCCGACCTCCAGCAAGCTGGACAGCTTCGAATCCTAGCGCTGGTTTTGAAGCCTTCTTTGTTCAACCGGGCGACACGTTCACAGGCGTCGATTTCCACATTCAACCTCCGTCGGGAGCTACTGCTGGCGACGGGTCGGCTCTGTCGGGCATTATTCTGGGCACGATCTTCAACGATTCGAACGGAAATATGCTGCGAGAGGCTGGCGAAGTTGGCGTGCCGAATATCACCGTCTACGTCGACATGAACAACAGCGGTGCGATCGATGCGGGAGATGTTGTTACGACCACCAACAGCAACGGCGCCTACGCGTTTGCCGATCTGCCAGACGGCGGCCACTTTTTGCGGATGGAACTCGATCCGCTTTCGGGCATCACGCAGACCTTCCCCGACTTCGATCTGCCACAATTTGCCACGATCGTCTCTGGTGGAACGGTAACAGACATTAAGTTTGGCGTGAGCAGTGGATCCGGTGGCCCTGGGGGAACGCTCGACTTCGGTGATTTGCCTGATGTGTATGGAACACGGTTGGTAGACGATGGCCCACGTCATCCGGAAGGAATTTTCTTCCTGGGAACGATGATCGATGCTGAGCCGGATGGCAAACCGACGAGCGACGCGTTGGGAGACGACACCGCGTTCATACCCGACGAAGATGGCATCGCGGTCGATGCGTTGGTCGCGGGTGGACTGGGCCGACTTGAAGCGGTTGCCAGCCGACATGGCGGTTATCTGCAGGGCTGGGTCGACTTCAACGGCGACGGCGATTTCGACGACCTGATCGGTGGTGTGTCTGAGAAGATTGTCACGAACGCACTGCTCGTACCTGGAGTGAATGTCGTCAACTTTGCTATTCCCACGACGATCGACGCCACCACGGTTTACGCTCGCTTCCGTTATGGCGAGTTCGGCCTTGGCTCGACGGGTTTGGCGAGCATTGGCGAAGTGGAAGATTATGTGTTGACCGTCGCACCGCCTGTGGTGCCACAAGTGATCATCCACGGACCGGACTTTAACGAAGATGGCCAAGTGAACGGTTTCGACTTCCTCGCCTGGCAGCGTGGTGTTGGGACCACTACGGGTGCGACTGCTGCCGACGGCGATAGCGACAGCGACGGCGACGTTGACGCTGCTGATCTGGTGGCCTGGGAGCAGGACTTTGGTACGGGCGGAAGTTCTGTACCTGCAGTTTTGGAGACGGGCGATTTCGACTTGGACGGCGATGCCGACGGTTTTGACTTTCTGGCCTGGCAGCGCGGCGAAGGCACCGTCGCTGGCGCAGCAATAAGCGATGGCGATGGTAATCAAGATGGTCAGGTGAATGCGACTGATCTAGCAATATGGGAAACTAACTACGGCTACGATGCCACCGGCAGTTCGGCACCGTTGTCGGGGATCAGTTCGACCGGGCCCAGCGGTTCCCGAACTGCGAGTCCCGTTGCCAGCGAGTTTGCAGCGAGTACGGTTCCTTCGCTTGCAACCGAGCAAACAAGTGTTGTGGAACAAAACGCGTCAGGCATACCCAACGATCGTGCATTGCGATCGCTGGCAATGGAAGTGCAGCACCGTTTCGAGGGTATCCAACAGCGTTTTGAGCGCGTTGCAGTTCGGCTTGAAAATGTCGTTGCTGAGACTTCCCACGATCATTCGATCGATCTGACGGACCTTGGGTTTGCGATGCGTGACCGGGCGTTGGATCGCTTGTTTGCTAAGCGGGACCGACTGTTTGATAATCTGTCGGATAAAGATTACGTCGAGAACCACGCGCAAGACGCCTTCGAGGCGGTCTTTGACCAAGAGCAGCTCTGGCGTTTTGCTTAGTCGGAATTTTTTACCACAGAGTCACGGAGAACACGGAGACAGAAAAGAATTTATGATTGGTGAATTATGATCCGTAGAGGGTTCGATCCTTGTTTCATCACTCAGTAATCATAGATATAAACTCCGTGTCCTCTGTGTCTCTGTGGTAAATCTGTTGGGAAATGGCAGGTACCCGCAGGGCGTATACCCTTGTGTTGCAAAAAACAAAAAGCCGCGCGACGGATTAACCGTCGGGCGGCTTTCTTAATGGCTTTGTGAAATATCGCGGTAGTTTAGGCGACAACCTTCACGTTTTCGGCGCAAGGGCCTTTCGGTCCGCTACCTTCTTCATATTCTACGCGTTGCCCTTCTTGCAGGGTTTCGAAGCTTCCCTCGGTGACGGAAGAATGGTGGAAAAAGATATCTCCACGCTCTCCCTCGATAAAGCCGAACCCTCTGTCCATCAGTTTCTTAATTGTACCTTCTGGCATTTTGCCAATCTCCAAAACTAAAAACTAGTACCGGCGGCCCCTCTGCAGTCGCAAAGAAACCCAAAAATCGGCTATCCCTTCTATCAGGATAGTCAAACAACAGCCGAGGGAAGTCCATCGGGACTCCACACCCAGCACCCCCCACAATAGCTGATTTGGTTCGCCAGTCAACCTTGGCTTCTTACCCACGCCCAGTCGATTTTGGACGGCTATGGATGCACGCTATGGCCACTTGTTCCGTATTGCGACACCTGCCACATTACCCGAATGCAGCTTTCTTCCGAAAAACTACGTGAAAATGCCCAGCAGATTTGGTGGGCCGGGGTCGAGGCAGTTCGACCTTGTCGGTTGATTCCGGAGCATGTTGTTATTGCGGGAAATACTTTGGGTATCGGAGGCAGCGAAATTGATCTCGCAGGGTTTGGGCGAATTGTAGTGGTAGGCGCAGGCAAGGCGAGCGGGGCAATGGCCGCGGCGCTGGAAGCTGTTTTTGGCGAGCAGTTACTGCATGAGAAGCGTGTGGAAGGTTGGGTCAATGTGCCAGCAGATTGCATGCAGCCAACCCGGGCTATTCGGTTGCATGCTTCTCGACCGGCCGGCGTGAACGAGCCCGCCTCTGCGGGAGTTGAGGGCACGAAAAGAATTCTTGAGTTGGTACGCAGTTTGGGCCCCAGCGATCTTTGCATTTGCCTGATTTCGGGCGGCGGTTCGGCCCTGCTGCCCGCGCCCTGCGCAGGTTTTTCGTTGGAGGCGAAAACCACACTCACTCGCGAAATTTCCGCTCGCGGTGGAACCATCCAACAGCTCAACGCGGTCCGCCGTGAATTGAGCGAAGTAAAGGGCGGCGGCTTGGCGCGTGCTTGCCGGGCTGGGCGATTGGAAACATTGATTCTCTCGGACGTGTTGGGCGACGACCTCGAGACCATTGCCTCGGGGCCTACCGTGTTGCGAAAGCCAACTCCCAAAGCTGCCTTGCAAGTGCTCGAAGATTTGCAACTGCTGGACCAACCTGCCGGCCGTCAGGCGGCAGCACTTCTGAAGGGGTCGAGGAAATCGGTCGATCAAGGTGAATCGAATGTGTGCCAAATCTCGAATCACATTATCGGCAACAATGCCACGGCAGTTGATGCCGCGGGAATCGAAGCCGAGCGGTTGGGATATAGCCATGCGATGATCTCGGCTACGTCGTCCGAGGGCACTGCGGAGGAAGTTGCCCAGTGGCTCTCGGAAAACGCGCGCTCGATGCAATCGGGTTCCGGTCCCGATTGTTTAATTTCCGGCGGCGAGCCGAATGTTACCCTGGCGCCCGAAGCAATACGCGGCAAAGGAGGCCGCAACCAACAACTGGCATTAGCGGCCTTGAACGACCTGGAGAATTGGGAAGGGCTTGCGTTGCTATCCGGGGGCACCGATGGCGAAGATGGTCCGACTGACGCAGCCGGGGCGGTGGTCGACGAACAAGTGGTTGCCGCGGTGCGCGTCCAGAATTTGAACGCAGACGACTACATGCGGCGAAACGATGCGTATCGTTTTTTTGACAAAGTCGACGGCTTAATGCGAACGGGTCCCACGCAAACAAATGTGTGCGACGTGCGCGTGGTGGTTTGCTCTCGCTAATCACCTGTTTACGGCGCTTCGTCGACAAACGCTTCCTGATACATGGGCATGTACCGGTAATAGACTTCGAGTGTCAGAATTGAGAGCGTGGTTGTATAAAGCCGGCCTCCGCGGTCGCTGTAGGCTTCGTCGAAGTACCAACTTCCTCGCTCGTGTCCTGACTGGGCTTGCGACGTGACCAGATAATCGCGCATCCGGGGGTTCCAGCGTTTCCAACCACTGCCGCCGACATGGTGCAATGCTTGGGAGGCATAGTAGTTGAAGTACATGTGATTTTTCTGAGGAGTTTCCTCCGCAATTCGTGCCATGCCTTTTAGCAGTGGCGGATGTTCTCGCGGCCAGCCCAACATCATGCGGCAGAACAGCCCGACCACCGAAGTCGAGCGCCGCTTGGTCGAAGGCTTTTGGTATCCGTAAGTTGCCCCGCGAAGTTCTTGCACGCTGTCGAAGAATTCCGAGGCGCGGTACCAGACGTCGCGCGGCACTTCGAGGTCGGCCAGCAATGCGCTTTTCAATGCGGTCACCTGCCAGCCCGAAACAGTTGTGTCACCTGGCTCGCCCGGTTCGTAGCGCCAGCCCCCTTTTTCGTGTTGGGCGTGGACGATGAAATCGACCGCTTGTTGGGCGGGCTCGGCTAAATTTTTGTCGTGCGTCATGGCATACGCTTCGCAAAGCGCAAGGGTGGCGATGCCGTGGGAATACATGTCGCCGCTTTTGCGGAAGCTGGGAATCCCTTTGCCCAATTCGTCGAGCAACGTGTTGTCACGCAAGTCGCCGCCGAAAGTGGTCAACACCATCTTGTTGCTTAGGTAATACAGACCGTTGGCGACGACATCTTGATAAGGCCCTTCGTGCTGTGTGTAGCCTGCGCCCAAAAAACAGAGCAGGGCAAGCCCCGTGGGGGCGGTCGTCGAGTCGATAATTCCCGAGTCGCGGCACTCGCCTGCGCATTGGGGGCATTTTCCAAGATCGAACCGCCAGCCACCGTCGCCCCATTGATGGGCCGCCAGCCAGGCCAATCCCAATTCCACTGCCGATTCACTTGCCGCGTTGCCGCCGCCACCCATGGCTAGTCGGCGACGGTTATCTTGTCCGCGGCCATCCAATCCGCCCCCTTTGGCGGCGAGGAGATTTCCCAGTGTTTCCTCGGGAGAGAACGACCCGTTTGGGGTTTGGATAGCGGTTGGTATTTGAGGACGTAGGGGATTGGTTACACCTGCAATCAAGGAACTTCCCGACTGGGGAAGAGCAGTCGGTGGATGTTGCGACAGCGAAAATTCACCCCCCTCGGCGCTGAGCGAAGATTCCTGCAAATCCACGATCTCGGAAAATTCTTGGTCGAACGCGCCGTCGAGCCAACGGATTGGCAGGTCGCCCGACTCGGCAAACATGAAGACCGACAGCAATATCACGATACAGGCATGGAAAAATGCGCTGGCCAGCCACGAGAGTGAATAGCCTTCTTCCAACCACGCGGCGACCCACAGGGCAACCAGCGATTTTTGCTCTCGCACGCGAGAAGAAACGGCAGGCACAGAATCCTCCTGCGAAGAAAGGCTTTCAGGCCCCAGAACCTCGGGTTTCGTGTCGGCGGGCAGAACGGTGGATGACTCGGCAGGCATCGGCAGTTTCAGGCAGGCAAAAATCGCGAGATCTTTGTTCCACGGGAGGATCTATTACTTCAAAGCACTCGAATTTTCTGTTCGTCGTCGAGCCGGACCGCCACGCGGTCCGGGAATTCCCGGAGGGCGGTGGCCCTCCGGCTGCCAACTTATCTATAAGGCCAAAAGGTTTGAGGCTCTCGACCTGCGGAGCAATTACAGGCTCTCCAGAGATAAACAGGCTTTCAGCACCTAAATTCAAGTATAACCCCTAACTTCCCGTCGGCATTGCCCGATATTTCACCACTGGATTAAATGGGAAAAAGAGCCTAAAATCCGAGGTTTGGAACTTAGTTTTCGTGTTGGGGAGCCCACGGTTGGGCTTCTAGGCGAAATTTGGAATAGAACCCTAGCGAACTTGTTCACGAGCAAGACCGAGAGCGAAACCCATGGCCAAGAAAAGCGGCGGCAAGCGAAAGAAAAAAGTAGAGACAGTTTTTCTCGTCTGCGAAGAAACCGGCGATTACAACTACACGCTTCGGCGTAAAATGGGCGGCGAAAAGTTGCGAATGAAGAAGTATAGCCCTCGGCTACGCAAGCACACGCTGCACGTTGAAAAGAAAAAGTAGACGCGGTGCCCGGGTCCGGACCTCTCTCCTCTCAAGATTCACGGACGATATGCCCAAACGTTGGCGAATTGCACCCTGCGATCCCGATAGTGTTGCTGCCCTGGAACGGGCGGCGGGCATCCCGGCGGTTGTGGCGCAACTGTTGTTGTCGCGTGGAATTCACGATCCTGATGATGCGCGCAAATTTCTCGATCCCAAACTCACCGGACTACGCGAACCGAATGAGCTGCCGGGTGTACCTGCTGCGGTCGAACTGATCGTTCACGCCATTGAAGAAAAAAAACGGATCACTATCTACGGCGATTACGATGCCGATGGCATGACCGCCACCGCGATTCTGCTTCGCTGTTTGCGGCTGCTCCATGCCGAGGTCGATTTCTATGTGCCCCACCGTATGGACGAAGGCTACAGCCTCAACAAAGAGGCACTCCAGAAACTATCGGATCAGGGTTCCGAAGTAGTGGTCACGGTGGACTGCGGTATTGCTAGCATTGCGGAGGCCCGATTTGCACGGGACTTGGGGCTGACGCTGGTGATCACCGACCATCATCAAATGGCCGAGTCGCTGCCCGAAGCGGCGGTCCTGGTGCATCCCGGTTTGCCGGGCTCTGAATATCCTTTTGCCGGGCTTTGTGGCGCGGCGGTGGCTTTCAAGCTGGCTTGGGCACTTTGCCAGCGGGTGAGCGATAGCCAAAAAGTGAGCGGTCGGCTTCGCACGTTTTTGCTGCAAGCGGTGGGGATGGCTGCGATCGGCACCGTTTGCGACGTGGTGCCATTGGTGGACGAAAATCGCATTCTGGTTCGCTATGGTCTCGACACTTTGAAAGCCCAGCCGACAGTCGGGCTGACGGCACTTATGAAGCTTACAAAACTCACGGAGAAGCCTTATCTCCAAGGCGAAGACATCGGCTTCAGTTTAGGGCCGCGACTCAACGCGGCGGGGCGGATGGGACAGGCCGAACTTGCCATCGAACTTTTGACGACCGAGAGTCCCGAACGGGCCGAAAAAATCGTTCGCCATATTGAAGACCTCAACACGCAGCGGCAATCGCTCGAACGCAGCATGGCACGCGCGGCTACCAAGCAAACCAAAGAATCGTGCGACTTGGAGCAAACGTCGGCCATCGTGTTGTCCAGCCATGAGTGGCACCCGGGCATCATCGGCATTGTTGCGGGGCGTTTGTCCGACAAGTACCACCGCCCGGTGGTCCTCATAGCTGCCGACCCGTTGGGCGTGAAGCCGGGGATTGGCTCCGCGCGCAGTGTGCCCGGCTTCAACTTGCATGAAGCGCTTGCCGAGTGTGGGCATCTGCTGGAAAGCCACGGAGGACATGCTGCTGCGGCAGGTCTCAAAGTGTCGCCAAAAAATGTCGACGCCTTTCGCGAAGCCTTTCTGCAAGTCGCTGCCGAGAAACTTTCGCAAAGCGAGCGTACCGCGGAATTGCAGATCGACGCCGAGGCTTCGCTGCAAATGCTCACGCGTCAAACGGTCGAGCAAATCGAAAGCCTCGCCCCCTTCGGACACGGCAATTCCCGCCCCGTGCTTTGCGCCAGCAATGTGCGACTCGCAGGTGAGCCGAAGAAAATCGGGGCCACGGGACGCCACTTGTCGATGATGTTCGACCAACATGGCGTGAAGATTCGTGCCGTAGCCTTCGGCGGCGGCGATTGGCACGAGGAGCTTTCGCGTATCGACGGGCCGCTTTCTATCGCGTTTCGCCCGGTTCTCAACAATTTCCGCGGGAGAACGTCCGTCGAAATCCACCTCGACGATTGGCGCGAAGGAGAGTGACGGGCAGCTTTTTTTGCTGCACCAGTTCCAGCTGATTTCTGCTAGCACTTTTCCGTGGCACCCGTCAGTCCTTGCTTGACGCTTTAGTGGAATCTGCCCGAACCGACGTTTACATCCCTGGGCACGGGGCGTATCCTCGCACCTCCTCTTTCTCACAACGCTCCTGCATGAGGAATTGCTATCATGTTACGCTCTGTCTGCTTAAGCGGTCTTTGTGCCATTTTCTTGTTGGTCCCATGTTCGATGACTTTTGCGCAACAGATGCGGATGGAAACTCATGTGTTTGTGGACGACGAAACCGAGCCGGCGGATCATACCATCACGCTGTTCGACGCGAACACCGTGTATCAGTTTTCCGAGCAGCCAGCGCAGATCACAGTGTTTCGAGCCCCCACGTCGGCACATGGCGGGCAATTCATTTTGCTCGATTTGGAATCGAACCAACGGACCGACATTTCCACCAAGCGGATTGGCCAGCTGATGGACAAAATCAACAAGTGGGCCGGCGGGCAAGAGGATCCGCTGCTGAAGTTTTCGGCCGACCCCACATTTGTAGAATCGTTCGACGATGAAACGGGCACCCTCACGCTCGACCACCCGGTTTGGCAATACAGGGCGGCGACCGTGCCTGCGGAAAACAAACAAGTGTTGGCCCATTATCGTGAGTTTACCGACTGGTTCACGCGGCTGAATACCATGCTCCACAGCACGTTGCCCCCAGGAGCGCGGCTCAAGTTGAATGCCGCGTGTGAAGCCCACGGCGTGGTGCCGGTGGAAATCCACCGCACGGTGAAGTCGCAGTCGGTCCCGGTGCGCTCGACGCACTTGTTTGCCTGGCGGTTGTCCCGAGAAGATCGCGATCGGATTGACGAAACGCAGAGCTTTTTGGCAAGTTTCGAGAAAGTCGGCAATAAAGATTTTCTCGCTCAGCGAGCGGAGCGGGATCTGGTCCGCGGCCAGTCGCGGTAAAGCAAGCTCTATGCCCGTGCCATTTCGTGGAATCGCTCTTTGAGATCAAGCGTCACGGGGCCCGGTTTGCCGGTGCCGATCGTTCGTTGATCGACTTTCACCACGGGGATCACTTCGGCCGCGGTCCCGGTGAGAAAGCATTCGTCGGCGACGTACACATCGTGCTTGGTCAGCGCGACCTTGAGCACTTCGATGTCGACGGACCGAGCCAACTCGATGACCGCCTCGCGGGTGATTCCGCCCAGGATGCCTGCATCTAAAGGGGGCGTGAGCAGTGCCCCGTCGCGAACCAAAAAGATGTTGTCGCCCGTGCATTCGGCGACTTCCCCTTTGTGATTGAGCATCAACGCTTCAATGCACCCCGCCTGCAATCCTTCCAGCTTCGCCAGAATGTTGTTGAGATAATTCAGCGACTTGATCCGTGGGCTCAGTGCCGCGGGATGATTGCGGATTACGCTGGCAGTGACAATCTCCAACCCTTTTTCGTATAGTTCGTCGGGGTAAAGCGCGATGGTATCGGCAATGATAATCACTTGCGGATTGCTACAGCGGTTGGGGTCGAGACCCAGCGTGCCCGCTCCGCGGGTGACTAGCGCACGAATATAACCGTCGTCGATTCCGTTGGCGGCAACCGTCTCGTCAATCGCTTGGTACATTTCTGCCTGAGACAATGGAATGTCCAAACAGATGGCCTGTGCCGATTCGTACAGTCGGCGCACGTGCTGCTCGAGCCGGAACACTTTGCCCGCATAGCTCCGCAGTCCCTCGAATACGCCGTCGCCGTATAGCAGTCCGTGGTCGAACACGCTCACGGTCGCCTGCTCGGCGGGGATCAGTTTGCCATTGATATAAACTTGTCGCGACATTGATTGCTATAGTTGAAACAGTATTCACAAACGAAAAAAATCAAAAAAACTGTAAGCCTCTCGCAGAGACGCAGAGGCGCGGAGAATAAGAAGAAGTTATTGCTAAGCTTGCGATTCTTATTCTCTCATTTCACTTCTCTAATTTTCTTTCTCTGCGTCTCCGCGTCTCTGCGAGAGGCATTTATCCCACAGCGGCTAGACCTTTTGGATTCGGCCTTCGACCAAACGGACCACTCGGTCTGCCTGTTCGGCGATCCACGGATCGTGGGTAACCATGACTATAGTGAGCTTTTGCTTGCGGTTCAACTCTCGCAGCATTCCCATGATCTGCTCACCAGTGGATCGATCCAGATTGCCGGTGGGCTCGTCGGCCAGTAGCACGCGGGGTTGGGCCAATAATGCCCGAGCGATGGCGGCCCGTTGCATTTCGCCGCCCGACATTTCGCGGGGCTTATGCTTTGCGCGATCGGCAATGCCGACCAACTCCAACAATTCCATCGCATGCCGGCGATGCTGACGCCGGCGGAGGAAATAGCCCAACGTGCTTTCCGAGATAAGCGCCGGTGCGAGCACGTTTTCGAGCGTCGTGAGTTCAGGCAACAGATGATAGAACTGAAAAATCATGCCGAAGTGGCGATTGCGCAGCAAGTCGCGACTGCGTCCGGGAAGGTTGTCGATCCGATGGCCTTCGAAGTGTACCTCGCCGGCGTCAGGTTGATCTAACGTGCCAAGCAAATGGAGCAGCGTGCTCTTGCCGCAACCACTTTGGCCGACGATTGCAAGAAATTCGCCCTCGCCCACGGTCATGTCGATTCCCTGTAGCACCGGGATGCCGAGCGGCCCCTTGCGATAACTTTTGAACAAGTCGCGCGTTGCAAGCAGCTCGACAGCGGGCTGTGGTTGTTGCGCCAGCCGCGGCTTGATCCACGGAGCGGTTTGTGAAATATCGACCGGCAGACTACTCATAACGCAACGCCTTTACAGGATGAAGTCGTGCCGCACGTCGGGCGGGCAACACACTGGCCAATACGGCAATCGCCACGGCGCCGACGCATATCCAGGTGACGGTAAACGGATCGACAATCGTGGGGATCTTGTAGAAGTAATAAACCGACGGATCAAATACCGGCTGGCCCGTGATGCGGCCGAGCAGGTCGGCAATCTCGTTGATGTAGCGTTCGAACGTGAGCCCCAAAGCCAAGCCAACTCCGGCGCCGACTATCCCCAAGGCTAAGCCATAACTCAAGAAAATGCCCATCACACCATAGCCAGAAGCGCCTAGCGATTTGAGGATGCCGATGTCGCGGGTTTTCTCCACGACGATCATCGTGAAGATGGCTAAAATACCAAAGCCTGCCACGGCGATAATCATAAACAGCAGTACGTTTAATACAGCCGTTTCCATTTGGACCGCGGCGAGCAGGGGGCCTTGTTTGTCACGCCACGTGCTGACTACGTAGAGTTGGGCTGGGAATACGTCTCGCAATGCGTCGCGAACCGCCTCTGCATCCGCGTCTGGCTGGAGCTTGATTTGGATGGAAGTAAACTTGCCAATGCCCGTTTCGGGATCGATCATGCCTCGGCTTTTTTGCAGATCACGCAGCGGCACAAACATAAAGCTGCCGTCGTATTCGCTCATTTTGCTTTCATAAAAATCGACGACCGTATAGAAATCGCTAATGGCCTCGGGTGGGAGCGAGGCCTTGGGGAAGCTCACGCGCACGTCATCGCCTGGCAAAGCGATGAAGTGGTCCATCCCGTCGTCGCCCCGATAACTGCAGGTGCCGATGCCGAGTACGATGCCGTGATGCGTTTCGGTAGCGGGGTCGAAGTCGCGTCCTTCTTGCTCGCCATCGGCAGAAGCAGTGTTGCCAAACGGATTCTGTTGATTCGTTGACCCTCCCCGCCTCGGCGGATCTGCGACCTGCAAGGGAGCGGGATTCTGCTGCTGGCGATGTTTTTTGAGTGCTGCTTTATGACGGCGGTAGACCCAGCCGGCATGTTCCATCTGTTTGCGTGGTTTTAGAAGCGAGCGGTCGGGCACCTGGTGATCGTACACGTCGTAACCATCGTCGCGAAGTTCGAAGACCAGTTGCTCGCGGTTTGACGGATGTTGCAGGTAATTACCGAATTGGCTGACGCTCGAATAAGTCCTTTCGTCGATTCCTACTAACGTCGCCTGATGGGTGATCAGTTGACCATTGATTTCGATGTACATCAGCGCCGGGACATGCACCGTGGGCGACATGCCGGCAATCGCATCGCCGGCGACTTCGCGAATTTTTTCCAGATGGCTTGGAGCGTCAGGCACGCCGTCCATCGAGCGGCTTTCGAGGATCAAATCGCCCAGCATCCCGTTCATGCGGGCTTGCATTTCGTGGGTAAACCCGGCCATCACGCTATTGACGACAATCATAGTCGCTACGCCCAGCATCACGCTGACAATGCACACTAGTGCGATATAGCGTGTTCGCAGATACCGCCAGCAGAGAAGCAGTTTGTACATAAACCCATCCATGGGAAGTTAGAAGTGAGATGTTAGAAGGAAGAAGTTAGGAGAAGTTGGCCTCCTTTTTCTGCCTTCTACCTTCTAACATCTTCCTTCTTACTTTTTAATAGTGGAAACAGTATTACATCGCGGATTGATTGGGCGTTGGTTAGCAGCATGACCAGGCGGTCGATCCCGATGCCCAGGCCACCCGCGGGGGGCATGCCGTGGCGCAACGCACGCACAAAATCGTGGTCCATCTTGGCCATCGAGTCTTCTTCGTCGAGCCCCGCGAGTTGGGTGCGGAGCAGTTCTTCTTGCAAGTCGGGGTCGTTCAGCTCGGTATAGGCGTTGGCGACTTCCATTCCCTGGATGAACAACTCAAACCGCTCGGCGATCGCCGGGTTGTCGCGCTTGCGTTTTGTCAGCGGGCAGATGCTGGCCGGGTAGTCCATCACAAAGATGGGGCCGGTGAGAGCGTCTTCCACTTTGGCTTCGAATACGTCGTTGACCACCACGTCGGGATGCCGATTAGCAGTCTCGATACCCAGCGACTTGGCCAAGTTGGCAACCGCCGCCTGATCCGCCGAATCAACACCCGCATGCTGCTGGAACAACTCAGCATAGGTCTTCCGCTCAAAAGGCGGAGTGAAATCGATCGTCGAATCGCCCCAAGGAAGTTGATAGGCGCCAGCCGCTAGTTTATCCTCCCCCGTTAGCCCCTCGCTCCTAGCCCCTAGCGCCTCAATCGCTCCCACGATACATTTTTCCGTCAGGTCCATCATCGAGCGGTAATCGCCGAACGCCTGATAGACTTCGAGCATCGTGAACTCGGGATTGTGCTTTTGACTGATTCCTTCGTTGCGGTAGACGCGGCCTAGTTCATAAACGCGTTCGATGCCGCCGACCATCAGTCGCTTCAGGTGCAGTTCGAGAGCAATGCGTAGTGTGAGATCGATGTCGAGCGCGTTGTGATGGGTTTCAAAAGGACGTGCCGCCGCTCCGCCAGCGATAGTGTGAAGCGTCGGGCCTTCGACTTCGACAAAGCCTTGGGCATTAAGTGTCTCGCGGATCGAGCGGACAATTTTTGTGCGATCTAAAAACCGATCGAGCACGCCTGGCGTATGAATCAAATCGAGATAGCGCTGCCGTTGCCGTAATTCGACGTCCTGCAAACCGCTGTGTTTGTCGGGAGGAGTTTCGATCGACTTGGTAAGAAAATAAATCCGCTCGGCAAAGATTGACAGCTCGCCCGTGTTGCTCCAGCCGAGCCGGCCTTCGACGCCGATGATGTCGCCCAGATCAAAACACTCGACCACCGGCCAATCGTCGCCGACCTGTTTTTGTCCGATCATCAGTTGGATTTGGCCGGTCCAGTCGCGGATATCGACGAAGTGCAATTTTCCTTTGTCACGGTGTAGCACAATGCGACCGGCGGCGCGAACCGTGGGCCCCACCATTTCACCCTTGCCCTGGTCGGCTTTCCATTGCCGAACATTAAATCCTTCCGGTTGGCCGGCAGGGTCGGGAACCGGTAGTTCGTCGCCCGACTCGGTGCGATAGATAATTTCGTCGGCCCGGGCTCGGATTTTGCTTACGAGCGACCGGTCGTCAAACCGCCCGCCCCAGGGGTCATGGCCCAGTTCAACCAAGCGGGCAATTTTTTCGCGCCTCGCGGCTTCCAACGCGGAAGGGGATTCTGTTTGTGATTCGTCTTTGGGGTCCATGACGGCAGTCATTATTTTGGTCAGCGCGCAGCGAGAACGGGTAGTAACGTTAAGAGAGGTAAGATTTTAGTGGATCGAGGGTGCTGGTCAACGGCAGCTCGAAACAGGGTTCGGCCGCGGCAGCTAGCACACAGTTTTTAGTCGATGAATGCCAAGAATCGCTGCGACAGACGCTCACCGAGTGCGAAGCCTTCTGGAAGCTTTTCCAACCAGGCTCAAAATACCGGTCAGCATCAGAACCATCGACCCGGGCTCGGGGACCGACGACGCTGCCAAAGGCCCCGGGTCGCCTGTGAACTGCGATTGCCAAAGTAGAAAATCAGCTCCGTCGACAATCATGTCGCCGTTCGCGTCGCCGTCGATATGTATGGCCAAACCATTCAATCCGTAGCCGACTTCCCAGAGAGCCAAGTCCGCGGTATCCACGTCGCCATCTTCGTCGAAGTCGGCCTCTGCGAATACCACCGGTACGTTTACGTCCCACGCCAAACTGTAAGAAAGAGGATCGGCAACCATCCCGCTCGCCGAGCGAACTTCGAGCAAATACTGACCCGATGTAGGAACCGACAGAAAAAGATGCTCGACGTTGTCGATAGTGCTAATCGAGCTGGCAACCGGAGTTACCAAATCGTTGACATCGTAGAGAAACAGATCCAAGTTTTCTAATGGGGAGGCGGTGTAAACGGCGGCTTCGATGTCTTCTACGTCGGTTGACACGTCGCGGTTCCAGACCAAAGTTGCCGACAGGTCGACGCCACTGGGAATATTCACTCCGATTTCATAGCTGTTGCTTGTCGTCCCCTGAATCGTGCCATGGTCCCAGCCAAGGGGATTCACAATTCCGACTTCCTGTTCCCCCGCGTCGTATTGGAAGAAGGCGGATTCGAGATTCATTTGTCCCGCGCCAAAATTGGGATCTAACGGGGCGGACGGCGTGTGCGTCCAGCCAACAAGTTTGTCGGCCGAGTTCATCAGTACGCTTTTGATGACTTTAGAATCGACATTCAGGTTGCGATCAATTCCCATGTCGACCAACAGCGCCGCTCCGCCGGCGACCATCGGGGCAGCGAAACTGGTGCCACTGGTTACGTTCCACGCATTCCCCAAAGTCGGCAGTTCGATCAGCGACCCGGGGGCGACAATGTCTGGCTTGCTGCGTCCATCGGTCGTCGGACCGCGACTGCTAAACGGAGCAATCTGGTTATAGTCTTCGGAAATCAGCGCACCCGTTCCGCCCGTGGCACCGACGCTGAGGATATTGAAAGCAGCCCCCGGCGGGCCGGGAAACGAACTGGGCGCAGGACCGTCGTTGCCGGCGGCTACGACCACGGTGGTCCCCAGCGTCGAGGTAATGTGATCCAATGCCAGACTCCACTGATCGGTTGCCGTGTCGGAACCGCCGATGCCGATGCTCATCGTAACGACTTCGGCCGGGTTGCCGTTGAGGATTCCCAATCCCTGGGCAAAAGTCTCCGCCGAGACGGTCATGGCGTCTTGGTCGGGAAGGATGCCGACGCGATTGGTCGTTTGGCCGGTCCACCATCCCGCGCCGTGTGCGACTCCACGGCGGGTAGGATCTTGGCTTACTGCCGCTCCTGCTACGGAGGTGGCATGTGCGCCTAACCAACCCGCGCCTTTGGCGAAATTGATGGACCCTAAATAATTCGCGCTTAATGCCGAGTGTGTGGAATCTGCCTGATGCAAATCGATCACACCGATTTCAACTCGCGAGCCGGTGTAGCCTTGTTGCCAAAAAAAGTCGGCGTTGACCGCATCGACAGCAAGATCGAGCCCATGGCAGAGTGGGGCAACCGCCAACACGACAAATGCGGCTGTACCTGTACGGAGGAAATTCATAAGAGGGGCCCTGCTGAAGAAAAGACTTTTTATTGAAAAGGCTATGGTAACGCATTATGACTGTCCGTTGGGGCATTGCCAAGAATTCTGGCGAATAAAGGGCCACTAGGGCCTGCCGACCAACCAAGAGCCGTCTTCTTGGCTCAGCTTGAAACGGCCTTTCAAGATCGAACCAGCTAATTCAACGACCAGCTGCGCTAACGTATTTTCCAGCAATTCGCAGGTCCCGCAGTCCATGCGATTTACTGAACCGCGGTTTCCGGACAGCGGGCCTTCGTATTCGAGATACGCCAACCGATGGTCAGCCAAACGGATGGCAGGAACGGCAGACGCACTGCTACCCGATTCAAGATTCAAAGCCTTCGACCAATCCGCAGGCAAGACGCGCAGCTCCCAAGTCGCGAGCACCCCTTCGGTTTCCAACATGAAATCCCAATGACTTGGTTTTTCAAAGCCGGCTGGGCATTCGTGACGCAAGAGTACAAAGCGGGAACTCATGCAAACGATTGTCGCAGAAAACGGGTAGCCCAGACAACACCGTTGTCTGGGTCGCGCAGCGAAAAGAGGCTTGCAGCAAGCGGTTAAAACCTTCAATTTACGTTGATGCCCCGGCAACAATGCTGACTACGGATCAAGTTCGGAAAATTCGCCGCCTACTGGCGGTGGAGTTCAGCGCGGTGGTATCTTTGCGATAGATCATTACCAGACCAGAGGAGATGGGATGGATCACCTAACCGCAACTCCTCTTGGGCCTATGGCCCCCAGACAACAAGAGTTGTCTGGGCCACCCGCGTTTTTGAGCTGAGTGAGCTTCGATGGATACTGTGGCCGAACTAGACCGACAAATAGCTATCCTTGATAGTGATATCTCGAATTTTGAACGGGGAGAGTTCGGAAGACTTGAGCAAGAACATGCTTGCTTGGTTCGTAAAGTGCAGTCTTTGGAGGCAGACCTCCGGGTCCATAGATATCGCTTCCGACGTTACAAATTCTTAGTTCGATATCGCACTCAGTCCAAGGTTCGTCCCACTGGAGTGTTGATATGTGTGCCTTTATTGATTGCGGTGTTTTTCCTTGGGATAAGCGAACTTTTGAGTGGATCCATTGCAACAGCTTTTCTATTTAGCGTGGTCATATACTCGGTGTCTATGGCTGTATTCTCCATAAGATATGTACGTCTTCTTTTTGTCCCTAAAACGGAGTCGCTTCCACGGCTAATTGACGAGGTCATGTTCTCTATCGCTATTAGTATTAGTAAACTTAAAAAATCCAAGAGAGAGCTTTCCATTGGTCTGACAGAACTGCAACCTTTGCGCCAGCATAGGAATGTTCTTTCATGCAAACGACAAGCATTTGAGAAGAAAAGGAGTTCGCTGATAAACTCACTTCACCATCAACGCGAAAAACTACTTCAGCAAAATTGGAAGCTACTGCGAGGACTAGATTGGGAGCAATATCTGTATGATGTCTGTGAAGCATTAGGTTATGAAGTCGAACTGACGAAGGCTTCGGGAGATCAAGGAGTTGATTTAATTGCGATGCGTGGAAATGAGCGTATCGCGATTCAGGCAAAGGGATACACCGACAAAGTATCCAACAAAGCTGTGCAAGAAGTTGTTGCAGGCCAGCGGTTTTACAAATGCAACTCGTGTGCAGTGATCACAAATAGTAGTTATCGGTCCTCCGCCTTCGAGTTAGCGGCGGTAAACGGGTGTGTACTGATTCATGATGAAAACTTTCCGGGATTTGTAATGGGGCGTGTGCCACTTTCACAGAGAACAGGAGAAGAGAACGGCAAGCGAGCAACTTAGCGCGTAGCCCAGGCAGCGGCCCAGTCATTTCAGCCGCTCGAAGCTGCTTGGGTCAGGCGTAATCGTACACAGGCGTTTCGATGGTTTTCGACGGCTTCTTGTGGCTCTTGAGGAGTGAGTGAATATGCTCCACGGTTTCTGGGGCAAAGTACTGCTCGCCAGTCTCTCGGCATACGCGTGCCGGAACGTGTTCGACGAGGAGGAACTTACCGTCGAGTTCCAGCGAATAGGTTACTTCGGCGTCCAGCAAGGCCATGAGTACATGTTATCGGAGGGGTTATGAAAGGTCAAACTGTTCAACGTCCCAGGATTTCGACCCGCTTGGTCTTTTGAATTGGCTGGGGAACTGCGCGGCTGATGAGTTCGGCTACTAGATTGACGACGCCGGGCTGGTTGACGTTTACGGGGATTAGAAACTCTAGCCGTTCGTTTGCCCGTAGGGTGGCGATGGGGTCGAAACGTAATTCGTTGCCGACGAAGTTGGCGCGGACATTGGCATCGTTGCGAATGGCGGTCACGTCGGGCACAAGTTCTGGTGGGAAAAGCACGCGGAGTTGCACTTGCTCTTCAGGCGTTTGGCCGCTGTTTTCGATCAGTATTTGATACGAACTACGTTGGCCTGCTCGCACAGGGTCGGCAAACGAAACGATTGCTAGTCGCAGAGTGCCTTGGGTGGCTGCCGGGGAATCGCCCGCGCCGCCCCGGGAAGGCAACACTTCCAAACAGTGGTCGTCGGCGAGAATCAGTCCGCTGGAATCGGTAACCTTGACGACCCCACAGGCAGAATCTGTGGGTGCCAGGCAAGTACACTGAATCTCGAACGTCTCGCTAGCGCCGACTTCCAGTCGCGGCAAACGCCAAACGATGCGGCCGTTGACGACTTCGTAGCCCTGGCGTGTTGGCTGGGGACGCAACGTTTTGTCGTATTCGTCGACGATTTCGAGATCGGTGAGCGGCACCTCGCCGGTGTTTTTTACTACCACTTTGAACAGCGCGATGTCTCCCACGTTGTGTCGACGCGGTCCGTCTTTACGAACTTCAAATCCAGATTGTTTTTGGGCCACAGGCTGGACGGCATTGACGCACGCACGCGAGGAAGCTTCTGAACCTTCAGTACAACGGACCGTTACGTCGTGGCACAATTGTCCAGAACGCATGACATCGAAGTCGAGAAAAATCGACTGGGATTGTCCGACGCCCAGCGTGCGAATTTTATCGTACTCGATACTCCGCGTGCGGTCGGTATCGCCGCGGTGGCTGAGGCCTTGGTCAAATCGGTCGTTGAGAACTACTTGTGTTGCCGGGGCGTTGCCGCGGTTGGAGATCACCACTTCGAAACGAGTTTGCGAACCGACTTCCGCTTGTGTCTCGCCGAAAATGCTAACTTCGAGTGCTGGCCGCCCGGTTACGGGCGGCAATGAGGGCTGGCGGGGCGTTTGATCGGGGATCGGATAGGTAGGAACGGAAGCATCCAGGTCGTCTGCTGGTGGCAAGTAGGGCGATGATTGCCCGGTCCAGCTGATGATGCTCGATCCGCTGGCCACCACCAACCGTGGAAAGTCGCTGCCAGCGAGCCGCTCGGGCCGTACAAGCTGCGTGTTGATTTGGGTTGTTGCCCCGTCCGCGCCGGTGGGCGTGACATCGATACTTGCCGTGCCGTCGGCTCCAGTCACAACTTCCACAACTTGGCCTGATCCCTGGCCAGTCAGCGCTCCCGTGCCACCGGCAACTTCGTAGCGGACAATCCAGCCTTCCAATGGTAAGCCGTCGCTTTGCCTTCGCACGGTAGTTGTAAGTACCTGGGCATTTCCAGCAGCAAGGGAAGCAGGGGGAAAGGTCCACTGAACGTCGATCCAGTAAATTGTTGCCGTGGCTCGACGCCCCGACCAGGTTTCCACGGTGGGAGTGACCGCAGTGATGTGGCTTGTTCCTTCTACGGGCGAGGTGATGCTTGCCCAGGCTTGGCCCGGCTCGACCTGGACGTCGTCGCTTGGGTCGGCCGTGCCACGGGTGATTCGCAGCGGCACCTTGGCAGTGTAGCCAGTTGCGTATTGGTTATCGATTTTTTTTGGTCGATTCCAGGGTAGCCACGGTTTTCTTAAGTATCCTCGCCCGCCGAGCGCAACAAACTCGCCGGCACTTTCGCGGGCGATGAGCCATTCTACTTTTTGATCGGTAAGTAAAAAGTTTTCGGTGGTGCAGATCCCCGCCCGCAGAATAACCTCGCTGCCGATTGGTGCTAGAACACGATCGGGCGTAATCGAAAGTTGATCCTGTGGCACGGCAAGTCCCGGCACAGCCGAGGGTTGGACACCAGGGAAACCGGCAGGCTGGAACGACGATTGCAATGTGGGCTGCGGGAACACGGGATCGGTATACACAGGCTGAGCCGGCAAGTTGCCCACACTGGGGGCGATTCCCCCCGGTTGGTTTTGTGGCCAGAGGAGCACTCGTTCGCCCGTCGGATCAATTCGTGGCAATCCAGCGCAGCCAGCAACGACCAACGCACAAACACTTAGCGTTATGGCTCGCCAAGTTTTGTTGGGGGATTGCTTGGTGAACATTGTTGGGTTGCTTTCTTGACGGATGGAGATCGTTCGTCCAGTGCAAAAATGACTGTGAAATGTCCAGAAATTGGTTGGGCGCAAAAAGTGCTGTTAAAATGTAACGCCTGGGGAAGAAGATGTTGTATTTTTTCAACACTTCAGAGTGTTTCGTCAGGCTCGGAGCGTGGAATCTGCCGGGGGAATCGCTTGTTCCGAAATTGCCGGTTTGATCGATTGAAGCACTTGTGCTCGATGACACTCAACTTTGAGCTTCAAGACAGCCGCGATCTTACAGATCGCCGGGGCCGGTGATCTGTAAGATCGCGGCTGATACGCATCAGAAAAAGCTGTTGGGGAGTGCTGGAAACACTTTTTCGACTAGGAAGCAAAGGCCTGAAAAAGCCCTAAATAGACCTAGGATCCCGCAGGATTCCTTGCTTCCGGGTGCGAGACGAATTATGATCAAAGTTAGCCGGTTTTACCTGTTTTGTGCACATGGTTCGTAGTTAACCGGCGGTCCGGAACAGAATCCCTCCATATCGATCCCGAGGTCATCATGTTGTCACGCCTCCGCTGCAAATTCACTTTTTCGCCTGCTTGGTTCCGCGTAGTAGGAACACTCGCTTTGGCGCTGCTGTGTTTACAAACATCTCAACTTGTTTTCGGCCAAGTGGGAGGGGCGGTCGATGATACCCAGGGCGCAGGCCTTTCCTCGGGTGTAGCCGTGGATGCCGATGGAGTGTTGCGGCGTTTTGCTGCCAATGATCCGACGGGCCAACTTTCCCGGCAACGTGCCCAGGAATCATTGGCCTCGCTCGACAGCGATATCGCGAAGTCTAGCAAGTTGCGTAAGGTTTCGCTTACTCGGCTGGCTCGGCTGGTGAAACAAGCGATCGACGAGGGCCACGGTCCTGATGAAGCAATGAAACATCTGGCCGGGCTAACCCGCATCCAATACGTATTCTATTATCCGGAGACGCAAGACATCGTGCTCGCCGGTCCTGCCGAGGGTTGGTTTGAAGATGCCTCGGGGCGTGTTATTGGGCTGGAATCGGGACAACCCATTCTAGAACTTCAAGACCTCGTTGTCGCATTGCGTGCATTCCCACCAGCCGAAAAAACGAACCCGCTGGTTTTCTGTTCGATCGACGCCACGCCGGAAGGCCTCACGCGAATGCAACAGTTTCTCGACAAGATTGGGCGCACTTTTTACAACGACATCAACGAGCAGTTTATTGTCGACGGATTGCGCGAGAGCCTCGGTATGCAAGTCATCTCGCTAGGCGGCATTTCTGCAAACACGCATTTTGCTCAGGTTATGGTTGAGGCCGACTACCGGATGAAGCTAATCGGCATTGGTTTGGAAGAACCTCCTGTGCGACTGCAAAGCTATGTTGCCCTGGCGAATTTTGCGTCGATTGCCAAAAACGCCATGTGCCGATGGTGGTTTGTTCCCGATTATCAGCGGATCAAAGTGTCGGAAGACGGGATGGCTGCTGAATTTGTTGGCACTGGCGTCAAGTTGGTTGGCGAAGACGAAGTGGTTGCAGGCAACGGTGGACGTCAACAAACGGGTACCCAAAACCGAGCAAGCCGTAAGTTCACCGAAGGCTTCACCAAGAAATATGCAGAAATCGCCCAGCGGTCGCCTGTCTACGGACAATTGCGTAACTGCGTCGACATGCTCGTTGCTGCGGCATTTCTCCAGAAGTACGATCTCTACACCCAAGCAGGTTGGGATTTGGCTACGCTAGGCGACGAATCGATCTACCCTGTAGAAACGCTTAACGCTCCGCAGCAAGTTGCCTCGGCGGTCAATAGTGTTTGGAAAGGGCGTCAACTGGCCACGCCTATCGGCGGTGGCGTTCAGATTCGTCCTCAGACTGCACTGGACGAGTCAAACTTGCTTGCCGACGACGAGGGCTCTGTGCAATCTGCACGCAATGAGGTAAGCCTCGACGATTTGCCCGCCGACACCTGGTGGTGGGATTAGTCTTGGATTCTCCTCAGCAAGCCGTCTTATGAACGGTCGTTATGGTTAAAACGATTCTGCCGAAGCCTGGTTTCTGTGGGCTTCGTCACTCGTTGGTTGCGGTTTATCAACGCCTCAGAACACCACTGAGGTTTTTGGTAAACATCTTTGGCAGCCACCGGTCCCGCTAGATTGCTACTTGGGGTAGCGCAACCTATTGGTGCTACTCACCTTATTGCCTGCATGGCCAGTGTCACCGCCTATCCCGGCATGAAGACTGCGATTTGAGCGTCGTCGTAACCGTCGACCCGTCCCACAGTCCCGAGGAAGCTGCCGTGCCACGTAAACCAAACAAGAGCTCTGCAAGAAATGGGAAAGTTCAATCCAACGGGAAAGCCAAAACGAATGGCACCCCGAAAGGTCGGAATAAGCTCAACGGTGCGAGTATGTCCAACGGCAAGGCTGCACCGGATGCCAAGGTTGAATCAGCCAAGGGCAAGGTCAAAGCAGCGGAAGCATTCGAAAGCAATGAAACTGCGGCGATCGACGATCCGGTACGCATGTATCTGATGCAGATGGGCGAGATTCCGATGCTTTCGCGCGAGATGGAAGTCTCGTCTGCTAAGCGGATAGAATTCACGCGCACTCGGTTCCGTCTCACGATGTTGGCAAACGACTTTTTACTGCACGGCGCCGTAGAACTGTTGCAGAAAGTTGCCGATGGCAACCTGCGATTGGATCGTACGATTGAAATCTCCGTGACGAACACGGCGGAAAAAAAACGTGTGCTGAAGCGAATTCCCCCGAATCTGGCAACGATTCGCCGACTCTTGGCTCAAAATCAAGTCGACTTTAGCAAAGCGGTGAGTTGTCGCGCCACATTGGCAGAAAAGCGAGCAGCCTGGCGAAGACTTGTCTGCCGACGCAATAAAGCTGTGCGGTTGGTGGAAGAACTCGATTTGCGACTGCAACGTTTGCTGCCTTGCATGGAACAGTTGCACGAGATTGCTACACGAATGATGGTAGTCAAACAGCAGTTGGCCCACCCTGAACAACTATTGCATTCTGCTCAGGAAATCGAGTTACGGGAAGAGTTGCGATACTTGATGCGGATCACTTTGGAAACTCCCCATACCTTGAAGCGGCTCAAGCAGCGCACACTCCGGCGTAAGGAAGCTTATGATGCCGCCAAACGAAATCTTTCCGCAGCCAATCTGCGATTGGTTGTGTCGATTGCCAAACGCTATCGCAACCGTGGAATGAGTTTTCTCGACTTGATCCAAGAGGGAAACACGGGCCTGATGCGTGCGGTTGACAAATTCGAGCATGCTCGCGGGTACAAGTTCTCGACGTATGCCACCTGGTGGATTCGTCAGGCGATTACGCGTGCGATTGCCGACCAAAGCCGCACGATTCGGTTACCTGTACACATGATTGATACGATGAGCAAGGTTCGCACGGTGACGGCCGATTTTGTCCAAGAGCATGGCCGAGAGCCCAATCCAGAAGAGATTGCGGAAATCGCCGGGCTTTCGGTCGAAGACGCACGTTGCGTTTACAAAATGACTCGTCAGCCCCTCTCGCTCGATCAGCCAGTCGGCGACTACGAAGACAATTACTTCGGAGAATTCCTCGAGGAGAAGTGCGTAGACGATCCCCTTTACGACACGAATCTCGCAGCGCTCAAACTACGGCTTGAGGAGGTGATGACCGAGCTGTCGCACCGCGAACGAGAGATTCTGCGACTTCGCTACGGTTTGGCCGATGGTTATACCTACACACTCGAAGAAGTGGGGAAAATCTTTTCCGTCACACGCGAGCGTGTTCGGCAAATCGAATCCAAGGCAGTCCGCAAGCTGCAATCGCCCTATCGCTCGCGAAGCCTGGCCGGTTTTCTTGATGGGGTAGAACCTGCACCGATGGAGAGCTGATTTGCCACTTCCGCGCTAAGCCGCAAGCGGGCCTATAGTACGATTCTTGGAAAGAGTTACTTCAGGTCGACTGACCAGTAGGCGGTGTCGAGGAAAGTTTTCCAACTGGCGTATTTTGGATTGCCCAATTTGACGGTGAGCATGGGGCTCCGTTTGGGACGCACTGGCTTGCAGATCAGTTTCATGCCCGCCTGCTTGGGAGTTCTTCCCCCCTTGCGGACGTTGCACTTGACGCACGCGCAGACGAGGTTTTCCCAACTGGTTCCGCCACCCCGGCAAGTCGGCACGACATGGTCGAGGCTCAATTCGCTAGTGGAATACCGCTTGCCGCAGTATTGGCAAAGATTCCCGTCGCGGGCAAAAATGTTACGACGATTCAATCGCACCCGCTGCTTGGGTAAACGATCGTAGTACAATAATCGCAACACGCGAGGAACACAGACTTCGAAATTTACACTGCGGACCCAATCTTCCTCAGGTTCTTTGAATTCGGCTCGGAGTTCGCTAATCTCTCGCCACGATTGGAAATCGTAATTGCCGTATTGGCCATCTTCGATGTGAATCACCTCGGCCAATTGGTTGAGCAATAAACCGAACGCTCGCCGGACTCCGACCACGTGCACAGCCATGTAATGGCGATTGAGCACTAAGACACTTGCGTTGAGGCCACTTACGGGAGCGGTCGACATTGCAGTTACCCTTCTGTGTTCCTTTGCATCGAGTTGAATTGCTTATGCCGCTAAGCCGCAAGCGGCCGAGAGGGATCGTGGTGAAATTGCGCATCAAGTCCCTTAGCCGAGAACGCATCAAGGCCACCGGCGCAATAAAGAACCCGACAGATCGGACTGCGGAATTTTTTCGCGCAACCGACCCGAAACCGTACGCTGAACCAGCCCATAAGTCTGAGGAGTGATCCAACCTTACGGAATGTCTTTTTAGGGACACCTCTATTTTAACCTGCAAAAAAGAATAAAACCAGCAGACAATTCATGCAACTCACGCGAGAACCGCAACTTATTGCAGATTTCAGCTTTATCGCATTCTTATTTTTGTCTCATTCTTGGTAGTTACATAAGTTAGGCGAGGGCGAAATTGTTCTAGGCATGGTATTTGCCTGATGTGTGATTTTTGTACAAAACTATGGCCTAGTAAAAAATAATCACCCCTATTTCAGAATAAAAAGTTTGAATGAAAAACGGGCGAAGTTTCTCTTGCCCCGGGTGATTGCTTCTCGCTAGGATGAACCCATGGGTGCTACGCGCCGATCTGCGGCGCTGTTTGCACGGGGAGTCCTCAGAGCAGTTAAATGCCAAGAGCTATTTGAAATTGGTTCAAGGCGTTTTGTAAGGAAACCGAGTGATGATTCACTACACGTGCGATAGCTGTAAACGTCAAATTGATCCTGAGAGCGAGCTTCGTTATGTGGTTCGGCTTGAAGTTTATGCGTCGCTCGATCCGGTTGAAGACGAATTGCAGGACGAGCGCGACCATCTTCAAGAAGTCCAAGAGATTTTGGAACGGATGGATGATGCGCAAGACCCACAAATCGGCGACGATGTTTATCACCATGCACGCTACGATCTGTGTAGCGAGTGCCGGAAAAAATACGTGAAGAATCCTCTAGCTCGGCCGACTGCGCACCATCTCGACTTCAGTCAGAATTGATTCTGCGAGAATCTGCGGAATCTGCGTTTAGGCTTTTTGCCGCTTCTAGCGAGTCTCCGCGGCACGCACTAGCCAATGGCAAACGGCTTTGGTACGCTTGGCCGAAGCCCGAAAGGCATTTTTCCAGTACCAATAAATAAAAACAGGTGACGAGATGGCCCAAGCCATTGCAGGAGTTGTTTCCGACCGGCAGCAGGAAACCACGATCATGACCGTTTGGCCCTCGATTGCGGCGACGGCGTATGGTCGTTGGTGGGGTCGTCGGTTCGAGAACAAGCTGGGGATCACGCTGTTTGGCATTCCGATTACGGTGGGCCGACTGGTGGCGCTGGCTTCCATTCCGTTTGTGTTGCCTATTTATTTTCACATGCTGATTCCCCGTCTGCCGTTTGTGTTTTTGGGAGCTTCCAATCCAGGCTGTCGGCGCTATCAGTTGACCAATCGCCGGGTGGTGGTCGAACAGGCCTTCGGGGGGGGGGAACAGCAAAGTGTATCGCTCGACCGATTCGATTCGGTTGAAATCGATGTCCTGCCAGGGCAGGGGTGGTACCCGGCTGGGGATCTTATTTTTCGCAACGGACAGATCGAGACCTTCCGTCTATCGGGGGTCCCGCACCCGGAAGCTTTTAAGCGGACCTGTCTGAAAGCGCACTCTGGTTTTGTCGGCGTGCAAAAGGCACGCGACATGGGTGTGGCTGTCTAACCGCTTTCTCGGTAAGCACTTCGGTCTTGTCTGCCCGCCTATCTATGCACGCCGGGTTTTCCCGGTTGTAACGACGGCGTTCTGGCTACGGGAACGTGCGCATGGGGCCATCGTTCCGAATCTCCGTGCCGCCAGAATTCCTGGGCCCTCGAGTGCTTGCACATGCCGATATTCGAGGAGAAGCAAAAAAGTTCAAAGTTCAGAACGACCGGCCCTCTTGCGGAGGTATCACGGCATGGGTAATTACTGCGCGCGAATTACAGTTCATGTTTTTCTTTTAATCGTTTTTCCAGCGAACTCTCTATTTGCAGAGAGTGTACCGGATCTATCTGAGAAAGAGTCTGTCTCGGCAACCAACGTGTCGACGACCAGCACGGCAAGTAAAAAAGTTTCTCTGTTCCAACATGCAAGTTATCCAGACGCATGGACTGCCTCGCAAGGCAGCAATCGCCCGATTTTGCTCTACGTTTCGATGTCGGGGTGTCCCCACTGTGTGAAGATGATCGACGAAACCTATCATGCACCGATGGTGGAAGAGATGGTGTCGAATTCCTTTGAGACGTTGCACGTCAACCGACATTCGCATCCCACTTTGGTTAGCAATCTCAAGATCAAGTGGTATCCCACGACGGTTTTAGTGGGAGCGAACAACAAGGTGTTGGACGTGATCGAAGGCTATGTCGACGCGAAGACGTTTCAAAAACGCCTCCAGCTCGACCTGGCATCAAGCGAATCATCGACACAAACCCGATGATCGCGCCTTGTTGCTGACATTTTAGCGAGCAGATTCCGTGACTTTGTAGTGTGCTTCACAGTCTTTCAGCCGGCCGCTTCCGATAATTGGTTATGCTGGCAGGAAACTGTGTTGATGGCACAGGCGGCGGTGCTAGCGAAACATCACCCGTTCACGTTAGGGAATATCCTATGAAATCTGCATTGCTGGGGGTTTTTACACTTGTGTTGTTAGTGGCCAACGGATCGGAAGCGAACGCCCAGTCGGGGCGACGCTCCGCCAATCCGGGGCACACCCCATTCAAGCATGCCACGATCGAAGCTGGGTGGAGTTCCGCAATTTCGGCACAGAAGCCCATGCTGGTGATGTTTACCACCGATGGCTGTGTGTATTGCCGCAAGATGGAAGCGGAAACCTTTCTGAATCCGTCGATTCATAAAATGCTGAGCGAGAATACCGAAACCGTACTCGCCCACGCCCGGGACTACCGCGGCTTGGTAAAGAAATTGGGCGTCCGTGGCTATCCTTCTACGCTGCTAGTTTCTCCCCAGGGAGAAGTGCTCGATTTTATGGAAGGTTTTGTCGACGCGAAAAGCTTTGCCCAACGCGTCTATCCGCTGGTGACCAAGCAAACCGCTCAAGTCGGCGATGCCCATACTACGATGGCCGCGCATACAACGGATCGTTGATCGGGGCAGTGCGACTGGGTTTCCGAGTGAGCGACATCCTGGAGCCATCCAAGCTGGAAGTTGGGTGCGGCATTTGGACCCGCGGTCTATCTCTCTTAGCGTCATTTCACTCGCCTGGGTGTTTTTGCTTCTGTGTAGAACTGATACGGACGAGGCTTCGATTTTCGACTGCTACGACGACTCGTTCGGGAATAATGAAGCATCGGAGTTCTCCTGATGGGGGGAAGAGTGTAAGACCTTCTCCCATAACATCTCAGATTGCCGATTTTTCCCAGAAGAAGATTTTTGGGAGACTAAAACGTCATACCCGTGTCGGTCCTGTGTGACTTTCGTGGCGAGGCCGAAAACTGCTTGGACAAGGGGAACTAATGCAGTTTTGAGACCGGTCTAACGACCAAGCTCACGGCGGCAATGGAGCACAGCGGAATTGCCGTCCGGTGCAGCGCCTTGTCAGGCCATCTTTTGCAGTAATCGAACACGCTCATTTTTGGCTTTGTATTTCTCAATTCGATCCTTCTCGCAAAGAGAATTGGTCATTCGGCTTACTCGCCTTTCGAACCTCGCGCGCGGTTTTCCTCGAGTGAGCACACCTACTTCTTTGAGGACGCGGCTTGTCAAGGAATGCAATGTGCAGGAATGATTCGGACATTTTTTCAGGGCATTGATAATCGCGTCTGAAATCTCTTGGGAGGAGACTTCTTCCGGATGCCGCCGGGATTGGGTATTCGGAGCGCCATTGCCTGGGGCTGGTCCTTGGCCATCTTGCACATTGCCATTGTCGTTTGCATCACCGTAATTGTCGTCGTCGCTGTTGTGCTTATCTGGTGTTCTGTTCTTGTCAGTTGTTGCGCCGCCGCCGGGAACAATGCCTCTATCTTCGAGCATTCGCCAGAGAGGTGTCAACGCATCCTCTTCGTTTGAATAGAAGGCTGCTTCGCTTACCCGGAAGAACTCCCAGCCGCAACGTTCCAACTGCCGCTGACGCTGCATGTCCGCCTCATATTGCTCGGCACCATGCCACCTATCGCCATCGCATTCGACTGCCAATCGTGCTTGACCACCCTCAACCACGAGGTCGATTCGTTTACCCGCAACTTCGTGCTGAGGGATGACAGTGAAATGCTTGCGTATCAGTACCAGAGCGACATCAACCTCGAACCAACTATCAAATGGATCGGGAGGATCCACAACACGCCGATTATCTTGTGATGCACGCCGTTCAAATTCATCCCGCTCAATACCGGCAATCTCTTGCGGCGTAGTATTTTGGAAGAATTCAAGCAATCGCCGTCGGAGACATGATGGGCTCAGGCCGTCACTCGATACCGAATGGAACAAGATCATCTGATCACGGGCGCGGCTTGCCGCCACATTGAAACGTCTTTCATCTGCCGGTTTAGTGAACGGACCGATCCGCTCATTCCCAGCGGCCACCATTGACAGAATCATAATATCGCGTTCATCGCCCTGAAAACTATAGGGATTACCACAGACAAGGCGGCGATTCTCCATTTCCTCAGCACCCAGCAGCTCAAGCAATTGTTTCTCAATCAAGGCTCCTTGTGCTTCGCCTTGCAGAACAACTACACCAATCGTCTTGTCTGTATACTGCCTGCTCTCACACACTTCACAAATTCTTGCGACAATAGCATCGGCTTCAGGTTTGTTGACTACACGATTGCTGCTTCCTTCCCGATAGCCGCCATCCACGAAGATGTGTTCAATCGGCGGCAAACGATCCGGGCCGTATTGCCTAAGTGGGATTAACGGCGTGTCCGAATAGCAAAGATCATTGCTGAACCGGATGATTTCCGGCATACAGCGGAAATGCTCGCGTAGAGTAACCCGTCGTGTTCCATAACGAAGTTTTCCGTGGTCGAACAAGCTGCTCTCCACATCGAATGACGATGCGAACTGAAAATCGTAAAGGAACTGATTCATTAGTTGTTGCACCGCATTACGAGGCAAACCAACGGCATCCGGGCTAATCTGTTTGTCATCCCCAACAATCAACACCTTCTTGCCAAGATAGAAAAGCGGAAGCGCCTCCACGCCACATTGCGACGCCTCGTCAACAATGATGAGATCGAACATCCCTGGGGCGGGTTCAATGGTATCCCAAACGCGATGCAAAGGCATGACCCAGGCCGGAACTGCCTCACGGCATTCGTTGAGATGCTGTTGAGCCTCGCGCCGATGGCGGGGCGCATGTTTTCCTGTTCCCTTACCAAGCCGCCGCATTGACTGCTGCCAAGCTTCCATGTGACGGCGGTGGCCTTCTTCAAGTCGGGAAAAGCAGAACGACCAGGCATGAAGCGACGCAAGCTTCGCAATAGTGGTGTTGATCTCGTCCTCAATCTGCTTGGCTCGCTGGGCGAGTGCTGGAACGTCTTCTTTTTGTATATATTCCTCGACCCAATACCGTGCCTGTGCCCAACGCCAGGCATTCTGGATTTGCTGCACACGGTGATCCCAACTAGCGTCTCCAGGGGACTGCTTCAACCCTGCAGCCATTTCCGGGAGGACATTGCCGATCTTATTAAGCCACTCATCAACTTTGCGAAGCCAATTGCGATCGTGTGTTAGAGATTTCACCTGGTTTATAGCGTTTGCGTAAGCGTCTATATCGCGCTCGCGAATTGCCCGAATCAAATCATGGTAGACTGGATGTGTTTGCTCATGCGAGCTCTCATGCAGCAATACCTCATCTTCGCAGCACTGCAATTCTTCTTCACATTCGCGTTTGCTTGCACGTGCTTTTTTCAGACGCCATTGTTTAATAATTGGCAGGCTCTCCTGGGCCGTTTTTTCATCTTCCAAAGCCTTATTCCATTGGCGTACGCGCTTTGTGAAATCACCAGGAGACTGTAGGCTATCGGGACCAGGCCATTTCTGACTCAGTTCTTGTTGTCTTTCCGGAGTGGTTTCCCGAAGAATGCGAATCACTTTCTGCATATCGTCCACTGTGACGAGACAAGACTTATTCAACGGAACATCGTCTATTAGCCAATCATATTCGCATCGGTCGCGCTCGACAGCTTCGGCGATTCTGGCTGCTGTACCTTTATAGGTTTCGTTTACAGTTTTCGTATGCGTTTCAGATTCTCGGATGTCACGTAACTTTCGATCGAACTTGGCCTGCTCTTCACGGAGATTTCGGAGTTGTTTTTCAAAATCTGTACGCTCTTGTTCGGCGCGGTCTTCGTTCCATTCCTCATTCTTGCGGAGAATGCCGCCAACACTGGTTTCAAGCGACCGTCTTTCTTCAAGGCCGCTGCCAAGAAGATTGATGCAGAGGGGCCGCAATTCCTCAGGGACGAGTCCTTCGAGAACTTGAAGCGCACGCGGCGTCTTGGCCGTGATGAGTGTCCGCTGGCCCGTTGCCAACAGATGACAGATGAGGTTCGCAATAGTGTGAGATTTTCCCGTGCCGGGCGGACCTTGCACAAGAACACCGCTGGCGGCCCGAATCTTGTCAACGATGCGCCGTTGCTCTTCGTTCGATGGCTTTGGAAAGAAGACCTCGCCGTCTAACTCGCTGTTCCCGTCGGGTGGGTTGTCATCCGAATCTTGATCTCGTCTCGGACGAATCTCGGCAAGGTCACCGAATTCCGGGGGTATCTCTCCACCCTGTTCGATGCCATCCTTGATTATCTTCAGGGCTTCGGTAAGGCCCTTGCCGGAACGTTTGCGGAGCATGAGGGCTGGTGAGTATTCAACGACGGGTTTGTCGGACGCCCGAACCCCTTTCTTTTCCAAGGTGTCACCATATTCGCCTTGCGGATTGATCGAATGCACTAAGGCTTGCAGCACGCCTTCAACACAATCCTTCTCCCACGGATTATCAGTGCTCTCGGACAATGAAGCCTTCGCCGTTTCCTCAGCACGCGCGGGGCGTTCCTCAATGTCCAGCATGTCGAGTTCGGGGCGAACATCTGCGCCATCCGACATTGGACCGACGGTGAATTTGCCCAAACGCGCCTCGAATTCAAGGAGCGAATTGGCGACAATCAGGTGACGACATACCCGCTGACCATTCGGCGTCTTCCATGTGAGGAGTCCAAGCCCAAGGACCAACTCATATTCCTCGCCAAGTCGAATCTGCTCCTGGTGGATGGCGAATAGCGCGGAGTATACCCCATGGATGCTTTCCCACCGATTGTGTTCTTCCATCCAGGGAAGCCATTGGCCTTCAACATAACGATCCCAAGCCTGTCGAACTTCGGGATGATCCTGAAGGAGCTCAGTCCGCCAGATATATTCTGGCTTGTCGCTCCCTTCCTCCCGGTTTGGATTATCAACCTCTATCGTGATTTTTGGCAAGAGTTCAGGTAGATCCTCTTTGTTGCGTAGCGAACTTCTCTCAACCCAGTCTTCACACTTCTCAGGCACACTTGGCAACTCGGGTTCTCTCTGATTCTGAATTTCCACCCAAACATCGGAATCAAATTCCTCGTCACGCCCCCACGCTTGTGTGAAGCAGCCTTTTTCGTGCGGGATGGAAGAAATCCAGAGGGTATGCTCATAATCGGAAATATCATGAATTGTCTTGGAGCGCAAGGATGCCAGCCGTGTCAAGTAATCAACAAGACGGATGAGCTTTGATCGCTCAGGGCTTTCTATCTTAATCGCGTCCAAGTTGGTTTCCAAAGTCATGAGTGTTGTATTGGCATTAGGCACAAGGATTATACAGATATTTCTTCAGTAAGCCCTGCATATTGAAGGAGTCCTCCTATAAGCAGGCTGCCTATTCTAGCGGTTGGCCGCAGCTTACCTCAAGTACGTAACGCGGCGTTGGCGTTTGCCAGTGGAAAAGCTGGCCTGATGATGCAGCACTTCTGAATCGGCACAGGATAAATCGACCTGTGCGGATTCCTACTTGCCTCGAAGAAGATTTTTGGGAGACTAAAACGTCATACCCGTGAAACACCGGTGCGTTTTCGCACCTGAGAGTTCGTCCATTCGGTGGGCCAGACCGAATGCACTTTGAGTAATTTTTTCGAGCGTTGGGCTGCCCCCACCTCCATTAGTTGCGTTCGTTACTCAGCGCTAAGACAAGACCGTAGCTTGTTTGTCAGAACACGTCTTATTGAAATATCGGTCAGCGGTGGTCCGATTCTTCTAGCTGGCGAATGCAGTCGGGGGCGTCGAGATCCACTTCAAACGTGATTGGGGTTTTGAATTCCGTTGGCGGTGTGGGGGCCAGTGGGGGATGCGACTGCGAGCAAGGCTCAAACGGCCCTCGACGTCGGAGGCGGGGCCGTTCAGCGGCCCAACATCGCCCAGTTTGCAAAGCGGTCGACAGTCGATCAGGCCTATTTTTCCCTAGAAAACAAGATCTCCCCCATAATACTGGACATATTGACCTTGCAATTACGTATTTTGCAGGTACAATTTATGTAGCTACATTACTTTTATCTCTTATAGCCTCTTCTCCGAGACGAAAACAAATGCCAAAAGTCACCATGACTCGAGAAGACTTCCTCAAAGATAAGCAGGGAAGGACCTTTGCGGATGTAGTTAATGACACAGAGCAACCGTTTGACGAAGTGCTCGCATTTTTTAATGACGCAGATCGACAACAACGTATGGAAGATGCGGAGATTCACCACGACCGGTCGCCACTAGCTGGCGTTGTGCGGGAGCTCGAATCACAGCCCGCCGTCCATGCATACTTTTCTGCAGTTCATGCCCGTGAGACTCAGCGATTGCGGCAGGCGATAGGCGTTTTGGTCCGCATGATCATGGAACGTCGCGGCTGGCAGAAAACCGGCAGGAAGGGCTCGCTAGGCGTTCGTGCCCAGCCATCGCCACAGTTGCCTGCTCATAACACAGGAGGCCTGTCGCTCTGGTTCGTTCGCGCAGAGCGCTATCGACTCGAAGAGAGCATGCCGTACCGTTCGGTAAGCCAACGTTGCAAGGATTTGGAAGCAGCTATTGTCAGCCAGTCCTCTGCGGCAAAGTGAAATAAAGAAAGAAAAGGCCTAGAACGAGTGCAGTTACCGAATTTGCTGTCTTGATTAGGCACGAGGGATATGCTTGCCGCATTCGTGTTGCAGGCATTGAAAACGCACGATGGGTCCTTGACCGTCTCAGCGAGTCGTTCGTTTTCAGGACAAGTGAGCCAATTCAGGAGGCGGAACTACCCGCCTACTGTACCTTCTGCGTGGCCCACGGGTCGCAGTTGTCTCAGCGGAAATTGGAGAGTCTCCTAACCGCGATACCGGGCGTGAGGCTCGCTTTGGATCATTCGCTGGAGGAAGTAGCGTAAATAGATGAACGTCGTTGGCTGGTTCAAAAGTGGATTCTCTGCGCGTCATAAGGCGTTGTGGAATTACAAACGAGGCATAGCGCGGGCTAAGAGGCGCGACTTTGAAGGCGCCTTAGCCAACTACACAACCGCTATTGAGTTGGCAGGAGTTCCGGCCGAAGTGATAGCGATGGCCCTTTATAACCGGGCACTCGTGTATGTAGCGGCTGGGGACGATGCAAAAGGAGTTGACGATCTGGACGCCATATTGGCAATGGACGGTGCGATGGTGATCGTGAATGTCAGGACGATGGCCAAGCAAAAACTTGCCAAGATGGAGTCCCGAACCCGCAAGAGTAACACACAGAAACACTGAGCACATCCCACACACACGGAGGAGAAAATGCTCATTTTAAGCCGAAAGCAGCAGGAAAGTATACAGATCAGTAACAATGTTTTCGTGACAGTGCTAGAGATTCGCGGTACCTCGGTGCGCATTGGTATTGACGCTCCCAGGGAAATCCCTGTTCTACGTACCGAATTGCTGAACCGAGTTGTGTTTCCAGCACGACAAGACAGCCGTTCTGAGGCCAACATGAAGGTGCCGGATAATTTCCGCGCTAATCAAGCGTGGGAAACAGAAGGCGACTCGGATGAGTAGCCACCCATAAGCAGTTTGCGTAAGGCGAATTCCGACGCTTCCACAGAGCATCCACTAGCCTGTCGCATAATGCAGAGCAATCGCTCAAAGATTGTTGAAGTCTTGGCAAAGACGTCTCCGTTGAATCCAAGAGCAATTGTCTTCGGACGCAACGCACAAAGAGAAAGAGAAACACAACGTGGCAAAGTACCCCCATAGAATTTTCGAAATGTACGACTTCCGTGACGAAGCTGTCAGTGCGCTCAAGCCGAAAACAGCTAGTCCCGCTATACAGGCAAAATTCTCAGAGTCTTGGGACTTTGAGTTTCTAGATGCATCTCAGTCAGCAAGCGTGACGCATGTTGGGTTTAAGAAGTCTCAGGGCTTTACAGATGATACTACGAGTGAACTCCGAAGAGATTTCGCAAAACTCACAGATAAGTTGGCTATCGGCAGCAAAGTCCTGTTGGACTTTACTGGCCTAAACGCGTTTTCCACTGCCTCCATCGACACACTTGTCTCATTCGACAAACACTTACGACACAAAGGAAGCAGGATGGTGTTGTGTTGCCTCGATTCTGCGGTGCGAGACTCCTTTTTTCCCGCCCGTTGATTGTGATCCAATCTCCTGAACGAAATCCTTGTTACCAGAGAGACCCTAGATGATGGACGAACGTGACGCAACTCGACTATGGCAGAAACTCTTTAGTGGCCAGACAATTACGCCTTCAATGCTGGCAGAGGCGGAGTCGCTAGTCGACCAGTTGAGCCCGGAAAGTCCGTTGCGTTTGCGATTCTCGAAGGAGCTGGAGGAGATTCGCAGCCTGCATCAAGAAACGTGTCAAAAAAGTAAACGTTGAGTTCCTGTTAATGGCGTCCAGTAATAACTATGAGTAACAAAAAACCAATACCTCTCATCCCACAGTCAGAGCGAAATATCTGTCCAATCTGTGGTCACTCGTCGTACTCCTCAAACGGCATTCATCCCCAGTGCGCCGTGACGCAAGCGGATGCTCCACGACAAGCACGTCTTGCCGCTGCCAAGAAGGCAATGGTCAAGAAGAAACAGCTCGAAAATGAAAAATGATTATTACATGTTGGCACATTATCGTGAGTCATCTGACTTGTGACAGACTGTCCCAAGTTATTGGACAAACTTGGAACGGTAGTTCCTCATCCCGAACGTCGTTCTCTTCCGTGCAGCGTTGTACTTTTTAAGCCCAGGACAAAAGAACATGTTTGGAACAAATGAAGTCCCCGATCAAGCTCTGTTGAAGACGGTGAATCGGCGTTTGGTTCGTACCGGCACTGGTTCGCAATCAAAGGTCACAGCTGCCGTACAGCGTGGCACGGTCACTCTTTCAGGCAAGCTGCAGTACGAAAACCAAAGGAATTCGATCGTAAAGGCAATTAAGAGCGTCTCTGGAGTTCGCCAAGTGATTGACCAACTACAATCGCCTCCGAAGAGAAATCCTCATGGCACTTAAAACAATAACGTCTTATGTGGGCTAAAGCGGAGTGCAGAAGTGAAGGATTTGGAAATATTGTGATCCCCTGTCGTCATTGGAGTGTAACTCGCTCAAAGGTTCATCTTATGGAATGCAAGTATCGACTGTCATCGAAGAATGGAGGCTATGGCCAACACAAATAGCAACCAAATAACGACCGCAGTACTACTCGCCGCCGGCACTGGAAGCCGACTTCAGCCGCTGACCAACAACGCCCCCAAGTGTCTTTCCGAGGTGAACGGCATTGCCATTCTCGAACGCCTGGTTCATTGCTTGTGTGATCAAGGCTTCGAGCGACTGGTAGTGGTTGTCGGCTACCTGGACCACCATGTTCGTGAATTTCTTGATGATTGGGCCGAGGTCCTGACGATCGAGTACGTCATCAATCCTCGCTACTCGACCACCAACAACTTGTATTCTCTGTGGCTGGCTCGCACTACCATTCATGAGCCTTTTCTGTTGGTCGAAAGCGACGTCGTGTTCGAGGCCTCGCTGTTAGGCGAGATGTTGCAGCCCAACAAGATTGCCATCTCGACGATGGAACAGTGGATGGATGGAACGACAGTTACAGTCGATCCGTTTCAACAGATTTCCGCTTTCCAGTTCGGTGATTCCGAATCGTTGGACGCAGTCACTCACAAAACCGTCAACATGTATAGCTTCACGATCGCGTCGTGGGATCGCGTCGTGGAGCGTTTATCGGCGCACGTGTGTGCGGGGCGAGTGAATGAATACTACGAGACTGTATTTTCAGAAATGGTCGCTGATGGGAGCCTCTCACTTGAGGCGGTCATGTTTGATAGCGGGCGATGGTACGAAGTTGACACGTTAGAAGATCTCCACCAAGCCGAGTTGATCTTCCCAAGGAAATCCGTCTAGGTAGTTCATCAATGCACAAGCGGAGTAACTTTTTATATAAGAATCTGGCCAATGCCGTTTCTATTCTTGGGGTGCTACCAATATGCCTGCTTTTTCAAGAAGGCGGTTACCGGTACCTAATCCCGCTGATGATCTACAGCAATGTGATGGATGATTTAGATGGCGTATTGGCTGCAAAGTTGAATATCAGGAGTGAGTTCGGAGCTTTATTGGACAACGTCTGCGACTCGATCGCGCATAGTGTTTTCGTAATGGTTGTTGGAATGCACTTCGGAGGAGCTTGTGTCGTTGCCAGCCTGATTGGCGTAGCGGCAATCGTAGTGCGTAGTGTGAGTCGACTTGTTCCTAGCCATGTCGCAGGGATGGGTTCTCCGACAAATGAATTGGTCCGCCACACCTTGTTCGTTCTTCTGTTGGCGAACATCTTCAAATTCAGCGCAACGCCTTATCTAATAATCGCATTCTTGTTGCATGCCGTGACAATGCTCATGCCCTACAAGTTGCCATATCTGATCCGTGGTATGACAAAGTCTGGCATTGCCATTGGTCTGTTAAATGTTACGCTACTAGTTGCTTGGTTGGTCCCCAGCACCACATCTGTTATTGCAGGTTGCTTTGTGATTTCTTATCTGGTTTCGCTAGCAACGGCGATCATTCTGGGCAGTACAAAAGAATCGTTAGGAGTTTCCTGACCGAGTCGGCAAGAAGGTTCACTAATCAAGGAGAAGCAGCTATGGGTGACAAAGGAAGCAAAGACAAAGGGAAGAAAGAGCAACAGAAAAAGGCCCAACTTAGTCCCAAGGAGAAGCGAAAATTGAAAAAGGAAAAGAAGAACAAATAAATACGCGATGAGATCAGCCTACTGCAAGGTCTCAGCCTACAATCCACATAGAACGCTCCCCGGGTCCAGCGACCGCGCGGGACCTGTTTGTCAGAACACGCCTTATTGGAGTACCGGTTCGCGGTGATCCGATTCTTCTAACTGGCGGATGCAGTCGGGGGCGTCGAGGTCCACTTCAAACGTGATCGGGGTTTTGAATCCCGTTGGCGGTGTGGGGGCCAGTGGTGGGATGCGGCGCATTATGCGTAGCACGAATTCCTTCGCCGCGGGACGCCAGCCGGTTAGCTCTGTCGAGCGGAAATCACCGGGGAACATTTTTCGGAAATGGTTGTTCGCCAAAAACACGTTGTTGCGACGTGCGGCGGCGCGCGTCATGTGTTCGGTGGAAAGCGAGACGTTCACGCCTTCGGTGTTAACCACTCGGTGTGGCGTGTGCTGCGGCCAGGTGACCATTTCGCCTGGGTTGAGGTCGTAGACGGCGGCCAGATTGTCCCACTCGGGTCGGAAATTCACTTCCTCTGGCTTTGTGCTGCTGACAACTCCTTCGATCGAGTCGTCGGATACGACGCCAGATTCTAGCGGATAGGCCCACGCACGCTTCTTGCCACGTAAGTGCCAGAGCATGTTCACCGGGCAATCGACATGACAGTAAACAATCGCCCCGGGTGAGGAAATCAGCAAATTGGCCGAGCGGTTGTATGTCAACAGTCCCGGGCATTCGGCTTCTAGTTCCGAGTACAAATTGTTCACCAAATTGGCGTACTCGGAGTGATGATCCATCACCCGACGGAGATTCAACCACACACGGCCTCGCTGGACGGATTCAAACAACTGCTCGGCATCGAGGTTTCCCGCGCGCCCTTCTTGCCACTCGGCAGGCTTTGTGGGATCGGTGCCCATGGTGTTGATGACCAAGAACTCACGCGGATGCCGATCGAGCAATTCCACCAGCCGATCGTCGTTGAACAGATCCAGCTCGTGGAGCCGGTGCTGGGCGACAAAGATCGCTTTGTCCATGCGGGCGGAAAGTTCAGGGGTCCAGTTTTCCAACAGGGGTCGGTTTTGCGGCATCGTCGGTCGTCTCCAAAACGTATGAAAGTATGTTTTGAAAACTTACGTTACGCTCTGTGCGCACGGCCCACGGACGAGAAAGTACGCCAGAGCGTGGGCCAGAATTGAGACTGCTCCGTGGAGCATCCGTTATAAACGTCCCATTCGGATGCGGGGCGATTGGGAGTGCATCTAGCACTAGTCCCTGCTATCCCTGTGACAAGGATTGTCCTGGATTGGATGAAGCCGATTGATCTTTGCGTTGAAGCTTTGACAGACGTGGAAAAAGCGTTTTCGTGGAACGATGACGGACCTCGTGCAGATGGCCGTTCGTGTCGAAGTAGCGCAGCAGAAGGATTAGGGCGACAACGAACAGACAAAACGCCTCCATCGCAAAACCCAGCAGTCCACACACTGCCGCAGCAAGAACAGAGCTTCCCGACAGAAGAATGCTGGCCAACCGTTTCGACTTAAGACGACTCTGGAGCTTCTCATTGAGTTCCCGTGCTAGGTCTGCTTCACTGCGTGGCGCTTGCTTGGTCATGTCTCGTACTCCAATCACATGAAAACCTTATCCGCAGCAATTCCCTTGGCCACGATGACTGCAAGGTCAAGCACCTGCTTGATTTCAAGTGGGCCAAAATTCGTGTGTGTCAACATCCGCTCGCATGCCGATTTCCATTCATCTTCGGTCAGTTCGCTGAGGTGCCGATTTTCCGATTCGACGAAACGATCGACCCAATCGTGGGCCGCCTGCTTAAACATCCGCCAACATCGTCTTTCGGTGGCGTGTTTCAAATACGCCAAGAAGATGGTGACCAGTCCGAGCCCGGCCAACAACCGGACCACGTTGACCATGGGTGTAAGGCTTTCCAGCCATTCTGTGAAGACCAACGTGCTGCCTCCGGATCGAAAGGTGCAAATTTGCGGAACGCGCCGAATTTCAGGCAGTGCTAGCGGATAGCAATTGCGGTGAGTACATACCGTGTGTAGTAATGATGCATGGTCCACCGCCACTCAATTATCCAGTAATTTACAACGAGAAAATAGATGCTCGATGGAGACGGTTAAACGACTTTGCTATTCCCCGTCTTTGTTTCTACACCCGTACGATAGATATGTACGGCCTCTGTACCGAACACGATTCTCTCGATCTGGCGAGAAGCTTCGACTTCCGCCGCGAGGAGCGTCGCAAATAGTTGATGAAGGTTATTGGGACTATATGATCCGGCAGCAACCCCAAAGTCCAGTGCCTCATTATGTGTGAAGAACCTGCTCGGCAGTTTGTCCAGGCGGGCAATCACCATGCCGTATCGGAGGTATGGGTAAACTTGCTTGTGCTTCCTGGCTTTCGAGCTGTATGTGAGAATGTCGTGTGTAGAGATGCCAGGTTTGAATTCGAGAACGACCCGTGGAATCTGTGTGTTTTCTGAAACTTCGTCGAATACGCAAAGATCTGTCTGGAATGCTGACTGACCGCGCTTAGGATTTTTGGGATCAACGGTTAAGTTTAGCCGGTTGTCGACAGTAACTTGATATAGTAGTGAGGCACCACGTCTAATCGAAAGCGGCGCTGAGAGCACTTCTTCTGCTGCCTCCAACGCTGTCGCTACGAATTCATCCTCTTTCACGTCAAACTCTCCAGAAAAAAATTGACTAGTTAGTCTGTCCTAGATAGTTTTTTGCATAACAACCCAAGGCGCACGAGAAAACCCCTGAGGTATCAGGGGTCATGCTTCGTTATGTGAAAACTTGCCAAGCGGAGAGGACAGGATTCGAACCTGCGGACCAGGTTTCCCCAGTCACCGATTTAGCAAACCGGCGCATTCGACCACTCTGCCACCTCTCCAGAGCCCTCTGGAGTGGTGCCGAGGGCCGGAAGCACTATTCTAGGCGAATGGCCCGGTGCTGCAAGACCGACGTTCGCGGCAATCGGCACCTTAACCGAAGTGGATTGCGTAGAGAATCGGAGCGATAATCATCGCGACCACGCTGATCAATTTGATGAGAATGTTCAGCGAGGGGCCCGAGGTGTCTTTGAAGGGATCGCCGACGGTGTCGCCGGTGACGGTTGCTTTGTGCATTTCTTCAAATTCATCGCCCCACTTGGAGTGGCCTTCGTCTTTGACTTGTTTTTTGGCATTGTCCCAGGCTCCGCCGGCGTTGGCTTGGAAAATGGCAAGGCACACGCCGGAGATCGTTACGCCAATCAGCAGGCCGCCCAGCATGTTTACGGAAACCAATCCCACGACCACCGGCACAACCACCGCCATCAAGCCGGGGGCAATCATCTTTCGGAGTGCTGCGCTTGTGGCGATGTCGACGCAGTGCGAATAGTCGGCCTTGCCATCCGCAGCATGGATGATGTTGGCTTCTTCTTCGGTGGGGTCTCGCTCTTCGCTTTCAGCTCTTTTCGCAGCAGCTAGTGCGGGCCTCAACTCGGGAATTTCGTTGAACTGACGGCGGACTTCCTGGATCATGTCTTGGGCTGCGTTGCCGACGGCAACCATCGCCATTGCCGAGAAGCGGAACGGTAGCATACAGCCGATCAACAGTCCCACCAGCACATAGGGATTCGCGGCGTCGATGTCAACTTGTCCTTGCATCTTGGTGAGATAGGCAGCGGTGAGGCTTAAAGCAGTCAGTGCCGCCGAGCCGATGGCGAAGCCTTTGCCGATCGCGGCGGTGGTGTTTCCGACGGCATCGAGTTTGTCGGTACGGGCACGAACATCGCGGCCAAGCTGCGCCATCTCGGCAACTCCGCCAGCGTTGTCGGCGATGGGTCCGTAGGCGTCGGTTGCCAGCTGGATAGCAATAGTCGAAAGCATTCCCAACGCGGCCATGGCGATGCCGTACAAGCCGGCAAAATGGAAGGCAACAAGGATTGCCGCTCCGATGACGAGAATGGGCAGCGTCGTTGAATTCATCCCCACGGCAATGCCTTGGATGATGGTGGTGGCATGTCCGGTGCGGGAGGATTCGACAATCGTTCCTACCGGGCTCCGGTTGCAGGCGGTGTACCATTCGGTAATCATGCCGACCGCGATGCCAGCAGACAAGCCGGCGACGACCGCCACGGCAATTCCCCACCATTCGAAAGTGGGCTGACCGGCGATAATGTCGTCGACCGTCACGCTCCCGGCGGGAACGAGCCATTTGATTGCACCGATGGTTCCCACGACCATCAGTGCGCCGGATACAAATGTCCCTCGATTCAGGCCTTGCTGCGGGTCGCCCCCTTCCTTGGTGTTGACGAAGAAGAAGCCGACGATTGAGGATACGATTCCGACCAAAGCTACGACCAATGGCAGAAAAACAGCATTCATCCCGGCACCCGCTTCCGCGGCTTCGAGGCCAGCGAACCAGGCGGCTCCCAGAATCATCGACGAAATAATGGCTCCCACGTAGGATTCAAACAAATCGGCACCCATGCCGGCGACGTCGCCGACGTTGTCGCCGACGTTGTCGGCAATGGTGGCGGGGTTGAGCGGATGGTCTTCGGGAATGCCGGCTTCGACTTTCCCGACCAAGTCGGCTCCGACGTCAGCAGCTTTAGTAAAGATGCCACCACCCACGCGAGCAAACAGTGCGATCGACGATGCTCCGAGTGAAAACCCGGAGAGGATATTCAGAACCAGCAAGGTTGCGTCGCCACCCTCAATTGCGGCGGGATACATTTTCAAATAGGCACATAGCAGTCCTCCGAGGCCCAAGAGCGCCAAGCCGGCGACTGAAAGTCCCATGACTGATCCGCCTGTGAAAGCGACCTGGAGTGCTTCGTTAAGTCCCCGCCGAGCGGCAGAGGCGGTGCGAATATTGGCTGCGGTGGCGGTCTTCATGCCAAAGAAACCGGCCAACGCCGAACAAATGGCCCCGATTACAAACGACAGGGCGATCAGGCCATTGGTGTTTTGTTCCTCGCCAATCGCGGCGTTGGTCACTCCCAACAGCACGGCAACTAGCACGACAAATATCGCGAGCATGCGATACTCGCGCGACAAAAAGGCCATGGCGCCGTTGGCGATCCACTGGCCAATGATTTGCATTCGTTCATTGCCAGGATCCTGACGCTGCACCCAACCGGCGCGAACCAGGGCATAACCCAAGGCAAGAATTGCGACCCCTGGGACCAAATAGACGATCAAACTCGTATCCACGATATCGTTTCCTCTTCAAGCTTTAGCAGAGCGGTGATGGTATAGTCCGTTAAAAATCAATAGTCCGTAAAAGAATCTAGCACGCAGTTGCCCACCAGGCATCAAGAATCAGAAGCCATTTTGGCCGATAATACGGTGGTTTTCGTGCTATTTCAGAATGTTTGAGATGCCGCCTGAGCAGATGTTTTCTGCCTCATGGCAAAGAGTGTAAGCAAGCAACCGAATTCTGAAAACAGGTAATAGCGAATAAGTTGGATTTCGCTCCCGAGTCCGATTCAAGCCGGGGTCAGCAGCCCTGCCAGATCGTCCAGCCAACACTCCAGCAGCGTCGCTTGGTTGGCATTGCGGTCGAGCTGAATTTCCGCCTCCAGACAACGATCGAGTGCTGCTAGGGCACTGGATTGAGCGGCGGGACCAAGCAGTTGGAGGTGCCTGCTGGCAGACTCTGGGGCACTGACCGAGGACTCTTCTGGCGAACAAGAAAGCCGCAGCAGTTCGCGGAAATGGTTGCCGATGAGATGGAAAACCGACCGCAACCGCTGGCGGCGAGCTTCGGGGGATTTGCCTGCTTGATTCACAAAATCAGTTAACAAAGCGGCACAAGAAACGCTATCAAAACCTGCCGAGGCCATTTGGGAGAGCAGCGGCTCGCGTAAGTCTCGCAGTTCCGGATCGGCCAGTTCACGGCCGCGATGCAAGCTGCCATTGGCGTTTTGGGCAATTGCCCGAGCCTGCTGGGAGTCGCTGACGATTTGTTGCTCGACAAGCAATTTTTCCAACACATCGGTCGAAAGTGCCTGGAAGCGGATCACCTGAGTACGAGAAAGAATGGTCGGCAACAGCCGGCTGCGGCTGGTGGCAATCAGAATCAGCACGGCCCCGGCGGGCGGTTCTTCCAAAGTTTTCAGCAGGCAGTTGGAGCTTTCCACGGTCAGGTGGTCGGCGTCTTCGATTATCGCTACGCGGCGCCGACCCAACTGCGGTCGCAAAGCGATGTTGTGGCAAAGCCCTTCCCGATGCCGATGATCGCGGTCGCCCAAGAAAAGCTCCACCGGCATGCGCCGCTTACCCTCGGGAAGTCGAACCACATCCATGTCAGGGTGATTCTCTGCAACCGCTTGCATGCACGATTCACAATTGCCGCACGTTGTAAGACTATCAGACTCGGCGTTCTGGCAAAGCAATGCCTGCGCCAACTTCAGAGCAAAGGTCCGTTTGCCCACTCCCTCGGGTCCAAGAAACAGATAACACGAAGCAAGCCGTCCTTCGGCCAAGCTCTGGCGAAACCGCTCGACTACGTCATCGTGTCCTAAGATGCCTTGCCACATCGGTTATACCGTGCTTTTGGGAGAGTGGGTTAGTTCACTTTGCCTTGATCCTAACAAAGAGGGGTGGCTCGCGGGACCGGTAGTGGGTCAATTTGGCCGAAGGTCTCGCCTCACCGTAGCCTGGGGCAACGCCCCAGGTTGAAAAGTGTTCCATGCATATTCGGCTGAAGGCCGTATTCACTTACGCTCACGGTGAATATGGCCTTTGGCCAAAAGATGTTTCTGCCTTTTGATTCCTGGGGCGTTGCCCCAGGCTACGTTGACCATGGCCTTTGGCCAAGAAGGCAACGCAAACTGACCCACTACCCATTTTCTGGACATGCCCTTATCTGCGGCGGTCGATAAAACCGCTGCTAGTTATGAGTAGCGGAGATCGACTGCCAATTTGAGTTCTGGCCAGGGCTCTACTCTCTATTTCCTTATCCGCACAGTCAGAAGACCAAAGCTAAGCATCACTCCTAGTAAGAGCGTACTTGGCTCGGGCACTGCAGTATGCAGTCCTACAGAAAACAGAATATCAGTGACCCCTGTAGAAAAAGGGAAGAATGCAGAGCCACCCAAATAGGAATCTATGCCCGAAGAGTTAGGAATACCTACTGCAGCAGCACCACCACTGACATTTGAAAGTCTTACCGTATATTGATTGCCCGGGGTTACTGAAATGTGTGTTACTAGATCGAAGTGGACGGGATCTGAAACTGGAATTGGTCTGGTAAATGTTACTGGTGATGAAAAAGCAAGAATGTCTCCATTCAGTCCACTGCCCTCCAGAATTTCTATCTTCCAGGTCGAAGGCCCTGATTTAAGAGCAACTTCCACGGCATCAATACGACTCAATGTTGGCGTGAACGACTGCCCGAAAGTTAGAGTACCAACACCAATCACCATGGTAGGATCGAGTTCGGTATTTTGCTGGTCGATAGTTAGAATAGGTGCCGCTGAAATGGTCTCGACATTCAAACTTATAAGTATAAGCCACAGAGAAAGCCATTTTAGCATTGTACTTACCGAAAAATTATTTTCGCTAACGACTTCTATGCTTGGGTAGTTGAAATCACAAATTGGTAGAGACCTAAAAAAGTGTTTGATATGGCAAGCCAATCTAGCACTGCAAGAGGTAAAGGCTCGATTCAAGATCGCCTCATTCAGAGAGAACTGTTCCATTTCACCACCTCCTCTAGGAAGGCAAGTGCCCAATTCCATCATCCCCTTATTAGTCATCCTATCTGAATTGCTCGGTCATACAAAGGCAATTTAGGTGCGACATGCAAACCTAAGAGCCTAAGAACGCATTTAGACCGTTACTAAGATGCGGCGGCGTGCCAAACCGCCGAGTTTCGCGTGCACTTTTTACATGAATCTAGGCGATATCCTGGGTAGGCTTGTAGGCAAATCAGATTCCTCGGCGGACCTCGGAATGGCAAGGTTTTTTTCTGTTCGCTTGTCTGGGGACCAAGAATCTTTGGTTTCTGCTGCCGATCCGCTAGAATGTGGGTGCCAGTCTGCTTCTTTCACGCAGGACTCCACCGATGTCGATGCCCCTTTCTCCAACTAAGTTGTTCGTTTGCGATGGCTGTGGTGCCACGTTGCCTTTGGCTGGGACAAATCGGGGGCAAAAGTGCCGGTGTGGTGGTTGTGGAAAGATATTGATTGTTCCAGGTATCGAAGAGGAACCGGAGGCGGCTGTCTCCGCAGTCCCAGAGGTTCCTGAAACGGTTGGCTTTTTTTGCCGGGTGTGTGACACGCGGATTGTGGCACGAACCGGGGACGTGGGGAAAAAGGCGAAGTGTCCCGACTGTTGGGCGATGACTGTGATTCCCCCGCCGCCGAAAGTCCGTCCCAAAAAACCACCCGCGGCGATGCACGGTCAGCAGTATGGACTGTGGGACGTCGACGAAGCGCCGTTGCCAAAAGATTTGGCTGCGCGACAACCGAAATTTTTCCCCGTGTATTGCCGTGTTTGCGACACGTTGATGCATGCCCAGTTGAAACAAGTTGGCACGAAGCTCACTTGCCCCGATTGCGGCGGGAAAACGGTGGTGCTGCCGCCTCCCAAGGAAAAGCCGAGGCCGGACGTGCTGGTGCCCGACGGCGAAGAATACCAGCTCGACAAAACCCACATCCCCCCGACCCGGCCCGTGATTGTGTCACAGGCCGCTCGCAATCGCCAATATCGAGAGGAATCCGGAGAGGAACAACTCCGCCAAGAGTATTACGAGCGTCCCCAATTGCCGGGAAATCCGCTGTTGGAAGGGGTGTTTCGAATGTTGGTGCGTAGCCCGCTTCCGGAGTGCATTTTTGTTTTCGCTTTTGCACTGGCGCTTGAAGTTTGGTTTATCGCCAACGCGATGGCCAACGTAAGCGGTTTGGCCATGGCAATCGTGTTAATGAGCTACGCGGTGACGGCTGTATTCGGCTTGTTGTCGTTTGGCGCAGCGTCGGCTTTTTGGGTGGGCGTACTCACTGAGAGTTCCGAGGGCAACGATAAACTTTATAATCCGCCGGGACCGGTTTTTCTCGATTGGGTGGGAAATTTTTTCTACGTAGCCTTCGCGTTTTGTCTGGCCGTGGCGCCCGGCTGCCTCGCTTGGCGGTTTATCCCCCAGTTACCTTTTGGGGTGGGGCCCTTGTTGGCGGACCTGGGTTGTGTCTTGTTGTTTCCCATCTTCTTGCTGTCCCAATTAGAAAACGGTTCGGCATTGGAATTCTTCTCGCCCAAGTTGGTTCGCTCACTGATCAAACGCCCTGGGCCGTGGTTGCTTTTCTACGTGGAATCAACGCTCTTGATTGCCGGTTGCGGAGCCGCGGTTGTGGGGCTGCAGGTTCTGTCGGGTTGGCTGATAATCGCGTCGGTATTGCTGCTTTCTGGCACAAGCTTCCTTTACTTCCGTTTGCTGGGTCGGCTTGCTTGGTGGTTGGCCGAGACGATTACGGACGACGATGATTTGCCCGACGCCGAGACCCCGTAGCCAATTGCTACAAACGGTACAACCGTCGAATAAAACGTCCCACAGCCCGCATAAATTGCATCGGAGAAGCAACCATCAGCTGCAATGGCCAACCGCGCCGAGCATACTAGAGGAGGTCCCCCGCTTCCTTTGGAGTTCACCTACGATGTCGCTTTGGTATGCACAGAACAGACGCCGCAAGCCCGACACGGGCAAGTTTCGCTCTCAAGCCAGACCTGGGACAGAAAAATCGTCCGGAGGCCGGCATGGCGGTTGGTCGTACCACTTTGTCAGTCACCAAGCAGGCACCAGTGTGAGTCGCGTGACCTATAGCGTTTCGATTCTTGATCGCAGTGGCAATCGGGCCGGATACCTGCGCGATTTTTCTAGTATTGAGCGAGCAACCGGGGCAGCGCACGCTTGGATCGATCAGCGAACAAAGCGGGTCACGCCTGCGGCAGCCGTGCCGAAAACCATCGGTACCGTGCCGACGTTGCCCATGGCTGACAATGCTCAGCAGAAATAGCCGACCGCGTTGCGGAACAGCTTGAGCCCTTCGCCTTCCGGCTCTTCGGCAAGGCGTGTCCACTGGGGATGCTGTGTCGGATCGATAAACCGCTCGGGGTGCGGCATCATGCCGAAAACACGACCCGTAGCGTCGCACATTCCAGCCACATCGGCCATGGAACCGTTGGGATTGGTGGCTTCGGTTTCCCCGGGCGCGGAATCGTAACGCAATGCCAATTGGCCTGCAGCACCGAGCTGGTCGAGAACCTGCTGGTCTCGCGCGACAAATTTTCCCTCCGCATGGGCGATGGGCAAGAACAATCGATCTGTGCCGGCAAGAAACACGCACTGGTTGCCATCCACGCGTAAGCGAACCCATGTGTCTAGAAAGCGGCCCGAGTTGTTCCAGACCAACGAAGCCACAGGTCCCTGGGAATCGTCGGTGTCGAGGAGCCCCGACTTAATGAGCACTTGGAATCCATTGCAGATACCGAGGATCAGCTTTCCCGCTTCTCGAAACGTGGCCAACACGTCGCTCAGGTGATGACGGATTTGGTTGGCAAAGATACGCCCGGCTGCCACGTCGTCCCCATAGCTGAACCCGCCGGGTAGGCAAAGGATTTGGTACTCGGCGGCAAGGTGCGGCGACTCGAGCAATTGGTTCAAATGCAGCACCTGCGGCTGGCCGCCCGCACACTGAAAAGCATAAGCCGTTTCCGCATCGCAGTTGGTACCCGGGGCGCGAAGGATCAAGATTCGAGGCTGTGGCATGGGAATATATGAATTCGGAATGTGGATTGCGGAATGAATTCTTACCAGTCGAGTGGTTTTTGCCAGATGGTTTTTAAGTCTTGGAGGTTGGCGTCGATCAACGGTTCGCTACCTGGAGCTTCTTTGATGGTTAGTTGCGGCTGAGCAACCGTTCGTCCTACGCATGCGCATGGTATGCCAGCGAGTTGTGTTTCAAACTCGTCTGCCCGCTCCTCGGATACTTCGCAGAGGAATCGCGTGTTCGACTCGCTAAACAATCGGGCGACCGCCTGCAGGGAAGATTTGCCTACGGGCACTGTTTTCAGTTCTAGCTCTGCTCCGATCTCGCCTGCGAATGCCATTTCGGCCGCTGCCACGGCCAACCCGCCCTCGCTCAGGTCGTGGCACGAGCGAACCAGTCCCGCCCGGATGGTCGCGTGGAGGGCGGCAAATGTTTGCTTGGCGCGCTGGGGGTTCACGGTCGGAACCGCCCCGCCGGATAATCGGTGGACCAACGCAAAATGTGATCCTCCTAGTTCGTCCTTGGTTTCACCCACCAGGTACAACAGATTTCCAGGTGCTTTCAAGTCCATCGTCACACACTGCGCGACGTCGTCGACTTGGCCCATGGCACTGATCAGCAGGGAAGGCGGAATCGCGATGGTTTGTTTGTCGCCCTGAGCGTCGACATAGCTGAACTCGTTGTTCAGGCTGTCCTTGCCGCTGATGAATGGAGTTTCCAACACGAGCGACAAGTCGTGACAGGCGATTGCCGCGCGGACCAGCCCGCCCAGCGTCGCGCTGTTTTCGCAATCTCCCCAACAGAAGTTGTCGAGAATCGCGATCCGCGTCGGATCGGCGCCCACGGCCACGCAATTTCTCACCGCTTCATCAATCGCGCTGGTGGCCATGTGATAGGTGTCCAGATCGCCATAGTGGGGGTTCATCCCACAACTCACCACTACCCCGCGCCGGGAATCGAGCAGCGGACGCACCACTGCCGCATCGCCGGGGCCGTCCATTGCCGCTCCCACAAGCGGCTTGATTGCACTTCCACCTTGCACTTCGTGATCGTACTGGCGAATGATCGCCTGTTTGCTTGCCACATTGAACGCACCCAGGATTCGCAGCAGGTCGTCGGTGTAATCCGAGCGTTGAGGGATGATCAATGGTTTGGCTGGCGCTGGCTCGTAAACCGCTTCGCGAACCACGGGCGGACGGCCATTGTGCAGAAAATCCATCGACACGTCGGCAACAACCGTATCCTGGTATTTCAACACGAGCCTGCCGGTCGGTACGAATTTTCCCAGGACGGTTGCCTCGACACTTTCCGCAGCACACATACTTTGGACTTCGTCCCACGACTCGGGCGGGACGCTCAGCACCATTCGCTCCTGGGCTTCTGAGATCCAGACTTCGGTGTAGGAGAGTCCCTCGTACTTTACTGGGGCACGGTCCAACCACACTTCTGCCCCGAGTTCCTCGCCCATTTCGCCGACGGCACTGCTGAATCCTCCCGCCCCGCAATCGGTGATGGCCGTGTACAGGCCCCGATCGCGAATCGCCAGCAAGACATCGAGCACTTTTTTCTCTTCGATGGCATTGCCAATTTGCACGGCACCTCCGGAGAGCGATTCGCTCTCGCTGGTCAGTTCCGCACTGGAAAAAGTTGCCCCGTGGATGCCGTCGCGACCGGTGCGTCCGCCAACAGAAACAATGAGATCGCCCGGCTGCGGTTCCTTGAAAGTTTTATCGTGGGGGATCAACCCGACGTTGCCGCAGTACACGAGCGGATTGCCCAGATAGCGTTGGTCGAAATAAACGGCGCCGTTCACCGTGGGAATTCCCATCCGATTGCCGTAATCGCGTACGCCACTGACCACGCCGCGCATTACCTGCTTGGGAGGCAGCACTCCGGGGGGCAAGTCGTCGCTGGGGGTATCGGGCAAGGCAAAACAGAAAACGTCGGTGTTGCAAATCGGTTTGGCGCCCAACCCGGTTCCGATCGTGTCGCGAATCACGCCGCCGATGCCCGTGTTGGCCCCGCCGTAGGGCTCCAAGGCGGACGGGTGATTATGGGTTTCGACTTTGAAAGCGAGGTTGAACGTGTCGTCGAACCGCACCACGCCGGCGTTGTCGCGAAACACGCTCACGCACCAATCGTCTTGGGCCCACTGCGAGCGAAGTTGCTGGGTCGCGGCGAAAATGGTTTCCTTGAGCATGTTTTCAAACTGGCGTTCGCCTTGTTCGTCACGATAGGCAATCCGCCCCGCCAAGGTTTTATGGCTGCAGTGTTCGCTCCAAGTTTGCGCGACGGTTTCAAGTTCCACGTCGGTTGGTTCGCGGCCCAACTCGGCAAAATGGCGCTGGATGGTCTGCATTTCGGCCAACTGCAGATACAACTGGCCCGTGCGACTGAGCTCTATGAGTTGCCGGTCGTCGAGGCCGCTAAGTTGAATGTTCTTCAACTCAAAATCGTATTCGCTGCCGAGTTGGAGCCGATCGAAGGGCAGGGGACCCACGACTACTTGTTCGATCGCGTCGTTGGCCAGAATGCGGTTGCCGATGGTTTGGAGTTGTTGATCGTCGGTGGCGTCAATCCAATATTTTTTCAGCGTGCGAATGGCGTCGAGTGAAAACCCAAAATCGCGTGCCGCGGCCTCGGCGCTGAGTGCGACCGGGTCCATGACGCCCGGCTTCAGCAGCACGTGAATCAGTTTGCCATTTTTATTTGGAGGTTCGGCCAAACGTGCATCGCCTGCCGGGGCGGTAATGGGTTGTTCGACCAGGGCATCGGCAAACAGCTCGTCGGCCAATTGAGCCGCTTGGTCCGCGGTGAGTGAGGGGCTTTCGACCAAAAACCCGCGCGCGGTTCGCACGCCCAGATTGTTCGCGATTCCCAAATCGGCCGCTTCGGCGGCAACGCGCAGCGCCTCGTGATCGGTTTGGCTGGCGCGGGGGTGTACGTCAATTTCCCAAAGCATCTCGAATCCGTTTCGCCTGCTGCAAAGTTTTTTGAAGGTCTGTCCAATTTTCGTCGGTAAGTGCCGTGTGAACTTTGCTCAAAGCATCGCTCAACTGGTCCAATGCGTTGAGCACGGCAGCGCGGTTCTGGGAAAAAATTTGAGTCCACAGTTCCGGGTCGCCTGCGGCCACGCGTGTCGTATCCGCCCAACCGGTCGCCGCCAGTGGCAGCCATTCTTCCGGAGTGGTTGCTGCCAGTGCAGAGGCAAGTAAGTGTGGCAAATGGCTGGTAGTGGCCAGGGCTTCGTCGTGTTCGCTCGGTGGCATGCGAACTACTTGGGCTCCCAGACTTTCCCAGAACGACTCGACTTGGGCAACCAGCGCCGGCGGAGTCGATTCTGTGGGAGTCGTCACCACCGTTTTACCCTCGAACAGGTCGCTCCGTGCATGTTCGGGGCCCGTGCGATGGTCGCCAGCCAAAGGATGACTGCCCACAAATTTTTGCAGTGCTGCGGGCAAACGGGTCGCGACTTCTTGGCAAATCACGGCCTTCGTGCTGCCAACGTCTGTGATGAACGCAGCATCAGTGGCCAATTCCACCGATCGACAAACAAATTCAGCCGTTGATTCGACCGGTGTTGCGATTACAACCACCTCGGCTTCCGCCAAACCCTCGGCGAAATCAACCGTCGCGCGGTCCACGGCTTCGCGGTCCACGGCCTTATCTAGGCTTTCCAGCCGACGGCCGATGCCAACCACCTCTGTCGCCAGGCCCCGCTTGCGCAGTGCCAAGCCAAGCGAGCCGCCAATCAGGCCGACTCCGACGATCGCAACTTTTCGATACTTAGGCATGACGAAGGGAGGGTGCGGGGCAAACTAAATGCTATGGTTTTTCTGGATTCGAGCTTGGCGAAATGCTGAAAACCACATCGGAGTGCACATTCTACCAAAGTGCCTGCCGATTGCACCGGGGGGCGCGTGCTTGGAGGGGATTTGATTTTTTTGAAGTGATATAGATTGGGTGGCATGCCCTCGTCTGCGTGGGCATGGGGCATACACACTGCAATGCCGTAATCATGGCCACGTCGGCGGACCTCCGAGGCCATGCCACCTTATTACCCCTCATTCGAGCTTGCAATCACGACAACCGGTAATCTTCACGGATTGTGCTCAGAGCGGGCGATCGAAACTGCTCTTCCCCAACAGGGGGAAAATGGGGGAAAATGACCCAGTTTTGGGTTGAAAAACGAACCAATCGTCGGTTGTTACGGTAGAATACTCTACGCACGTTTGAAGCGTGGATGCACCTAGATTTCTTTAGCGGGGTCAGTCAGTTGATCAGAGATGCCAAGAGATTTGCGAGAACAGGCCCTTTCGTCCTTTTTGAGCACTTCGCCATGATACGCACGTTGTTCGCAAGTTGGCTTCTGCTGGTGGGGCTTTTTACGGCTCCCGCTGCGGCTCAAGATTGGGCCGAAAAGATGTTTAACAAGACCGAGCACGATTTTGGCACGGTCGCCCGCGGTGCCGATACCGTTTTCAGGTTTGAGGTGACCAATCTTTACAAGCAGACGATGAAAATCACGGGCGTACGTTCCAGTTGTGGTTGTACGACGCCGACTGTAGAAAACGGCACGATTGCCACGCACGAAAAAGGCTACATCGTCGCCAAATTCAATACGCGGACCTTTGTCGGTCGGCATGGTGCCACGCTGACCGTGTCGTTTGCTCCGCCCTATTCGGCGGAAGTCCAGGTACGTGTCCATGGTAATATCCGGGGCGACGTCGTATTCCAGCCAGGTTCGGTCGCCTTTGGCAATGTGGATGAGGGCGTGCCACTGGAGCAGCGGGTGGTGGTGACTTACGCAGGCCGTGAAAATTGGAAAATCCTCGACGTGACCAACGACAATGATCATTTTGAAGTGGAACTCGACGAATTTGCTCGCGGCGGGGGGAAAGTATCCTACGGCTTGCTTGTTCGTTTGAAGGACAATGTCCCGGCGGGTTATCTGAAAGACCAATTGACCGTGGTTACCAACGACCCTCGGGCAGAGAGCCAACGATTCCCCCTGTTTGTCGAGGGGCGCATCGTGCCGGAGTTCTCTGTCACCCCCGAAAACCTGGTGCTTGGCAATGTCGTGGCAGGAAAGCCAGTGACCCGGAAAATTGTGGTCCGGGGTAAAAAACCGTTTCGCATTGCCGACGTCAACTGTGGAGACAATTGCTTCACGTTCAAAACCGACAACGACTCGAAGGCCGTTCATCTTGTCGAATTGACTTACATACCGCCGAATAAGTCGGGCGCTGTGCAGGTGCCAGTGCGGATTAAGACCGATCGCGGTGAAAACCGGGGTGCTACCATCTTGGTTTCTGCAACGGTCGAGGAAGTCGCGGCGGATTCCCAGGTCGATTTGAGTAGTCATACCGACGTTGTCACCGAAACTGCTGCCATTGCTGAACCTGCTAGCAGATAGTTCTTCTCGCTAAACCGCAAGCGGCTGGCCGCCGTTGACACGCATGGGGCGGCTCGCCATACTTCCCGCCCATTTTTGGCCACGGGGCCGTTCTCTTCTTCCGTTTCTGCTTGCGCAGTAAAGCTATGGTTGCGAACCGCTTTTATTCGTTCGCCCGTAAGCGCGCTTTTGGTGCGCTACGCATGTGGCGCTATGCGCTCGTGGGAGCAGCGCTGATGATTTTTTGGTGTGCGCAAACTGCCGCCGAAGAATCGATCGAACCCGTAGCAGACTTGTATGTCGAAACAGACTCGGGAGCGTGCGACTTTTGTGCCCCGGAAGCGGCTCAGTTTGATACGTGGGAAAGTCTGACTGACGATTCCGCAAACTATTGGCAGCAAGAGGATCTGTTGCCATTCGATTGGGTTCGGCATTTCGGATTTCGCCATTCTTCGACGCATGGCCGCAACGTGGGACGGGGGATTCCTCTCAAGGGAACCAGTTGGCTTAATCGGCCTTACCATGTCGATTGGTTTTTAGGGCCCCTGTTGGGAGACGACCTGATTTCCAACCGCGTGAGCCAGGAGAACGTGGTCTTCGGCGGCGTGCGGCTTGGTTGGGATTTTGATTACTACTGGGGCTTGGAGTGGCGTCTTGGCTGGGCCGACACGAGTGCGCAGTTCGCAACCCCACAGGCCGAGCCGAACGAGGTGAGTTATGTGGTGAGCGACGTCGACCTGATTTATTATCCGTGGGGAGATTCCAAAGTGCGTCCCTATTTTCTCTGGGGGCTTGGAGTGGCTCAGGTCGATTTTCTTGACGATCAAAGTCTCAACCACAACGCGACGTTGGCCACCATGCCCTTTGGCGGGGGCGTCCAATTCCACCAATGGCCGTGGCTTGTGTGGAGGCTCGAGGTACTCGACAATCTTGCGTTCGGCGCTGACGGCTTGTCGACGATGAACAATGTTTCGCTCACCGCGGGCATGGAAATCCGGCTTGGAGCGAAACCGGCTTCGTACTGGCCCTGGCGATCCAGTCGAAAGGTCTGGTAGCATAAGCGGGCAGCGGCCCACAGGCTTCCGCCGGTGGCTAGGACGCCTGTGAATTCTGACATGCACTAGATTTTGGTAAACTCGTTTGTCCGCAGAGATTTCATCTGACGATTCTCCTCGCTATGCCGTTGTCGGCGGTGGTATTTCTGGGTTGACTGCGGCGTATCGGATTTCCCGATTAGTTCCCCAAGCAACTGTCGAATTGTTCGAAGCGGGCGATCGACTTGGCGGAGTCCTCGATACGCGCACGCATAAAGGTTGCCTGATCGAGCGGGGAGCTGACAGCTTTTTTACCAAGTACCCCTGGGCTGCGGAGCTTTGCCATGAACTGGGGCTCGAAGATGACCTGCTCCCGACCAATGTGGAATCCCGGCGGGCGCTAGTGGTTCGATCCGGAAAGCTTCATCCTGTTCCCGAAGGGTTTGTCGTGATGCGGCCCCAGAGAATATGGCCTCTGGTGCGCACGCCATTGTTGAGTTGGCTGGGCAAGTTGCGGCTGTTTTGCGAACCATGGATCGCTTCTCCCAACGAACTGGCGCAAAACGATTTTGACGAAAGCGTGGCATCGTTTGCCACTCGGCGCTTGGGACGCGAAACTTTCGAACAATTGGTGCAGCCGCTGTTGGCGGGGATCTACACTGCAGATCCTTACCAATTGAGTTTGGCCGCGACAATGCCCGAGGCCCTGGCCGCCGAGCGAGAGTTCGGTAGCCTCCGTCGAGCGATGAAATCGGGCGCGTTGGCAAGCGAAAATGCGAGCGGAGCCCGTTACTCTGGTTTTGTGACTCCACGCAATGGGTTGAAACAATTGGTCGACGCCTTGGCCGATCAATTGACCGAGCAGCAGATCCATAGGAACTGCCTGGTCGACAGGATTACACAGACCGAGGGCAAGCAATGGTCGCTATTTGCAGCGAACGAAAAATCCCTGGGGACATTTCGCGGAGTTATCGTAGCTGTGCCCACACCCTGCGCTGCAACGATTGTCGAGGGCGTCGATTCGCAACTTGGCGATTTGTTGCGGAAGATTCCTTATGCCAGCAGCGCGGTGGTCAGTTTGGTTTTTCGCCGCGAACAAATATCCCACCCACTCGACGGTTTTGGATTTGTGGTTCCCACCGTCGAAAACCGTGCCATCGTCGCGGCAAGTTTTTCTAGCAACAAGTTTCCTGGTCGAGCGCCTGACGAGACGGTTCTCATCCGGGTGTTTCTCGGCGGGGCATTGAATCCCGAACAAGTGGATTTCTCTGAGGATAAATTGCAGGAAATTGCTCTGACCGAGCTGCGGAGATTGGTTGGATTGCGGGGCGAGCCGTTAATCGTGGATATTGCCAAGTGGCACGAGAAGATGCCTCAGTACCACGTTGGCCATGTCCAACTGATCGAGGGGATTGAATCGCGAGTCGAAAAATTGCCGGGCTTGGAGTTGGCGGGCAACGCTTATCATGGCGTAGGGATTCCCCAATGCGTCCACAGCGGTGAGCAAGCTGCGAAGAGGGTTATTGGGCAGCGTCTCTAAAGTCCAGCCGGATGGTGCGACCAAGGTCCGAGGGTTTCAATGTGGCCTGGAATGGTTTGTCGAGCGGCGTGGCGTGCTGCTCGTCGGCAACGGCCAGCAATTGACGCATGGCTGCCAGATGTCGGAAGTCGGCTGCGATGCTAGGATCATGAGCCAACGCGGCTTCGAGGACTGCCCGCTGGGAGATATCGCCTTCGACTTCCAATTGACCATCGAAGCGCGAAATTCTTAAGTTCATCGGCTCGTCGAGTTCGATCCCCAAGTCCGAGAGCAATTGGCTCAGGCGTTGCTCCAAACCATTTTGCAGTTCGTCGGCATGTTCGCGGATGTCGACCAGATTCAGATGCTCGACAAGCGGATCCAATTCACTCCCCGATTTTGTTGACAATTCGACGGTCGGCGATCCCGATTGCGTGGAACCATCAAGTAGATCGGCGGCTGCGTGCAGGGCGCTAGCGAACGGCTTGGTGACCGAAGCAGCCGTTCGTCCCACGGCAACGGCGGCGGAGGCAATCGTTGGAATTGCCAATCCGAGCAATGCTGGTTTCATAGATTTGTGTCCGCGATAAGAGCTAATTCGAAGAGCTTCTTACCACAGTCATCGACCTGCGGTACGTTGTCAATTTAGGCCAAGAGCGCAGACTTTGCCGCGCACCTGAAAAGCGCTAGCGTTGGCAGCCCCCCAATTCAGTCTTGAAAGGCACTCGCCAACTTCTCGCCGGCAGCTTGGCTTGCTAGCAAGGCTCGCTTTGCAACCACTTGCTGGTGGACGAATTTCAGGTCGTCGTCGCTTAGCCGGGCAAGCGAAACGGCCAACTCGCTTCCACGGGCGTTTGCCAGCACGACTTTGTCTTTCATCACGTGCACCAATCGGGCTTCGCACTGATATTTCGCCGTGTCGTCGGTCCATTGCCGAGTGAGATTGCTCAACAGACCGCCCGGCGTACTGAGTTCTGCTGGCGGCACAACTTGGCCAAACAGATCGTCAAACGAATCTTCCTCAGGATGCGGTATGTCACTTTCTTCCGAGTTCTCAGGTGCCTCGGAGTTTTCAGGGACTTCAGGTTTGTCCGGCGAATCGAATAATTCGTCAAGTGGATCTGCTTCCGTGGGTGGGGCGCTTTCTACTTCAACCGGTTCTGCCGCCGTGGGCGCTGGTTCCGCTGTTTTCTCTGGTTCAGAGGATCCGAACAGATCGTCTTCGGGTACCATTTCCTCAACGTCGTCTGAAGGCGTTGGCGTATCAAACATGTCCTGCAAGTCGTCTTCTGTGTCTGTCGCAGGAGGTTGCACAGAAGGTTCGGCGGGCGTCTCCGGCATTGGTGGTACGCCAAGCGGGGCCACGGGGATGTCGATTGCTGGTTCGGGACTGCTCATCTTAGTCGGTTCGATATTTGACGAAGAATCGTCGACCGGACCAGGTGTGATCGCCGGGGAAATCTTCTCGGCTTCAACCTCATCCGGTTCCAACCCGTCGGGCAAAGGATCGGTTGTTGGCTGTGGCGAATCTTGAAAGTCGGCGCTTTCGCAGCAGATCACCACTGGGGAACAACTGACGGGGGGGCAGGCGCATTCGACCACAGGACAGCAGACGGGTTTGGGACACCCGCGCTGAAACAAACGTCCTGCCGACGAAACGTTGACGGTCATGCCAAATGTCAACACAGCGACAAGTATGCAGCGGAAAATCTTATGCATCTCACTAAACCTTATTTGTAAGTGCCACGTTCTCTTGTTCACCAGGAGACAATCGCCTGTCTCACATGCAATCCATAGTAATTGGCTTCAAAGTGCGAGGCAACGATTGTGTTCCGCCAAGCCGCAAGCGGCAGCCGCTTGCGGCTTGGCGGACTCCCCCCGTGCCAAGGACCCATTTAACGTGAATACGCTCCTTGGAACGGGGCGATCGCTTTGTAGGTGTGGTCGAGATAACTGGTCACGGCGGCGTGCTTGTCCCGGAGCAGCTTTTCCTCCATCCGGTGCTGAGTTGCAGAACTTTGCCAACTTTGAGCGAATGGGCCCGTCAATTCATCGGTGGGGGCGTCGGTGAGCAAATCCACGGCTCGGCCATAAAGTTTCTTGCCGGCTCGGTTCCAAGTGAGGACTTGGTGTGCGTGGGAAATCAGCCGAGCGTCAACGCCCTGTTCGTCGAGTTGTTCGATTGCTTCGATCGCTTTCGTGTGTCCATCGCGGCGGTGTGTCAAGTAATCGAATAACTGCCAATTTGTATTGCTGACGATACCAGCGGCACGTTGCGATGCTTCCTCGAACATGCAATCGGTAAGTGCGTTCCAGTATTCTTGGGTCGCGATATGCCGTTGTTCGTCTGTCAATTCTGGAATCGTTGTGAGAACAGTGGAAGTATTTTCAGGGTTGTCTTCTGCTTTGAGGGGAGTTGCCTCGGTTTGGTCGTAAGGCTGAGATTTAATCGCTTCGTTCAACACGGTTTTCTGAGCCACGCCCCCCGAAACATTTTTGTCGCTATTTGTGAGCTGCTTCTGGGCGGATGCGTTCGAGGCGAAGTATCCTGGTTCGACCAATTCGGCACTTTCAAGAATGCCGATGGCCACCGTTTGTATGTCGACACCCAAATAAAACGAGCCAATGGCAACACCCCCGCCCATTGCGAGCATGCATCCCACAAATTCGACGAACGAAAGACCTTGCCGAGCGTGGGTACCCAAGCGAACAGTTTTCCTATTGGTAAACATCCAGTGCCCCTGACTATTTCTTAATGAATGAATTTTTTGCAAAGCCGCAAGCGGCCAGCCACTTGTGGCCTAGCTGTGATTCGTTTCCATTCAAGCATAGCCTCTTGAAACGGGCGGGGGACTAATCGTCGGAGCACTCGCACGGAGGGTGATTGCAGTTCCGCGCATGGGGGATCGACTGTGCGGATGATGTGGGTCGTAGCGAGAGTCGCTCGTGTTGGGGCGGTTTAATTGTTTTCTGCGGCCCGTCGGGAGGCGCGGCGTCGATCCGCTTCGCCCAACAAGGTTTTCCGCAATCGGATCGAGCCGGGAGTGATTTCCACCAGTTCGTCGTCTTCGATGTATTCGAGGCATGCTTCGAGCGACATTTCGCGTACCGGTCGAACTTGGCTATTGTCGTCCTTGCCAGCTGCGCGCATGTTCGTCAGCTTTTTGCCCTTAACCACATTGACGACCAGATCACCGGTGCGGCAATGTTCGCCAACCACTTGGCCTGTATAAACTTGATCGCCGGGGCGGATGAAAAACTCGCCTCGGTCGTAGAGTGCGTCGAGTGCATAAGCCGTTATTGAACCAGCCTCGCTGGCGATGAGCACTCCTACTGGCCGATGCACTGCCACGGACCGAACCGGCTCGTAATCGAGCAAGGTATGGTGCATGATTGCCTGACCCTGGGTGGCATTGAGCATGCGACTGCGCAGGCCCATCAACGAACGGGCAGGAATGGTAAATTCCATGTGGACAAAGCCCCCCGACGCGGTGCGATGGCTGATTTTTGTGACCGTGGCCCGACGATCTCCTACGAGTGCCATTACCGAGTTTTGACAGGCATCGGGGCAATCGACGACCAATTGCTCGATCGGTTCGCACTGTTGGCCGTCGATTTCGCGGGTGATCACTTGCGGTTTGCCCACGCAGAGCTCGAATCCTTCGCGGCGCATGTTTTCCAGCAGGATTCCAAGGTGCATTAGCCCACGGCCTGAGACGCGAAACTGCTCTTGGGTCGCCCCGGGGGAGACACGCAGGGCAACGTTCGAACGAAGTTCGCGCTCGAGGCGCTCAGAAATTTGCCGGCTGGTAAGAAACTTGCCTTCCCGGCCTGAAAATGGACCGTCGTTTACCCGAAACGTCATGTGCAAGGTGGGCTCGTCGATATTCACGACCGGGAGTTGTTCGCCGTGGGTGGGGCAACAGATCGTATCGCCAATTTCGATCGGCTCCAGCCCGACGACCGCACAGAGATCGCCCGCATCGACTTGTTCGACTTCGTGGCGATCAAGCCCTTCAAAGGCCAACACTTGGGCCACTTGACGTTCGGAAGTATTACCCTTGCGATCGATCACGGCAACGCGTTGTTTTTTTTGAACCACTCCGGAGAGTACGCGGCCGATTGCAATGCGGCCCACGTATTCTGAATAGTCGAGTGTGGTGACCTGCATACGCAAAGGCGAATCGTGGAGCCCGCTCTCGGGCTCCGCGACATGGGCCACTATCGATTCGAAAAGTGGCTTGAGAGAATCACTTTCTTCAGCCAGGTCGTGCGTGGCCCAGCCTTGTCGGGCTGAGGCAAACAGGATCGGAAACTCCAATACGTGGTCGGGTGCGTCCAGTTCGACCAGCAGGTCGAACACCTCGTCGACCACCTCATGAGGCCGAGCGTCGGGGCGATCGACCTTGTTGATCACAACAATCGGCTGCAAACCATATTCGAGGGATTTTTGCAGGACGAAACGGGTTTGGGGCATGGGGCCCTCGTAGGCGTCGACCAGCAGCAATGTGCCGCTGGCCATGCCCAACACGCGTTCGACCTCGCCGCCAAAATCGGCGTGGCCTGGGGTGTCGATCAGATTGATGCGGTACTCGCTCCCTTCGTCGGAGGTGTAACGCACCGCGCAATTTTTGCTGAAAATAGTGATTCCCCGCTCGCGCTCCAGGTCGTTCGAGTCGAGAATCAGGCCATGCTGGCCACCCGCCAATTTGGAAAGTTCTTCGTTGCGGTACTGCCCCGATTGATAGAGCATCTGGTCGACCAGCGTTGTTTTGCCATGGTCGACATGCGCGATAATGGCGACATTTCTAATTTGTGATGCGGACCGGGCCGATTGTGTGAGAGACATGAATACTTAAAATCGAATGAGGAAGGGGGGAGAAAACTATGGAGGGAATATTGGCGGGAAAGGCACATTGTAAGCCACTCGAGGCTACAAGGGCAGTACAATTGAGCAATTCGGTCCAGGATTCCCCGGCAAACATTGGCAAGGCAAGCCTCGTCGGGAAGGTTTATGCAGGAATTGCGGAAGAGTGGGTCAGAGGGTCTTAGAATTCCTTCGTTTTGGGAGACCGTGCTAATCGTTGCTTTTTTCCTAGACGATTCTTCTCTAGGGTGAATCTCGACATCGGCTAAGCTCCAGAAACGGTGTTTTATGTGCAGAGATATCTGCTCGCAGGCACGTGTTGTGAAACCTTCGCTTGTTGTTTCGACAGCCGATTCGTATACTGTTAGCAGACGATTGCATAAAATGGGCCTGAGTTTCTCGCGATAGCAGCACGGACCGCAGCCTCGACGATTCAGTACTTAGATGAAGGCGGTGTCAGAAACAATCGTGTCGTCAAATCGCCACACAGCACCTACTGATGTTTCGTCAGCTGTATCGTCAGCGTTGCCCCGGGTTCTTTTTCTCGGAGGGAGCCACGATTCCACGGTCGATGTCCGGAGCCGATTCGGCGAGGATGTGGAAGTGGTCGAGGTATTTTCTCCCGTCAAAGCGCTGACGCGCATGTCGCGGGAAAACTTCGCCGCAATCTATTGCGATGCCGATCACTTCAACGAAGTGGCCGACGTAGGCCAGCTCATTCGCAACGATCGCATTCTGCAGGGGATGCCCGACGGAGTGGTACTGCTGGACAGCGAGAACGTCATCCTCTGGGGCAATGGCAGGCTGTGCGAATGGAGTGGCCGAGAAGATGTGATGGGCGAAAACTTTTATCACGTCCTCGGAAGCCCGGAGATTCTTGGTCCCGATTATTGTCCCTTCCACACGGCGTTGACGACCGGCAAAGGGAGCGCTTCGACCATACGTTGTACCGACAATCGGCATTTCCGTATCCATGCCGCGCCAATTCTTGAGAAAGATAATAATACTCCGCAGCACTTGGTGGTTACGGTCCACGACATCAGCGATGAAATCTTGCAGCAACAAAAGCTCGCTGCGATTCATCAAGCGGGAGTCGAGCTTGCCGATCTGACTACCGACGAAGTCAGCAATCTTCCCGCGGAAGAGCGGATCGAGCTTTTGAAATCGAACATCCTTCAATGTACGCAGGACGTACTGCAGCTGGATGTGATCGAAATTCGCATGCTCGACCAGGAAACGAGAGAACTCCAACCGTTGTTGGCGGTAGGACTGGTTCCCTCGGCAGAACAACGCTTTCTGAAAGCGGATGCGGAAGGTTATGGCGTGACCGGTTTTGTGGCTTCGACCGGTAAGAGCTATATCTGCGAGCACACGGTTGAAGATCCGCTTTACTTAGAAGGAGCCGAGGGTGCAAGAAGTTCGTTGACCGTGCCCCTGATGCTTCACGATCAAGTGATCGGCACCCTCAACGTGGAAAGTCCCGAGGGGAATGCTTTTACCGAGAGCGATTTGCAGTTTTTAGAGATATTTGCCCGCGACGTTGCGGTGGCAATCCACACGTTGGAATTGCTGGCCGCCGAAAAAGCCAGTACTGCCGCAGCCAGTGTCGAAGCCATCCACAGCGCGGTCGCCTTGCCGGTGGATGTGATCCTAAACGATGCGGTGAACGTCATGGAGCGTTACATTGGCCACGAACCCGATGTGGTTCAGCGGCTGCAGTCGATTCTTCGCAGCGCTCGAGATATCAAGCGCGTGATTCAAAAAGTTGGCCAAAGCATGGCGCCCGCCAAAGCCTCTCCCACCGCTACGGTAACCGAAGCACGCCCGCAATTGGCAGGCAAGAGAATACTTGTGGTCGATGCCGACGAATCGGTCCGTATGGCAGCGCACGCTCTGTTGGAGCGATATCATTGTTTTGTTGAAACCGCACACGACGGCAACGAAGCACGCTTTATGGTCCGCAACCTTGGGTCCGATGTCGCCTACGATGCGATCATCTCCGACATTCGCTTGCCGGACATGAATGGTTGCGAGCTCTACCTGAAAATGCGTGAACTGATGGAAAACGTCCCCATGATCTTGATGACAGGGTTCGGCTACGACCCGGGACATTCCATCATCAAGGCCAGACAGGAAGGGGTGACCATCGTGTTGTTCAAACCTTTCCGCCTGGATCAACTCGTCAGTGCTATTGAAGAGGTTCTTTCACAAAGCGAATCTTCTTCATGATTTTTAGCTGTTAGTTATTAGCCGTTAGCAATTAGCTTATCATCCGATAAAACTTGGCTATAAAGGCTAACCGCTAAATGCTTTTCTCCCGCTAGGAACTTTGCTGGATGTCTGCAGCCATCGATGTTTGTCTGGTCGTCGCTGCTTTGTTGGGGCATGGGTATCTTTGGATGGAAGTGGTCAATCGCCTGCATGGCTGGGCCGGGCTGCGGATTGTTATCGATCGCGTCACCGATTTTTGTTTGCTCGCGTTTCTCGTTTTGCCTTGGATGTTTGTTTCCTACGGGGCAGAACTGATTACACATTTACGGGCGGGACCTACGCAGCCCTCAGGGCTTGCTTCACGATATTTCCAATTTTGCATTATCGTAGCGTGCTATTTTTTGATTCTGAAATGGTTTCGTGCGTACAGGACCAATCATCCGCAAACTCTGCTCCATGCGAGCCGAGAGATGGTTGCCCACGGCGACGCAGGTAATTTCGATTTGTTTGTGGGTGCCTATCCACGCCTGCTGGCACGATTGCCGGGCAATCAGATATTAAAACTTTCGGTATATCGCAAAACGGTGGCGATTCCCCGTTTGCATTCGCAGCATGTTGGTATCAAGGTCGCACACATTAGCGACCTGCATATTACGGGACAGATTGCCAAACCGTGGTTCACAAGGGTTATGGAGGAAGTGAACCGGTTGGAGCCGGATGCTGTGATGATCACCGGCGACATCGTCGAGAACGAATCGTGCTGGCCTTGGTTGTCGGAAACGCTTGGCCGACTAGAAGCACCGCTGGGTGTTTATTTTATCCTCGGCAATCACGATGTATTTGTTGATATTCAGCAAACGCGCAAGTTGCTTACCGATGCGGGGCTCACTTGCCTCAGCGGTCGTTGGCTGCAAGCCGATTGGAACGGCGCCCCGGTGATCTTGGCCGGAAACGAACGGCCATGGCTCACCGAGTGTGCCCAATTCGACGATGCTCCGAATCGCGATCCAGAAAACCTGCCGTTGCGGCTGTTTCTTTTGCACACGCCCGACCAATTCGATTGGGCCGTCCAACACGATGCCGACCTGGCGCTTGCCGGGCACACGCACGGCGGGCAGATTTGTTTCCCGCTGATTGGCGCGGTCGCTTGCCCCAGTTTGCACGGCACGCGGCACGTCGTCGGCGTTTATCGCCAAGAGAATACGGTGTTGCACGTCACGCGCGGAATTTCAGGCACGACTCCCTTCCGCTGGTTTTGTCCACCGGAAATCGCCCTGTTGGAACTTGCCGAGGGTTCGACGCCGCGTTAATTCGCTGACTTGCAAAGTTTCTTGTAAACTTCCGTCTCAGTGAGCGAAGCGATCTCGGCCGTTTTTCTCTCTGAAGTGTGGCCGCTTGTGATCGCGATCGATCCCGCTGGCAACTCGAGCGCCTTAGCGATCACTTTTTCCGCTGCCCGGTTGGCCTTTCCACTTTCGGCCGGGGCGCGCACTTTTACTTTGAGCGTATCCCCCAGCCAACCGGCGACCGCATCGCGGGAAGAAGACGGCAGAACTTTGATCGATAATTTCATGACATCATCCTAGCCGCCGGCGGAAGCCGGCTGGTATTTCTAGCGCGACCCCGGCCTCCCGGCCGCGGCTATTATGAACGATGTTTTTTTCTGCCCATCTGCAATTTTTTCCCGTTTCTTCACGGAATTGTGCTTGCCAAGTCAGTAGGTGTACATACATTCATGTATGTCCCTGTTTGTGTCAACCCTGTTTTTGGTGGTTTTTCTGATGCTTGCCAAATTGCATACGCTGAGCTTGCTGGGAATCGACGCCTTGCCGGTGGAGGTCGAGGTCGATGTGTCGCCCGCCGCGATACCCAAGGTGATTCTGGTGGGGCTGCCTGAGGCGGCGGTGAAGGAGAGCGTCCATCGCATCGAGCGGGCGCTGGTCAATAGCGGCTACGTACGGCCGCAGAACCGGGTGGTGATCAACCTTGCCCCGGCCGAGTTGCCGAAGCAGGCGGCGTCGTTCGACTTGGCGATTGCGTTGGGGCTCTTGGCCGCCAGTGGGCAGTTGGATTCTGATCTGTTGAATCAATATGCCGTGGCGGGCGAACTGGCCCTTGACGGTTTTACGCGGCCCATTAAGGGCGCGCTGTCGATGGCGATTTCGGCTGCCAACAACGGCGCACGGGGGATTGTGGTCCCTTCGGCCAATGCGTCCGAGGCGGCGGTGGTGGAAAACATTGAGGTGATCGCGGTCGATAGTCTCACGCAGGCTACCGCATTTTTTGCGGGGCACCTGCCGTTGGAGCCAACCCCGTCGCGGCTCGATGAATTGTTCGACGAGTTGGGCGGCTACGATGTCGACTTTGCCGACGTGCGTGGCCAGGAGATGGCCAAACGCGCGCTGACGCTTGCCGCGGCGGGCGGGCACAATTTGCTAATGGTCGGCCCGCCGGGGTCGGGAAAAACGATGCTTGCCAAACGCGTCCCTTCGATCATGCCAGTGTTGAGTGCGGAAGAATCGATTGAAACCACGCGCATCTATAGCGCATTGGGAAAACTCCCGTCGGGCAGGCCGCTGTTGGCTCGGCGTCCCTATCGGGCGCCGCACCACACGATTAGCAACGCCGGTTTGGTGGGTGGCGGGTCGGTCCCTTCGCCGGGCGAAATTAGCTTGGCACACAACGGCGTGTTGTTTCTCGACGAGTTGCCGGAATTCAATCGCCAAACGCTCGAAGTGCTCCGCCAGCCGATGGAAGATGGCCAGGTGTCGATCAGTCGGGCACTGCACTCGACAGAGTTCCCCGCGGATTTTTTGATGATCGCGTCGCTCAATCCGTGCCCCTGTGGATTTCGCAACGACCCGCGGCGGCAGTGCCATTGCAACATCAATCAGGTCGAGCGTTATATGAGCAAAATCAGCGGTCCGTTGTTGGATCGGATTGATCTGCACATCGAGGTGCCAGCGGTGCCATTTAATGAGTTGTCTGCCGCGGCGGACGGCACCGATAGCCACTCGATGGGCGAAACGGTCGTCGCCGCCAGAACCCGGCAGGCGGAGCGGTTTGCAGGATCACGCATTCGAATAAATGCCCAAATGACGACACGCCAATTGCGGGAACTTTGCCCGCTGGATGGTGCGTGCCGAAAGATGCTCGAACAAAGCGTCGACCAACTCGGCCTTTCGGCCCGCGCACACGACAAAGTGCTACGCGTTGCCCGCACCATCGCCGACGTCGACGGCGCCGAAACCGTCGGCATCGAGCACTTGAGCGAAGCGATCAACTACCGCATGCTCGATCGGCAGTTTTGGAGCTGAGGGGAAAAGTGGGATAAGAACCACGGAGACACGGAGAGCACAGAGAACCTGCACTCCGTTGCCTTCTATTCAAAATGCCCCTCAATGAGGTTGACTCCAAAAAACTACCCTACTTGATAGTTGTTTGACCGAGTCCTAAAAATATGATCTATTGAAGGGTAGGGAGGAGTGTCCGTGAGGACATGCCCCCCATCACATTTTGTGCGGGACCGTAGGGTGCCGTAGTTAGCTATGTGAATAGCTGACGACACATTTCTCAATCTATGAACGCCGTTGTGGCGGGCCGTGAGGCCGAAAGGAGGTTGCTGTGCCTAATCAGCAGTCTGGAGAATCGCGTATTCTCGACGAACTAAGAGGGAAATCGATAGTGTACATGGAAAAGTCAACTCGATTGTCTCATGCTCTTGAGCAGGCTGAAGATTTCTTAAATGAACTGCCAAGTAAGGTCTCAATTGGCACCGAAGTTGAGCAAGACACGCAATACCGCCTTTGGTTACAAAGAGCAGGAAAGGATTCGTGGTGCCTGATGCTTGATGACTATGAGGCACCAGATAAGCATAGATCGAATCGCGTAACCCATACCAATGTCTTCTATAAAGCAAAAGCTGCCGAGTTGTTGCCTGAGCTTTACGGGCTTCTGATCGATCACTTTGAGCATTTGCAGAACCAAATCGACAAAGGCTTGGCGAAGTTGAAGGAACTTCCGTTTCTTGATCTGAGCGACATTGACACTAGTGCAGTAGAATTTCGGGACGACGAAGCTTCTATAAAGGAGGGTCCTTCCGATGACGAAATCCCTTTCTAGAAGCTTTAAGCCGCCGCGTTGGGTCCAAATCGCATGCTGTGTAACGCCGTTGATATTAATGTATGCTATTTGTATTGGCATCGCCTTTGGCGTTGAGGTTAACCCAATCACCGTCTTTATTCTGGCGACGTTGACGTGGAACGTCATCACCACAGCGCTGAGGATTCCTAAGACCTCGTTGGTTGGCATACCAGAACCACTAAACCTGGTTGCCCAAACCAAGAATCAAACTGATCAGGATAGTGCAGCAGCGTAGACGATAAGTGACGCAGGTTATTCGGCGAAGATCGGAAGCATCAAGCATCTCTCCGAAGCGTTCAGCTTTCAGCAATCAGCTATTTCTTGCTGAAGGCTACCCGCTGGCCGCTGCTCGCTTCGCCCGCCCGTTTTCAGCTTGGCCGGTCATTTCGTAGAGGAATCGGCTGGGGATGGTTTCGCGGGGCTTGCCCCATTTGCGGCGGGTTAGGGCGAATGAAAGTGTGAGCGCGTCTTGCGCTCGTGTGACGCCGACGTAGCAGAGGCGGCGCTCTTCGTCGATGGCGTCGCCTTCGGCTTCCACCGATCGTTTGTGCGGGAGGATGCCCTCTTCCAGGCCGACTAGGTAGACGTACGGAAACTCGAGTCCCTTGGCCGAGTGCATGGTCATCAGCGCGATGGCGTTGTTTTGCAGTTGGTTTTCTTTGTCCTCGGTGCTGTCGCGGTTTCCCAGGGCGATGTCGTCGAGAAAATCGCGCAGCGATGGCTCGCGCGCTTGTTGTTGATAGTTGGCGGCGGCGTTGACGATTTCTTCGAGCGAGGCGGTTCTGGATTCGCGGTCGTTGGGGTCGGGGTAGAGGCGATTCAACTCGCGGCGGTAGCCGGTTTTGTCGATCACCAGCGAAACAAAATCGGCCAGCGTGTGGTTACCGATGTTTTCTTGCAGCGCCACGATCAAGTGGTGGAACTGTGAAACAGCGTGGGCAGCGGCGGGGGCGAGAAGTTTTTGCTGTTCGCCCTTGGCAAGCAATTCCCAAATGTGCCCGCCGCGCGACGTGGCGGCTTCCACGAGCCGTTTTACGGTCGAAGCGCCAATGCTTCGGGCGGGTGTGTTGATGATCCTCAGTAGCGACGCTTCGTCATTCGGGTTTTCGATGACTTTTAAGTAAGCCACCAGATCGCGGACTTCTTTGCGATCGAAAAAGCTCATGCTCCCCAGCAGCACGTAGGGTAACTTTGCCCGGCGCAATTCGGTTTCAAAAATCCGCGGCTGCTCGTTGGTGCGGAAAAGGATGGCAAAATCGCGGGCAGCGACTCCCGGCTGGGAAAGCTGCTGCTGGATGTCGGCGACCACTTTCTGGGCTTCGACCGTTTCGTCGGGAAGTTGCATCACACGGGGGCGCTGTCCGCCGGCGCGGGCTGGGCGCAACACTTTTTCGTGCCGCAAACGATTGAATGCAATGAGCGTGTTGGCATAGCCGAGAATGGCGGCGGTGGAGCGGTAGTTTTCTTCCAGGCGCACCACCGTGGCATCGGGCCAATCGCGTTGGAAACGCAAAATGTGTTCGACCTCGGCACCGCGCCAGCCGTAGATCGATTGATCGTCGTCACCCACCACGCACAGGTTACGGTGCCCCATCGCGAGCCCTTTGACGATTTGATACTGGCTTTGGTTGGTGTCTTGATACTCGTCGATCAGCACGTGATCGAACCGGTTCGCCTCGTCGCGCCTGACCGCAGGGAACTTGGCGAACAACTTTTGGACCAACAGCAGCAAGTCGTCGAAGTCGACCATCCCCTTGGTCTTTAAGTTTTTCTGATAGCGACGGTAAGCAGCAGCGGCAAGATGCTCGCGATCGGTCTCGGCAACGGTAGCGGCCTTTGCGGGTTCGATGGAACGGCTTTTCCAGCCGCCGACGATTGCGAGCATGTCGCCCGGGCGGAGCGACTGGTCGGGACAACGGATCTCACGGAGCGCTGCGCGTGCTTCGCTTTCCTGGTCGCTGCGGTCGCAAATGACGAACTTTGGCGGATAGTCGAGCCGGCTGATGTGACGTCGTAAGACTTTTACGCAGAGCGAGTGAAACGTAGAAATCTGCGGACGCGATTGCCCTTTGCTTCGCGATCGTTTTTTGGGGAGCAGATTGTTCGCACGCTCGAGCATTTCGTTCGCGGCTTTGCGTGTGAATGTGACCGCTAGAATCCTATCGGGCGGAGTCCCGTTATTGATCAATTTGGCAATGCGCGTGGTCACCACGCGAGTTTTTCCCGTCCCGGCGCCGGCCAGAACCAGCAACGGGCCGGTTAGCGTCAAAACGGCTTCACGCTGAGCGGGGTTGAGTTTATCGAGCATCGTTGGCTGCGAGCGAAAGATCGGCAGGTTATCAGAAATGTTTTTTTGAGCAAGAAATCGCAAATAATCCAGCCTGGATCGTAGTCGCACGTCGTGGGGAGGAAAAGGACTTGACGGATAAGTCCGCAGAGTTAGGGCCTCTCGTCTAAATCTGTGCCGGTTTAGTAGCGTACCGAAGAATGAGGATTCCCAGGATCAGCCGATGGGCGCTAGCCCCGGTTTATTTGTAAGGGAACCGTGGCTAGCGCCAAAACGGCTAATTCCAAAAATAAGCTTTTGCTAAGCATTAGGACACTACCGCCAGTTGGCCTGCCTTGACGCTAAGCCTTGGCAGGCTTTACACTTCCGCAAGCGAAACGATATCCGCCACACACCAATTCACCGGCCAGGAAAAAATTTATGAAGACCGAGAGACGCCACGATCTGGAGACGAACGAACTCGCGCGCAAAGTGACTAGGTGGATCGAAACAATCAAACCCTACTCCACCCAACTGGTGGGAGGAGCAGTTCTCGTGTTGGGAATCGCTTTTATGAGTTCCATGTGGGGCTCGATCTCGCAATCCAAAGAGCAGGCTGCTTGGGATGCCTATGTTTTGGCTTTCAACTTCACCGGTGGCGACATCGAATTGATGGGATTGCAGAAAGTGGCTAACGATGAGGCCTACGAAGGAACGGCCATGCAAGAGTGGGCTTATGTGACCTGGGCCGATCGGCAATTGATTCTGGCTTCTCACGCCTATTTGATCGATCGCGATAGCGCACAAGATCGTTTGCGTCGCGTTTTGGGAATTTACGAACAGTTGGCGTCTGGTGCCGGGGATACGAATGTGATGAATCGCGCCCGGTTTGGACTGGCGCGCGTTTACGAAATGCAGGGCAAGGTGGAAGAAGCCCGAAGCCAGTACGCATTGGTGGAAGGCGAGCTTGAGTCGATCGCGGCAGATCGCGCTACCCAGCTCGAATCGGAATCGGCACAGGAAGCCATTGCGTGGTTGGCCTCTGCGGAATTACCACGACGCAATTTGCAAAACGCACCCGGTGTTCCCGGGTCAAGGCCTGAGTTCAATGCTCCGCTGCCCAGTGCCAGCCCTCCGTCTTCCGGTTTGGGAACGCGCAGCTTGCAGGATGTCTTGGGCGAATTCGGTGACGAATCGGCTGCCGACGACCGTTACAGCAGTGAGGATTCCAGCTCCGAACCGGCTGAAGATTCTCCTGCCGACGATTCCCCTGCCGATGATGGCACGGAGCAATGAGTGCTGATTTGCCGAGCGATCCGAATTCTCTGCACCGATCGGATGCTTCCGGCGAACCTGCTACAACTTTACATAGCTTCGATGTTGCTGAAAAGCATGTAGGCCAGCGGCTCGACGCCTTTCTCTCTGCGCAATTGCCGCAGGCAAGCCGCGTGAGGGTTCGCCGGGGAATTGATGGCGGAAACGCACAAGTTGATGGAAAAGTGCGCAAGGCATCTTATCGGCTGAAAGCGGGGCAGCAAGTGACATTTGTTCTGCCGCCCCCTCCGGCAAGCGGCCCGGAGCCGGAGCCGATCGCGCTGAGCATTTTGTACGAAGACGAATCGATCGCGGTCGTCGACAAACCAGCGGGGATGGTAGTCCATCCTGCCAGGGGGCATTGGTCGGGAACTTTGGCCAGCGCACTGGTGCATCATTTTCAAACGTTGAGCGAATTGGGGGGGCCCACTCGCCCTGGAATTGTCCATCGGCTCGATCGGGATACCACAGGCGTGATTGTCGTGGCAAAAACCGATCAGGCGCACAGCCATCTGTCGGAGCAATTCAAAGCACGCTTGGTGAAGAAAGAATATCTGGCCCTGATATTGGGCAGCCCCGATCGGGATCGGGATTGGATTGATCATCCGATTGGCGATCATCCTTCTCAACGCGAAAAGAAGGCGCTTCGTAGCGGTCATACATCGAGCCGCGAGGCGCAAACATTTTACGAAGTCGAAGAACGGTTCGGCGGGATTTCGCTGATTCGTGCGAAACCAAAAACGGGGCGCACGCACCAGATCCGGTTGCACCTGGCAAGCATCCGCTGCCCGGTGTTGTGCGACAAATTGTACGGTGGTCGTTCGCAAATGACAGTTGGCGAATTGCGCGGTTTGTATCGCGATAAACGGCTGGCAGCCGACTTGGCGGACGATGTGGTGCTCATCGATCGCCAGGCACTGCACGCGCAGCGACTGAGCTTTTCGCATCCTCAGTCGGGCGAAACTGTGCATTTTGAAGCTTCATTGCCAGACGACATCACACGGTTGCTGGAGATACTTCGCCAAGCACAAAGTTAAAAAACGACCAGTTACTGGCGTTCGAATAGTGTTGCGAACAGGTCCTGCGTGCCGAGCATTCTTGGGGTGACGAATAGTTCGCCGGCGGCGAATCCCGCGGTGAGGCCCAAGCGGAGTGCTTGTGCTTCGAGCCGTTTGAACAGCGGTTCTTTCTCGGGTGGGAATTGCGAGGCGTAGCAGCGGACCGATTCGAGCTTGGTGGCGAGCGTGTCGGAGATATCGGCCACAATTTGCCCCGCCCCTTCCAAGGGCTTAGTGGTGTGGAACATCAGCGTGTAATAGAGTTGGGCCTCTATCGAGTGTGGCGGGTGGTCCTCGAATTGGTCGTCCCACTTGGTAAGTCGCGAATAAAATACGGCTGCGTCGGTAATCTGCATCGCCTGCCAATGGTCGGGCGACGCCATGGGCGTTTTTTCACCGAGCCCCATCACAAGCCGGGGGCGATACTTGCGAAACTCGATTGCCAACTTGATGCGCGCTTCAAACGAATCGAACAATTTGCGATTGGGCAAGTCGAGCGTTATCCGCTTGGCGACACCGAGAACTTCCGCGGCCCGTTTTGCTTCGTCCAGGCGCTGTTCGGGTCCCGAGCTGAGCGGGGTGGGCTCGCCATCGGTGAGATCGATGATGCCGACCTGATATCCCTGCTGGGCAAGCCGCGCAAGCGTTCCGCCGCAGGCGATTTCTACGTCGTCGGGATGGGCCCCTACGGCGATCACGTCAAGTTTCGGGAAGTTGTTTATTGTCATGTTGAAGAAAGAATATGATTTTAGAAGTTGTCTATGCTACTAACGATTCAAAATTTCGCTATCTAAAAAAATTCTTGAACAGGAGATAACAGAGGAAACAGAGAGAAAATGTTTGGTGTCTCTGTTGTCTCAGTTTCCTCCTGTTCAATTGTTCGAGTACGACTGTAGGCGATGCAGGGTAATTAATGTCCTGAACACAAAGATTTTTCAAGGGCTATGGTCGTATTTTTAAACACTAATCTGCGCTGATCTTCGCTAATGATCAGATTAGCGGAGATTAGTGAAGATAAGCGTTCCCCTCTTTAAGGAATTGCTGGGGAACGACAGGGAGCATCCTGATTGCAGTTCCCACGAACTTAAGCAGAGGTCGATTATACGGGATCGGCGGCTGTTGTGGAGTCCTGGGCTGCTTCTTTGGAATTCGCCCAGCGTCGCATCAGCCAGCCGGCCAATGCCATGGGTACGAGTGGGAAATCGACGAAAGTGGCCAGACGAAAGAAGCATCGCTGCAGCAGGTATTGGGGCGATGCATGTTGGAGAAATTTCACGGCATCGACTGCAACTAAAACAATCACTCCGGCGAGCCCGGCCAATGCCAACACTTTGCCGACTCGCTTTGCCGATTCCAGAGGAAGTTTTTTTGCCACGATCAAAGCAGCAGGCAGCACCAGCAGTAGCCAAAAGCCATGGTAGCCAACCAAGGCAGACACAGGGGGCCCGCAACCCCATGGGCCGCAGATAGCGTGGGTGCCTTCTAAAAGGTGGACTTGCAGCGTTGCGTAAAGCGCACCACCCCAAACCAAGATCCAAGCTATTTGGCCAATGGGAAACGGTTTTTTCAACTCGCTAGCCATTTGATGTTCCAGACAGGCTGTCACAAAAGTACGGATGTCTTGTTCGCAATTATAGCGAGCAGGCTAACAATTGTCGGTGAGAAACAATACGCAATTGGCCCTATCGTGTGGCGATACTTACATGCCTGCCTGTGAGCTTGATTTTATTTGAGGCCAGAAGCCGCAGCACGTGAGGGTAGGCTTCTAGTTCCGCTTGGAAGACACGCTCGGCAAGCGTGTCAGCGGTGTCGTCGTCAAACACGGGCACCGGCTGCTGCCAGATGATAGGACCGTGATCGTATTGGTTGTCGACAAAATGGACCGTGCATCCGGTGAGCTTTGCCCCATAGTCGAGCACGGCTTGATGCACGTGATGACCGTACATTCCGTGGCCACAAAACGCGGGGATCAAGGCCGGGTGGATATTGACCACGCGATTGGCGAAGTCTTCGGGCACCGGCACCAATTTCAAGAAGCCGGCCATCACCACGAGATCAACTTCCGCGGCACGACAAGCATCGAATATCGCTGTGCCGTAGTCTTCGTCGCTGGTGAATTGACCGCGTGGAAAAACTTCGGCAGGGATTTTTGCATCGCGCGCGTACTGCAGCCCGCCGGCTCGTGTCGTGCTGGAAATGACGAGCCGAATGTCGACGGGAAGTTCGTCAGTCGCAGCGAGATCAATAAAATTGTTCAACGTGCGACCGCTGCCGGAGATTAGCACGGCCAGCCGCAACGGCTTGGATTTCGAATGGCTCACGAAATCACCTGCACAAATAGTTCAACCTGTGCCTCGCCAATCTGAACGTTGATCGCTTCGACATTGTTGATTGGACCGAATGAAAACTTCTCGGCCAGGGTTTCTTTGGCAAGATAATCGTTGAACATCTCGACCGAGTTTTTCAGTTCCGCCAATTCCGTAACCACGCCGACTTCGATGCGATCGGTAAATGCGCAGTCTTTGTCTTTTCGCACATCCTGAATCACGCGCACCAAATCGCGAGCCAAGCCCTCGGCCACCAATTCCTTGGTCAATTCGGTTGCCAACACGACGACCACTCCCTTGCCTTCGGCAGCGGTCCAACCCTCTTTGGCTTGCAGGCGGACTTCGATGTCCTCGGCATCGAGCGTGACGGGGTTTCCCTCGACGTCGAGCACGACTTCGCCTGCCGATTTTAGATCGGCAAGCAATTGGCCGCCGTCGGCTTCGCCCAGCAGTTTTTTTAGCTTGGGCATGTTTTTGCCGAGTTTCGGGCCCAGCCGTTTGAAGTTGGGGACGATCGAGTAATCGATATATTGCCGGGCATCGGCGGCGAACTCTACCGCCTTTACGTTTAGTTCTTCGGCGATCAAAGTGGCGTGCGACTCCAGCCACGATTGGTGAGTATCGTCGGCCAACACTACTTCAACTTTTGCCAACGGCTGGCGAACTTTGAGTTGGACGCTCGTGCGTGCGTTGCGGCCCAGCGAAGAAATCTCGCGGACCAAATTCATTTGCGCGGAGAGTGTCTCGTCGGTAGCCGCTGCGTCGCACTCGGGATAGTCGCACAGATGCACGCTCTCGGGCACACGGTCGCCAAAGATGGTCACGGCGAGATTTTGCCACAGGTGCTCGGCGAGGAACGGCACGAAGGGTGCGACCAGCCGAGTGGTCGTGAGCAAACACTCGTACAGAGTCCAATACGCGTCGAGTTTTTCTGGGGACCGTTTGTCGCTGGCCCAAAATCGGTCGCGGCTGCGGCGGACGTACCAATTCGACAGCGCGTCGACAAATCCAAGAATCGCCTGACACGCTGCAAAATTGTCGTATTCGTCCATGCGCTCGATCACTGCCGCACTGGTGGTGTGCAGTTCACTGAGAATCCAACGATCGAGTTCGCTGCGCTCGGCCCGCGGCCGGAACGAATCGGCATTCGAAAAGTCGAGCCCGTTTTCTTTTTTTGAACCGCCAGCCGAAGCAAATTCGGCGGACGGATCAAAGCTGTCGATGTTGGCATATATCGTAAAGAAGCTGTAGACGTTCCACAGCCGCAACAAGAATTCTGGGATGCTGTCCTTGATCGCTTGTTCGCTGTAGCGGATGGAAGTCCAGGGCGGCTGGTTGGCAAAGAAATACCACCTGAGCGCGTCGGCCCCGTAGTGATCGAAGATTTCGTCCGGTGCGCGATAGTTCCGCTTGCTCTTGGACATCTTTTGTCCATCTTCGCCAAGCATCAGTCCCAGCACAATGCAGTTGCGGAAAGGATGAGGGAAAGAGGAGCGAGGAGTGAGGGACGAGGGGCGAGTCTGATTGTTTCGCTCCTCGCTCCTAGATCCTCGGTCCTCACCAAAGAGCAGCGTACTAATGGCCAATTGGCTGTAGAACCAGCCGCGGGTTTGGTCGAGGGCTTCGCTGATGAAGTCTGCGGGGAATTGCGATTGGAATTGTTCGCTCTCGGTGCCAGCTTCTTGACCCGTGTAGCCCCATTGGGCGAACGGCATCGCGCCGGCGTCGTACCAACAGTCGATCACCTCCGGCACGCGGCGCATCTGGGCCCCGGCGGCAAACGGCGAGTCGTAGGTGACCGCGTCGATGTACGGCTTGTGAATCCGCAAGTCGTCGGGCAACTCGGGATTTTTTTGTTTAGCTGCGGCCCACACTTCTTGGCCCGTGGCACCAGGTTTGGCGAGCAGTTCGTCGTAGCTGCCGACGGCTTCCATTTTTCCTGTTTTCTCGCAGACCCAAATCGGCAGCGGTGTTCCCCAATACCTTTCTCGGGAAAGTGCCCAATCGACATTGGATTCCAGGAATTTTCCAAATCGACCGTCCTGGATATGATCGGGCTGCCAATTGATCTTGGCATTGTTGGCGAGCATCTGATCTTTGAACTGCGTGGTGCGGATGAACCAGCTTTCGCGCGGGTATTGGATTAGCGGATCTTCATCCGCTCGCCAGCAGAAGGGATAATCGTGGACAATCTGCTCGCGGAGGTAGAGCAGCCCGCGCTCTTTGAGATCGCGAATGATGTCTTTGTCGCACTCTTTCACCCAGCGACCCCGGCAATAATCGGGGCCTTCGTCGGTGAATTTTCCGTCGGGGCCGACGCAGTTGATGAGCGTGGGGCCACCTCCGCTGTCGTACTTCGCCTGCTCCGCGATAAGCACCTCGTAGTCGACCTCACCAAAAGCGGGAGCTTGATGCACGACGCCCGTGCCCGATTCGGTAGTCACAAAATTCGCTGCGACAACTTTCCAGGCTACGTATTGTTTCTTGCCAGATTCGAGGGTGCCTTGAGTATTCTTTGCTTCGCTGTAGTACGTGTGAAACGGTGGCGAATACCTTTTCCCAACGATTTCGCTCCCTGGGCATGTGGCCACGATCTTTAATTCACGCTTGAGCTTGGCCGCGAGGACTTCCACCAGATCTTTGGCGACGATCAATTGCCCCTCGTTTTCCTGATCAACGACGGTCGCGTATTCAATGTCCGGATGCACGGCGGCAAACTGATTCGAGGGCAACGTCCATGGTGTGGTGGTCCACACCAGCAGGGAGGTGTCGGTGACGTTGCCATCATCGTTCAGCAGCGGGAATTTTACGTAGACGCTGGGGTCGGAGACTTCGCGGTAGCCTTGGCCGACTTCGCCGGCCGACAGGGCCGTGCCGCCCTGGGCCCACCACCAGACGATTTTATGGCCCTGGTACAGCAGACCGCGATCGAACAGATTTTTCAGACTCCACCAGACACTTTCCACGTAGCTCTGGTGATAGGTGACGTAGGCGTTGGGCAAGTCGACCCAGAAGCCGATGCGTTCGGTCAACTGTTGCCACTGTTGGATGTAGCGCCAAACACTTTGCTGACATTTTTGGATGAAGGGTTCTACGCCGAAGGCTTCGATTTCTTCTTTGGAGTGAATTCCGAGTTCTTTGCAGACTTCGACTTCCACCGGCAAGCCGTGGGTGTCCCAACCCGCTTTGCGTTCGCAGCGGAACCCGCGCATTGTCCGATAGCGGGGGAAAAGATCTTTGATGGCGCGCGTGAGGCAGTGCCCCGGATGCGGCATGCCGTTGGCGGTCGGCGGACCTTCGTAGAATACAAAGGGCGGCGCATCGGCGCGGGCGGCAAGAGTTTTTTCGTAAACCGCGTGCTGCTTCCAAAACTCACCAATGGCGACTTCGCGTTGCGAGAACGTTTCACTCTTATCGATCTTGGGAAACATGAATCTCCGCGCTACGTTTTGCCAACGGGCTATTTATCGAAGTCAGGGTCGTCGCTGAACGGAGAGTCCTTTTTGTCGTCCTCGTCCTCGTCGTCTTGCCCGCCGAACGTGTCGGGGAATTCTTCGTCTTCGGTGAGATCGTCTTCCCAATCTTCCTCGAAGTCGTCGTCGAAGTCGTCGTCGAAATCGTCTTCGTCGAAGTCGTCGAACGGATCGCTCGCTTCGGCGACGATGTCGCTTGACAAGGGATTCCCATTCCCCGACGTCCAAGGAAACAGACACCTATCTTTACTTTTTGGTTCGGTCGAACTGACTAATCCACATCCCATCTTCTGGTCCTTCGATACTATTACTTACTCTTGAGAAAACATCCGACTATCAAGTGCTAGCATTCTAGCCTACAGACTGGAGCCCGTGCAATTTAAGACTTATGCCAAAATAGTGCAGGCGCGGATTCTGCACAACCAACCCGGGTTCTGTCAAGCAGGATTGAGCAACGATACCCGGCGGAACCACGCGAGGGCCTGACGGGCTAGCGAGGGCGTGGTTTCCGTCGGAGGCAAATCGAATCACTTGTATAGGCTGATTCACGCGATTGGACTAGAATTGGGCTCTAGGCCAAAAGCCTCCAGAGGGAACGATTCGAGACATCACCGGCGGCCGGGCTTGGCTGGCCACGACGCCCGCAGAAAGGATTCCACTATGCACTCAGCCATTCTCTTCCTGTTTTTTCCGTCATTGGGAGTGATGTTCGGTTGGCAGCCGATGCCCGACGGCAGCCCGCGATACGAGGTTTTGGTGCAGCTAGAGCCGGAGCTGTTAGCGACGATGCAGCAGGGGCAGACGATTCCCATTGCCAGCGAGGTTCCGGAAGAAATACGGCCCATCGGCAGAGTCCGAATTGTGGTGGGCGAGGAAGAATTACCACGCAAACAGGTGGTCACCAACTTCAAACCTTGGCCGGGGCAAGAATCACCGTCAGGAATCGTCGAAACTCAGTATACGGTCCAGCCGGTCGGGCAGGGGACTGGCTCGCGTTATGGAAACCAGCCGATTTTGCCCGCCGATCGGGCCACACAACCGATTCTTCCCCCGGGTAAACAGCCTGGCCAGCAGTCGCGAACGCAAACAACGCCGGGCGCGATCCTTCCGCGAAATCAGCCGATTTCCCCACCAGCAAATGGTCGCGACAGGTTCGTGGAACCGATTCAAAATTCCACCCAAACATTCGGCAACCAATTACGAAGTTCGGGCCAAGCCGTTCGGGCAGATGCAGAGCAGCTATTTGGGGATTCCAGCGACAGTATATTGCCCAAGACTTCGGAGCGGGCCAACGACCGGAATCGACCAAACGAGCGTTCGATTCTCACTAACGAAGCCCCCATTCGGCCGTCAGCGCGAGGTGGCGCACCGATTACTCCCGGCACCGGGGCGATCTTGCCCCCAAGGAGCAATTCGCGGGCGACCAATTCAAACCTGCGCGAGTCGCGTTCTTCCAACACAATCGAACCGCGTTATCCACGTAGTGATCTGCCCATAACTACCTCAGAAGTTGGTAATTGGAACCAGGCGAAGAACGCTTCGACAACAACGACAAACCGATCAGGAGAATTCAACGCGCCTTGGCCTCCGCTGGAACGATTTTCCGATTCGCCGCTGGCGCAAGAATGGGATACGCAAAACAAGCAACCTTCGACGAACAACAGCGCGCCCGATTGGGCGTCAAGATCACAAGATCGTGAGCCTGTAGGTGTGGCAAGTCGGCCCACAGGTCCCGCTTTCACTGAGCGGGAAAGCAGCCCGTCGGAGCGAACAAGCAGTACGCAAGCAGACCGATACAGCGACGGTTCGGATTCCAATCCCAACTGGCCGCAGAGTTCTCTTGCGACGCCTGAGATTCGCCGGGAAATGCTCGCTCAGCCGGCCACTGCTGACCTTCAAACTGCCGGCGGAAATCCGGTTCCTCAGAACAATTCGACCGTCATTCAATCTCCTACGATGGCCAATCCTCCCGTTGCTCCAGCCAACTCGACTGGAGGAATGGTTTTTCCTCTGATCTTAGCGTGGGTGCTGTTGAGCGGTTCCGGGGCGGGGAACTTGTATTTGCTCTGGAGCTACATGGATGTTCGCAACAAGTATCGCGGGATAATCCGCAGTGTCGGACGCAAAGCCATCCGACGCTACGGGGAAGATAGTCGCTACGACGATTCGGAGTATGACGACTAATTTATGAGAGCGTTGCTCGGCAATTGCTAGCATTAGTTCTTCGCAAGCTGAAGTTGGTTGGTTGGCCGATTCCGGCTAAACTGGCCACCTTGGATAAGGGACTGCCCGAGGATCCCCTCGCGATCGACTTGTCAGATTAAAAAACGTACGCAAGGAGGCGACGATGTCTCAGCCGCCGCTCCGATTTGTTCATGCCAGCGATTTCCATTTGGAGTGCCCCTTGAGCGGCGTTGCCGAGGTGCCTGAGCATCTTCGCGAACTGTTTCTCGAAGCGCCCTATCGGGCAGCGGAGCATGTGTTTGAAACAGCGCTGACCGAAGGTGCCGATGCGCTACTGCTTTGCGGGGACGTGGTCGATTTCGAGTCTGCCGGGCCGCGGGCAGTTGTCTTTTTGGCAGAGCAATTCCAACGGCTTGCCAGCCACGGGATTGCCGTCTATTGGGCCTGCGGCAAGGTCGATTCGCAGGAGAGTTGGCCCGCTTGTGTTGAGTTGCCGAAAAATGTCCACATTTTTCCAGTATCTGGGGTGGAAAACATTGAGCACGTGCGTCGGGGAGAAACGGTCGCGCGCATTCAGGGAATCAGCAGCGACGGCGGAGTTCCGGGGAGCGAAAGTGGTTTTCACCGCGATGCCCATGGTTTGTTTACGGTCGGTTTGTCGTTTGGCACGTCCGCTTCACCCGGAAAAGAAGGTGACCGGGTTGGTTACATGGCGTTGGGCGGGAGGCATCGCCGGCAGACGGTCGACCAGGCGCCGGGCGTTGCCCACTATTGCGGTTCGCCCCAGGGACGCAGCCCCAGCGAAACCGGTCCGCGTGGTTGCACGTTGGTCACGGTCGACGACGCGGGAAAAGTGAAGACCGAGTTTGTTCCCAGCGATGCGATTCGTTGGTTGACAGAAATTATGGAAGTCACGGTCGGCACCGACGAGGACGCGCTATTTTTGCAGATTGAAGATCGGATCAAGAAACTTCGCCTCCAACATTCCGACACACCGCTGTTGGTCACTTGGAAGATCGAAGGGTGCGGGCAAATACTCAATCACATTCGCGAAGGTGGCATCAGCGACGACATTCGGTCGCTGTTGCGCGAGCAATATGGCCAGCAGTCGCCGAGCTTGTGGACGGTGGGGCTGGAATGCCATTCGCCGTTGGATGTGCCGCAAGAGTGGGCCGACGAAGAAACGATCATGGGCGATTTGCTGAGAGAATTCCGCAAGCTTGAGGCCGACAGCGACATTTCGCTCGAGTTGGAAGATTTTCTTCCCGAGTCGTTACGCGACACGTCTTGGGCAGAGTTGGCATGTGTGACGGAAGCCGAGCGTGGTTCGTTGTTGTGGGCGGCATCCAAAATGGGCGTCGACATGATGGACGGTGAAGAAGCTCTGACGATTCATGACGATAAGTGACAGTAATTTCAAGTTCGGTATGAGCCGAACGCGCTAGCGTCGGGTGAATTGGTGAAAAACCCGAGGCTAGCGCCTACGGCTCAGTTTGGGAAAGAAAGGGAAAGCATTTTCCGAACTGAATCTTGAACAACTGAGTGAGGAAGTTCAGCTGCACCGATTCCTTGTCTGCGATAGGCAGAAAAAAATTATGAAGATTACCGATATCAAAATCGATGGGTTCGGCGTTTGGCACGATCTCGAATTGAACAAGCTGTCGCCGCGAACAACCGCCTTTTTCGGCGCCAACGAAGCCGGCAAGACGACGTTGATGCAGTTCGTCCGCTCGATCATGTACGGCATGTCTGCCGAGCGGCGCAGTCGATATTTGCCGCCGGTCAATGGTGGCAATCCGGGCGGTGTGCTGGGGATTATTGATCGTCAGGAACCATTTGCCGTAAGCCGCATCGCCGACCGTGGGCCTGAGGATATTGGCCTGGTGACGGTCACCGACCAGGAAGGCAAAGAGACCGGCGATCGCATTTTGCGCGATGCGTTGGCCGATGTCGACGAGCGCACCTACAATAATATCTTTGCGATCGGACTGCGCGAAATTCAAGAACTGGGCACGCTGAGCGATAACCAATCGGCCGAGTGGCTGTATCGGCTTACTTCGGGATTGGATCGAGTAAGTCTCTATGACGTGATTCAAAACTTGCGCCAAACACGGCACGACTTGCTCACCGAAGACGACCACAACTCAAAACTAATCCATCTGCAAGATCAGCGGGAATCGCTTCGAGGAGAGATCCTACAACTTAAACAACAAGGCCGGCAATGGGCGGAGTTGGCGATTCGAATCGAAGAACTCAGTGCCGAGATACAGAGCCAAGAGGAGACAGTCCGCCAGTTGGAGCACGGCGCCCGCACGATCGAAATTGCCGTGAATCTCAAACCGAATTGGCGCAAACGGGCTAAGATCGCCAGTCAACTGCAACAAGCGTCCGGCGGGATTGTGCTTCCCGACGATGCCGTGCAGCGGCTCGACGACTTGAATCAAAGGGTTGAAACGCACCAACGCGAGGCCGACATCCTGGAAGGGCAACGCCGGCAGTTGCGCGAGGATTCCGAGCAACTGGGGATCAACGAACTTTTGGTGAAAAATTCTTGCCGAATCGAAGCCCTCGGCGAACAGCGAGATTGGCTGATGTCGCTAGAACGGCAAATGGACGAGCTAGCCGGCGAAGCGGAGCAGTTCGAGCAGCGGTTGACCAGCGAGCAAAAGCGACTGGGTACCACTCTGGGAGTGGTCGATCATCAATCGCTTCGCGAAATCACTCCGGAAGAAGTCGAGAGCTTGCAGCCAGATCTCGAAGATCTGCGTGCTGCCCGCAAGAAACTCGACGCGGCGAGCCGGTATCTGGCTACGCTCACCGAAAACGAACGATCGGTCAAGTCACAAATCGACTCGGCACTGGTGAGCGGCGAAAAGTATCAATTGCCGATGGATGTACAGGAAGCAAGCGACCTGGTGGCCCGGTTGCGGCGAAGACTACAAGTGGAACAGCGGCTTGAGCAGGCTCGCAGCCATGAAGTGGAAGTGGAACAACAGTGCCAAGACTTGCTCGACGATCAGGTGATGCCCCTTTCGCTATTTGGCTGGACCCTGGGGGCAGTGGTCATCGGTTCGCTATTGGTTGGCGTTTGGTTCCTGGTGCCTAATTCGCCACTGGGAAAATTTGGCAGTTGGATGGCAATCATCGGGCTGGTGATGAGTGTTTTCAGTTTCTTGTTCAAATACTTCACAGAAGATGCTGCCGCTGAAAAGTTGGATGCCTGTTATCAACAGCTTGAAGTGTTGGCAAAACAGATCGAAGACGCAGAACGGGAGAAAGAAAAAGTCGACGCAGAATTGCCTATGACCGATGGTTCGGTAGTTTTGCGAATGCAGGCTGCCGAAGATCATCTGGCCGAACTGGAAAATCTTTTACCTGTCGAAGCACAGCGTCGACAGGCGGGGCACGAAGTGGCCACCGCGGAGTCGCGTGTCGAACAAGCCCAAAAGCAACTCGATACAGCCATGACCGCGTGGCGTGCGAAGCTCACCGGATTGGGTTTTTCGGAACAACTCGATCCACAGAAGTTTCTTGCCGTAGTTGAACGGTTTGATTCCCTCAAGGATTTGCGATCCCGAACCAAACATCGTCGCGAAACGCTTGTCCAGCGTCAGCACGAATATGCGGCCATTACTCGGCGTATCAACGACGTGGCCGTGGAAGTTGGCTGTTTGTTGCAGGCTGGCAATAGAGCGGAAACAGATGTCACAGCGTCGGAATCTCTCACGCAGTTAGAACACCTCGTCGAACAGCGCAAGCGACAATTGGCGGATATCGAGCGGCGCGAGGGGTTGTTTCGGCGTGCTAAGGAGTTGAAAGCCGAAGAAGCGCGTCATCGGCGCACCGTGGCCGGCTTGCGCCGGCGACGCGAGGCTTTGTTCCAGGCGGCTGATTGCGAAGATGAAAGCGTCTATCGCCAGCTTGTCGAAAAACAGCAAGAAACAGAACGGCTGCGGAAACTGCGAAAAAGAATTTCACGCGAGATTGCGGCGGCTATTGGCAACCATGCGGGCGAAGAAACTTTTGCCGGGCTGTTGAGTTCCGAGAGAATTGCGCACCTCGATGCCTCATGGGAAACCGCATCGGCAGAATTGGAATCCGCGCAAGAGGCGTTAAAAACATTGGTCGACGAGCGCGGTTCGCTGCGACAACGTCAGCGCACGTTGGCCGAAGATCGCACGCTTGCCGAGCGTCAATTGGATTTGAGTTGCGTGGAAAAACAACTTGTCGATGCCAAGCAAACATGGCGTCAGCATGCGACGGTGAACCGCGTGCTGGAACGAATTCGCGCCCATTACGAAGCGAACCGTCAGCCCGAAACTCTTGCCGAAGCGTCCATCACCATGGAAAAACTTACCGGCGGCGAGTACCGAAGAGTTTGGACCCCGCTTGCCGATGATGTTTTGCTGGTAGAGAATTCGGCGGGCGAGTCGCTGCGTGTCGAGATGCTGAGCCGTGGCACGCGCGAGCAGCTTTACTTAAGTGTGCGGATGGCGCTGGTGGCGACGTATGCTCGGCGTGGGATCAATTTGCCCATGGTGCTGGATGATGTGCTGGTGAATTTTGACGCGGTCCGCGCGCAGCGGGCTGCCGAGGTACTTTGCGAATTCGCGGCGGGTGGGCATCAGTTGTTGCTGTTCACTTGCCATGAACACATGTGGCAGATGTTCAAATCGCAAGATGCCGACTGCCGACGGCTGCCAAACAGGCAAGGACTCAGCAAAGTGGAACCCAAACCGGTCGAAGACGCAGTGCCCGATATTGAACCGGAACCCGAAGTGGAGAAACCGAAGCTTAAGAAGCGTCGCAAACCGAAAGCGGAGCCGGTTGCCATCGAAGTGGAACCCGAGCCGCTCGATTATTTTGACTATCCTTTTGTGGAACGCATTGAATCGGACGAATCTCCTGTCGCGGAATCGAGCGAAAGGCCTCTGGCGTTTATCTTGCCGGATGAAATTCCACGTGGCGACCGACAAGAGGACGAGCGCTTTGGGCCCATCGAACGGCGCGATCATCTCGAACCCCGCCGTGCCTGAAGTCTTCTTCTTAGTGGCGTATAGCAAGATTATTTACCACGGAGTCACGGAGAAGAAAAAGAATCTATGATTGATGAACTAAGATTTGCTTAGGGTTCTCTCGAGTTTTAACAATTTGCATTCAGTAATCAGCATTCAGAAATAAGCAATCAAACTCTGTGCTCTCCGTGTCTCCGTGGTTAATTCTGTTTTGGAATCACTTCTTTCCTTTGCGCCGTTTGCGGGAGCTTGGTGCGTTTTTGTCTTTGCCCTGTTTGTGATCAGCGGCCGATTGTGGCGTGGGGGTTGGTGCGTCTCCTGGCGTTGCGGTGGCGAACACTACCGGCGTGCCGTGTTCGTCGGCCTCTTGACCAAGCAGGTGCAATTCCTTGTTGAGCATGTTGAGCAAAGCCTGTAGGAAAGCGACGAGCATTGGACCCACCAAGATTCCGATGGGCCCTAGCGCTTGCACGCCTCCGATTACGCTCAACAGTGCTAGCAACGGGTGAAGATTTGCCTGGCCGTGCAATACGATTGGTTTGATGAAGTTGTCAATCATAGAAACGACGGTCACACAGTAAATGGCGAGCCCCAATGCGGCGACGGGGCGTCCGTCGGGGAATTCGGGGTTTCCGTTGTAAAATAAGAGATAGAGGCAGACCGGCACCCAAACAGCGGCGGCGCCGATGAATGGCACCATCGCTAAGAAGACGGTCAATGCGGTGAGAAAGAATACGTACTCGGCGCCCACCACCAGATAGCCGGCGCCCGCCAGCAGTCCCTGCACGACTGCTGAGAGCAGCGTAGCGACGACGACTGCTCGGCTGATATCGCCGAACTTGTCGAGCAGTTCTTGCTCGTACTGATCGTCCAAGGGCGAGAGTTTCATCAGCCCGGCGACCATGCTGGGGCCGTCAGAAAAAAAGTAATACATTGTCAGCACCATGATTGCCAAACCGATGAGCGTGCTCGCCAACACGCGCACTCCGCCTAATGCCAGTGGGGCAGCGACCTTTTTTAGATTTTCGTCAACATACGGATGGATGTCTTTGCCGTCGAATATTGGCAGGTGGAGTTTTTCCAGCAGCGGGTTGGTCGATGCGAGTATCTGATCCACAACATCATGGATGGCGCTATTGGCGTCCCCTGTCGCGGTTTGCTCGGTGTTGGGCGGCAATTGCGAATCGGCTTCTGCGGATGGTTCCTTTGCCACGGAGTGTTCTTCCGAGCTGACAATAAACGTGTTGTAGAGATTTGCTCCTTCGGAAACGGCGCGGATCAGCATCCCGCACGTCGGTAATAGGACAATCAACACGATGGCTAGCGAGGTTAGTGCCGCAGCGATCCGTGGACGTTTTCCGCAACGCTCGAGAATCCAGCGATGCATCGGCTTGAATATCACTACCATCACCGCCGCCAAAAACAGCGGCACCAGGAATTGGACCATCACCTGGAAAAACATCGAGCCGGTGAGCAAGATGATTGCCAGCAATACGAAAAAAGAAACGACACGCGGCACGGTCACCTCCTGCGGACAGCAAAAAAACACCGCTCGGGGAAAAGAGCCATTGTAAGGTTCCCTGGGCGGTTTCCAAGGCGCATTGGGATATTGTCAGGGTCCATCAATCTTTTGCTGAGGCCCCCGTTTCTGTTATTCTGGAGGTATCGTCCATTTGAGTTGTTGCTTACCTGCCCTGTTGAAACCTGGAACATGATTAGCGTCGTACTTCCAATCCTTGATGAATCGCCCTGTCTCGAACAGCTTTATCGTGAGTTGTGCGCTGTGGCGGAGGCTGGGGATTATGAGCTGCAGATGATTTTTGTCGATGACGGCTCAACTGACGACACTTGGCAAGTTGTCGAACAGTTGGCGGGACGCGATTCGCGGGTATTGGGAATTCGCTTCCGGCGCAATTTTGGGAAAGCTGCTGCATTGAGCGCTGGCTTTGATGCTGCCACTGGAGATGTGATCGTCACCATGGATGCCGATTTGCAGGACGATCCCGCCGAGATCCCGCAATTGCTTGCGAAGTTGGACGAAGGATTCGACGTTGTGAATGGTTGGAAACGCGAGCGACACGATCCCTGGGATAAAGTTTGGCCGTCGCGCATATTCAATTTTCTGGTGCGTCGGCTAACGGGCGTCCACTTACACGACCACAACTGCGGTCTGAAATGCTTTCGGCGCGAAGTGATCAACGAAGTGCGATTGTATGGCGAGCTGCACCGCTTTGTGCCCGTGTTGGCGGCAGCGCGGGGATTTCGAGTTGGAGAGATTGTCGTGCGGCATCGGCCTCGAATTTTTGGCCGTTCCAAATATGGTTGGTCGCGGATCCCGAAGGGATTACTCGATCTGCTCACGGTGCGGTTCGTGACTCGTTTTGGACAACGCCCCCAGCATTGGCTTGGAACTGGCGCGCTGGCGTCGTTGCTGTTGGGCATCCTGGGAATGGGATATCTGGCCATAGCCTGGTGTGTGAGCCGATTGCCGGGGAACGAGGCGATTCATCTCCACGAGACGGCCGCTCTGTACTATTCGCTCGTGTTGTTGTTGATCGGTTCGCAGCTGTTGGCTTTGGGATTTGTAGCGGAATTGATTTCGGCGCTTTTGTCGCGCGACTGCGATGCTTACTCGATCACCCAACACACGTCTCCCGAAAAAACTAGTGACGCGGAAAATCTTCCTCAGCAACCGGTTAAGAGCGACAGGCCATGACCCAGCTTCCCAGCGATGCGACCGCACAATTGCGGCGGGGCATTTATCTGCTGCTGATTGCGCTCACCGTGGGGAACATGACCGGCCGGTTGTTGGCGGTCAACTCGGTCAATCGGGCGGAGCGCGAAAAGCAACTTATCGCTCAAGAGCTCAAGGAAATTAGAAAGACGCTCAAACAACAGGGCCTTTCGGACGAGCAAATTCAGGCCAGGCTGGCCGAGGAGAGAGTTCGCGTCAGTTCGGAATTGCAATTGCAGCGGCCGTTTCTCAGCGCGAATGATCGTAGCCGTTGGCTGGCGGTTCGGGCGCTGGTAGAGCAGGGCACTTTTGCCATTGATGGCGTGGTCGATCGCCGGTTGTGGGACACGATCGACATGGTTCAGCATCAGGGGCGCGATGGGCAACTGCATCTTTATTCGAGCAAACCGCCTTTGTTGATGACGTTGATCGCTGCGGAGTATTGGGTCATTTATAATTTGACTGGCATGTCGCTCGCCACGCACCCTTATGTCGTGGGGCGGCTGATGCTGGTGACGATCAATATTTTGCCGATGGTGTTGATGCTTGCGCTGGTGGCGCGACTTGTCGAGAAGCTTGGATCGACCGACTGGGGGAAAGTTTTTACTGTTGCTTCGGCGGCGTTTGGCACGATGTTGCTTCCATTTGCCGTGGTGCTGAACAACCATCTGATTGCGGCAGTCAGCGCGAGCGTTGCCCTTTATAGTTTGGTGAGAATCAAATACGACGGCGAAACACGCGTGCGTTATTTTGCGCTGGTTGGAATTGCAGGTGCATTTACCGCGGCAAATGAACTTCCGGCGCTGGCCTTCCTGGCATGGTTGGCACTGATGCTGTGGGGAGTGGATCGTCGCGCATGGCTAATAGGATTTTTGCCGGCAGCGGCAATTGTGGCGGTCGCTTTTTTTGCTACCAACTATGCCGCCCACGAAAGTTTGCGGCCCCCTTACATGCACCGCAGCGAGACGAATCCTGAGGACAATTGGTACGACTATTCCTTTACCGTCGAGGGTGTCACCCGGCAAAGCTACTGGAATGACCGGCAAGGCATCGATCGGGGCGAACCTTCGCGGGCCGTTTATGCGCTGCACGTGCTAGTGGGGCATCACGGCATTTTTTCACTGACGCCGATTTGGCTTTTGAGCATGTGCGGCTTGATGATGTGGATGAGGCAACCGGAGCCTTGCCGGCGGCAGTTGGCGTGGGGGATTGCTGCGCTGACGGTTGTTTGTTTGGTTTTTTACATTGGCTTCCGCCCGCAACACGATCGCAACTACGGGGGAATGACCAGTGGGTTTCGCTGGATGTTCTGGTTTGCACCGCTGTGGTTAATTGCGATGCTCCCTGCGGTCGATAGGTCGGCAAAGTCTTCGGTGAGAAAAGCCTTTGTGCTTACGCTGCTCGCGGTTTCAGTTCTCTCGGCCAGCTACCCCACCTGGAACCCGTGGACCCATCCTTGGATCACCCATTGGTTGGAGTTCTGCGGCTGGTAGGGATATTAACGCCTAGCGGTCCTCTACACAGAATTCGTTGCAGCAATCATCCTTAGCGATTATGCTGGAAATGGGTTTGGGGGTGGCGGTAGTCGCTGCCTACTTTTCTTGGAACAACATTCTGAATAGGCAGGCAAAACCGTGAAGCTCTTTCATTTCGGGAGTGCTTTGCTGGCACTTGGCGTTTTTAGCGCGCATTTATGCCGGGCAAATGCACAACCGGTCGTCGACGTTCGTTCGATTGACGGCTCAGGAAACAATCTTTCCAACACGCAATGGGGTGCGGTAGGTTCGGCTTTGCAGCGGACCGCGGCGACTTCCTCTTCGACCGGGGCTTTCTATCCTGGGGATGGATCGGGATCGATAATTCTTGGCGGCCCGGGTAGCACCGACAGCATGCCCAACCCGCGCGATGTGAGCAATCACCTTTACTATACCGGGGTGAAAGACCGCACCAGCCGACGTGGACTAAGCAACATGCTTTGGCAGTGGGGGCAATTTTTGGATCACGACATTACGTTGGTAGAGCCAAGCCCATTTCCAGGCGACTTTGTGCCGATTCCCGTTCCGCCGGGCGATCCGATGTCGCCGATGATTCCCTTCCAGCGTTCGCAAATCGCAGCGGGCACGGGAACCAGTGCAGCCAATCCTCGTCAACAGGTCAACTCGATATCGGCATATATCGACGCCTCGAATATTTATGGCTCGGATACAATCCGTCAAATGGAACTGCGAGACATCGGCAACGGCGGCCGGATGAAGACAAGCATGGGGAACATGCTTCCGTACAATACGACAGGACTGCCCAACGCAGGGGGGACCGATTCTTCGTTGTTCCTGTCGGGCGACGTGCGAGCGAACGAACAAGTTGGGCTCACCGCGATGCACACACTGTTTGTTCGCGAACACAATCGATTGGCAGATATGCTCGCTGGGCAGAACCCGAGTTGGAGCGACGACGCCCTTTACAATACGAGCCGTGCAATCGTCGGTGCGGAAATGCAGGCGATCACCTATCGCGAATTCCTCCCCGCCTTGCTTGGCAAGCGGAATGCCTATTCCCTGGCACCTGCTCATTACCAGTACGACGACACGGCCAACGCCGGGATCAGCAACGAATTTTCGACCGCTATTTACCGCTTTGGTCACAGCATGCTTCCCGAAGAGTTGAAGCTCGCCCGTGTTCATGGGAGCGCGGCGGGTAGTTTGCCATTGATGGACGCGTTTTTCGATCCAACATTTTTGGGAAGCGATGCCGACGGAAGCACTCGGCACATGGACCAAATTTTGTTGGGATTGAGCACTAGTGTTGCTCAAGAGATCGATACCAAGGTGACCGATGCGGTGCGGAATTTTCTGTTCGGCGCACCCGGCTCGGGGGGCATGGACTTGGCAGCGCTGAATATCCAGCGCAATCGAGATCATGGTTTGCCGAGTTACAACGACACGCGCATTGCCTACGGTCTTTCTCCCGCACTATCGTTTCGCGACATTACCGGGGATCGAAAAGTGCGGCGCAAGCTTCGCCAGCTTTACGACTCGGTCGACGACATCGATTCTTGGGTTGGTGCCTTGGCCGAAGATCATATCCGCGGGGGCAGCGTGGGCGAATTGGTCTATGCGTCAATCGTCGAGCAGTTTACCGATCTGCGCGACGGGGACCGATTTTTCTACACGGGCGATTCACAACTGATGGGTAACACTGCGATTGACGCGGTGATCGATTTGGACGATATCTCGCTTTCGGATATCATCGCGTGGAATACTCCGTTGCACTATGTGCCTGATAACGTGTTTTTTGCACACCGTTCACCGTTCAACAATTTCTTCGACGGCTTCCATGATACGGCCCACAACATCGGCGACTTTTGGGATGATTTCCGAACGCGTTTCGACTCGCATGGAAACCCTCAAGGGGGGATTCATGTTGCCTTTGTTCCAGAGCCGTCTAGCGGCTTGATGATGTTGCTGGGAAGTTTGGGCTGTTTGTGCCGTTGTAGGGGGCGGGTTTGATCCTTTCAGTGAATCTAGAGCATGCCTGTAAGACGTGTTGCGTTATAGCCACCGGCGGTAGCCGGTGGGACCTCTGGCTTCCGCCAGCGGCTAACAGCCGTAGTGTATCGAAGCAGAAACCCGTTGGGGCTTTCATCGCCGTCCGCGCCGCTTGTTTGTAACAGTCGGGTGTTGTGGCGGACTTTTAGCTCTATTTTGAGTGTGGAAGCTACCTAGAAGACGTCGGTTAGCGTTGCCCGGAGCCGTTGGGGCGGCTATCTTGAAAGCTTCAACCTTAATGACGCGTCGCTTTTCTTTGTTCCCCGGGGACTGTGCCATGCCCACTTTAGAAACTACCGTCAACGGCTTGAAGATGCCCAATCCTTTTGTGATTGGTTCGGGCCCACCTGGCACCAATGGCAACGTGATCGGCAAAGCTTTCGACGAAGGTTGGGGCGCGGTGATCTGCAAGACGATCAGCCTCGATGCTTCGAAGGTGGTGAATGTCCAACCCCGCTATGGCCGTTTGCGTGGTCGCGACTCGAAGGAGATCATCGGTTGGGAAAACATCGAACTGATAAGTGATCGCAGTTTTGATATTTGGGTGGAAGAACTCAAAGCAGTTAAAGACAAATATCCCGACCGGATTCTGATTGCTTCGGTCATGGAAGAGTATCGCAAAGACGCTTGGGTGGAGATTATCGAACGGTGCGAAGCGTTGGGTGTCGATGCGTTCGAGTTGAATTTTTCTTGCCCGCATGGTTTGCCAGAGCGGAAGATGGGTTCGGCCATGGGCGAGAATCCTGATATTCTGGAAGAAGTTTCTGGCTGGGTGAATGCCGTGGCAACCAAGCCGGTGTGGGCGAAGATGACGCCGAACGTCACGCATATCGAAGACCCCACGCGTGCGTCGCTACGTGCGGGTTGCGAAGGCATCAGCGCGATCAACACGATTCGCAGCGTCATCGGCATCGACCTCGACACGCTGCGGCCTGAACCGTCGGTGGAAGGCTACACGACCCCCGGTGGTTATTCGTGCCGTGCGGTGATGCCGATCGCTTTGCGGATGGTGATGGAAATTGCCCGCGTTATCCGCGACGAATTCCCTGGCCGCACACTCAGCGGCATTGGCGGCGTGGAAACGGGCAACGACGCGGCTCAGTTTATTCTGCTGGGGGCCGACACGGTGCAAGTTTGCACCGGCGTGATGAAATTTGGCTATCGCATCGTGCAAGATATGTGCGAAGAACTTTTGGCGTTTATGGAAAAACACAAGTTTGAGACACTCGACGATTTCAAAGGCCATAGCGTGCAGTATTTCACTACGCATTTCGATCTGGTGAAACGTCAGCAAGAAGCTCGTGCGGCAGCCAAGGCCAAGAAGGACAAGAAGATGATCCAAGCCGACGACCAATGGAGCGGTGACGATTTTGTCGAGCAAAGCGATGCACTTGCTAGGGGCTAGGAGGGTGGGATAACGGACGACGGACCACTGACTACTGACGATCCCATCGCCGACTTGCCTCTCGATGAGTGCCTGCAAATTGTTGGTAAACATTTCGACACGCGCGCTATCTCCGAGCGGGCGATTGACGAGCAAAGTGTGCTCGACTACTTTCAGAAGAGTGGCCGGGGGTATCGGCTCTTTCATTCTAAAGAAGGGGCCATGCACGTCGCCCTGAATTGCGAGGATGAGTTCACCACGGAAGGGTATCTTGGGCAAGTGGAGTTGATTGCCGCTTCGCTCGTGTCTCTTTCCGCCCGGCAGGTTTTGGAGATCGGATGTGGCACGGGATATAATGTCCGAAACTTAGGCGAGCGGTTGCCCGAGTGCCAATTCACTGGCGTTGATCTTTTTGGCAAACATGTCGAGACCGCGACGCGAGAATCTTCGAAGTTGAACAACGTGCAATTTGAGCAAGGCAATTTTCAGCAACTTCGCTTTGATGCGGAACAGTTCGACGCGGTGTATGCTGTGGAATGTTTGTGCCAAGCCAGCGACATGCAGAAGTCGTTATCGGAAGCCTATCGGGTCGTCCGGCCGGGGGGGCGGTTGATTGTGATCGATTGCTTCCGTCCTGCACCGTTGGACTCGTTTGACGACGATCTGCAATTGGCAGGCCGATTGGTGGAGAAAACAATGGCTGTCGACCAGTTTATGGAGCTGGCCGACTGGATTGGCCTCGCACAATCGACCGGTTTTTCCGTTCTGGAACAGAACGACTTATCATCTTCGATCAGCCACAATGTTACGCGATTTTACAGTCTTTCGCGACGTTTTTTCAAAATGCCGCGTGCCGCCCGGGCGTTTCTCAAGGCGTTTCCTCGCAGGCTGTTAGAAAACGCCATTTCTGGCTTGCTGATGCCTTTTACTGTTGGTAGCGGAGTGCATGGCTACTATTTGTGCGTGCTAGAGCGGCCCGATTCCGGCGATCTATAAGATCGCGGTAGGGCCAGTGCGATAAGGCTCACTTAGCGCGCCAATTCGCACACACAGACCTGATACCCCTGTTTAGGCCTGTGCGAAACGAAAACATTTGTATTTCTCGGGTAAATGAATCGATTGGGTCAGCGACTTTGCTATTCAGTTTGTTTTCTCATTCTCTTCGTGTTGGGAGGATTGCCAGTTAAAAATATGTGCTGCTAGATAAGGAGGAGTTTCCAGGGCTGATTACATGATGGTATAAGATATGCTGACAACCTGATATTCAATTCTGGACAGACAGAGCAATCCCATAGGAATAAAACAGTATGGAAAACTGTGCACAACCAATCATTATTCAGGGAGGGATGGGAGTTGCTGTTTCGGCTTGGCAGCTTGCCAAAGCTGTTGCACAAACGGGTCAGCTAGGTGTGGTGTCGGGAACAGCGCTCGATGCGGTTCTCGTTCGTCGTTTGCAGTTGGGCGATCCCAACGGGGATACACGGCGGGCGCTGACGGAATTTCCTTTTCCGGACATGGTAGCGCGCATTTTGTGCCGCTATTTTGTACCGGGTGGCAAAGCTGCGAACGAACCTTTTCAAACGCTGCCCATGCTGAAGGAAAACTCTTCGCAAGAGCGGATAGAGCTGGTCGTGGTTGCCAACTTCGTCGAGGTCTTTTTAGCTAAAGAAGAACACGAGGGATTGGTAGGGATCAATTTTTTGGAAAAGATCCAGCTTCCTACGCTTCCCTCTCTGTTCGGCGCGATGATTGCCGGGGTCGACTATGTGTTGATGGGGGCCGGTATTCCCATTGCGATTGCGCATGCCATCGACGAACTGTGCGAGGGTAGGGCGGTGGAGTTGTCGTTACGGGTGGATGGAGCTGAGGCCGACGACAAGTTCGCTGTGCGCTTTGATCCTGAGGAGTTTACATCGGGACAGATCCCTTGGTTGACACGTCCCAAATTTCTGCCGATTGTTGCCTCGGCAACGCTCGCCACGATGTTGGCGCGCAAATCGAAGGGACGCGTCGACGGGTTTGTGGTCGAAGGTCCTACCGCCGGCGGGCACAACGCTCCGCCACGTGGAGCGACAAAACTCAATGAACGTGGGGAACCCATTTACGGCAAAAGAGACATCGTGGATCTTGAAGCAATGAGGTCGCTCAAACTGCCGTTCTGGTTGGCGGGCTCTTACGGCTCGCCCGAGCAGGTGGCCAGCGCGCTCGATTCCGGAGCTGCCGGTGTCCAGGTAGGAACCGCGTTTGCTTTTTGCGATGAGTCGGGGATGCACGAAGACATTCGCCGCACGGTGATTCAAGCGAGCCAGAGCGGCGAGCTGGAGGTGCTGACCGACCCCGTGGCATCGCCGGCGGGATTTCCGTTCAAAGTGCTCTCGCTTTTGGGCAGTCTTTCAGACTCGGTGGCATTCCAAATGCGTAAGCGGTGTTGCGATCTTGGTTTCCTCCGGCAATCGTTTAAGAAAGCCGATGGAACACTTGGTTGGCGCTGTCCCGCGGAACCGGTTGCTGCTTATGTCGAAAAAGGAGGCAAAGAAGAAGACACCGTGGGCCGCAAGTGCGTATGCAACGGCCTGATGGCCAACATTGGACTGGGACAATTACGCCGCCTGGAGGGGATCGAAAAGCCCTTGGTCACGTGTGGCAACGAAGTAAAACGCCTGGCCCGATTTCTGCAATCGCCCGAGGCGGTCAGTTATTCTGCATACGACGTAGTCAGCACCTTGTTGTCGCAAGTAGCAGCGAAACAACTTGTGCCAGTACCAGTACAGTGAACTCGATATGCAAAAAATAGGGAGGTGCCAGAATGCGACCGACAGAGATTTTGATGCAAGAGCACCGTGTGATCGAACAGGTTTTGGATTGCTTGGAAGCCATGGCTCAGAAGTGTAAGGAGAGTGGCGAACTCGATACCGATTCCGTCAAGCAAGCCATCGATTTTTTTAAGAACTTTGCCGATCGCTGCCATCATTTCAAAGAAGAGGATTGTCTCTTTCCGCTGCTGGAAAGCAAAGGCTTCTCGCAAGATCAGGGGCCGACTGGCGTCATGCTTCAGGAGCACGACACAGGACGTCTGCATGTTCAAGAAATGGCAAAAGCGTTAGATACCATCGCAGCGGGAAACGATGGGCCGAAGCCTGATTTTGTGCTTTTAGCTTTTAGTTTTGTGCAGCTACTTCGCGAGCACATCCAGAAGGAAGATCATTGTTTGTTCCAGATGGCCGATCAGGCATTGAGCGAGCAAGACCAGCAGAAACTGTTGGATGCGTTCGCGAAGGTGGAACGCGACGACCTGGGGCCGGGGACGCACGAAAAGTATCTTTTGGTTGCCAAGCAGTTAGCCGAGCGCTATGGCATTCGCTGCCGCGTAAGCGAAATCTCGGCTGAGACGCCTTGCTGCGGCCATCAATAAAACCCAACTCTCCGGAGGACAGCAAGTCCCCATGTCGCAAGCAATTCCAACGCCTACGCTTGATGCCAATCATCCCACCCATCCGCTTGGCAGTAAGGCGCGGGTTTTGCTGACCAGCGTCTTTGGTCCTTATGCCCAGGACGATGCCTATGGCAGCCGATTGATCAACCCGATGGAGTTGTATCACAATCAGGTAACCCGGGTGCAGGAAGCCTTCTCGCTACGGACATTCAATCGGTCCTGGGGTCTGATGCTGATCCAGGTGAACCTGCAAGCGCCGTGTACGCTGCTTGATTTCCCGACGGAAGAGCGTTTCCTCAAAGAGTTGAAAACAGAGCAGTACGATATCATCGGCATCAGCTCGATTATGACCAACTTGCTCAAGGTGCGTCGCATGTGCAAGTTGATCCGTAAGCATCAACCGCAGGCGACGATCGTAGTCGGCGGGCATATTGCGAACCTCTCGGTTTTGCAAAAATACGCGAGCATCGACCATGTGGTGCGGGGCGATGGCGTGCGATGGATGCGACGTTTTTTGGGCGAGGATGCGCACCAGCCGATTCGTCATCCGGTGGTGCGGGCAAATATCGGCTCGCGGATTATGGGCGTTTCGCTAAAGGATCACCCCGGCGATGCCTGCGCGACGCTGATCCCTTCCGTGGGCTGTCCGATCGGGTGCAACTTTTGCTCGACGTCGGCCATGTTCGGGGGTAAGGGGAAATTTATCGAATACTATCGCACAGGCGACGAGTTGTTCGAGGTTATGTGCGAGCTGGAGTCGGTGCTGCGCATCAAAGCATTTTTTGTGATGGACGAAAACTTTCTGCTCGATCAACCACGCGCTTTGCAATTGCTCCACAAAATCGAAAAATATAAGAAGCCGTGGTCCTTGTACGTCTTTAGCTCGGCAAACGTGCTGAAGAAATATACGATGGAACAGCTTGTGGCGCTCGGCGTGACCTGGGTGTGGCTAGGTTTGGAAGGTAAGCGGTCGCAGTACACCAAATTGGCAGGAACCGATACGCATGAGTTGGTTCGAGAACTGCAGAGCCATGGGATTCGCGTGTTGGGTTCCAGCATTATCGGCCTCGAAGAGCATACGCCGGAGAACATCGACGAGGTGATCGAGATCGCCGTGAGTCACGCCTCGGAGTTCCATCAATTCATGCTCTACACTCCAATCCCCGGCACGCCGTTGTTTCAGGAGCTTGAAGCCAAGGATTCGCTAAAAAGTTTGGCCGATGTATCCATCGCGGATATCCATGGACAGCACGTTTTCAACTATCATCATCCACACATTTCTGACGGACAGGAAACCGAGTTTCTGCTTCGCGCTTTCCATCGCGATTTCGAGGTCAATGGACCGAGTGTGGTGCGCATTGTTCGAAACGTATTGATGGCTTGGAAGAAGTACAAAAATCATTCCGACCCACGGATTCGGGCCCGTTTTGCTCATGAAGCGGCGAACCTGCCTGTTCGTTACGCGGGTGTGCTCTGGGCCACGCGGAAGTGGCTTCGGGACCAGCCTGAACAAGTTCAAAAGATTAGTGCTCTGCTTAAAGAACTACATCAAGAATTCGGCTGGCGGTCGAAGCTTGCCGCTCCCATTGCGGGGCGCGTTCTGTTTCGCTCATTGAAGCGACAACAACGAATGCTCGACGAGGGGTGGACGTACGAACCCCCAACGTTTTACGATACGAATAGTCGTGATGGCCCAGCCGAGGCAACTCGCGTGGATGGCGTTTGCGATAACCTGATACCTGACGCAACTTCGAGGAGACACGTTCGAGCAAGAAAGCGTCAGCAAGAAAGCGTCTTGCCGGTCGGGTAAGTGTCACGCGCTAGGGAGAAAATCAATTGCAGCGAATCCACATTATCGGGGGGAAAAATCACGGCAAGACGACCTTGTTTACGGAATTGGTGGAGGAGCTCTCCGCCAACGGCCATCGCGTCGGCACGATCAAGCACACGCATCACCAGCATGAGCTTGATTTGCCGGGCAAAGACTCGTTTCGACACCGGCAAGCAGGTGCCGTGGTGTCTGGGATTCTTTCGCGATCGATGAACGCAATGTTCTGGCCAGTCGATCCAAGTAGCACAGCCGAGCAAGAGACGCGTTACGACACCTTCGCTCCCATGTTTTCCGATTGCGATCTGGTGCTGGTTGAGGGAGACACGCAAACCAGCGCGGCAAAAATCGAAGTATGGCGTCAAACGCTAGGTACGCCACCTTTGGCCGAAGCAGATCCATCAATCATTGCCGTGGTGACACACGATACCCCAGGCGATCTTGAGGCATCCATTTGGCCCCGTGCGGATGTCGCGGAAATAGCACGACGTGTTCTGGCGCTCGCGCAGATCTCCCGCGCAGATTGACGCAATAGGATTTCGGCAGATGCTATCCCCCGGCATCTTTCGCTGATTTTCTCAAAGGTCGACCGGCGTTGAGGATGCTAGGTTTGGCATCGTCGATAGCCAGTTGACCGTTCACCAACACCCAGCGCACCCCGGTTGAGAATTCGAACGGCTGTTGAAACGTCGCACGGTCGCGGAATGTTTCCGGCACAAGCACGACAACGTCAGCATAGTACCCTTCACGTAAATAGCCCCGTTCTGGGACGCCGAGAATATCGGCAGGCAGCCCCGTCGCGCTACGAATCGCTTGTTCCACTGGCACCACACCCTCGGCAATCGCAAAGCGGCCAATACGTCGTGGAAAAGTGCCGTAACTTCTAGGATGGGGTTTGGTCCCATCATTAATCTTTGTGCTACCATCGGAGGCAGTTGCTACCCAGGGCAAGGTCATCACGTAGCGAACATCCCGGTCGTCCATGCTGAAACCTACCCCTTGCGCATTGCCAGTGCGTAGAATGTCGATTGCAACGTCGGCCGACTCACGCCCTTCTGCAGTCGCTACATCGCGTAACATCTTGCCAATCCAGTGCGGATACTTTGAGCAGCTAGCAATCATGATGGCCCCTCGGGAGTTTAGCGATTCAGAAATGATCTTCCGAATCCGCGGCAGTTCTTCAGGGTCGTTGAGTCGAGCCAGCAGTGCCTTTGTCCCGCCTTCTCGCTCTTCGTCCGGTAGCAGCATCGCTGCGATTGATGTGCTGCTCGCATTGTAAGGATATTGGTCGGCGGTTACTCGCAGTCCCTCGTTGCGTGACCGTTCGATCAGTTTTGCCGCCGCACGGACTTTTCCCCAGTTACGTTTTCTGCTTGCCTTGAAATGGGAAACGTGTACAGGCAAACCACCACGTCGGCCAATTTCGATCGCTTCTTCAATCGCATCGAGCAATTGGTCTCCTTCGTCGCGGATATGGCTTGCATAGAATCCGCCATATTCGCCGACAACGCGTGCCAGCGCTGCAATCTCATCAACATCAGCATAGGAACTTGGCACGTACTGCAATCCGGTCGACATTCCCCAAGCCCCATCGATCATCGCTTGCCGAGCCAGGTCGATCATCTTCTCCCATTCCGATTTCGTCGGCGAACGACGCGATAAGCCGACTATCGCTGTTCGCACCGCCCCCTGCGGCAACAAATGCGCAACGTTGACTCCGGGTCGGTTTTGCTCCAGCCCAGCATAGTATTCTTTGACTTCGAGCGCCCCACCGCCGCAATTGCCGGTGACAATCGTTGTGCAACCCTGGGTAAGGTAGCAGAGTGCTGGGCGTGTTTTTTCTTCAAGAATCCGCCGAGAGTTGCGCGGTGGGCCGCCCTCTGGATCGACGAGTTCGACTTCGAGATCGCTGTGGTTATGCAAGTCGATAAAACCTGGCGCGATGATCATACCGTCGCACTCGATTGTGCGCTCTGCTCGACGCGTCTTGAATTGCCCAATTGCCACAATCCTGTCGCCGCGAATCGCAATGTTGCCTACCAAACTTGGCTTCCCCGTACCATCGACAATCGTACCACCTACCAGTAAGAGATCGGCATCGATGGGATCGCTTTGAGCAATTCCCACGCTCGGTAGGCCTACGATCAACCAGACATACCATGCAATCGCGGTGCGCATCATCAATATCCTTTCACGTCTCCATGAATCGTAAAAAGCTCCCGGACTCATATCACCGATCAAGAAAGACCAATGTAAAGTCTGTATAAAGGTCTGTATAAATCGACCGTGCCCATTATGCTAGGGCTTCATACTTCGATTTGCCACTCAACTATGGCGCGTTTGCGCAAGGGCAATCCGTCTGTGGAATCGCGTTGCCGCGGAGGCGGAAGTAGTCTAAGTGCGTGGGATACGGTCTTTGATACCAGCTTCCGTACACTTGTGCCGGATAGTAATGTCCACCGGTGTAACCACGTCCGTAGCCGTAATGCGATCCGCCGTGCATGGGGTGTTGCCGCTGACGCTGGTAGACGGGCATTTCGCCATTTTCCCCAGCAGGTGCGAGCTGCGGAAGAGTCGTAGCAAGAACCAACGAAAACAACACTCGAGAGAAAAATTGCGACACCACAAAGCCCACGCAGAGACAAGGAAATAGAGAAAAGATTCCCTACTTCTATGCTAGGCAGAGCAGATCAGAACGACAAGAAAAAAACAGGCTGAATGCGACCGATTCACCTCTTGAAGGGATGGCTCAGGTCCTTTCGCGGGGATCCTGCATGCTTTCAGCCATGCGGTTGAGCGCTTCGGTTTCGATTTGTCGTACGCGCTCGCGGGTGAGCCCCAACTGCTCGCCGATCTCTTTGAGGGTGCGCGGTTCGTGATTGTCGAGTCCAAACCGCATTCGCAGGACGGTCGCCTCGCGTTCGTCCATCGTGTGCAACATATTCATCACATGCCGTAGGCTATCGCTCTCCACCAGTGCGTCGTCGGGGCTTTGCTGACGTTCGTCCATCACCATGTCGCCCAGCGTCCAGCCCGCTTCGGTCTGGTCGGTTTGGGGAGTGGCATTGTAGATTTTGATGGCCTTTTTGATGATGGGAAGTTTTTTCTTCGGCAACCCCAACACTCGGGCAACCTCTTCCGGTGTGGGGCTGCGGTCAAGCTCTTCGGTCAATCGGGCCGAGGCACGGCGCCATTTCGATAGCAACTCGACCATGTATGCCGGGATGCGGATTGTTTTGCCCGTGTTGATCAACGCACGCTTGATCGACTGTTTGATCCAGTAACTGGCGTAGGTGCTGAAGCGGGTACCGACAGCCGGATCGAAACCTTCGACAGCCCGCAGCAAACCAAGGTTGCCCTCTTCGATCAAATCTTGCAGACTCAAACCTTTGCCCGAATAACCTCGGGCGATGTTGACCACCAATCGCAGGTTCGCCCGAACCATCCGATCGCGTGCGGCGGAATCTCCCTCGCCGATGCGCGTGGCAAGTTCCCGCTCTTCTTGGGCATTAAGCAGAGCGGTCTCGTTGATTTCGCGCAGATAGGTTTCCAAAGGTGTTTGCACCGCGGAGCATGATTTGCGCTTCTTGGTTGTGGTTGCCATCGTGGAGTGTCTCGCTGGTGGATCGGAAGGGCTAAAGCGACTGCTCAAAGCAATTACGTCGGTCGGATGCGAGCAAGCGCGGTGGTTGTTCAGGGGTGGGGCGAACATTTCTCGCCTCGCGAGCTTATTCGTCCCGATGCCCTAAACTATCGACGATCTCCTGCCAAACCCTGCAACTCAGGCAAGATACGACACCGTGGAACGAATGTCCGTGGTGTTCGGGACGTAACAAAAGAAAGGGCGCCACGGGTCGTATCCCCGGGCGCCCAAGTAGTTAAAGTTGGAGCGACTCGAATCGAAAAATCAATCTTCCGATTGTACCGAGTCTGCGGTTTCTTCAGCCTGTTCGACGACCTGTTCGTCGGAAGATTCAACCGATTCCTCCTCGGCGGAGGCGGCTTTGAACAAAGGCCCCGATTCCGAACCGATGCCACCCTTGAGATCTCCACTGACCTCACGACCGGCAGATTCGGCTTCGGCCGCCTCGGCAGCGGCTTCGTCTTCCTCGGCCCACTCGACCCGTTTGCGCGAAAGACCAATCTTTCGTTCTTCCGAATCGACGCGTAAGATTTTCACTTCGATGTCGTCACCCACATTGACAACGTCCTGTGGATTCTCGACTTTGTGGTCGGCTAATTCCGAAATGTGTAGCAGACCTTCCAGCCCGTCTTCCAAGCCGACGAATACACCGAAGTTGGTAATCTTCGTCACCTTGCCGTTGACCAACTGACCTTGTTGATAACGGTTGGGAATATCGGTGGCCCAGGGATCTTCGTCCATCTGTTTGAGTCCCAGTGCGATGCGACGACGCTCTTGGTCGACGGAGAGCACCTTGCACTCGACTTCCTCGCTCTTCTCGACCACTTCGCTGGGGTGGCTGATCTTGCGCGTCCACGACATGTCGCTCACATGCAACAAGCCGTCGATGCCCTCTTCGATTTCGATAAAGGCTCCGTAGTTCGTCAGGTTGCGAACTTTTCCCTTGACCAGTCCGCCAATCGGATAGCGATCGGCAACCTTCTCCCAAGGATTGTCTTGGGTCTGCTTCATGCCGAGCGAAACTTCCTGCTTCTGCTCGTCAATTCGCAAAACCACGACTTCGATCACGTCGTCGATCGACACCAACTCGCTGGGATGGCTGATCCGTTTGGTCCACGACATTTCGCTAATGTGTACCAAACCTTCGATGCCATCTTCGAGCTTTACAAACGCCCCGTAGCTCATCACGTTGACCACGGTACCTTTCACCGTAGTATTGACCGGGTATTTATCCCCGACATTTTCCCATGGGCTGGTCGATTTTTGTTTTAGCCCCAGGGCAATCTTTTCCTTCTCGTAATCGATGTGCAGGATCATCACTTCCAGCTCGTCGTCGATTTTCACCATCTCAGATGGATGGTTGATTCGACCCCAGCTCATGTCGGTGATGTGCAACAGTCCATCGATTCCGCCCAGGTCGACAAACGCACCAAAGTCGGCGATGTTTTTCACCACGCCTTTGCGCAGTTGACCCTTTTCCAAATCCTTGAGCAGTTCCGACTTGCGTTCGGCCCGTTGGGCTTCGATCATGCTCCGACGGCTGACGACGATATTGCGTCGCGCTTCGTCGATTTTCAAAACCATGCACTCGATGGTCTTGCCAATGTATTCGCCAATATCGTGGGGCCGACGAATGTCGACTTGGCTTGCCGGGAGGAAAACATTCACGCCAATGTCGACCAGCAGCCCGCCCTTGATCTTGCGTGTTACCTCGCCGCTGACGACGTCTCCCTCGTGGACGGTCTCCATGACCTTCAGCCACTTTTCAATCTTCTCCGCTTTCCGTTTGCTAAGAACGATCATTCCCCGATCGTCCAGCCTGCTCTGCGTATCTTCGACATCTTCGATCAGTACGCGGATTACCTGTCCGACTTCAGGCTGATCGCTCTCGTCTTCCCACTCGTTGCGAGGAATCGTTCCTTCGCTTTTATAACCAACGTCGACCAAAACCATTTCGTCGTCGACACGGATGATGGTGCCTTCGACAATTTCGTTCACGTCGACATATTTACTGTCCAACCAACTGGTGTCGTCCTGGTCGAGTTCGCCGACGGCAACATTCCAGTCTTCTTCAGAAACATCAAATTCGCGGATTAAGTTTCGGTTTACCATGAAAAAAGAACCATGACCGGTGGCCGACGAACAGTTCCGACGAGGAAAACCACCCTAAAAATTGTGAGGTCGCCAGGCTCAGCCGCCGACGTCGGCAGGGCTGTAAAAAAGTCTGGCGAGCGAAGCCCATCATCTTAGCAAACCCGTAAACTCCTATCAATCGGGGCTTTGGTCAGATTGCAGGGCAATTCACCCGCGAAGCCGCTTGGCCGCTGCGTGGCATTCTGCCAGCCGCTCGGCAACGACTCCGCCAAACGCTTCGTCGCTTATCTCGCCCAGATTATCAGTGGGAATCGGCTTGCCAAATACGACAGCCATTCTCCCAGGCCGGGGCAACCAACGGTGTCTTGGCCAGGCTTCGAAAGTGCCGGCAACCGCCATGGGCACCACCACCGGATTCTTTTTCCGCGCCAGAATAGTAAATCCTGGTTGCAACTCGGCAAGTTCGCCATCTTCGCTACGCGACCCTTCCGCGAAGATCAGCATCGCTGTGCCGTTCTCCAAATGGCGAAACGTAGCCCGCAACGACGAAAGCGTCGCCCCCGCGCTACCAACCGGGATCGCACCCAGCGAACGAATAAGCCAAGCAAACGGCCCCACAAACAACGACTCGCGCGCCAGGGCCCGCAGTCGGCGCGGAGAAGCAGTGGCAATCGCGATCGTATCCAGGTGGCTTAGATGATTCGAAAGCAACAAGATCGGCCCTGTCGCGGGCAGATTTTCTTGCCCCTGCACGCGACAAGGAAACGGAAACACACAAGCCAACCGGCACCAGATGCGCACAAACTTATACCACAGCGACATCGTTTCAGTCTTCACAACGGGAAGTCTTTTTTGGCGCGAACGGACAATTTCCTCCAGCCGATCGATCACCTCTTCCGGAGTCAATCCGTCGGTCAAAACTTCCAACGAATCGGGCGTCTTCTGCAAGCCGCCATATTCACGCTCGTGATCGCGGCGATCGCGCGCTTGTTGTTTTTCCAGCACTTCGGCAAGAGTGACTTGCTCGCCACGCGCACGCAAATCTTCGTAACGGCGCTGGGCGCGCACTTCGTCGGCAGCGGTGAGAAAAATCTTGCACTCGGCGTCCGGGAAAACTTCCGTCGCCTGATCGCGGCCTTCGGTCACAACATTTCTGCCCGCAGCCAGTTCACGCTGCAGTGCGCTCAGCCGCTCGCGCACCTGCCGGTTGTCGGCAGTGTGGCGGGTGAGTGTGGTAATTTCCAACGCGCGAATCTCGTCGGTCACATCCTCGCCGTCGAGGAATACTCGGTCGTCGGTAAGCCGAATCTCCGCCGCGGCTGCCACTTCAGCCAGGGCCTCAGCGTCCAGCCAATTGACACCGCGGCGCTTGCCCGCCAGGGTGACCGCGCGATACAAGGCCCCCGTGTCCAAAAACGAAAACCCCAACCGCTTCGCTAACCCACGCGCCGCACAGCTTTTCCCCGCCCCGGCCGGTCCATCAATAGTGACAATCATCTTGAGTGAACAAAGCTCCGGCTCGTGATATCGCAAACTAAAAAAACAAACCGCCAAGATCGCCAAGGGCGCCAAGAAATACAAGTCGTAGGTCAGGTGCCGCACCTGACACCAGCACAGAAGCGACCATGATACACGATCGCAGTGCCACACGACACCGGCTTGATGGATACGAGATATTGAGGTCGTGACTAAACTGCGAGATCGCCCAGCACCATATGTTCGCCTTGCTTTCTGACGCTATTAAAACCACAATGGCATGTATGAATCAGAAAGCCTTTCTAAACGCCCTCGACAGTGGCGAGGAGAACATTCTCGCCATATTTCTAGCGATCCTAGAAGAACATCGCATCGAGTATTGCGTCATTGGTGGATTGGCAGTGAACGCATACGTTGAACCTCTCGTTAGCTTGGATCTTGATATCGTCGTAGCCGTTTTGCAGATGGATAAGCTGCTTTCAAAGATTTCAGACGATTACCAAGTGGAACAGTTCTCCCACAGCATCAACATCTCTTCAAAAAAGTCGGACCTTCGTATCCAGCTTCAAACCGATCCGATCTATCAGAGTTTCATCAAGAGATCACAGAATCAGAAAGTTTTGGGCCACACGATGCGCGTGGCAGCGGTCGAAGATGTGCTTCAAGGCAAAGCACTTGCCTACTCAGATGCCACAAGAAGGGCCAGCAAACGCCAGAAAGATTTTGCCGACATCTTGCGAATCATCGAGTCTTATCCGGAACTCAAAGATTCGCTTGCCGACGATTTGCAGAAGAAAATCGATGAAGGAGTGTAACCACCGGGAGCAAATGCCGAGGTTTACTGCTTCCCGCTGATTTCGCCCAGCACTTCGTCCAGGCAATCGGCGAGAAAATTAGCGTCGTCTTTGGTGATGCACATCGGCGGCTTGATGCGCAGGGTGTTTCCTTTGAGTCCGCCCTTGCCGATGATCAGGCCGCGCTGTTTGCACATTTCCATGGCGTCGGCCGCCTGCGTGGTGGCGGGCTCGCGTGTTTTTCGGTCGGTGACTAGTTCGACGCCCAACATCAAACCGAGTCCGCGCACTTCGCCGATTAGCGCGTGCTTGTCCTGCAATTCGAGCAGGCGGTTTTTCAGGAACGCACCAACTTCCAGCGCGTTTTGTTGGATGCCCTCTTCGTCGATCACTTCGAGCGTGGCCAGGCCTTGCGTCATGCTCACCGGGTTGCCGCCGAACGTGTTGAAGTGGATGCGGTTTTTCATCATTTCGGAAATCGGTTCGGTCGTGGTCATCGCGCCCAGCGGCGCGCCATTGCCGATACCCTTGGCCATCGTGATCATGTCAGGCACCACATCAAAATTCTGGTGCGACCAGTAGTGATGCCCCGTGCGACCGAATCCGCCCTGCACTTCGTCGGCAATGCAGATGCCGCCGTGTTGGCGGACGATGTCGTAAACCACCTGGAAAAATTCCTTGGGCGGCACAATCGAACCACCCACGCCCTGGACAGGCTCGCCAATGAAACAGGCAATCTCGCCCGGCGATTGGTATTCGATCACACTCTTGATGTCGTGCGCACACTTCAAATCGCAAGAGGGATACTCTAATCCATACGGGCACCGGTAACAGTAACCGGCGTGGGTATGCAGGACGTTGGCACGCGTGTTTGATTTGAATTTCCATGTGCCGTGGGCGGTCAGACTCATCGGAGTCGACGTACCGCCGTGGTAGCCGTTGCGCAGTGCGATCACGTCGCGATTGCCCGTGAACTCGCGGGCCGAGAGAATGGCAATCTCATTCGCTTCGCTGCCACTGTTAGTGAAGTAGCTGCGCGTGAGTCCCTCCGGCATTTTGCTGGCCAGCTTTTCGGCAAACTGGACGATCGCCGGATGCAGATAAATGGTCGTCGTATGTTGTAGACGACCGTTTTGTTCGTGAACTTTTTCTATCACTTTGGGATGACAATGCCCGACGCTCACGGTCACAATCCCCGCAAAAGCGTCGAGATACCGCCGACCGGTTTCGTCCCACAGATACTGCATGTGCCCTTCGACCACCATCAACGGTTCGCGATAGTAAGCAAGGATCCCTGGTGAGAGATACTGATGGCGCAGCGCGATCACTTCATCGCGTGAAGGCCCGGCATAAGGCGTCGGCTCGTGATCGATGATGGGAAGTTCGAGGGAATTTTTAGTTTGACTCATGGTTATTACCCTTTTAGTAGCTGTTAGCGATTAGCGATTAGCTGTTAGCTGTTAGCATTTTATTTTTTAATGACAACATCCGCCCACCAGAGCTAATCGCTAACCTCTAATAGCTAACAGCTCATTCAACTCCAACGTCGCCTGCTTCGGGAACCAACACGCCCGGATCGTCCAGGCCCCGTTGTCTTGCCGTGCCGGGGATGAGGTTGTCGAGCAGCAATCCTAAAATGGCTGCCACCGCCATGCCTGTTGAACCAATCGAAAGCACCACGCCTTTCAAATCTTCCGGCAAGTCGGTCAACCAAGTTTCAGCAGTCGGTTGGTAAAGCGCCAAAGTTTGTCCCGCCTGTATTGTTTCGGGCGAACTGACCGACGCAAAATATGCAGGGACACTCAACCCCATAAACAACGCAAAGCCGGCGATAAACAAATTCCGATCCGAATGCAAATCGCACCTGGCCAATTGTTGCACACCCACGGCACTAATCAAACCAAACATAGCGCAGTACATCCCTCCCACAACCGGGCCAGGAATCGCCGCGGCAAGCGCGCCAAACTTTCCAAAAAACCCAAGTGCAATCAGCACCAGCGCACCAATTTGCACTACATAGCGACTGCCCACTTTTGTCAGGCCCACCAGACCAATGTTCTCGGAATAGCTAGTCGAACTAAAGCCGCCCAACACACCGGTAAGCAAGCAGCCGATGCCCTCGAATCCGATGCCACGCGAAATCTGCTTCGGCGTCGGATCGCCGCCGCCCGCCATGTGGCTGCAGGCATGATAGTCGCCAAACGATTCGATCATCGAAGCCATGTAGCCAGCCAATGCTGCGAAGAAAAATCCCAAGCTCCACTTCGGAAAGCCCCAGGGAAAAACGAACTCGCGAAGATCGGTGCGCACCCAATCGCTCGTTGCCGCGGCCGACGCGTCGACGTACGAGGGATCCCCCGGTTCGTAAACTCCGGCCAACGTCAGCACATAACAAAGTGTGACCACAATCACGATTGCCGAAAGGATCGGAAAGAGTTGGAAGAATCGGTTGTTGTTTGCCAACACTAAAGAAAACAAAATGACCAAGAACATGGTCAATCCGGAAATCGCCCAATCGGTTCCCGCCTTGGGCGCACCGTGTTGAAACAGCGCCAAGCCGATCAACATAATCACCGGACCCACCACCACAGGCGAAAGAATCCGCCGCACCAAACCCATCAACCCAGAAAAGCCGATGACGATTTCCACAACCGCGCCCGCAATCACCGCGCCGGCAATGTACTGCATCATCTCAGCCGACGTTCCGCCCGCTTGTTTGACGGTACTAATAATCGCAAAGAACGCGGCGATGAACGAGAACGAAACTCCCTGAATAATCGGCAGACGCGAACCGAAAGTCGACTGCAGCAACGTCGCCACGCCGCTGCAAATCATCACCGACGAAATCAAGAGCGCGATCTGCTCCAGCGTCATCCCCATCGCGGGCCCAAACAACAGCGGTATTGAAACTGTCGACCCGAACATCGTCAGCACATGCTGCATGGCCAACACAATGGCACGCCCCAGCGGCGGACGGTCATCTAATCCGTAGACAAGACGCTTAGCGGATTGAGTTTCGCGAGAAGTCATAAAGGTTGGATGAGTGAGATTACAGTTCCACTATCTCGGTATAACTTTCCGGACGGCGGTCGCGGAAAAATTGCCACGTGTTGCGCACTTCGCGGATCATGTCCAGGTCCATGTCGGCAATCACGATCTCGTCTTGATCACGCGATGCCTCCGCGATGAACTGCCCGCGCGGATTGCAGAAATAGCTCTGGCCGTAAAACTCGCCGATGCGCCACGGCTCTTCAAAACCGGGGCGATTAATCGCGCCGACAAAATATTGGTTCGCCACGGCATGTGCGGGCTGTTCGATTTTCCAAAGATACTCGCTCAAGCCCGCCACAGTTGCCGAAGGGTTGAAAATAATCTCCGCACCGTTCAGACCCAAGCAGCGCGCGCCCTCCGGAAAGTGGCGATCGTAGCAAATGTAAACACCCACTTTGCCTACGGCTGTGTCGAATACCGGGTAACCCAAGTTTCCGGGACGAAAATAAAACTTCTCCCAAAAACCGGGGGCGCATTGCGGAATATGCATCTTGCGAAATTTGCCCAAGTAACTACCGTCGGCATCGATGACCGCTGCCGTGTTGTAGTAAACACCCGGCAGGTCTTCCTCGTACATCGACAACACCAATACCACGCCGTGTTTTTTTGCTTCTTCCTGAAAAAGTTTGGTCGTCGGTCCGTCGGGCACTTTTTCGGTCAGCTCGTACCACTTCGCATCTTGCTCCGCGCAAAAATAGGGGCCGTAGAACAGTTCTTGAAAACAAACAACTTGGGCGCCCTTTTCCGCGGCTTGTGCGAGCATGTCGACATGCTTGTCGATCATCGCCCGCTTTATCTTATCTACGGGCGAAGTGGCCGGTTCACAAAGGGTCGCTTGGATCAATGCACCACGTACAACTCGAGACATAATACATCGCCTTATAACGTACAAACAAAACCTTGTGGGCCATTCAAAATTCAGCCGTGTGGACTGAGATTGTCTGGTATTGTGAGACGCTCTAAAAATGTTTGGACAAAGTCAGTGAATTTGACTACGGGATATACTTAGACAAGGGGAAAGTTGATTGCGAAAGCCCTCTAGAACTTGTTATCATACCCTTTTGCAGACCACAAGCCTACTACCGTAATAGCCGCAGAACCGTGTGAGGTTTCACAATGGCAACGTCCGTCGAATCGACCCAATCCATCGTCCCTACGTTAGTGGGCGGAACCTGGCAACCTAGCGTGTCCACCAGAAACGGTGAAGTTTTTAATCCCTCCTCGGGGAAAGTCATCGCCCAGGTGCCGTTGTGTACCGAGGAGGAAACCAACGCCATTGTCGCCGCAGCGGCCCAGGCATTGCCTGACTGGGGCGCGACGCCTGCCGTGGAACGCGCTCGAGTGATGTTCAAATTTCGCGATCTCATCGAACAACATTTCGAGGAGTTGGCCGCATTGGTCACGCGCGAACATGGCAAAACTTTGCCCGAATCAAGGGCCGAAGTACAACGCGGTTTGGAAATGGTCGAATTCGCGTGCGCAGTTCCCACCATGCTGATGGGCGATACGCTCCCCAATATCGCTCCATCGGTCGATGCCGAAACGAATCGTCACCCGGTGGGAGTCTGTGTTGGAATCACGCCGTACAATTTTCCGTTCATGGTTCCGCTCTGGATGTTCCCAGTTGCGATTGCCTGCGGCAACACGTTCGTTTTGAAACCGTCGGAAAAAGTCCCGCTCTCTTCGGTGCGACTCGGCGAGTTGTTGGTCGAAGCTGGTTTGCCCGACGGTGTGTTCAACATCGCCCACGGCGATCGAGAATGTGTTGAAACTTTACTGAATCATCCGGAGGTGGCTGCGATATCGTTTGTCGGTTCCACGGCGATTGCAAAAGCCATTTACGAAACCGGCACCAAAAACGGCAAGCGCGTGCAAGCCGCCGGTGGAGCGAAGAACCACTTGATCATCATGCCAGACGCCGATCTGGAGCAATCCGTCAAAGCCTTGGCCGCCAGCGCCTACGGCTGCGCGGGACAACGCTGCATGGCTGGTAGCGTGGCGGTTGCGGTGGGTGACGTGGCAGATCCGCTGGTGGAACAACTGTGCGACTACGCCGGCACGATGCGCGTGGGTCCCAGCGACGGCGACGAAAACGTCGACATGGGCCCATTGATTCGCCGTGAACATTTGGACCGCGTGAGCAGTTATCTCGACGTCGCCTCGGGCGAAGGGGCGGAAGTGGCCCTCGATGGTCGCGGAGATTTCGGCAGCGACGGTTTCTTGCTTGGGCCATGCGTGATTGACCGCGTGGCTCCTCAAATGCGTGTTGCCCAGGAAGAAATCTTTGGCCCGGTGCTCTCGGTAGTTCGTGCCGCCGATTTAGAATCCGCGCTCGAAATCGGTCGCAATTGCCCCTACGGCAACGGCGCCTCGATTTTTACTGGTAGTGGCTACGCCGCCCGCGAATTCAAACAACATTTCAATGCCGGCATGATTGGCATCAACGTGGGTGTCCCCGCCCCAATGGCCTGGTTCCCCTTCACTGGCTGGAATCAATCGTTCTTCGGCGACCTGCATATCCAGGGAACCGAAAGCGTTCACTTTTACACGCGGCAAAAAATGACGCTCACCCGCTGGTTCCGCTCCGCCGAGGAATCGCACGTCGACCCCGTGTGGAAAACCGCGCGCAAGTAGTCTGCATTTATGTCAAATTCTTTGAACACTTATCGACGCTAATCTTCGCTAATTAATCAGATCAGTGCAGATAAGCGTCGATTAGTGTTCCGACTTTCCCCTTTCCACTTTCGCATTTCCCCTTTCCAACTTCTTCCTTCTCACATCGAAATTCGCACTTCAAAAAAAAGGATGGGATCCCATCGCGGGCGTGAGGGTTTGTTGGCTACCGGCATACACGCGATCACCCGTCCCCAAGCCAGATCGACCTCTAGAGAGAAATCCGCTCGCTGATGCATAGCGAACGAAACGTTGGCCAACGTCGATCCAACAAGGCAACCTGGTCCGCCGCCGTGCAGCCCATCCGCCCTCAGTCGCCCGTCATTGTAGTGATCGCAATGGCGCCGCGCAACAACTATTATTGGCCACCCTGCCGCAGCCCTGTCATTTTGCAACTATGCCATTCCGAGGTCTGCCGAGAAATCTGGCAGACCTTATGGAATCGTCGGAGAAGGCGACGAACTTTCGGTCGTAGGAGGAGGCGCGACTTCAAGGGTAGCCGGAGCGGGTGCCGCTTCTGTCGCTTCCGCGCTGTGTGGCTTGATGCCTACGTCAACCATCAGATGATGCAGCAACGCCTCCGTCACGTCCATCTTGGTCAGGATACCGGCCTGTCCGATCTGCCGACGATGTTGTCGGCTCCACCCCCTGACTTTGCCTTGCACGTGATGGAAAGTTCGATCAAGTTCTTGTATTTGACGGCCCAATTCAGCCCGGTCGATTTTATCTTCTTTCGCGTGGACGGATTTGGACGCTTCAAGAAATTGATACGCTTCTCGATAGGTCTCCGGAAAACCGGCATTGTGTGAATAGTTGTAATGCATGTCGAGACAAAGATCGTTCGCAAGATGCTCAAGATGACCTGACAATTCATCAACGTGCGAAAAACCGCCGAACTCTATGGCAATCGGCTTGGACTCAACATACGCATCGGGGCTGTCTGCGAAGGTTCGAGGCTTGTAATAGGTCAACCCAGAATCGACCCAGTAGCGGCCGTAGTAATGGTGACTGAGGTGGGGCGCCGCAAAATGATGTTCGACATGGCCGTGACCATAACTACGACCATGACCACCTCTGAATTCGTGCTCACCAGAATGGTGTCCACCGCGCTCGTGCCCGCCTCCATGATCACGATCGCCGCCGTGTTTATGACCATCGCCATGTCCATGCCCGCCGCCGTGTTTATGACCATCGCCGTGTCCGTGCTTAGCCAAAGCAACCGACGACTGCCAACATAGCAGCGCCACCACGGTCAAACAGGCGAACGACAATATCAGAGGCCTCTTCATCGCACCCCCTTTTTTAAGAGTATCAGTCCGCTGCAAAGAGAATAGGTTCGACCCGATAGCATACTCGATGCGAACAGCGATTTCAACGCGACTGATTGTGTGAACAGGGCTTTTCACTTTGGTGAAAAACTTCGCAGGTGGCATGGACTCGAAGGTCTGCCGACGTGGCCATGTTGACGGCGTTTCGGCAAGGCCAGCCCATGCCGACGAGGGCATGCCGCCCGAATTGCTCAGCTTCAAAAAATAATGGCCCTGATTGTGTGATAAAAGCCGCAGGAAGAGTGCCCATCGGAAAGTGTACCCGTCCTACCCTCTGCGGAGTCGCGGCTACTTCTTCCCTCGATCCTCACCCCTCAATTCTTAAAATAATTTGGATTCTCAGGGTCGAAGTCGGCGTTGGTGAAACCTTTGTTTACCTCAAGATTCAGGTAAGTGTAGGCTTCTTCCAGAGGGGGAGCTTCGTCTGGGTTTTCTGGCCACAGGTAGGCCGCGTAGCGAACCGGGACGTGCAGCTCGTTGTCGATAAAGATCTCCGCCTTATGAAAACGGAAGTTTTTGCGGGGGACCGGATGCACGGCTTCGATCATGGTTACCGCACGACCGTTGATTTTGCTTTGCACGGTGCGAACTTCACATTCTCCGAAATTGACGTCGCTCGAAGCCACCTCGATCAGCTCGGCCGTTAGATTGCGAAGCCCCAATTTCATGATCGGATACTTTTGCCCCTTCATCGCCAGATGGCCTTCGGGATCGAGTTCCAATTTGCCGAAGCGACGTTTCCAGCCGCAGTCCATCGCTACCAGCTTGCCCTTGGCGCCGTCGGGAGCGTGGTTGTAAAGGCACTCACGGCCTTTGTTTGGTTTCACAAAAAACATGTACACGCCGAACGGTTGATGACGCACTTTGATAAATGCGACCTCCTGGCCGGCTAGCTCGCCGTTGATCCGTTCCTGCTTGTAAAGCATGGCACTGTAGTCTTGGATATTGGCATCGATCTTTCCCAGTGCTTTTTTCGCCATAAGCAAGGCGGGCATCAGAGGATGCTGCCCGGGAATCGGGGTCAGGTCGAGCCCCGACTGAACCTGCTGGACGGGAATCCGCGTGGCCACCTGCGCAGGCTGCTGCGTTGCTTCTTCGTGCGCCACTCGATAAATCGGTTCGACAAACTGGCCCGTCTGCTGCGCAAGGGCTACCCGACTCGAACTTAAAAGTGCTGCTGCACCAATCACCAAGATCGCAACTGGCTTGCAGATATATTTGTAGAACATCAAGAAACTCATGCGCATGGATTCACTCTCCTCCGGGAAACCTACCAACTCCAGGCTTTTTGTAGGGACTCGGTTGTTGCGGGTAAAGTGGGAATTCGAATCGAGCCAAACAAGTTCGAGAATTGCAGCATAAGCGGTGGGTGCTAGCACAAGAGATTGCAATAATCCGCAGTGCAACTACTTCGCAAATGTCGTACCGGGCCCTATGGGAACTATACTATATGCGGCTCGCCGACCGCGGATCGCCGCCTTCTGCCCTATGTTTCAAGCTTATGAGCTTACGAAAACGATCTGAGTCGTCGGAAGCAACGCCGCGCTATCTATCTCTGGTAACTATCGCCGTCCAACCGCGAAACAATTACAATCGTTGGGACTGAACGACGCGATATCCCAACCGTTCCATCCCGTACCGGCCCCATGGGGGGCAGGCTCATCTGTGGGCGTGGAATCGTAACTTCCGGTGGTATTCTAGGGAAGAGGAACCTACGCAAATGGAAAACTCGCAGCCAACGATTCTTTCGATACTCTCCTTACCCTTCGAGGAAAATACCTACATCGCCTATTTTGAACAGCGGACGGACTGCCTGGTAATCGATCCGGGCCTTGAGCCCGATAAAATTTTTGCCGCTTTGGATGCAAAAAATCTGACGCCCGCGGCAATTCTCAATACCCACGGGCATGCCGACCATATCGCTGGCAATGGAGCTATGAAACAGCGGTGGCCCGATTGCCCGTTGATCATTGGCACCGGCGACGCTTCCAAACTGACCGACCCCACGGGGAATCTCTCCGGGGGTTTTGGCATGAACCTGATCAGCCCCGCAGCCGACCAGACCGTCGCCGAAGGCGAGGAATTAGAAATAGCCGGGTTTCGCTTGGAAGTACTCGACACTCCGGGACACTGTTCGGGGCATGTCGTGTTTATTGTGCGTAATTCCAACCCCGTGCAAGTGTTTGGCGGCGACGTACTTTTTGCTGGCAGTGTGGGGCGCACCGATTTTCCAGACGGCAGTTTCGCCGAGCTGAAGCAATCGATTCACGAAAAACTTTTCCCACTGGGCGACGAGACGATTGTCCATCCAGGCCACGGCCCCGCCACAACCATAGGCCAAGAGAAGGCAACCAACCCCTTCGTCGGCGTTGGTGCGCAGCTGTAGTGATTAAGAACCGCTAAGGACGCCAAGAAATTCGCAATCAGTGCGATGACAAATCGGAGTGCGAACTTGATGCTACGTCGGACAACGTGGCTCGTTGCGATGCCGACTCGTTGGCTTCATCCTCTTCCTGTGCCGTGCTTGTGGGCAGTTCGAGCGTAAAGGTGCTGCCTTTGCCGGGTTCGCTTTCGAGGAGGATCTGCCCGCCATGCTCTTCCATAATTTTTCGGCTCACTGGCAAACCGAGCCCTGTGCCGCGTCCCCCTTTGCGTGAAACAAATATATTGAAAATGGCTTCCTGATCGTCGGGAGTGATCCCCGGTCCGTTGTCCGAAATCGTCAACCGAGCAAGGCTATCCTGTTCCCGAAACTCGCTGCGAATGGTAACCTGGCCTTGCTCGGTATCTTCGCATGCGTCGATCGCGTTGGTAAGCACATTGAGAATCGCGCGATGAATCGCCTCGGGATCGAATAACAGCGTGGGCATCTCTTCCTCGGGTTGCCAGACAAGCTGCACATTTAATTCCTTGGCCCGCGACTGCATCAACTCGACCACGTCGGCAGCAACCTCGTTGAGATTCGACGGCTGCGGATCGGGCTCGCGCTCCTTGCTGAATGTGAGCATATCCATCACCAACGTAGAAATGCGCTCCTGATTCCGTTCGACGATGCCCCAGCCTTTGCGGATGGTATCGACCGCTTTGCCCGTGGCCTGTTTGTCGGGTTGCTCCAAGCTTGCCGCTTTCTCGTGATCCCCTAAACCGAGCTCAATAAGATAACTTCCCCCGCGAACCCCCTGGAGGATATTTTTAATGTGGTGCGACAGGGAAGCAATCGTCTGTCCCACCGCAGCAAGCCGTTCCGCCTGGACGAGCGCTTTGTAATAGGACGTGTCCTCTACGGCAAGTGCCGCCTGGTGGGCGATCGCGATCATCAACCGCAAGTGCTCTTGGTTGAACTGGTCGGCCTTACCCTGGTTCATCAACATCCGTTGTGGCGTGGTCGACGTGTCGATGTAAATCACCCCCACCACGTTATAGCGTCCTTGCATCGGTACGCAGATTGCTTCGCGGACGCCAAGCTTGACGATGCTTTGAGCGGGATCCCAGCGATCGTCGTCGCTGGCGTCGCTTGTGAGGACGCCTTCATTGTGTTCCACCACATAATCCAGAATCGTTTTGCTAATCGTAATTTTTTCGTCGGTACGCACTCCTCGACGATGCCGACGAACCTTCGGCACCAGCTTGTCGCGCTCGATATCTTTGAGCATGATGCAGCCCCGGTCGGCATCGACCCATTCGAAAATCATGTCCATGATCCTCGCCAGCAGTTGGTCGATGTCCATCGTATGGCTGATGGCAAGCGCAGTGCGATACATGATCTGCAGATTGCTGCGAGCGCGTGCCAACCACGGCTCCGCGGAATCGCTTGCATCGGGCAATGCCCAATCGCTACCTTCGTGATGACTTAGTGCTGCGACGATTCGTGAACTGTCGTTGGTGCCTGCTCGCGGAACGATATGGACTTTGTCGGCAATATCTTCGTAGGCATCTTCGACAAACCCGGTATACAGCAACAGCGATTTGCCAAATTGCAGTTGATCGCCGCTGGCCAACTCATGTTCGGTCGCAACTTGTCCATTGATAAACGTACCATTGGAACTGCCAAGATCGCGCAGCAAGTATCCATCGCCGCGGCGTACCAACTCGGCATGCTCGCGCGAGACTTCTGTATCGTGTAAACGTACGGAGCTGCTCTGGGTACGACCCACCGTGTGGACCGACTCCTCCAGCTGAAAACGCGTCCCTTGATCGCGTCCCTGGATTACAAACAGCGAAGCCACTTTGTTGCCTTTTCCGTAGAAGAGATGGGAAGCACATTTCCCGAGGCATGCCTCCACTCCGTGCGCTAACCTCGTGCCGGAGAAGCGGAAATACATTTCATGCCTAGCAATGCGATTCCAGTATCTCCTCGATTCTACGGATCAGCGGCCCATAATGGTAGGGTTTCGAGACGAATTGTCCTGGTGGCAAAGGACTTAAGTGCCGTTTGGCGGTTCCGAGTACAACGATTGGGATGGAACTGCGGGACGCTCGCCGGCCCAACTCCGTAACGGCCTTTTCAGATTGGTCGCCATGATTGTCGGAATCGATCACGATCAAATGCGGAAGTTCACGCTCCGCAATCTCACCCGCCTGAGCTGCACGCGAGGCCACCAACGTTTCCGCACCCTGCCGTTCGAGCAACGTGCGCAGAACCTCGCGGTTCTCCGTGGAGCTGTCGACGATCAAGATTCGGGCGTGAGAAAACAACGCTTCGCTTTTTGTTTGGTGGGATGCTCAAATATCAATACGCGTAGTAGCCGTCGGCGGAAGCCGATGGGACACTCTCGGTGGGGCGGCTCGGTGGGGCCGCGAAGAATAGGACTCCAGCCGATCGATGTCAAAGGCGAATTTGCTTGCTAAATGAATTGCCGTTTCACCTTGACCGCTGGCACCAGGTTGCCTATTGTTCGCAGGCTATGTGGAAGCATATTCGTCGATTACTATCGCTCTGTTTGATTGTTAGCATTTGCACTTCTGATGCCCAAGCTGTCGCGCGCACTCTGTCCGATGGCGGCTCAGCTATCGAAGGCATTTTGGTGTTGAGAAACGGCAATGTGCTCCGAGGGAACATCGATCGCCGAACAGATTTCTATCGAGTTACCACCGAGAAAAGCGAACTGCAAATCCGCGCAACGCAAGTGGAAATGTTCTGCCACTCGCTGGACGAAGCATATCAGCGACGCCGCGAATTGCGCACCGGTTCGTCGTCCGATTCCCACATTGAATTGGCACGTTGGTGCCTGCGTCACAATTTGCTGGAAAACGCCTCCCGCGAACTGTTGGAAGTGCGCACCACGGACCCCCATCATCGCCAACTCGCATTGCTCGAACGGCAATTGCGCATCGCTCTGACGAACGTAAAGCAAACGAAAAACCTGGCATCAACCGAACCAGGATCTCCGCCAGCCGGGCCCGACTTGGAAGAGAATTTGTTGGCAACGGCCCCCCACGCTGTTCGGGCGGCATTCGCCCGCCAGATTCAGCCGCTGTTGATCAATTCGTGTGCCACTTCTGGCTGTCATCAAGCCAATTCTAGCGAGCCCTATCACTTAAATCGCTTGGCCACTGACGGGGCGGGACATCCCGATTTGACGCTCCAGAACCTGGCTGCAACGCTAACGCAGATCGATCTGCAATCGCCCCGAAATAGCACGTTACTCGAACAGGCCAAACGCGCGCATGGCACAGCGCCCGACAGAATGGCAAAGCCGCTGCCCGCGCACCGTTATCACTTGCTGGCAGCTTGGGTCGAACAGTTTTCTGCAGAGCCAGACGCAACCAAACTCGACCCCAAAGTTGCCCATGCGATCGTCGAGGATCCGTTCGATCCCGAGGCATTCAATCGGTTGGTTGCCGCAAGAAATGCTTGCCAAGATTCAGCGAGTGATTCTAGTAATCCACCTCCTCCGGCAACGTCTGCGGAAGCGGAGTGATTGCCTCGCCTTCGTACGCGGCACTTGAAACGAAGCCGCCAGAAATTGCCGAGCCAGCACGCCCTGGCGATCCCGTGTAGGGACCATCAGCCACCGGCGGCAGATAGTCGCAACAACTGCTACAAGCTTGGCATCCCCCGCTGGCCAATAGCAACAGCAGCGTGCCGACAGGTTTCCCCCCCATGTCGAACCCCTTCTGTGATTCTTAAATTGTCGTCCAAGAAGAACTCTTGACAGCCTGAGAACAGACAGAAATTCCATCGACAAACGGACGCCAACAGGGTGAGAGAAAGTTGGTCGCCAGCACGCCAACGCTAGTATTGCTAGCTCCTAGCGCCTAGCCCCTCACAACCCCAGCACCTGATAGATCCGCTCATCAGTCAACGTGTCGGCAATAAAACGCACGCCTTCGAAATCGTGATCGTGGCTGCGTCCGCTGGGCACCGCGACGGTATACGCTCCCGCGGCATTGGCGGCACGGCAACCGATTTGGCTATCTTCCAGCACCAACATCTCCGCCGGCTGCACCGCATGCTTTTCCGCTGCCAACAAATAAACGTCGGGGGCCGGTTTGCCGTGCTCGATGTTTTCTGAGGAAAGCACAAAAGAAAAGCATTCGCGAAGTTCCGACTGAGCCAACACCGCTTCGACAAACGCCCGCCCACTGCTGGTGGCAATGCCCCGCGGAATCCCTGCCTCTTGTAGTGCATCCAAGAGTTCGAGCAACCCGGGACAAGGTGCCAACCGCTCCGGCAGCAGCCGCGACATGATTTCCATCGACTCCAAGCCCAGCGCTTCCGCGGTGGCGTCCAGTTCGTGCCAATCGATCATAATCTGCAGCGCAAGATTCGACTTGCGCCCCATCATTTCGTCGAGCAGTTCGCCCGTTAGTTGTTTCCCACGCCGCTCGAGAACCTGACGTCCCACCTCCTGATAGAGTTCTTCCGTGTTGAACATCAAACCGTCGAGGTCGAAGGTCACCGCAAGAAGTTGTGCCTGAGGCTGCATAGGTGTTTTCATGAATGTTGCTCAAAGGTGGTATTGGGTCAATTTGGCCGAAGGCCTCACTTCACCGTAGCCTGGGGCAACGCCCCAGGTCTGACTTCTTTTCGATTCCTGGGGCGTTGCCCCAGGCTACGTTGAAAATGGCCTTCGGCCAAGAAAGCAAGGTAAATCGATCCACTTAGATACAAAAAAGCTTGCATTAGTCACCCTACTTTATTAAGCTTATTTCAAAAGTGCCAGGGGCTCATTTCACGTATTTAGCAGGAGGGAACGACTAATGAAAGCGAACCATTGCAAAAACAAAAACTCCACTCGCAGTAAAAACTCCAAAACTCGCCGTCAGAAGTTCCTGCGCAAACTAAAATTCTATTCCTCCGCGGCAGGCCTCGGCGCCTTCGCCTGTTCTTCGACGGCACAAGGTGCGATCGTCTTTTACGACGTTACGGACGTCACAATCACCAACAATGCCACTGGCATCTCTCAGTTCATCGACATCCATGCCGACGGACCCAGCAATCCAGACGGTAGTCCCCCCGAATGGCAAATAATGGGACAGGCCGCTTCTTTCAACCAGATTCGGATCGACACAACTTTCACTTCTGGTGTCCCCGGTGACGAAAGACCTGATCACTCCGACATCGGCCCAACTCCAATACCGGCTCCCTCAACACCCCTGGTAGGCCAAGGGAACCAGCTGCTCTCGTTATTCGGGAATCCGGGTTCGTCTGCTCCGACCGATCCCTTTCCTGGTTACTACGTTGAATCGGTCCCCTTTGGATTCTCAATAAGCAGAGCCACAATGAGCCCTTCGTTCTACGTCGGCCTTGCAGCGCGCAGTCTCCCCCCGGGTTTCCCCCCAATTTACAATTACAACCGAATTGGAACCAACCGTTTCGTAGGCCTGGAATGGGCATTTGAAGGTCCCAGCTCGACAAACCGCAGGTATGGTTGGGCACAAATTAACGTGACCCCAATCATCGGACAGCCGCTAGATTTTTATAGCGCAACGCTCACCGCCTACGCCTTTGAGATGACGCCAAATACGCCGATTACTACAACTCCTGAGCCAAGCTCTTTAGCGCTGTTGGCAGCCGGTGGCGGTGGGTTTGCTTTGATACGACGTCGATTGCGGCGACGCCAGACGTAAGGCTCATGCCACTTTTACTTGTGCTCCCTACTAGCCGCGATCTTACAGATCGCAGGCTCCGGCGATCTATAAGATCGCGGCTAGAGCGCACGATAAAGTGTTATGGAGCGCTAGTTCCCCGCTGCGCCGCAAACGCTTCCGGCGATAAATCGTACACCGTGTACCAAGCATTGGAATAGACTGCAGGAATCTGCAGCGGCGGGTACTCGCGAGTGATTAAAAAATCGGCGCCGTACTGCTTTGCAAGTTTGCGAATCCGCGCAGTGCCCTGATCGGCAAGCGATCGATAGGGAACATACAAATTCTCTTCGTCCACGTGCCAATAGACGTCGTAGTAGCGATCACGCCAGGTAAGCAGCGTCGTGGCATCCTGCGGGACATCCTTCCAATTCACCACGCTCCGGCGCTCGGCGTACCAACTGAGCGATTGCGAAAGCCGCGGCACGAGCAGTACCGCATCGGGCGACGTGTTGTCTCGCACCCACTGGCACGCATCGCGCCAGGCGGCGGGACTGACCATTTTGCCATCTGCCGGCGGAGTGGAATCTTGGAAGCGAGTAGCGCTGATCTGAACCAAATGCAACGTGGGCAGCAACATCGCAATCGCCAACGCCTGCGGTGCCCAACGTCGACGCTCTGCCACAAGTCGCTCAAGCCACAGACACACCAACATTGCCACAGCAAGCGGCACCGCGACGTCGGCCAAGCGGAACCAATAGTATTTCAGCAAACTGGCCGCCAGTGCCGGATGGTTCCAGCAGGCCAATTCCCAAATCAAACCGAAAGCGGCAAACGCCACACTCCACCAGGCGAAACGGCAAATACGGCTTGCTGGGTTTGTCCTGCGACTCGTAGAGTCGCGGCTAAGATGGTTTAGTAATGCAAACACACACAACAAGAATAAAAATGAAATCCCATGCCGCGCGACAACCAATCCTGGTTGCGCAAGGGGTGCCAAGTGATGCGGCAGGCGATCAAACACATAGATTTGGCTCGCTTCGCTTTTGATTTCCGCCGAAACGCCGCTGGTCAGATTCAGTGCTGGAATCAAACCAGGTAGAGCCAACAACAGTCCCAGCGCAAGTGCCGGAAGCATCGAAACCAAGGTGGGCCGATCTTCGCGACGTTCGCCAAACCACACCAACGCCGCCACGATGACCGACCAACCACCGACAAGCACATGAAAGGCCCCCGCCGCGCCGAACCAAGGCCACAGCAATCGCCAACGGCCCGCCACCATTGCCGCGAGTCCCCAAAAGACAAAAGCGTACGCAAAGCATTTCCCTTCAACGCCACCAACAACCCACTCGCCGGCAAAATTTCCTTGATGAATAAGCCAAATCAGCAATGCCCCCGACAAGGCCGAGGCGAAACGTACTCTCACAATACAGCTACTCAACCTCTGCCACGCGCAGGCCAATAAACCCCAGGCAGCCACACGACCAATCCACGCCACCGTGCCGAGCGGGAAAAAGTTGGTTAGCCAACCCACGGTCCAATAAAAAGTGAGATGCGCATCGGCCGATTCCAGAAACATATCCCCTGCACACCAGTCGGGTTGCCAGTAGTGTTTTGCCTTGGCAAGATAATAGGTCTCGTTGGTGTTTGGCGACGGCGCTCCACCATGTACGAAAAACACGGCGAAGATCAGCGCACCCTCGATCCACCGCTGCCGTAGTTTTTCTTGCACTGGGTGCGGCTGAAGTTCATTTTTTTCTTGCTGTTCCATTCAACCAGCGTAGGCAGCCCGCGCAAGATTGGCCAGAGGCGGGGCATTTGGTTTCGGAGTATCTGCGTACATCCACTCTAAACGACACACCATGAAAATTCCCATTTCACTTACTGTTGCATTGTTGCTGGCTATTACAGCAGGATGCGAGCAGCGCCAAACACAACCCGAGGGGGCACCAACGTCGCCGCAACCCCCGCGGGCGGCGGTGGAGTTGGTTGTGCTTGTGGTCGACGACCCTGCGCTGGCAGAAGGCGTTCGTGTGTTGCGCGGAGAGTGGAACGAACGCAGTGCCGGACAGCTTGTCATCAAAGAATCGACGCTCGAAGATTTCCTTGCTGCCGACACCTGCGCAGCCGACTTGTTGATATACCCTTCGCGGCATGTCGGCACATTGGTCGCTCGCAATTGGTTGCGACCTGTGCGTGATTCGGTTCTGGATGATCCGAATTTTGCGTTCGACGATTTTCTGCCGCTGATTCGCAACCGCTCGACGCGCTTCGGGGGAATGGTTGTCTCCGTCTCGCTCGGCGAGTCGCCGCTGATGCTTGCTTGGCGAACGAATGAAGAGGTTTCCGAAGAACCGCGCACTTGGAACGAATTGGATCAGCTCGCCGGCGATGCACACTCTCCTGCCTTGGAACTACTCGGACGCGCAGCCAGCGCCGCCTCAAAAAACGCCCGTGCCGAATTGCTCTTCGATGCCGCCACCATGCAGCCACGCCTTGCCGAGCAGCCGTTTGTGCAGGCGCTAAAAAACATGGCTTCCCGGGCACAGGTTGCGCAAGATCAAAATAATGCCGTTGCCGTCACGATTGCGCAGCTTGGAAAAAATCGCGTATCCAACGAGAGTGTCGAACAACTTGCGTTCATGTTCCTGCCAAAAGCCAGTCGCACCCACGAACCATTGGCCATGCTGGGATTCTCCGGACGTTCGATGAGTGTCACCCGTTCCACGCGCAACGCCGCTTCGGCCTTCAAACTGCTTGCCTGGCTGGGTGGCCCAGAAATCGGCAGTCAATTTAGCCGTCGCAGCGAGGCGACGCTTTGGTATCGCGCTTCTCAGGTTTCTCAAGCGTCGCGCTGGCTGTCCGATAAAAACTTGGACGACCACCTGGCACCACAAATCACCAAACTGCTTTCAGGCGATAACTATTTTTTATTGCCGCGCATTCCTGGAATCGACGATTACCTCCAATCACTCAACAATTCGTTGACCGAAGCCCTCCAGCAATCACTCCCGGCGGAAGAAGCCCTCGCAAATGCCAACAACCATTGGAATGCCATTACCGAGCGCCTCGGCCGAGAACAGCAACTCCGCGCCTACCGACAGCACTTGGGCTTAGACACCCCGGCGAACTAATCCCGCAAATCATTTGAATTCGTAGATTTGCCTCGCGAAACCGCAAGCAGTGCCGCTTGCGGTTTCGCGAAAAAGGACCGTGCGTGAACCAATCCATTTAGCCCTATGTTTTTCGGCCTTCCCCGGGCAGCGGGTTGTCAAAAATGGGTGGAATCGGTAGCTTCAAAGGTTCGTATTCCACCCAATCTCCCTGGTAGGTCCGGGAGATTCCTCCGTCATTCGTTTTCCACACACGCAAATGATCCGCAGTACTCAGGACGACCACCGTATTGTGATCACCGGCGTGGGCCTCACCGCACCCAACGGCGATAGTCTGGCCGACTATCGGGCGGCACTTCTCGCAGGCAAAAGTGGTGTCGACCGTTACCACATCCGCTACGTGGGCGACACGCTTGCCGGGCAGTGCCATTTCGACGAACTGAAGTACCAGAAACGCAAAGAAGTCCGCCGCGGCACGCGGGCCGGCAGCATTGGCATCTTTTGTGCGAACGAAACGATTGCCAATTCGGGAATCGATTGGCCGAACGTCGATCGATCGCGGGTCGGCGTTTATGTCGGTGTGACCGAGCACGGCAACGTCGAAACCGAAAACGAAATCAACGAAATCAAAGCCTTCGACTACGACACCAAGGTCTGGTCCCACCACCATAACCCCCGCACCGTGGCCAACAACCCGGCTGGCGAAATTACATTAAACCTGGGCATCACCGGCCCACATTACACGGTGGGCGCCGCCTGTGCGGCAGGCAATGCGGGTTTGATTCAGGGCGCGCAGATGCTCGAGCTCAATGAATGCGACCTCGCAATTGCCGGCGGGGTGTCGGAAAGCATTCATACCTTCGGCATTTTTGCCGGTTTCGCCAGCCAAGGCGCACTCGCCGAACATGCCGACCCGGCCTGCGCCAGTCGACCCTTCGACCGCGACCGCAACGGCATCGTCGTATCCGAAGGAGGCTGTCTGTTTACTTTAGAGCGTTTTAGCGACGCTTCGCGACGCGGCGCAAAAATTTATGGCGAACTAGTGGGGCATGCCATGACTAGCGACGCGAGCGATTTCGTATTGCCCAACCCTGAACAACAGTCGCGCTGCATGCATCTCGCGCTGCAAAGAGCCGGATTGAATCCCGAGGACATCGACATTGTCAGCACCCATGCCACCGCAACCACCAGCGGCGACATCCAGGAGTGTGCCGCGCTGCGGCGGGTTTTTGGCAATGCCGACAACGTCATGATAAACAACACAAAAAGCTTCATCGGCCATGCCATGGGAGCGGCCGGTTCTCTGGAACTGACCGGAAACCTCCCCTCCTTCGACGACCGTGTTTGCCATCACACAATCAACGTCGACAATCTCGACCCCGAATGCGAACTGTCGGGGCTCGTCCTGGGCGAACCGCGCACGAAAAAGTCGGTCGATATTATTCTCAATAATTCGTTTGGGATGTTGGGAATCAATTCCGTAGTAATTATCAAAAGGGTTTAACTTTTCAAATAGGTTTAAAAACGAAACGTGGGTAAACCACAGCAAAGCTATTTGCTTAATTAGCCTTGAAATGAGGGTTCATCAGGAGATTGAATGGTTGAATATCAAAACAAAGTCCGCACAAATTGTATTAGTCCCAAAGGGACGAAATATAATAGCCCAGGGCAAGGCCGGATGAGCGCAGCGAGACAGGCCGCAGCCCTGGGTCTATGCGCAAACAAATTGTCGGCCGAGCGAAAAGCTTTGCAACCAATCAGCACGCAACCGAGGCCGATTCAAAACAGCGACTTGATTTCGTCCTCGGTCGCGCGCCGTTATGTGGCAACGCCAACCGCTCGGACGATGGTGCTACCTCCCTTCCAACCCAGGGCTCGCGCCCTGGGCTATCATATTTTGCCCCTTCAGGGCAATTTTGCGGCACGCGTTGGTTATTTGACCCACTAGGATTTCTGAAAAACAAAGAACTTACTCACAACAAACTAAGGACAACCAATGACCAACGAACAAATTAGAGAAGAAGTCCTCGATATTCTTGAAGTGATCGCGCCCGACGAAGATCTCTCCCAACTGGACGATGCGGTCAATTTCCGCGACCAGTTGGAACTCGACAGCATGGACTTTTTAGACATTGTTATGGAACTACGAAAACGCCATCGCATCCAGATCCCCGAAGACGATTACGTAAACCTCGCCAGCATGAGTTCCACCGTCGAGTTCCTAGAACCCCTGCTCAAAGACGTAGAAAAAGTGTAACCAAAGAGAAGGAGGGATGCCCGACCACCCTGACCTCCGACCTCTGTCCTCCGACCTCTCCCCACCGCCATGTACGACACCATCATCATCGGCGCGGGAATGTCGGGCTTGGCCGCCGGGATTCGCTTGGCTTATTACGAGCAGCGCGTTTGTATTCTCGAACGCCACACCACCATCGGCGGGCTGAATTCCTTCTACCGCATGCGGGGGCGCGATTACGACGTCGGCCTGCACGCGCTCACCAACATCACGCCCAAAGGAACCAAACAGGGGCCACTCGCCCGACTGCTACGACAACTGCGGATGTCGTGGGACGATCTGCAAATCTCGCCCCAGCTGGGCTCTGAAATTGTCTTCCCCGGGGTTCATTTGCGGTTCTCAAACGAGTTGGAATTGCTCCGCACCGAAGTTGGGCGCGAGTTTCCCCATCAGCGTGAGAATTTCGACCGTCTGATCAACGAAATCGTCGAATACGACGACCTCGACGAGTCGCATCAAGAAATCTCAGCCCGCAAGCGCCTGGCTGAAATTCTCACCGAGCCGCTGCTTGTCGAAATGTTGTTCTGCCCGCTGATGTTTTACGGCTCGGCCCGCGAGCACGACATGGACTGGGGACAGTTTTCCATCATGTTCCGCAGCATTTTTATGGAAGGTTTGGGCCGCCCGCACGCGGGGGTGCGGTTGATTCTCAAACATTTGGTGCGAAAGTTTCGTGGCCTGGGTGGCGAACTGAAACTCCGCGCCGGCGTAAAACGGCTGGCCGTGGAAAAGGGCTGCGTCAGCCGTGTGGAACTGGAAAATGGCGAAGTGCTCGAAGGCCGCCGCATTCTGTCGTCAGCCGGTTGGTGCGAAACCATGCGCATGTGCGACGACGGCGCCCCGGTTTCCCAGCGCAGTTCGGGAAGACTCAGCTTTTGTGAAACGATTGCCAGTTTGGACGTTGAGCCGCAAGATTTGGGCCACAGATCGACGATCACTTTCTTTAACGACTCTGAAGAATTCGCCTGGACCAAGCCCGACGTGCCCTGCGACGTGCGCAGCGGCGTCGTCTGTAGCCCCAACAATTTCGACTACGGCCAATCGCTCGGCGACGGCACCATGCGCATCACCACCCTGGCAAACCAAGATCATTGGAACGGGCTCGACGAACACGATTATCGTTTGGAAAAACTCCGCTGGTACGATCGCATTACCGACTCCGCCGTGCGATTTGTTCCCGATTTCCGCAGCCGCGTGGTCGATACCGACATGTTCACCCCCTCGACCATCGTCCGGTTCACCGGCCACGATAACGGCGCGGTCTACGGCTCGCCAGAAAAACAGTTCGATGGCCGCACGCACTTGGACAATCTTTTCGTCTGTGGCACCGACCAAGGTTTCGTCGGCATCGTCGGCAGCATCCTCAGCGGCATCTCGATGGCCAACCAACACTGTCTGAGAGACTGAGGCGAATGCGGAATTTGGATTGCGGATTGCGGAAAGATGGGAACAGGTCTCTCGCGGAGCCGCGGAGGGAGTAAACGATGAGTATCAAATTCCAGCCACGGTATTCGCTGCTGACGTTGTTGTTTGTCATGACAATTGTCGCTTTGGCTACCGTGGTCTGGAATCTCAACCGACAAATCATTTCTTTGCGAAAGCGAACAACCACGTTAGAGCAGGAAAATTACATACTTCGTACTCGTCGCGGATCGCCTTGGATCAAAGACGAATCGATGCTCAATGTAGTCTGGACTGATCCGAATACAAGAATGCAAGGTCGCGAGCGAGTATGGAAAGTCTGGGTGCCTGAAGGACTGGAATATGAGTTACACATTGCCACGGGTTGGTATTCGAAGGACCAGTTCCCCAGTGAGTCTCCGAAGGGACCTATCATATTGAAGCCCGGTGAACACTATGTAAGGACTACGATGATGAATTTCGGTCAAATCCCAAGGTGGCATTTGCAGCTTGCGACAGAAAATGACAAACGTGCACTAAACGCGATGTGGCTTAGGTGGAAAGGTATGAAACACAAGTCAAGTGGTGTACGCAAATTTCCTGAGGTCTCCAAAGCCAATCAACCCTTTTTGCTATGGCGCTACAACGTCGAGAACTCTAATACGGGTGAAAAGGACGGTATGATTGTGTGGTTACAGTCTGTTGACAATTGAAACGAATTCGGATGGCTGAATCGGGGCCGCGAGGTAGAGATAGTTTTCTTTCTGTGGCCTGAAGGGCCAAAATATGATAGCCCAGGGCGAAGCCCTGGGAAAAGATACGCCAACACCAGGAAGCCCTGTAAGGGCGAGATAGCCGAAAACAAACCGCCATGGCCCAATCGCTATCCAACGTCCTATTGCATATTGTTTTTAGCACCAAGAATCGACAAACGTGGATCGACACTCCGGTTGAAAGTGAATTGTTTCCCTATCTTGCGACGACTGCGCGCGAACTTAGTTGCCCTTCACACGCAATCGGCGGCACAGACGATCACGTCCATATTGCGTGTTCTCTATCTCGAACTATCACGATTGGAAAACTGATCCAGGAATTGAAGGCAAGCTCCTCGAAATGGATTAAAACAAAAGGAGATCACTATCAGAGTTTCGCCTGGAAAAACGGATATGGCGCCTTCTCCATCGGCCAGTCACAGTTGGATGATCTCCGGCGATACATCGCTAATCAACGCGAGCATCATCGCCGGGAATCGTTTCAGGATGAGTTCCGGAAGCTATTGGCAAAGTATCAAGTTGATTTTGATGAGCGTTATGTGTGGGATTAGATTGATAGTTTATCCCGCCCTTACAGGGCTCCCGGGTTTCATCGACCACTTACCCAGGGCTGCGCCCTGGGCTATCATATCTAGGCCTTTCAGGCCAAAGAGAAGATACAGCCAAATTTAGATTGCCCACTTTCCAGATAGTAGACATTCACCCTCATTCACTAGCCCCTAACTCCTAGCGCCTAGCCCCTCCCCCAATGCCCAAAGACTTCCTCAAAGACGCCAAAGACGAATACGACGTCGTGGTCATCGGCAGCGGACTTGCCGGGCTTACTGCGGCCAACATGTTGGCGCGCAATGGATATAACGTCCTGCTGCTGGAGCAACATTACAAACTGGGCGGCATGGCTACCTGGTTCAAACGGCCCGGGGGGCATATTTTCGACATCTCGCTGCACGGGTTTCCCTACGGCATGGTGAAAAGCTGCCGCCGCTATTGGACCCCCGAAATTGCCGACTCGATTGTGCAACTCAAACACATTCGGTTCGACAACCCGATGTTCTCGCTCACTACGTCTTTCAATCGCGACGACTTCACGAAGCTACTGATCGAACAATTCCAGGTCGACCCGGCAGCGGTCCACGGTTTTTTCGACGCCGCACGTAAAATGGATTTCCAAGACGACCAGCATACAACCACAGGCGAGCTGCTTAACCGATTCTTTCCGGGCCGCGAGGATGTGATTCGGCTGTTGATGGAGCCGATCACCTACGCCAATGGTAGCACGCTCGAAGACCCAGCGATCAGCTACGGCATCGTCTTTTCCAATTTTATGTCCAAGGGTGTATTTACGTTCCAAGGCGGCACCGATCGGCTGATTCATCTGATGGAAGCGGAGATGCGGCGCAACGGCGTCGACATCCGCATCAAGTGCGACGTCGAGAAAATCGATTGCCAGGGTGGTCGGGTGCGCTCGGTCACAGTGAATGGCCGCACGATTAAAACCAAAGCGGTCGTTTCCAATGCGAATTTGAAGCAAACGATTTTCCGTCTGGTCGGCGAGGAGGTTTTCGATCGCGATTATGTCGACGAAGCCCGCGCGGTGCGGCTCAACAATTCCAGCACGCAGGTTTACATGGCTCTGAAGCCGGACGATACGATTGAAGAATCGACGGGCGACTTGCTGTTCAGTTCCACGGCACCCCTGTTTCGCACAGAGATGCTGCTTAGCCGCGAGATCACCAGCCGCACTTTTTCGTTTTACTATCCCCGCACCCGCCCCCAGGGAAAGCCCCGCTGTTTGATCGTTTCCAGCACCAACGCACGTTACGAAGATTGGGCCGATCTTCCCGAAGATGAATATCAGGCGAGCAAGCAGGATTTGGTCGAAACCACACTCGATGCTTTAGACAAATACGTGCCCAACATTCGCGACCGCATCGCCCATGCCGAGGCCTCGACTCCCCGCACATTTCAGCATTACACGCACCACGTGGCCGGGGCCAGCTTCGGCACAAAATTCGAAGGCCTCCAGGTAAGCTTCGATCTGCCGAAGCAAATTGCCGGCCTCTACCACGCGGGCAGCGTGGGCATCATTATGTCCGGCTGGCTGGGGGCGATGAACTATGGCCGCATGGTTGCCAGCGACGTCGACAACTTGCTCGCCACCAATTGCTCCCAAGCGGATGCGGCAGTTTCCGAAGTCGGCTCGTAGCACGAAATCAAGCCCCGGCGGAAGCCGGCGGGTCCGCTGAAATTCTTGGTGAATTCCTTGGAACCGAACCTTGACATCCGTTTTTCCAGGCCTAAACTGAGCGGCGAGTAGTTGCAAACGAGTTGGGTTTCGATTACTAACAGGGCGTTCGCCTTATCTCTCTCAGAGACCGCAGAACACGGATCGGTTTGCAGGAGTTGGTATCTTGATTCGCACTAGGAATCTTTGGCTTAGCCTGCTTGTCTTATCCGCGATTCCCGTGGGATGCCGCCGAAGTGCGCCGCCCAGCTTCTCGCCGGGCGAAGAGGTGTTGCAACTCACGGCCGAACTTGAGGATGCCGACGCCGAAGAAGTCGCACTTTATCAAGATCTCCAAGAACAGATCAGCGACATCCTAAAAGAGCACAGCGGCACACCCAACAAGCCAAAAATGCTCGGCCTAGCGGAGGACGACAACCCCGCTTTGCAGCGTGGCTACGCAATTTATACGCGTTACTGCACACAGTGCCATGGCGTCAACGGCGATGGCAAAGGCCCGCTGGCCAAGTATTTGGATCCTAAGCCTCGCGATTATACGCGCGGCATTTTCAAATTCACGTCGACTCCTTATGGAAAAAAGCCCCGCCATTCCGATCTGATTCGTACCGTTCGACAGGGCGTCCAAGGAACTTCGATGCCGTCGTTCGATCGATTTACTGAATCCGATGTTCACGCGGTCGTCGATTATGTGCTCGTACTCACATTGCGTGGCGAACTGCAGCGCGAGTTGGCGATGATCGCCTACGACGATGAAGAACTGCCCGACGGAGAAGGTCTTACGGAAATTATCGACGCAAAGCTCGACCTTTGGGAGCAATCGTCCCAGCAGTTGGTCATGCCAGTCACAGCCATGCCCCCGATGACCGACGATACCGTCGCCGTCGGACACCAGCTATTTTTGAAATTCGCTTGCAATAAGTGCCACGGGAAATTTGGGCGCGGCGGTTCGTTGGGCAATGTTGAAATTGGCACCGACGCCTGGGGAAACAAAGGCGCGGCGGCGGATCTTTCCTCGGGAATGTTCCGCGGTGGCAGCCGCCCCGTGGATATTTATCGTCGCATTTATTCCGGCATTAACGGCACACCGATGCCGGCGTTTGAAACCACGTTCAAAGAGAATCCCGATGCCATTTGGCAGCTTGTTCACTTTATCAAGGCAACCGGCGAGCGTCGGCGACAGGGCATGTCGCCGCTAAGCGAAGCCGATTTGCCCAGCACAGCGCCAACCGAGTCGAACAAACCACCCGCAGAAGAATCGGCCTCCGAGAAACCGGGCCACGAAGCCGCTTGATACTATGCGATCGTTCAATATGAATTAACCACGGATACCACTGATTTCACTAATAGAACCAAATCCAAAGTAATTGCTGATGTCGACTTCAGAAACCACTCGCCACGAGATGGATTGTCCTCAGAAGAATTCGTGTCCATCTGTGAAATCCGTGGTTCCAACTTAGCGCTGTAGTAATAAACTATTTTCGAACCTCCTGAAAAACCCGTAACGGGTCCATGCACATGGATACCAACCCCAAACAATCAGAACTAACCGAGTTGAAGCAGCGCGTTGCCGACTTGGAAACGCAAATTGCTACCGAGACCGAGTACTCCGCGTTTCGTCCCTCGGGATACTACACGGCCTACTACGCGACCACCGGTTTTATGCTTGGTATTTTCGGTGCCATGGCAAGTTTGTTTTTGAATGTTGTAGGTTGCGTCCTCACGGGAAGGCCGCCTTTGGAGTTGATTCGCATTTACCTGACATTTCCGCTGGGAGATCGAGCATTTGATCTGCCGCCGGAACAGAACGGTTTGATGATGGCCATTGGTTGCTGCTTGTACCTGGGTACCGGCATGGTGTTGGGAATCCCACTGTTTTTGGGACTCACGCGATGGGCAGCCGGCAAATCGTTGCTCGGCAAGCTGGTGGTCGCCAGCATCTTGTCGCTGATCATCTGGGTGATCAACTTCTATGGCATCTTGGCATGGTTGCAACCAGCGGTGATCGACATGTCCGAAGAAAATCTGATCGTTAATCAAGTCCCCTGGTATGTCGCAATGGCAACGCATCTAGTGTTTGGATGGACTATGGCTCTGGTCTACCCGCTGGGCGATTACGTACCTTATGGAAATGTGGCGGATCAACAATGAGTGAACCTGCATCCTCAGATCATTTGTCCTCCGGTGCGAATACAACGCCGCTGGCTCGCGATTTAGTCGACGAGCGACTAGTGATTTGGTACTTTTTGGCTGCCTTGGGATATCTGTTCGTCTCGATGACCGGCGGACTATTGATGGCGCTGCAGCTCGTACAGTGGAACCCATTCCAAGACAGCGAGTTCCTTTCACCCGGTCGTTGGCGAATGATCCACACCAATGCGATCGCCTACGGATTCCTCGCCAACTGTTTTCTCGGTGCCTTGCATTGGGCCGTGCCTCGGATGACGCTCAAGCCGGTCCTGCATAAGGCACTCTCGATGTTCATCTTTCTCGCCTGGCAGGTTGTGGTGCTGTCGACCGCCGCGGGAATTCTGATGGGGCAAGCCCAGGGTGTCGAGTGGGGCGAAACCCCAACCTGGATCGATCCGTTGGCCCTGGCCGGGCTCGCCCTGGTGGCTGCAAACTTCATGGCACCGATCATCCGCACCAAGGGACCGCTTTACGTAACGCTGTGGTACTTCATGGCCGCGTTCGTGTGGACGTTTCTCACCTACGCGATGGGCAATTTCGTCCCTCAATATTTTGTGTCTGGCACGAGCGCCGGCGCGATCGGGGGATTGTTTATCCACGACCTCGTAGGGCTGTTTGTCACCCCGCTCGCCTGGGGACTGATGTATTATTTTGTGCCGATCTTGCTCAAGAAACCGATCTGGAGCCACGGGTTGTCGCTCGTTGGTTTCTGGGGGTTAGCCTTCTTTTATCCGCTCAACGGAATCCACCATTTCCTCTACACGCCGATTCCTGACTTTCTGGAATATGGAGCCATTGTGGCCACCATTGCTGTCGAGTTCGTCGTGACCACAGTGATCATCAACTTCTTCGGCACCATTTGGGGGTCGGGGCGGGCCGTGATTACCAACTTACCCATCCGCTGGTTCTACACCGGAATGGTGCTCTACTTCATCACCTGCGCACAATGTGCCATGCAGGTGACCCACACCTTCCAAAAACTGATCCACTTTACCGACTGGGTCGTGGGACACGCCCATCTGGTGATGTTCGGCGTGTTCAGCCTGTGGTTCTTCGGAATGATGACATACCTATTCCCCCGCTTATTTCGGCAATCGTGGTATAGCCGAGCCTTGTGCGAATGGCACTTTTGGCTCTCGATTTCGGGGATAACCGTGATGTTTATCGATTTGACTTTGGCCGGCGTTTTTCAAGGATACTATTGGGCATCGCTCCAACCTTGGGAAGCTTCGATCGACGGCTCCTATCCGTTTTGGGTAACCCGATTGTTCGCGGGGCTAGTCATCATCGCTGGGCAAGTGGTATTTGTTGTAAATATATGGAAAACCTGGCGACTATCCAATGCCTCGGCTTGATCAAAGACAAACTGGCGGGCTAATCCGCTGGTCTGAAACTACATTGTTTGAAAGTCAAATTGCTTGAAAGTAAGTAATGTTTGAAAGTAAATCTGGAATTCTGTTAATCGGTGGGCTCGGGTTTTTCCTGTTTGCATTCCTTTCCAACGCGCTGGTGCCGATCTTGCTCTACCAGCATTTGCCGGAGCAGACCGTCGAACAGTTGGTTGAAGACAACCAGAATCTTATTTACCAATTCGAAGACTTAAGCCTCCGCTACCCCGAACAGTTCAAAAAATATTATGACAAGCCAGATACTAAAAACCTCGCTCGGGCGCTGCGGCTGGGCCGCGATATCTATGTCGGCGAAGGGTGCTGGCATTGCCATAGCCAATTTGTGCGTCCCGTGTCGAACGAGAGCGTACGGTGGGGGAAAGTCGCCTCGAGTGACGAATATCAAAACGAACTGCAGCGCCCCGTGATGTGGGGCACCCGCCGAGTCGGTCCCGACTTGAGCCGCGAGGGAGGCCGACGTGGAAACGATTGGCATGCGGTCCATTTTTTCGACCCGCACTCGGTATCGCCCGGTTCGCCGATGCCTAGGTACCCCTGGTTTTACGACGACAAGGACCCCGCCAAGCCCAACGAACGCGGAATCGCGATCATCACCTACATTCAATGGCTAGGTTCCTGGCTCGAAGAATACCCGTTCTACGAAGACTATGTCCCGCTGCAAGAGCAGATGCAAAATCCCTTGGAATAATCTGCTATGAGTCAATCCACCCAATCACGCGTCAAAAGCATTGCCGTGTCAATCATGGCCGTGGTGATCCTTGGCTTCTGCCTATTCGGATTTGGCAGCAAGTTTGTGGAACTGGTCCGGTTGGTTCTCAGCGACGAAGAAGCAGCCACCGAAGGAATTTTCGCCGTGGCTCCGCTGACGAACTATCTGCTGGCCAGCGCCGGATTCCTGTGCCTGATGGGGTGGGCCGCGGCACAGGGAATGTTTCGCAACATCGAAGGCCCCAAACAATCCCTACTCGATGTCGAGGCCCAACTTGATGCCCAATCGGATACCGTACAATTCTGCGATTCTGTGATGCGTCGAAAGGAGAGCACCCCTGTATGAGCGACTACTTGGATACCTCCGCGGAAGATGCTCCCGTAAAAGATACTAGCGCCGAAGTCGAGCATCGTTGGCACAGCTACGTGGGCAATCGCATTCCCTGGTATGTCAGGCTTATCTGGCTCTTCTTCTGGACGTTTGCGATTTATTACACGATTGCCTACTTGTTTCCGGCGCTCCAAACGGAAATCTTTTCACCTCCGTGAACAGCAATAAGTCAGAACGGTTCTGCGCACTCTGCGGCCTGCCTATTACCGCAAGCTTCTCGCTTGCTCGTGAACCCGTTTCTCATAAACCTACTAAAGACGAACCCGAGTACTGCTGCTCGGGATGTCGGGCCGTGGCGAGTGTCGACTGGGCCAAGGAAGAAACGGGCGACGCCGCCCGGGGACTCTTGCGACTGGGCCTGGCGATATTCTTTGCCATGAACGTGATGGTGTTTACCATGGCGCTCTGGAGTCAAGATATTTACGATCCACAAGCGTTTACCTCTCCGCTGGCGGTGACGTTACGTAGCGTGTTTCGTTGGGCAGCAATGCTGTTCTCGGCACCCGTGCTCTTGTTGCTGGGCGGACCCATCGCACGGGGCGTCATCAGCGCACTCAGGCATCGGGCGATTACGACCGATCTTCTCATTCTGCTGGGCATCGTTGCCGCGTATGGCACTTCGGTGGTTTCGGTACTGCGAGGATCGGGCCACGTCTATTTCGAAGTTGGCGCGATGGTCCTGGTTTTCGTTTCACTCGGAAGGTGGCTCGAGGCAAAAGGCAAACTCCGGACGGGAGAATCGCTCGACGCACTCGCACGCCTGCTGCCGGAAACTGTTCGCCGACGAAACAAGTCCAGCGGCTTCGATGAAATCGCTCGCGACCAAGTCCGCACTGGCGATACGGTCCGCATCCTGGCTGGAGAACGGTTTCCCGTGGACGGACAAATTGCTAATGGTTCCGCATTGATCGACGAGCAGATGATTACCGGTGAAAGCCGTGCCGTCGAAAAATCGATCGGCGCAACCGTTTCCAGCGGAACGCTCAACCTCGATGGCGATTTGCTGGTTGAAGTAACTTCTGCCGATGGCCAGGAAACCGTCTCGCGAATTCTGCAAATGATCCGCCAAGCGCGCTCCATGAAGGGACGCCACGCACGCCTGGCCGATCGCATCGCAGCCTGGTTCGTTCCCCTGATCTGTGCCATCGCGGTGATCGCCGGTACTCGCCAAACGCAGCTTGCAGGTTTGGACCAAGGCGTACTCACCGCGCTGGCGGTCGTGTTGATTGCCTGCCCCTGTGCATTGGGACTCGCCACCCCGCTGGCCGTTTGGACGGCGTTGGGCCGCGCGGCTCGCAGCGGCGTGTTATTTCGCAGCGGGTTGGTTTTCGAGCAGCTTGCCGAAGTGCGGATCGCCTGTTTCGACAAGACCGGCACGCTCACTACCGGCGAGTCACAAATCACACAGCTTCAAACCGCGCCGAACGAGGATCCAAACCACGTCCTACAAATCGCCGCTAGCATTGCCGCGGGATCGAACCACTTTCTCTCGCGCTCCGTGGTGCAACTAGCCCAGCAAACACTTGCAGACTTTCGCCCCACCATCGAATTGGTCGTCGAAACCCTGCCCGGAATGGGATTGGCAAGCGACGTTGCCGGCGTGGGTCGCGTGGTCTTGGGCGGTCGCAAGTTGCTCGAAGATTCAGGAATCCGCGTTACTGCAGAACTCGATTTACCAGACAGTATCACGCAGGAAAATCGACCGCAGGTGTTCATCGGTTGGCAGGGTCTCGTGCGGGGTAGTTTTAATTTCGATCAGCAGCTTCGTCCGGAAGCTCAAGCCGCATTGGCCCACTGTCGTGCACTGGGACTTCAATCAACCATGCTCACCGGCGACAACCATCAAAGTGCGTTCGACATTGCCGAGCATTTAAGCCTCGGCAGCTTGAGCAAGCAACTGCCCGCCGACAAAGTTGCCGCGGTCGAATCGTTGAAACAACAGGGACCCGTGGCCATGATCGGCGATGGCCTGAACGACGCACCGGCATTAGCCGCGGCCGATGTGGGCGTGGCACTGGGCTGTGGAACCGATCTCACGCGCGATGCCGCCGGAGTCTGTCTGCTCGCCGACGATTTACGACGCTTCCCCTGGGCAGTCGGGCTGGCACGCCGTACACTGCGAATCGTGAAACAAAATCTGTTCTGGGCTTTTACCTATAACTCGCTTGCGATTGCCTTGGCGGCGACCGGCCGGCTCAATCCAATTTGGGCAGCGCTGGCAATGGCCTTGAGTAGTGCGATGGTCGTTGGCAATTCATTACGTCTGGCTCACTACCCCGAACCGGACGATCTCCCACAATTTCCACAGCCGCCGTCCGGCGAGCAAGTTCCTAGCAAGAATCAAAAAAACGATGCTGAGGATTTTGAAACTGCATCGCCGAATGAGATGGTGACCGCGTGATGCTCGAACTCCCCTTGATATTCGTCGGCGGCGTCCTTGGCTCGGCCCACTGCTTGGGCATGTGCGGGCCACTGGCAATTGCGCTCAGCGCCGGCGCGCCGGAGGGCTCGAACCTGTTTCGGCGCCAAATCCTGTTCAGCCTGGGGCGAGTTTTTACCTATGGCTTTTGCGGCGCGGCGGCAGGCTTCGGCGGGGCGTGGATTTCCGCCGATTCGCGCGGTTTTATCCTCTCGCAGGCGTGGCTGGCGATGTTTGCCGGGGCGTTGCTCGTGGTGATGGGCCTGGTCACCGCCGGCGTGTTGCCGAAGCCGACGACGCGAATCCTCAGTGGGATTCCCTGTGGAGCAGCCGGTGGTTTGAAAACTTTTCTTTCCGCTCCCGGTTGGATTAGCGCGCTATTGGCAGGCATGTTTACCGGTTTTATTCCTTGCGGATTGGTTTACGCGTTTCTTCTCAAAGCTGGAAGTTCAGGCAGCGTCGGCGCGGGCTGGCTGACCATGGTTGCCTTCGGTCTGGGAACCATTCCGCTGATGATCATGGTGGGCTACGGCGGAAAATACTTCTCGCTTACATTCCGTGGAAAACTTTTCCGCGTGGCCGCCTGGTGCATCGTCCTCACGGGGACCATCTCTATTGCCCGAGGTGCCGCACAGATGAACCCGCCAGCCGATGCCGCCACGGCAAGTTGTCCACTCTGTGTTGAAAGAGAAGCGAATTCTGCCAACGTCTCTCAGGACGTCGGTCCTTGAATTGCAAATGCCGCCAGGGCGATTCCCAGTCCAAGTATGTTCAGCAGAACAATCAGCAGCCCCACTCCCCAAAGTGTGCGGCTGCCGCTGTCTAAACTTTCAGCGGCAGAGAGTTTGCCCTGATGTTTCCGCCAGGTGTTGATTACACCGCACACCCAAGGCCAATGCATCATCACATGAATCAAAACACATGCAACCATGACGCACAGACATCCGAATTGCACATCGGTCCAAGTCAGGTAATCAAGTCCCCAAAGCGACCACCCTTCAGACAGAACCGCCGGCGGAAACACATAGCGAACCACTACCGAACTCCAGCAGAGCGTCAGGAACACGCACAGCAAAAAGAAATCAATCCAGAAATTGATTCCGGTCTTGCTGAAGCGACGTGCCACCGGGCGATTTGGGTTGCTCTCTTCCATCGAATGCCGTTCTCACACGGGTGTTCTGCCAAGTTGATCGTTTGGCACCGCTATGCAAAGGTCGCCTATGGAACATGCGAGTGCAACTTGCCCTAGCGGACGGTACGGAGCCACTCGCGGGTTCCCGCAAGAAACGGCTCGAAATCGTCAGCAATTGTAACTTTCTTCTAAGAAATCCTGTGAAACGGCAACATATTCTCGTAATCCGGGTACGATGCGTTAAACTAGGACTATTCAGTACAGGCGGAATAATCCGATTAATTTAACTAAATTTCTTCTTAGGATGGATGCTAATGAACCGTTCAAAATTCGTTCTCACCTTAGCAGCAGCTTGCCTGTTCACAAGCAATGCATCTGCGCAGCTTCGAATAGTTGACTACAACACGGCTCGTGGCCCTCGTACGGGGACTGATACCGTGCTGCAAGCAATCAGCGATGAAGTCATCAATGGCTTTGCCAAACAGATCGACGTCATTGCGCTTCAAGAACAAACTTCTTCCGCAACCACGACGCTAGGCATTGTCAATCTTCTCAATGGCATCTACGGCGCTGGGACTTATGACCGTGCTACCCTCGATGGGGCAACCAGCGGTGCTGGTCGGCCTGGCTTGATCTACAACACAAACACTGTTTCGCTTATCGGCCAAACCGCCTTCGGAGTTGTCAACACTTCCGCTCAAGCAAGGCAAACACTGCGGTACCAGTTGCGCCCGACCGGTTATGACAGTTCTGCCGACTTCTATGTCTATTCGAACCATTACAAAGCAAGCACCGGTGCTACTAACGAAGCGCGCCGACAAATCGAGGCCGCGGCGCTACGAGCCGACTTGGATGCTTTAGGCCAGGGAACCCACGCAATCCTTGCGGGCGATTACAATATCCAAAGCAGCAGCGAACAAATGTATCAAACGCTTACAGCTGCGGGCGACGGGCAAGCGCTCGACCCGATCAATATGCCCGGCATCTGGCATAACAATGCGTTTATGCCGGAGCTCTTCACACAAAGCCCCGTCGCCGTTGCGCGCTTCCCCGGTCAAATCACAGGAGGCATGGACGATCGATTTGATTTTCAGCTTACCACTGGCGAATTTTTGGATAATGAAGGCTTGAGCTATATCAGCGGCTCCTACCATGCCTTTGGCAACAATGGCACGTTATCCTCCTGCTGCAACGCTGAGATCACGTCCGGAACGGGCGCGTCTCCCGCTGTGCTCGACGCACTTGCCAATGCCAGCGACCACATTCCCGTGGTGGCCGACTATCAATTGCCGGCTGTCTCGAGTGCTTCGGTATCGGCGATTCCACTTACCGTGCAGCTCGGCAGCGTACAGAGTGCCCTGGTAAGCGTCGCGAACGCGGCAAGTGTCATTAGCCTGCTCGGGGCTGATGAACTCGATTATACGGTAAGCGTGACAGGCGATTTAGCCGGGTTCTTTTCCGATCTTGACGCACCCCTTGGCGGCGGCAACAGTCACTCGATCTCGCTCGACACATCGACGTTGGGATTGAAGAGCGGTACGATTACCGTGGCATCCAGCAGCCAATCGGTAGCCAATCCGCTTCTGACGTTCCCCGTGAGCTTCGAAGTCGTAGCCATTCCTGAACCTGCTACTCTTGCGATGTCGCTATTCGGGTGCATCGCTTTGGTCGCTACTCGCCGGAGACGATAAACTCACGTGTCGTACGACATCAGAATCTCGTCCGGCGCGAGTCCAGCGATGCTCTTGAACCCGCCGTCGGCAATCGCAGCGCCCAGTTGCGTAACCTGACGATAAAAACGATTCGACGGCCGAGCGCCGGTGTACTTTTGTCGCAATTCTTGGCACAAAACATCGGCACTGTCACGGATGATCTCGTCCGACTGACGAGAGCCGTACAAGCTCGTGCATAGAATGACAATCAAATCTTGACAACGGCCCGAAAGTTCCGCCATACGGCACTGACGATCGGCCAGTGAGAGTTGAAATTTGCTCATCGTGCTGGAGATTTCCAGCGACATGTTTTGCATGGCATCGCACGCAAACTCCGCATGACGTGCTAGTTGCGCAGGCATCTTTGGCAGTTCGCTTTTCGCCGTGGGAAGCAATCGTCGGGCGACCAGCCATTTCAGATACGGCGTGGCAACGCCCATCAGCACCATGGCATGACGTGGGTTCAACGGATTCGGTTTCTTGATCCCCGCCGCGGCCAGCGCTTTGCCGACCGGTTCGAAAAACGTTTTGCCATGATGCTTCACCAGCGACTTGAAAAATGCCATCCCCAGCATTTCCCCTTCTCCCTCGTAAATACAAGGAGCAAGGTACTCGTGTACATTGTCGCCCAGCAAATGGCCATGCAAAAACGATCGGCCCCCGTGCGTTTTCATAAACAGCTCGATTGCCGCGTGCTTTTGCGCTTCGCTGCCAAAAATCTTCGCGATGATGCACTCCATCTCGCCGCGGTAACCCCGATCGATCAACCCGGCACACCAGGCAACCAGCGCATCGCAGGCAGTTATCAGACCCGCCAGTTGCCCCAGACGGCGCTCGACCAGTTCCCGCTTGGCGATGGGAGCACTGTAAGTCACGCGGAACCGCGACCAAGGAATCATGCTGGCCATCATAATCCGCATCGTGCCGGCAGCGTTCGCGCAAAGCGACACGCGGCCAAGATTCAAACCGTGGTAGGCAATCGTAAGCCCGTCGCCCCGCGTCGGCGTGAGCAAATTTTCCGCCGGAACGCGAAGATCGTTAAAAATGATCCCTTGGTTGTACGTATGTTTCAGGGCCCAAATACCATACTTGACCAACTGAAACTGTTCGTTCTCTTGCGGAGGCAAATCGACTATGAGTACGGCTGGCTTTTCGTCGATCAGACACACAAGCCCTAGGGTGCGCCCAGGAAGCACATTGGTAATGAAGAGCTTCTCGCCGTTGACGACATACTCGTTACCTTCCAGGCGTGCCGTGGTACGCAAAGCAGTGAGATCGCTGCCGGCGCACGGTTCAGTCAGCGCAAATCCGCTTAACCGAGAACCATCGGCCAACCCCGGCAAGAAGTGCTGTTTTTGCTCTTCGCTGCCAAAAGTTCGCACCGGGTCGACCGCACCGATGCAGCCGTGCACCGAAGCCAACCCGGCAACCGTGGGATCGGCCATCGCCATTCGCGTGAGAAACGGAGCAAACACACCGAAGGGCGTGCCGAAGCCGCCGTATTGGCGATCGACCAGCAAGCCCCAGTAGCCGGTGCTTGCCAGGTCTTGCATCACGGTTTCGGTGATTTTTCCCTGGTCATCGAGCAGAGTATTTGCCGCCCGATGTTTCTGGACCACTACGACCGAAGCGTCCATCACGCGCTGCACGTCGTCCGGCGTCTTGGCATCGGTACTCGCAAACAACTCAACCGGCACGCCCCGATCCCACACGGCACGATGCGCGGGGCTACTAACCGTTTGATATTGCGGTGCAAACAGGGCTTCGACCTGATCGTCAGCCGTGTCGATGGCCCCGGTGCGCCGGGCTTCGTCGTCGCTCTTACCACCTAGCTTCAGCGCAGTTTCGGCAAACGAAGCTTCGTGTTCGGTTTCCACGGGAGTTTTCGTAGCCATGATCTCGTACCCCAAATGAACGTAAGGATTGATTCTCCCCCCTTGACTATCCAATTATACCCCATTCATACGATTAGCACGTTGCCGAACGGCGCTGAGAGCTTTATCATTTTTGTGAAGTTTCTCATTGTACTGACGCCAAGCGGTTAACCCGCAACCACTGACCACTGACCACTGACCTCCCCACAAATCCATGCACGACCCCCGCATCGACAAACTGGCCAATCTGTTGCTCGATCACAGTTGCACTTTGCAACCTGGAGAAAAAATCCTCATCGAAGCGTTCGATCTGCCGGAGCAAAATCTCGTTTGCGCTCTAGTGGAAGGGGCTGCCGCTCGGGGAGCGATACCGGTCGTGGAAGTGAAATCAGTTACCGTACAACGTTCGCTCTACCAGTCGGCAACCGAGGAAAGCATGAAACTTTGCGGGGCGATCGAGTTGGCACGCATGGAGCAGATGCAGGCCTACATTGGCATTCGCGGGGCGGCCAACTCCAGCCAGTTGGCCGATGTGCCGCAAGACAAGATGGCATTGTACCAGCAACATTGGCTTCGCACCGTGAACGACTACCGCGTGCCGAGAACCAAATGGGTCGTGCTCCGTTATCCCAACGACGCATTCGCCCAAGCGGCAAACATGAGTACCGCAGCGTTCGAGGATTTTTACTTTGATGTATGCACGGCCGACTACGCCGCTATGGGCATGGCACAAGAGCCGTTAGTAGCGCGCATGCAGGCCACCGATCGCGTACGGATTGTCGCACCCGGCACCGAGCTGGAATTTTCGATCAAAGACATTCCCGTGATTCCCTGCAGCGGCGAACGCAACATCCCCGACGGCGAAGTCTTTACTGCCCCCGTCCGCGACAGCATCAACGGCACCATCCTCTTCAACACACAGTCGCGCTACCAAGGAACCGTGTTCGAAAACATCGAATTCACCTTCAAAGACGGCCAAATCGTGGATGCCAAGGCCAACGAAACCGAGAAGATCAATGCTTTGCTCGATTCCGACGAGGGCGCCCGATATTGCGGGGAATGGTCGTTAGGAACCAACAATCGCATCCGCCACCCCATGCTTGATACGCTGTTCGACGAAAAGATCGGCGGCAGTTTCCACCTCACTCCCGGCCAGGCGTACGAAGAAGCCGACAACGGCAACCGTAGCTGTATCCACTGGGATTTAGTGCTCATTCAACGCGAAGATTATGGCGGCGGCGAGATTTGGTTCGACGATACACTCGTGCGTAAAGATGGTCGATTTATTTCCGACGAATTGCAAGGTCTCAATGCGGGACTCTGAACCTCGCTGAAAGAGTGTGCAGAAAGTTCACACACCAACCGCGCTTTGAGCGCGATTCGAAAAAATCGCTAGTGCTTTGCATTCTGCACATTGACGCTACACATCTTAAATATATTTAGCTGTGCATATTCGCACTAGCAGCGCAGTACGTGAAAAGTTTCACGAACCAAAGCTTGTGAATCTTTTCACGCACTAGTTTTTCTTTCGATATAGACTAGCAATCCGCCTCGTGCCGAGGTTATTCTATGGAGCAGTAATACTCTTTTCTATTCACAATAATATTTGTCATTGGACGACGCGAGTTATTCTCTCTTCACTTTCTTGCTAGGTCGTGTGCATTGCAGGCTGCAATTGCTGACTGGCCACGGAGACAAAGATGACCCAGATAACCGCACGGGATTGCATGACCAAGAAACTGGTAACATTGAGTCCAGAAATGGACGTCATTGATGCCGTCTCGAAGTTGCTGCGGAATCGTATTTCTGGAGCGCCGGTGGTTGACGGTGACGGCTATTACCTGGGAGTGTTCTCCGAAAAATGCTCGATGCACGCGATCTTAGATGCCGCTTACGAACAGCTCCCCAGCACGCAAGTTCGTGCGTTTATGGATACCGACGCCCAGACCATCGAGCCCGAAACACACCTGCTATCTATTGCACAAGTCTTTCTGCTGACGCCCTTCCGCCGGCTTCCCGTGTTGGAAGACGGAAAATTAGTAGGGCAGGTGAGCCGACGAGACGTGCTGCGAGCGTCGCTCGATCTACTGCGACAATCCCCAAGTCGGAACGAAGGTTCAACGCTGCTGTATCTCAGCGCATTGGTCGAACGCCACGAATCCCCGCTCGCGTAGGCGTGGCTCAAGTGCCTCTCCATTCGGATTTACCACAGAGTCACAGAAGCCCAGCGCGGTCTTCACCCGCAAGCCAAGTAGATCTCTCTCTGCGACTCCGCGTCTCTGCGAGACTATTTGCCCATTCCTCCTGAGGAAAATTTGTTTTCTCGCGAAAATCCTAACCGTTTGTAGCATGGGGAAGAGAACACTCATCTTCACTTATCTGCGCTGATCTGAGATAATTAGTGAAGATAAGTGCAGATAAGCGTAACTAAGTTTTCTTCTCCGTAGACTCCGTGCCTCCGTGGTAAGAAGCACAAAGTTGTTCTAGCCTTTACTTGAGTGATCTCTGTATTCTAGAATTACGACTGGATTTTCCTTCCTATGGTACGTCGCGTTCGTCGAAATTCGTGGCGTAAGTGGCTGGTGACTCTCTCGGTATTGGTGTTTCTCGTTGTGCGCGCTTGGTACGAGCAGCAAACTATCCAGGAATTGCCGCGTACAGTTCCGCACAGTTCCCAGGGAACTTTATCCCCAGGCGAGTATCGTGTGTTGCGCGTTGTGGATGGCGACACACTCCTGCTGGAGCATGCGCGCACCCGTGTGCGCCTGCAAGGTATCGATACCCCCGAAACTGTCAAAGAAAACACGGCTATCGAAGACTGGGGTCCCGAAGCCTCGCAATACACTAAGCGATTCGTCAACGATGCCGGAGGGCGTGTGCGATTGGAAATTGATGGCGAAGCTGTCGACCGGTACGGGCGCCAACTGGTTTTCGTTTGGCACGATGGCCGGCTGCTCAACGAAGAATTGGTACGCGAAGGACTTGCCCGCGCCAAACTTGCCTACGACTACAGCGAGGCCAAAAAACAACGGCTCCGCCGCGCCGAAGACGAAGCCCAAGCCGCCCAACGCGGAATCTGGAGCCGCAGATAAGTGGCCATTTCAAGAGATGGAAAACTTGCTAGAATCTGAAGAGACGACTGCTCGTCTGGCTTCATTCAGATAGCCAAGAGCAAACTTGCATGAGCATAGCCCAACTCAAAATGAAACGAGGAAATCTCAGCTTTGTTTGACAGTATCAGAGTGCAAAACTTGCTTTCATTTGGGCCAGACGCGGAATCGTTGCCGCTAGAAAACCTGAATGTCTTGATCGGCCCAAACGGTTCCGGAAAATCGAACCTACTGGAAGCGATCTCGCTTTTGCGTGGAGCTCCCCACAAGAATTCTCCTTTGGGTTTGAGATCTGTAATCGCCCAGGGGGGCGGAATAGGTGAGTGGATTTGGAAGGGGTACCCTGAAAAACCGGCCTCACTAGAATGTCTGTTGGAATTTCCTGATGGCAAAGGATCGTTGCGCCATTCAATTGCATTTCATCGTGAGTCCCATTCTTTTATGATAGTAGACGAACGGATTGAAAATGCAAAACCTTTTGGCGATCATTCTGAACCCTATCTCTACTATGCTTATCAGGGCGGACATCCTGCAATCAATGTTTACGAAGGCGGTCAACGGAAACTCAGACCCGAATCAGTCGATCCTCAGTTATCAATCCTTGCCCAGCGACAAGATCCGGATAGTTATCCTGAATTAGCCTATTTGACAAAATCTTACGATCAAATCCGACTCTATAGGGAATGGGAGTTCGGTCGTAATACAATTTTTCGCGAACCACAGAAAGCAGACTTACGTTCCTGCCCGCTCGAAGAAGATTTTTCTAATTTGGGCTTGTTTCTCAACCGGTTGCGGCGTGATGCAGAAGCAAAGACTACCCTACTTCATTATTTGAAAAATCTTTACGAAGGCCTTTCTGATTTCGATGTTTCTATCGATGGTGGTACTGTACAGGTATACTTTACTGAAGGATCATTTTCTGTTCCAGCGACAAGACTCTCAGATGGAAGCATGAGGTATCTTTGCCTATTGGCAATACTTTGTGATCCCGATCCGCCGCCTTTCATAGGGATCGAAGAACCTGAGCTTGGACTCCACCCAGATATCTTGCCGAAACTTGCCGAGTTGCTTGTCACTGCATCACAACGAACTCAGATCGTCGTAACCACTCATTCAGATGTGCTTATCGATGCACTTTCAGATCATCCTAGTGCTGTCGTTGTCTGCGAAAAGCATGAGGGCAAGACAACTATGCGTCGCCTTGACGCAGCAGAACTGGCTCCGTGGTTGGAAGAGTATCGTCTTGGCCAGTTATGGGCGAGAGGGGATATCGGAGGCAATCGCTGGTGAGTGCAACTCTATGCCTTGAAGGTGGCGGCGAGGCTCGTTCCCTCAATGCTCAGTGCCGTGAAGGCTTCTCTAAGTTACTCGAAAAAAGTGGCCTCTCAGGTCGTTTGCCCAGACTTATCGCTTGCGGCAGTCGAAACTCTGCGTTCAGAAGGTTTAAGACTGAACATGCAAATAGTTCTGGGACGGATTTTGTAGCAATGCTCATCGACAGCGAAGAGCCTATTGAAGATATCGAAGCGACCTGGACCCACCTAGCAAATCGTGACCGTTGGGAAAAACCTGCGAATGCACAGGACCAGCAGGTTTTGTTGATGACCACTTGTATGGAAACATGGATCGTCGCTGACCGGACTGCTCTTTCGAGACACTACAGTAATGGCTTCCAAGAGAATGCTTTGCCATCACTTGAGAATCTGGAAAGTCGTTCGCGAGACAATGTTCAAGATGCCTTGATCCACGCAACCAGGAATTGCACCAACAAGTATTCCAAGGGGAAGCGGTCCTTTGAAGTGCTGGCAAAGGTTTCACCTGCAGTTCTCAAGGAGAAGTTGCCTAGCTTTGTCCGATTTCTCAGAATTCTGTCGGAGAAATGCTGAGCCGAAAGTCTAACCGCTAATGAAACGCCCCTGGCGGTCGATTGCCACTGAGCGCTGGAATCCCGCCGGGTGACAAGGCCTGAGCCACTGGCTGCTGCACGATTGGCGTGTTCGGCGTCGGAACCACCGGCGACGGACTTGTCAGTGCAACGGGCGGTGATAAGCGGTTCGTTTGCGCGCCAGCGATTGCAGTCCCAGGGGTCAGCCCGACAAACGCTGGCGAGGCCAACGTCGACCAGTCGCGGCTCCCTGTACTTCCCATCGCAGGAAATGCGCCGGGCGGCGCTGTGCCCAAATCGACCTGCGGATAACCGCTCATGGCAGGCAAACTCCACAACGCAGGATTGTCTGCCAATTGATTTAACAAAACAGTCCCGACGTCGATCGATAGCGACAATTGCGCCTTCGGCATACGAATCTCCACCTTCTGCGGCAGCGACACACCCATCGCGGGATGGTACCGATGGGAACGGGCCACGGCACTGGCAAGCAAAGTGCCCGTGCTGTCGTATATATGTTGCTGCAAAACCCACCCCTTGCTGGCGTCGACCAGCGTGCTTTTCGTGAGCGTTCCCGTACGGGTTTGCATGACCGAACGAATCTCAATAGCGCCGTTCCCAACGGGGTTGGGTCCCTCGTGATAGTCGTTCGGCGAAAACTGCATCATCCCCAGCGCGTCGAGAAGCCATTGCGGCTCGATCGGCATGAGTTGCTGGGCAGCACTGCCAACAAATTGATCGTGCCGCGAAAAGTACAAAGCCGGCGGTTCGTTCCGACGGACCCAAAACCAAAACAGTTCGTCATTGCTACCCAAGTCGACTTCGGGGCCCGTCAATGCGGTCGACGCCTGCAGATGCAATCTTCCCGGACGCTGGGCAGCGATATTGCCACGCAAATGAGGTATCGAAGGCATCCCCGGCACGGTCAGCGAGGCGTTGTTCGTCTGATAACTCACGATCCGCGAAGAATTCTGATTTACCACTCCGATTACCTGATCGAGCGAAGCACCAGGCATCAACAAATCCGGAGCCGGCGGCCCCACTGCTGAAAAAGGATTGCGCAGCGAGCTCGAGCACGTGGCACCCGACCCACAAAACACCAGCAGCACAATTAAACATGCTTTCGCCATGCGACTCGCACCAGTTTTGTTCACGGTTTGTGAAGGCACCATACGCATTTCAATCTTTTGCCGTCTGTTCGGCCTCGACTTCTTCGCCGTCGCCATAAAGAAGATCAATCATCCGTTGTTGAATTTGTTTTGCCTGTTCTGCATCCGGTTCTGCGACAACCAAATCGGATTGTTCATTGCGCCGCGGGCAGAAGAGGCTAAGCACCTCTCGTCCTTGATCGTCGGTCTGCGACCCTTCGCGTCGAATCACTCGACGTCGCAACAGCAACAGCCCCAGCAAATAGCGGAATTGCTCGTCGTCGGACCGTCCTGCCAAGGTTGCATACAAGTTGAGCATCACGTCGCTCGGTGCCAACCGTGGCTTGTTGTCCCCGCTGGTTGGTACACGAGACCTCCACCAGCCGAGACACTCCTCCGGCGGCCCTTGCCAGGCCTGCACGCAGAAGTCACGACGAATCAACTCGCCCGTTTGTTCATCAAGAACCGAAAAATAAACGTCGCCCGGCTTCAATTCATCGCCGGTCTCTGCGCAACGTCGGCTGCAACTGCGTACGTCGAAATCGAGCAGCATAGGTTCTCGTGTTTCATCTAGTGGCGGAATGGCAGACGGAATCCCTCTGCCAGCGTGGCGAGGAATAGTAAGAAATTCGCACCCGAACCACAAGCCAAACACAGCAAGCTGCTAGCATTGCTTTTTCCTATGGGACTAGCCGCGATCTTACAGATCGCCGGGGCCTGCGATCTGTAAGATCGCGGCTAAAGCTCAGTGTGCCGTGAAGAACCGGGCATCGGTCCCCCCCTCGCCCACTTGCATTCGAACAAGTTTCCCGCAACGGGGGCACCGTCCCTCGTAGGCGGTTTGGTCTCGATTTAGATACACTCGCGTATAGACATCGCAACACGCAAAATGTACGCCGAGAAACTTGCCGGCCGCCCCACCAGACTCGGATGCACGCTTTTGCGAATTCGCGGCGGAACTAGACAGATCAAGATGACGGCCTTTTTTACTCATCGCAGTTCCCAGTATGTTTCGAATGAAAACGCATCGGCATCGCAGATTTTATCTCCGACCAACGCTAGATTCCAACCTCAATTGTCGCTCTATGCCAACCGCGAGCCGAAATTACCCCTCCGGAAGTGAACCTTGACTCTGCCAATCGCCTCCGTTACACTTGAAGGGTGTCGGACGTGCCGGCAGTCCTGTTTTTCGGACCATTTTTTAGACCGGAATTGCGATGATTTCTTTAGCGTTGTTACTGAACCTGCTTCTACCGGAGCTCGCACTAAGCGGGAATTAGGGTTTGTATTGACATCGCAGAGCGAAACTATTCAAAACCCTGAGCCCCGCCGGCTTCAGGGTTTTTTTATTTTAGCACTTTGTCAGTCGCCCGTTGTCCGTTGCAACTGACCTCCGACCACTGACCTCTAACAACGAACCACCACCATGTCTACTTCCACCAAACCGAAACCGATCACGATCTTCGACACGACATTGCGCGACGGTGAGCAATCGCCTGGCTGCAGTATGAATCTCAACGAAAAGATTGAAATTGCGCATGCGCTTGTCGACTTGGGAGTCGATGTGATCGAAGCCGGTTTCCCCATCACTTCGGTAGGCGATTTCGAGGCGGTACGCGAAATTTCCGCGACAGCCAAAGGGGCAACCATCTGCGGCTTGGCTCGTTGCCGCAATCAAGATATCGACCGCGCTTGGGAAGCACTCCAAAATGGCGACAATGTGCGCATCCATGTCTTTTTGGCGACCAGTGCCATCCATCGTGAATTCAAACTTCGTATGGACAAAGAAGAAATCATCCGTCGCGCCGTGGAAGGGGTCAAACGCGCCAGAAATCTTTGCGACAACATTGAGTTTTCTCCCGAAGATGCTTCGCGTACGGAAGTCGATTTCCTCTGCAAAGTGGTGGAGGCAGCCATCGAAGCCGGGGCAACGACAATCAACATCCCCGACACAGTCGGTTATGCCACGCCAGACCAATTCGGCAAGACGATCAAGAGCCTCGTCAATCGCGTGCCAAATATCGACAAGGCGGTTATCAGCGTGCATTGCCACAACGATTTGGGATTGGCTGTGGCCAACAGTTTGTCTGCCGTTGAAAACGGGGCAGGGCAGATTGAATGCACCGTCAACGGCATCGGCGAGCGAGCGGGAAACTGCTCGCTGGAAGAAGTGGTTATGGCACTTCGTACGCGGGCGGATGTGTACCATGCCGCCACACGCATCAACACACCTCGACTCGTACCCACCAGCCGACTGGTCTCGAACATCACCAGCATGCAGGTTCAACGCAACAAAGCGATCGTCGGCCGAAACGCTTTTGCCCACGAGGCAGGGATCCACCAAGACGGCGTGCTCAAAGAACGCACCACCTACGAAATCATGCGGCCAGAAGATGTCGGCTTTTCGCAAACCGACTTGGTCCTGGGAAAACACAGCGGCCGCGCAGCACTCATGGACCGAGCACGCACCCTCGGTTACCACCTTGACGAAGAACAATTGAAACAAGTTTTCGACGATTTCAAAAAATTGGCTGACAAGAAAAAGGAGGTTTACGATGGCGACATTGCCGCGCTGATCGAACAGCGTCATACCCAAATCGCTGACCAGTGGCAATTTGTGTCCTACAACATCGAGGCAACCAGCGGCCAATCGCCCTCGGCATCGCTCACACTCGCCCGAGGCGACGAACAGTTTACCGTCACCCAAACCTGTGGCGACGGGCCTCTCGATGCATTGTTTCACGCGATCGAGGAAATCACCGGACAAACGGTCGTGGTACGCGACTTCCGCGTTCAAAGCGCTAGCCGGGGCAAAGACGCTCAGGGAGAATCGATTGTCGAAGTCGAACACAACGGTCGCGTTTATCGCGGACGAGGCGTTTCAACCGACACCGTCGAAGCCGGCACCCGCGCTTTCCTCAATGCTATCAACCGCATTGAAATCGATAGTTAGTTGCTAGTTATTTGGCGCTAGTTTCTAGTCCCTAACGCCTAGCAACTAGCGCCTCATACCACAAATGCCATCACATAAAACACCCAGCCGCTCACCGTGGTCAGTACCATGTCCCAGGCTGCCAGTCGGGCCCAGCGGCGGTGCGTGAAGCTGTGGGAGTTCGGCTCTGCAGGCACAGGAAACCATCGCCAAGCCATAAAGAGTACTGCGATCCACAACAGCACCGTGCTCACCGCAAAACACAGATGCACCGTCAACGTGGCCAACACCGCGGTCGAAGCCTTCCCGCCGATTTCACCCGCTGCACGCGCTTGCCAGCCATGCAAACGAACATCGGTCTCGAAGACCGTGAGTACAACCAGCAAAAAACCTGCCAGCCCCAGTTGCACACGCCGATGCAACTCGTAGCGCTGATGCCGACGGACCTGCCGGATACTCCATCCTAGCACTGCAACCACAACGATCATGCCCACACAGACCACATCGAGCATCAACGAAGCCCGCGTTCCCAGAAATCCATCCCAGCCAGGAAAATCCATTGCTCTCTGCTCGATGAGTGGAAAATGATCTGCCGCTTCGGCAAATTTCGTAGTTGGCGTCAAAGCCTCCACACAGTAACCTGGAGCCTGCTGAAAGAAAAGAGGAAAGCCGAATCGGAAAGCCAGCCAACCGCCCTTCCGCTCTCAGCTTTCCGCTCTCAGATTTCTTCGAGCACGTGAAAATGGCCGAGTGGCGGAATTGGCAGACGCTCTGGACTTAAAATCCAGTGGGGGGTAACCCCCGTGCGGGTTCGAGTCCCGCCTCGGCTACTTACTACGTAACGACTTACGTCGATTGCCCAAACAGACTTCAATCTTCCCAAAAACCCATTGGTGACAAATCGGTGACAACGCGGCAAGTGCGTTGGGTTCGTATCGCTAGCCCCCCTGGCGTGCGGACTCCTACGATGCACTCGCACTTGCCGAGGTCACGATGGCGTCTCTCCAACAGTATCCCAACGGGATTTTTCACGTCCACTTTCGCTTTGCGGGCGAACGCGTAAAACGTTCGCTCAAGACGCGGAGCCTCACCGAAGCCAACAGCCGCCTCGCCCGGCTGAGCGAAACCATTCGGCTCGTGGAAATGGGCCGACTAGAGATTCCCGCCGACCAAGACGCCGCGACTTTTTTGCTGGCGGACGGCAAGCCTATAGCCGTAAAGAATCGTTCGACGGTTTGCACGCTCGCCCAGTTGTTCTGTGCCTACGACGAGTCGCTGCCGCCGGGTGCCAAGGAAGATTCGACGCTGGAAGGCGAGCGAATCCATCGCGGGCATCTCTTGCGACTTCTCAAGAGTCGCCGCTCGCTGAAAACCGTCAAGCACACGGTGTTGCAAGATTACGTCAATGCCCGTCTCTCCGAACGGCATCGCAAGAAACTGATTCAGCCCGCCACCGTCCGCAAAGAGATCACTACGCTCAGACTCATCTGGAACTGGGGCATCGAGGCGGAACACATTGCGACTCCCCTCCCCACTCGCAAGCTCGTTTATCCCAAGGTTGACCAAAAACCGCCGTTTATGACGTGGTCACAAATCGAAGCAGCCATCATTCAGCGTAGCGTCACCGCCGAAGAAGAAAAAGAATTGTGGGCAGCACTGTTTTTGGACCGAAACCAAATCGACGAGTTACTCGACCATGTGCAAACTCATGCTCCTTATGTGGTGAGCTATCCGCTGCTAGTAAGTGTTGCCCATACGGGTGCCCGACGGAGCGAACTCATGCGGGCACTACTGGAGGATTTTGACTTGTCGCGGCGAGTCTTCATCATTCGCGAGAAGAAAAAGAGTCGCTATAAGGCGACGACGTTTCGTCATGTGCCAATGTCTGGGCGGCTATGCGAAACAATTCGTGAGTGGAAATTGATTCATCCAGGCGGTCCGTTTGCATTTTGCGAGACTGCTCGAACTTGCCTCACTAAGACCACAGTCGAGCGATGTTTCGAGAGTCCCATGCGAAAGAGTTGCTGGGAGAAGGTGCGAGGGTTTCATGTCTTCCGGCACAGCTTTGCGTCCAACTTGGCTGCCGCTGGCATCGACCAGCGGATTATCGACGAGTGGATGGGGCATCAAACCGAAGAGATGCGACGGAGATACCGACACTTGTTCCCCGACCAGCAGCACGCGGCTCTGGAGTCTGTCTTCGGTTCTCCAAACGGTAAGCAACCGTTCGCCGCCACGATACCGATTGGGGCTTGAATTGGTCTTATGCTTGCAGCCTGTTCTTATATGGCACTTGTGCCGATGGTTTTGGCCTGCCTTCAAACTTAACATCCATTGAGCGGAATAATTCTAGTCGCTGAATGAATGTTGGGATCATGACAAGCAATAAAAATGACAACGAAAAATACGGTCGCTGCTGGTACTCTGCTTGTAGCCATTGCACAGCAAAGTGGTTTGCACCGTACGGGTCTCTAAGCTGCCCTCGGTGCGGGACACCTGTCATTAAACAACATCAAGAGAATCCACCATGGTGGAATAGCGGCAGGCATGCTGATCGTGATTTATCGGAGGGCGGCCTGTGAACCCTCTATCGAATAGCCTCAGTCGCTGCCGCGTCATCACAAATCTCGATGAATTACTACATCACAATAAGCAATACAGCTGCATTTATGCTGACCCGCCCTGGAAATACAACAATCGTGCAAGCCGGGGTGCCGCCAGCAATCACTACCCTACCCTAACGCTGGAAGAAATCTGCGAATTGCCAATTGAAAAACTGGCATGTGAAAATGCTCATCTGCATCTCTGGACCACGAATGCTTTCCTGTTTGACGCCAAGCGTGTGATTGAAGCATGGGGATTCAATTACAAAAGCTGTCTGGTCTGGGTGAAACCTCAAATGGGACTTGGTAACTATTGGCGGGTGTCTCACGAATTCCTGCTACTTGGCGTTCGCGGAAAGCTGCGATTTTCAGACCGTAGCGTGAAGAGTTGGCTGGAACTATCTCGATTACGGCACAGCGAGAAACCTGCCGAGTTTCGCAAGCTGCTGGAACGTGTGTGCGATGGTCCCTATCTGGAACTGTTTGGCCGTCAACAGGTTCCTGGCTGGACAGTATTTGGGAACCAAGTCGAGAAACGGCTGTTCTGAGAGAGCGGCTTGCCTCACTCGTTCTTGTCGAGCCACGAAGCTGCAGCAGTGGCAAGAATATCTTGAATTGTATTTGGCTCCTGGCCTCGTTCGGACCGTTCAAAAGCAGCGCGGCGAAGTCGCGAGTGCAACTGATTGGGAAGCCGCGTAGTAATCGTTACCCAAGGTTGCTGGCTGCCCGTTGGCTGAGTAGTAGCTTGAGGTTTTCCATAAGGAACACTGGAGCTTTGAGCTGGCACAGAAGGCGGCTTAGATTTCTTGGGAGTTTTTTTGCTCTCTGATACTTTGGGGCTGGAGTCCTTGGTTTTTGTCTCCACCAACGGGGCTCTGATGAACTCGATTTCACGGGCGGTTAGTGATTGTGAAATAGATCTACGCGGCATGTCTTTTCTTTTGCTTCTTCGGTCGTTGATAAAGTTTCTGGACTTCACTTATTCCGCTGTCATCAAGCACGGCAGGGAGTGTCTGGCGAAACACGGCGTCGACTTCCAGAGCGTGCTTCTTAGCCCGTGAGCCCATTTGCCAAAGAAGTTTGCCATCGGTCGGTGCCTGGGCATAGACCTGGCTGAGACTCAGTTTTTGGTCGAGCACGGGAAAGCCAATCTCTTCGGCGGCTTCGGCCATATCCCCGGTAAGCACATAGCGTTCTTGCACTTGAGTCAGCAGCGTTACTGCCTGGGGAAGTCCTTTGCGGATTTCTTTCACTTGCCGAATCACGTTCGTCGCCAAGGTGAGCGCCCTCGCCTCTAAGCCACCGGCCTTGCACGGCACAAACACGGCATCAGCGACAAGCAACAAGGCACGGCTTACTTCATCGAGCTTGGCGGAACCGTCCGCCACCACAACTTGATACGACTTGAGTAGCTTGGGAAGTTCGTCGATAATTTTGGTCGGGTCGGTATGACACTCGATGTCGATTTCCGGAACCGCCTCACTTAACCAACCGGCGGCTTGCTGCTGGGGGTCACAGTCCACCAGGACGACTTTCATTCCATGCAAGTGAAACCAACCCGCCAGATGAACTGATACGGTCGTCTTCCCTACTCCCCCCTTTGAATTTGCGGTTGCGAAGATCATCGCTGCCAAAGGTACAAGGTTATCCACAAGGCTGGCAAGCAATATTTCTGGCTTGCTGGTTGGCAAGCTTTCCATCTAGCAAGCAAGGTGGGCAGCTTGGTTGTCATATTGCAGGCTGGCAAGCTTGCAATATGGCAATAGAGAACTGATTGAGGGCGGAAAGAAGTCTGTACCGATTGGCGTACGTTTCTTGTTGCCAGTCCCAGGGTGTACCAGTAACGTGGTTTTGTTCAAGCAAATTGAAGTAACAAACTCTCTATGTCAGCTATACAGCAACTTCATCGCAGCATCAGCTTACCAGGGATGGTGCATACGCCAATTGAAACAGCCCATACGCCATTCGAAGCAGCGATTGCACGCCAACTGAAACAGGCAGCTACGCCAATTGAGACAGGGAGTTACGCCAAACGAAACATTGGAACCACGCCATTTGAAACAGGAAAGCTTGGGCAACGCGTTGCTTTTGTTCACGATTTTCGACCGCTACAAGGTACTAAGTACGTACAAACTACTTAGCGAACTTTTTTTGAGAGGGATTTGAATACCGCTGTAAAAAGAACGGAAGCTGAGGCGAGGGAATTCCTCGCTGACTTGGGCAACGGACGAGACGAAATGAATCTCGTCGAACTGCCCGTGTTTCTGTTGTCTTCGCGGGCACCGGCAGGACTTAACGTGCTGGAGTTCGAGGTTGAGGATTTCGACCGCAATCTCAAGCAAGTCGTTCGCCGTCAGGTGACTGTCACCGGCAGTGCCAAGTATGGTATCCCGGCAGCGGCGGCGGAGAAGGTATGGCTCGCTCTCCTACACCACACACGGGCCTACAATAACTTTTCGGACCCGCAGGTGTTTTTCTCTCGCGGCGAAATGCTTAAGACACTCAAGTGGCCTAACAAGGATTCGTCCTACCATCGGCTCACCCGATGCCTGGACCAACTGGCGGGCGTCCGGCTGAAATGTGTGAACTACTGGCGAGATAATCGCACCAAAGAATATCGCCGCGTCACTGAGAATATTGCCATTCTCGACTACTATCGTTTTCGGGATAGCAGAAAAAAGGGTGATCGTGATTTCCGAGAATATTTGTCGGAATTTCGCTGGGGCTCGGTGCTGTTTGAATCCTTTGATTCGGGATATCTCAAACGCCTCGACCTGAACATTGCCATGCGGCTCAAACCGCTTTCTCTCAGGCTATACCGGCTGCTCGATAAGAATTTCAATCCACCCATGCGAACCACCCTCAAGTATGACTTGAGAACTCTGGCGTACGAACGTCTGGGGATGAGTCGCAGCTACGATGCGGCCCAAATCCGCAGAAATCTCTCCAAAGCCATAAACGAGCTAGCCGAAATAAAGTATCTGGAGCCAATGGAGGAAGCTGAACAATTTGTAAAGAAGGAAGGCTGCCGAGGTCTTTGGGATGTAACGTTCAAGCTGGGACAAGCACATCGCCAACCAAAGCGTACTGCGGGAGCAGGGAAAGGAAGTGTCCGTCAACTGCGGCCAGAACATCGCGTCTATCGCAATGGGCGATTTGAAGATGTCGTTCCCACAGCAAGCCGAGTGTTTGAAACTAGCAAAGCTCTACGACGCTTCACTCAGCGTTGATTCAAAACATCCCCTACGGCATCGCCCGTAACTTTAACTCACATGAAGAAAGGCCGTTGTACGTTTTCATAACGTACGGTACCGCCAAAGATAGACCCTGACACGGGTAGTCAGGGTGTGTCGTCAAAGATGCCAAGCGGAGTTGTTGAATCGCATTGTTCGCTGATTCCAACGCTGCTCGCTCTTAGACGCCAACAAGCAATCGGCGACGCCCGGTAAACTTGAGTTGACTACTCAAGCTAAGGGCAGGGAGTTTACTATCCCTGATGTCGTTGCTCGGTAGAGCTGAGTGCTGGGAGACTAGCTTGCTCAGCTCGACGGGGGCTTGTCGGAGTAATCCTTCGTGGGATCACTGCATTTGTATCGCAGTCCCGTGAAGAGTAATCCCGACATTCTACCCGATGCTCTTGAGTAAACGCGAGGCGTTTACTTGAACAGAGAGCGGGGGCGATGCGGAAAAACTTTGATTGTTGGTTTTCAACGTTCAAAGCCGCAGTTGTTCAAAGCGGGTGAGTGGACATGGAATCAATTGTCCGCAAATCCCGTCCAGGGGATTCGGCTCTCATTGAGGCCGTTTAACCTGGCTGGCTAGGGGGAGCCTGCTGTTGGTGACAACAGTAGTCGAGGTTTAGCCGCCTCGGGGACCAAGTTAAATGCTTGGCCGTGAATAGCTCAACCCTGAAAGCCCGTGAGGGCAGCCAGTTAGTTTGTGTGGAGACGGAGCCAAATTTCGAAAACCCGTGACCGGAGGGTAAGCAAATGCTTCCATGTTCGGTTTGCAGAAATCGAAAGCTCGTCTTTCGGAAACTATGGCAATCGGAAGATTGCACATACGGTTGCGGTGTCTGTGGGGTAACACCCGCTAGAGACGTGACCACACAAATGATGACGACTGCTAACGCAGGAACTCGTGTTGCTGCCGGAGTTAGTTCCCGGTGTCTAGGCTTGGCAGCCTGGATGTTTGAAAAGCTGCACGAGGGGAGTGTGGGTCAAGTAGGTAGCGTCGCTTGCTTCCAAGCGATGGCGTGCTTTGTCTCGAAGGAGACAACACGTTGCCGTTGCAACGTGCAGGGCAAGGCAGTCCTGAGCCGTTCGGGTTTGGTTAGTCGCCAAACCGTCACGACGACGAAAGACCTGACCGAGAGGGGAGTTAGGAGGCTCCAATAATTTTGCTTGTTGTTGCGTGTCCGCCGTGGCGGATCCGTGATTGGTTGCTGGTCATTCTTAAAGGGCTCGGGAGGGCCTTCTAAAAATGACGGCTGAATTGATGGCAAAGTCGAGCGTGCAAAGCACGCGAAGGTCTTTGTCGATGTTCACGTAGTGAAGGGGAATATGGTTAGCGTAGCTATCAATATGAATATGGTTTCGCAAAATCAAAAGGCACCAGGTGTCCTTGTCTCGCACGATGCGAGTGCTGCACTGCACGCAAGGAAAGCGGGCAGCAGCAGCTCAAGAGCCACCGCATGCCCACCTTCCACACAGGTTTTTCTTCCGGGGGGAAAGCCGGTTTTGTATTCCGGCTCCCCCTCAACATTATTTTCGCCAGTACGTCGAAAACGGCAAGCGGTTTGCGAAATCAGTTCGTTAACCGCACTGGTGAAGCAGATTGCCGTGCATACGATTCGCTGGGGTTACTGGTGGTATGTGTCGGGAGTCATCCCCGAACACAAAGACCCTGGCGATATTGACCGGCGACTGATGGACAAGTACGCGGCGAATCTATCGGAGAGTTGCCGCTACCGACGCAAACTGCAAGGCTTGGCAAATACTCGCTACTATCGCCTTGGGCGACGGTTTTTCCTGTTCACGACACTTGGGCACTCACCAATTTGGGAATCCGAAGCGGCAAACCTGCGTTGCATCCGTAAGCCGCCTCGCGACTTTGAGAAACGCACTGGCTACACGGGAAAGTTTCCATACGCACCGTTACGAGTAGGTGGTTACTCGATTAGCTACAAGCCGGGCGGACTGACCCGAAAAGGGGAGATCGACCCGAAGTGGCACTCCCATGTCGAATTACACCCCGAAGCCTACCGCAAGTTGAAGGCAACATTTCTGGAGCTTTCGACGAAGCGTTCAGCCGAGCAGCTTGGCATGATGTTTTATGAAATTGGCTTTGAGCCATACAAACCCCTCTTGAGACAGCTCTACTCGATTCACAAACAGGTCAACCAAAAGCGGCGACGCTCTGGAATCAAGGACCGCGTGCCGAGGGAGTTCGTTCCTACTCGGCTCCGTCCTGTGCGAGTGTTTGCAGCGTAGTTGCATGGGATTTAGGTGGATTTGCCGGTGAATCGCTGTGTGGTAGAATTTCGGCATGGCTACTGAACCAAAAGACCAGCTAAACGGCAACCAGCGTCGGTTGATTGCCGACCAAACGGGCAAGCCTAGCCGCACGCTCTACGATGCCTTTGTCAAAAAGGGGCTAATTGGTTGCATCCACTCAGGCAGTGGAGATCTAAGCACCAACCCCAAGCACATGGAAGGATTTGGCAAGGATGTCTGGCCAGAAAATTCTGATTGAAACCGGTCCTACTGCTCATGAAATAAGTAGTTCAGTAGTGAAGGCCAACCAATGAGCGAAGATAACCTGCCCGCTGAACAACCGCCCGAAGGCGAATTTCTGCTCTACCAGACCGAAGATGGGCAGACACGTATTGAATGCCGCTTGCAGGAGGAATCAATCTGGCTGACTCAGAAGCATTTAGCCGACCTTTTTCAGGTCTCCGTAAAGACGATCAACGAGCATCTCGTCAATATCTTTAGCGAGGGGGAGCAGAGTCGCGAGGCAACTCTCCGGAAATTCCGGATAGTTCAATCAGAAGGCTCCAGGCAGGTTACTCGCGAGGTTTCGCATTACAACCTTGATGCCATCCTTGCTGTTGGCTACCGCGTCCGCTCGCAACGAGGGAGCCAATTTCGCATCTGGGCAACTGAACGCTTGCGGGAATATCTCGTCAAAGGCTTTGCGATGGATGATGCCCGGCTCAAGCAGGCCGGGGGTGGGCAATACTTTGAGGAATTACTCGCGCGCATCCGTGACATCCGTTCGTCCGAACGTGTTTTCTGGCGAAAGGTGCTCGACATCTACGCTACCAGTATCGATTACGACCCGGCAGTCGAGTCTTCCACGCTCTTCTTCAAAACAGTTCAAAACAAAATGCACTGGGCCGCTCACGGCCACACCGCAGCCGAGATCGTACACAAGCGAACCGATGCTTCGCAGCCAAACATGGGACTCACTTCGTTCAGTGGCGACAAGCCTCGTAAGACGGATGTCACCGTCGGAAAGAACTACCTGCAAGAGCAAGAACTGGAAGCCCTTAATCGCATCGTGACCGCATATCTCGAATTTGCGGAGCTACAAGCAATGAACCGCAAGGCGATGTCGATGAATGACTGGATCGAAAAACTCGACGACTTTCTGCGTCTCAGCGACCGTGAACTTCTCGACCATGCAGGCAGAATCTCGCATGACACGGCGAAGGAAAAAGCAGAAGCCGAATACGAGCAGTTTCGGTTGCAGCAAGACGCTTTGCCACGTCCGGTTGATAAACACTTCGAGCAGTCGCTTGATGAGTTGAAGCGAATTGAGAAAGAGAAGAAAGACCAGCAACAGGATGACGAAGATAAGGGCCAGGAAGAATAGGCTCTGTTGCTGATAGAATTACTCAATAAATCTGAGCACCTTCACCACAACCGGGGCAGCACATTCTTTGCTGTTGCTCAATGTAAGCGGCAAGCATTTCTTCTTGAGTCTGTTCTTGATGTTCCTGCTTCTCGCGATCTTGCGGTGCGAGTTGGCTTGGTCTCGTTGACTCGATGGAATGTTGTTGCTGATTCATCTTGATTCTCTCCGAAGGTTTCATTGGTTTGCCCCTCACCCTTGGCTTGGGGGCGAAACAACGGAATCTGAGGGAAGCAAAGTCAGACTCAACGACAAACTTGAGCTTCAATGGCAAATTCAGCGATAAAAACTACCCTGAAGCCGGGAGTAGGTACTTTCTCCGCCGCCTATCAAACGGTAGTCTTAGGGCTTCTCATTTGGTAATGTTTGCAGCCTGTGGGACCAACGGAAAAGACGAGCGTCCATGAGTGGCCAAGAGACTTATCTACTCGTGAAAGAGGCAGCCGAATTGATCGGCTGTTCGCCAAACACAATCCGTAATTGGGGACGGGAAGGAAAGCTACCCGAATATCGTCATCCGCTGAACAACTACCGGCTTTACCGACGGGCTGACCTACTCAAACTCCTACGGCGTTTGGAGCGGCCTAAATTGGCCGACCGAAAGCAAGTTAGAAAGAAACGGAAGGGCTAAGGAAACTCGATGGAAAACAGATTCTTTGAACAGCCCATCCTCAATTCTCCGTACGAGTATCCTGCTCGCCATTGGGAACTCGATGCCAGCGGCCAACCGACGCAAAACATTGTCGAGCAGCGTCGTCACGCTGATTTCATCACACCGATTCCTAAGCCAAAGAAGCGAAAGTCAAAAACCGAGCAGCAACAAGACATTGTCTTCGACGAGGGATTGGGGATCTCCACGCAGGAACAGCAATACGACCCAACATCGATACTCAACGAGGTTCGCCAACATGTGAACCAATGGCGAAACTGGCCAAATCCCAATGATTGGCAAGTCACTCCTGAAACCGCACGCCTCCTGCAACACTGGCGGCACCATAAGTTTAGCAGCATCCGTCCGTTCTTCTGTCAGGTGGAAGCAGTCGAAACAGCAATTTGGTTGATTGAGGTTGCCTCGAAATCCAAATCAGGCAAGAAATTTCTCGACCATCTAGTCAAATCCAATGAGCAAGCGAATCCTGAACTGCTGAGGCTTGCTCTCAAGCTCGCCACAGGTGCCGGTAAAACCACTGTGATGGCAATGCTCATCGCTTGGCAAACGGTCAATTCGGTGCGTCGCCCCAACAGCAAGAAGTTCACTCGCGGTTTTCTCATTGTTGCACCGGGACTGACTATTCGTGACAGGCTCCGAGTGCTGCAACCAAACGACCCCGACAGTTATTACCAGAGTCGTGAACTCGTGCCGGGAGATATGGTAGCCGACCTAGACCGGGCGAAGATTGTCATCACCAACTACCACGCGTTCAAACTGCGTGAGCGAATAGACCTCTCCAAAGGAGGGCGTTCCTTGCTCCAGGGTCGTGGTGAAGACCTGAATACGCTGGAAACCGAAGGGCAAATGCTCCAGCGAGTCGTGCCCGACCTGATGGGCATGAAGAATATTATGGTCCTCAACGATGAGGCCCACCATTGCTACCGCGAAAAGCCCAACAGCGAAGAAGACGCCGATCTCAAGGGTGACGATAAGAAGGAAGCCGAAAAGAATCGTGAGGCCGCAAGGCTTTGGATTTCCGGTCTGGAAACGGTTCGCCGAAAGCTGGGGACGAATCATATCATCGATTTGTCTGCGACGCCGTTTTTCTTACGTGGTTCCGGCTATGCCGAAGGCACGTTGTTTCCATGGACGATGAGCGACTTCTCGCTCATGGATGCTATCGAGTGTGGCATCGTCAAGCTTCCTCGTGTTCCTGTCGCCGACAACATCCCCGGCGAAGATATGCCAAAGTTTCGCAACTTGTGGGAACACATTGGCAAGAAGATGCCCAAGAAGGGGAGAGGAAAGGCGAGCGTTCTCGATCCGCTGAGTCTGCCGGTTGAATTACAGACAGCCCTCGAAGCACTCTATGGCCACTACGCAAAAACGCACCAGCTTTGGGAAGAAAGCGGCATCAAGGTGCCGCCGTGCTTCATTGTCGTCTGCAACAACACTTCTACGTCGAAACTTGTCTACGATTTCGTTTCGGGATTTCATCGCGAGAACGAAGACGGCTCGACGACGCTTGAGAATGGTCGGTTGCCGCTCTTTCGTAATTTCGATGAGCATGGCAATCCCCTGGGTCGTCCCAACACGCTGCTGATTGATAGCGAACAACTCGAATCGGGTGACGCTCTGGACGATAAGTTTCGAGCGATGGCGTCCGATGAAATTGAACGCTTTCGTCGCGAGATTGTGGAGCGGACGGGTGACCTTCGTCAGGCAGAAAACATTTCTGACCAAGACCTTTTGCGAGAAGTGATGAACACCGTCGGCAAACAAGGCCGACTTGGCGAGGCGATTCGCTGCGTTGTTTCTGTGTCGATGCTCACCGAAGGGTGGGATGCCAACACGGTAACACATGTCTTGGGAGTGCGAGCATTTGGCACACAGCTCTTATGCGAACAAGTGATTGGTCGCGCCCTCCGGCGGCAATCGTATGACCTTAATGACGACAATCTTTTCAATGTCGAATATGCTGACATACTCGGTATCCCGTTTGACTTCACAGCCAAGCCCGTCGTCGCGCCCCCGCAACCGCCCCGTGAAACCGTCCAAGTAAAAGCAGTCCGCCCTGACCGCGATGAATTAGAAATTAAGTTTCCGCGTGTCGAAGGCTATCGCGTGGAACTCCCCGAGGAACGACTCGAAGCGAAATTCAATGATGATGACTCCGTGTTGGAACTCAATCCCGATCTAGTGGGTCCATCCATTACGAAGAATGCCGGTATCATCGGCGAAGATGTCGATCTCAGCCTGGAACACTTGGGCGATATGCGTCGCTCGACACTGTTATTTCATGTCGCAAAGCGATTGCTTTACACCAAATGGCGCGATCCTGGCGAAGATGCCAAGCTTCACCTGTTCGGACAGCTCAAGCGAATCACGAAGCAGTGGCTCGACAACTACTTGGTCTGCAAAGGTGGCACGTATCCGGCACAGCTCATGTATCAGGAGTTGGCGGATATGGCATGTGAGAAGATCACACGTGGTATTGTTAGCAATCTCATTGGTGAGAGCCCAATCAAAGCAGTCCTCGATCCATACAATCCATTCGGCTCCACCATGCACGTCAACTTCACCACCTCGAAAAGGCTTCGCTGGGAAACTGATTCCCGCCGTTGTCATATCAATTGGGTCGTGCTCGATAGCGATTGGGAAGGAGAATTTTGCCGTGTCGCCGAAGCTCATCCTAGCGTGAAGGCATACGTAAAGAACCACAACCTAGGCTTGGAGGTTCCTTATCGCTATGGCTCTGAAAGTCGAAAATACATTCCCGACTTTATTGTTCTCATCGATGACGGACACGGTGATGACGACCTGTTGCACTTGGTCGTAGAAATAAAGGGCTATCGCCGCGAGGATGCCAAGGAAAAGAAAGCGACGATGGACACTTATTGGGTTCCAGGGGTCAACAATCTCGGCTCCCACGGTCGCTGGGACTTTGCGGAGTTTACGGAAGTCTATGAAATTGAATCCGACTTTGAAGCCAAGGTCGAACAGAAGTTCAACGAAATGATCAATTCGGTGGTCGCTGCACCAGCGGGATAGCAAGCGACGGTAAGGAAACAGCATGGCAAAACGAGCCACAAAGAAAAAACCAAAGAAGGAAGTCGAGGCCTTACGGCACGAGGAAGCTTCGCGGCGGAACATCCCGACTGCTGAATTGCAGTCGGTGATGGACCAGCAGCAGAAGAGTCCGATCGCCGTCGCTTACGAGCGTCGCAATCTCGATCTTGATCCGCAACTTGTTTGGCGTGGCAAGGACGAGCAGGATTGGTCGGACTTGGTGGTCCATGCACCACCGCTCTACATCCAGGAAAAAGTGAAACCGAAGGTCCTCATCGACGATTTGCTGCGCCGAACGGAAGTGCAAGAAAAGGATGCCGATCCGCAAATGGATTTGTTTTCGGACTTCAATGGTTTGCCCGATGAAGCTCGCAGCACCGAGTTCTATCAGCACGATGCCAACTGGACCAACCGCATGATCCTCGGCGACAGCCTGCAAGTAATGGCGTCGCTCGCTGAGCGGGAAGGCTTACGCGGTCAGGTTCAATGTATTTACCTAGACCCTCCTTATGGGATTAAGTTCAATTCGAACTTTCAATGGTCAACGACTAGCCGCGATGTGAAAGACGGCAAGGCCGACCACATTACCCGTGAACCGGAGCAAGTGAAGGCTTTCCGCGATACGTGGCGGGATGGGATTCATTCGTATCTCACTTATTTACGGGACCGCCTGACAGTTGCAAGAGACCTACTGGCGGATAGCGGCTCGATCTTCGTGCAGATAGGTGATGAAAATGTTCATCGAGTAAGACCATTACTCGACGAGATATTTGGAGAGACGAACTGTGCTTCTCAAATAGGATTTCTAAAAGTAGCCGCCGTGAGTAGTCCCGAAGCGAAAACAAATGTTATTGGTGGTCTGTTTGACTATGTGCTGTGGTACGCAAAGGACATCAAGCAAGTTAAATACAGACAACCTTACAAAGAGAAAATTCTTGAAGAACAAACAGAGTATCGCCGTGTAGAACTTGTGAACGGAGATCGGCGTTCTCTGAATTCGAAAGAAAGAAAGCGTTTGTCGGACTTTGTCGAAAATGGTTCAAAGTTCTATAGGCAGAGCGACATCATCTCAAGCGGTTCGTCTAAGGCTCTTTCTACCCCATTCGAAGTGTTCGGAAGGTCGTTTAAGCCGAATTCGAATTCACATTGGAAAACTACGCTTGCTGGTTTGGCTAATCTCCATAAAGCAAGGAGACTTGAACCTCGCGGGAAACAGCTTTCGTATGTACGATTCGTCAACGACTTCCCAGTTACACTACTAGGGAACTGGTGGGACGATGTTCTCTTTAGCAGTAGATCAGAGAATAAGGTCTACGTTGTACAAACCAGTGCTAAAGTGGCCCAGCGTTGCATGTTGATGGCATCGGACCCCGGTGACTTGATTCTCGACCCAACTTGCGGCTCCGGAACAACCGCTTACGTCGCCGAACAGTGGGGGCGTCGATGGATTACAATCGATACTTCTCGCGTTGCACTTGCTTTGGCACGTTCTCGGATTATGGGGGCTCGCTATCCTTATTTCTTGCTGTCCGACAGTAAAGCAGGACAAGAGAAAGAGGCGGAAGTAACCCAGTCAGAGCCAAGTATAGCTAATACGCATAACAATATTCGGCAGGGATTCGTTTACGAGCGCGTACCGCACATTACGCTCAAATCGATCGCTAACAATTCTGAAATCGACGTCATTTGGGAGCAGTATCAAAAGGAACTCGAACTGCTTCGCGAGAAACTCAACAAGGCAGTCAAGCAGAAGTGGGAGGAATGGGAAATTCCTCGCGAAGCTGAAGAAGAGTGGTCTAAGGAAGCGAAGAAGTTCCACGCAGATTGGTGGGGGCAGCTGATTTCTCGGCAGAAGGAAATTGACGCTTCGATTACTGCGAAAACCGACTTTGAATACCTTTACGACAAGCCGTACGAGGATAAGAAAAAGGTCCGTGTCGCGGGGCCTTTTACCGTCGAGAGTATTTCGCCGCACCGAGTGCTTGCCGTCGGGGAAGACGATGAGCTAATCGATTCCCAAAAGTTGTCGAAGCCCGAGGCGGGTGACGAAGTCGGTTTCGTCGAAATGATTCTCGACAACCTCAAAACAGCGGGTGTTCAGCAAGCCCACAAAGAAGACAAAATCGAGTTTTCCTCTATCGTGCCTTGGCCCGGGCATTTTGTTTGTGGCGAAGGTCACTACACCGAAGGGGAAGACGAAAAGCGTGCGGGCATCTTCATCGGCCCTGAATTCGGCACTGTCAGCCGTCCCGATTTGGTGGCTGCTGCACGCGAAGCGGGCGACGCTGGTTTCGAGGTGTTGATCGCTTGTGCGTTCAACTACGACGCTCATTCGTCTGAGTTCGACAAGCTTGGCCGCGTTCCCGTGCTCAAGGCCCGCATGAACGCCGACCTGCACATGGGCGAAGACCTCAAGAAGACTGACAAGGCAAACCTGTTCGTCATTTTCGGCGAACCCGATATCGATATCAACGAAGTTGATGGTGGAAAAATCGAAGTAAAAATCAACGGCGTCGATGTTTTCCATCCCAACACGGGTGAAGTCCGCAGCGACGGAGCCGAAGGCATCGCTTGTTGGTTCATCGACACCGACTACAACGAAGAAAGCTTTTTTGTGAGGCACGCCTACTTCCTCGGTGCAAACGACCCTTACAAGAGTCTGAAAACAACTCTCAAAGCCGAAATCAACGAAGAAGCCTGGGCAACCCTAAACAGCGACACATCTCGTTCCTTCGACAAACCGGTAAGCGGGAGAATCGCAGTAAAAGTAATCAACCACCTCGGCGACGAGGTGATGAAAGTGTTTCGGGTGGAGTAACAACTGGTATGTACATCAATGAGAAGTTGAAGCACGGTGACTAAAATGAAACAAGCTAACTCACAATGCCGCACAATTCTTCTGGAAGATTCTCCGGCGGAAAACGATGCGTTCGGGCCGCATCAAAGAGTCGCTGATGCAATAGTAGAATTAGTTTCATCACCTGAAGAACTAGGTGGAAAAGCCATCGGCCTTGAGGGCGGGTGGGGGTCAGGGAAATCTACAGTCGTAAAGTTTGTGCGGAATTCTCTCACTGACAACTCAAGCTTCCTTGTTGTGCCGTTCGATGCTTGGGCACACGAAGGGGACCCCCTCCGCCGGTCTTACCTTGAGACGATCATTAGAACTCTTCAATCAAACGATTGGCTTCTCGACCAGCTCAAATGGAACAAGATACTTCAAGGACTCGCCAAACGCCGAAAGGAAACATCCACTCGAATCACCCCCAAACCTACACCTTTAGGTGTTGCGCTCGCCATATCGATCCTGCTTGTTCCAATCGGAACAACATTGCTAGCCGCTGTTTTACGGACGGGTGTTGAGCAGGCATATTCATCGCCAACTATCGCTGGGATCGTTGGGGCAATTTGTCTGATTGCGCCATTCCTAGTGCTTGCCTGCAATCTTGTCAGAATCATATGCCGCTCGATATGGCGGACATTCTACAAGTGGGTTTGTCTGCCTTTCTATAGCTACTTTGGCAAACCAGTTCATGACCCTAAGGCGCGGAAAAATGAAGTAAAGGAAGAAGCACCACCTTCAAACTGGTCTTTCTTATTCAGCAAAGCTATCCAAGAGACTTATACAGATACTATTGAGTCCTCCAACCCGACATCGATCGAATTTGAAGACTTTTTTACGGAGGCAATGAGTGACTCACTGGGAAGTGATTCGAGCCGCCGAATATTGCTAGTTGTTGATAATCTAGACCGCGTTGAGCCGGAAGATGCCCTAGCAATTTGGTCCACTCTACAAACTTTTTTGCAAGAACGATCTGGTAACACTGAGGCATGGTTTACTCAAATATGGATACTAGCCCCTTACGACCCCGCTGGATTACGCAAATTATGGGGCTCAAGGTATGCCGATGACATCTCCGATTCCGGCGACGCCAATGTCTCTGAGTCGTTTCTTGACAAGAGTTTTCAGATTCGGTTTCGAGTTCCTCCCCCCGTTTTGTCTGACTGGAAAGCATATCTGTATTCACTGATCGAAGAAGCACTGCCAAGTCATGCAGACGACCAACACATACTCTATCGAATTTATGAAAACGAACGTAATACACATAGGCTGCTGCCAACCCCGAGAGAGATCAAACTCTATGTAAATCAAATAGGAGCGATTCACCGACAGTGGCAGCATGAATTTCCGCTAGGCCACGTTGCCTATTATGTGCTCCAGAATCGAAAGCATATGTCGCTTATCGATAAACTTCGGGGCGAAAACTTCCCGTCTACTGACGCAGTACGCTTGTTAGGTGAAGAGCTTACGCAAAGTTTAGCTGGTCTCAGTTTCAACACCCAGGCGGATAAGGGAATGGAGCTTCTCTTGTCCGATGGTGTGTTGGATTGCTTGAGAAGCAAGGACTCTAGCAGATTGAAGGACTTGAATGAGCGTCACAGAGAAGGGTTTTGGGCTGTTCTCGAAAGCGTCGCATATACGAAGCTGTACGACTCAGATCCAGCGTCGATTGCTGCGGCGGCAAACTGCCTGTTAGGTGCAGCAATCTTGGAGGATACCCGACCAGAAGCAAAATCGGTTCTAGATGGTCTACGCAAGGCTGGGCAGGCAATTGAAAAATGGGACCCGTTCGATGAGGGAATGGCGGAAGGCATCGCAGCGCTTTGTGAGCTACAAAACTCAGACACTTTTTCAGAACAAGTAGGAAAGTCTGTACAGGCAACTGCCCAGGCCGGTGGGAAGGATAAAGAGACCGTAGCTGTTGAACAACTTGCATCTGCGTTGATGATAGTATTTGACAAATTGGAAAATCTAAAACATGACTCCGCTATTCCGGCGACGACTGTGCTACCAGTTGATGTTGATGAGTGGGTCACTGTATGTGACACCTTTTGTAAAACCCCAAGTACAAGCACACACTGGAACCGCATACGTCCCAAGGTAAAGTTTGATGACGTATCGACAGCGATTCAAGGAGCGGTGGGCAATGGGGAATTCGACCAACATAGTATCAGCACCATTAGAGTTACAGATGCGTGTTCGATGAAGTCCGATTGGAGCGCCGTAGTATCTGCGATCGATGCTCGGCTTCGTGCGGAAATTGGGGCTGAGCACGATGAAATGCATTTGTTGCTCGAAGGACTTTGGCATTTACGAAGGCAGGGTGCGAAGGGAGTAGAAAGCTCAATTAAGACGCTTGTGGAGGGTGGTCATATTATGCACCACCTTCAGCAGGCTAACGCGAGTGGAAATAGCGAAGGCAAAGCACTGTGTATTCTCACGCAGATTCGTCAAGCCCCCGACCTCACAGCGCCTCCAGGAGTAGGGAACTCGGCTGCGGGCCACCAACAGTATATAGGCTTACTTGAATCGTCTGATGAAGAGCTTGCCGTTCAATTGGTTGACTTGCTAGACGAACACGATGAACTCGGTTCTATATTTGATATTATTGACTCTCGGAAAGAGTGCGATAATCTAATTGGCTCATGCCTCAAAGTTGTAGCCGAGAGCACGGCGCCCGCACGCCTCTTTTCGAATGCAGTGATTGCGAAGCGATGGCAGAACATACGCGATGCATTAACAACTGATGAAGAAGATAATGTTTTTGACGCATTGCTCGGGCGACTTGCTGATGAAGACAACTTATGTCAGTCGATCCTTGACTCTGAGGGTGGGTTTTTACCAGATAATTCAGAACTGTATTGGAGAATCTTAACATCGAAAGAGAATGACACTCCTGAGTTCTTGGATTGGTGCAAGTCAGGCATAGAGGGCCTAGTCAAGAGCGCATGGATAAGTGATCTCAGCCGAACTTCCGAATGTGTGTGGCTAGCACTGAATCTTGCTGACAAGAACAGGCCTCCAACACTAACAACGCCTTTCGCCGATGCAATTGAAGAGCACATCGAATCGGTCGTGAAGGGACAACATATTCCCGAAGAGGCTGTGGTCGGACGTTGGGGCGATGTCCTCGACCTTGTTGACGGAAGCGTAAGAAGTTCACTGCAGCCTCGTGTTCTGGCGATCGCTATTGCCGCTGATGGGGCCATAGACGATGCATTTTTTCAAATGTATGGCGAAGAGATTGGTGTCGCTGCAACACTAGCAGCAAATGACAGCACAGTTTCAAGACTTTTTTCGCCGATTGTTCGTGCTAGAAGTGTCCGAGGGCTCAAATGGCTTTTGAATATTTTCGAACAGGCGCCCGCACTTGTAGAAGTTTCGTCTTCGGATGACAAAGTCCAAGAATTTGTGACACGAATCCGAGATTGCATTTCGAACCCACAGGAAGACGATGCCCAAAATCTTATCAATCAACTTGCAGACAAACTTGCGATTGAAATTACCATTGAAGAGTTGGAGTCAGATGGTTCGGAAGACGATGCGTCGCCCTCTGAAGGCTAATAGCAACAATTTTAGTGAACATTACTCACATGCAATTCCGCATCGCCGACACCTTCACTTACAGCCTCGCCAAGCTCACTGGCGATGAACAAAAAGCAGTCAAAACAACCGCGTTTGACCTGCAATTGAACCCTGCTAATCCGGGGATGCAGTTTCACAAACTCGATAAGGCTCGCGACAAGAATTTTTGGTCGGTGCGGGTAAGCCGTGATATTCGGCTCATTGTTCACAAGTCCGCTGCCAGCCTGCTGCTTTGCTACGTTGACCACCATGACGCCGCCTACCATTGGGCAGAACGTCGCAAACTTGAGACGCATCCGAAGACAGGTGCGGCGCAACTTGTCGAGATTCGCGAGACTGTCAAGGAAATCACGATTCCCAAATATGTCGAAGTGGAGCAACCGGTTCCGCTGCAACCTTTGCTGTTTGAGAATCTCTCTGAAGAAGAATTACTTGCCTATGGTGTGCCAACAGACTGGGTCGATGACGTTCGCCTAGCCAATGAGGAATCGCTCTTCGATTTAGCCAAGCATCTTCCGCGTGAGGCGACCGAAGCTTTGCTCGAATTAGCGACTGGTGGCACGCCAGCGATTCCGCAGCCAGTCGCGGCGACGGCCAGTCCGTTTGAGCACCCCGATGCATTGCGCCGATTCCGTCTTATGCCCGATGCGGAAGAATTGCAACAAGCACTCGACTTCCCGTGGGAAAAATGGACGGTGTTCCTCCATCCGGCTCAGCGTGAGTTGGTCGAGCGAGACTACAACGGTCCGGCGAGGGTGGCGGGCTCGGCGGGAACGGGCAAGACGGTGGTCGCCCTCCATCGAGCAGCCCACCTAGCGAAAACGCATGAAGACGCTCGTATTCTGGTCACCACGTTCAGCAGCACACTTGCCAAAGCACTCGAAGCCAAACTCAGGCAAGTGTTGGGAAATCGCCCAAAGTTGTACGAACGCATCGAAGTCTATTCGATGCGTGACTTGGGACGCCGATTGTATGCGGGGCGAATCGGTCAGCCACAAGTCGCTGAGGACGAACTAATTCGAGAACTCCTCGCGGAGGTGTCGGCCAGTAAAGAAGCACAAAAGTTCTCAGCGAGATTTCTATGGTCGGAGTGGAATGACGTCGTTGACGCCTGGCAGCTAGAGACTTGGGAGGCTTATCGCGATGTCGCCCGGCTGGGGCGCAAGACACGACTCGGCGAGCAACAGCGAAAGTCTTTATGGGACATTTTTGAATCGGTTCGTCAGACACTCGCCGAGCGTGGCTTACTAAGCAAGGCGTCACTATTAGCCCGCGTTACTGAAAACCTGGAGAGCAGCGAGTCACTCCCGTTTGATTTCTGCATCGTAGATGAAGCTCAAGATATTGGCGTTCCAGAGATGCGATTATTGGCGGTCTTGGGTGGCGGGAAGCCAAACGGCCTTTTCTTTGCTGGGGACTTAGGACAACGAATCTTTCAGCCGCCGTTTTCCTGGAAGTCGTTGGGCGTGGACGTTCGGGGGCGATCCCGCACGTTACGAATCAACTACCGCACTTCTCATCAAATCCGCTCTCAAGCAGACAGACTGTTGCCACCGGCGATGGCAGACGTAGACGGCAACCGTGAGGAACGAAAGGGGACAATTTCCGCTTTCGACGGGCCTGAGCCCTTAGTTCACGTCTTCGATTCGCAGGAAGATGAAACAATCGATGTGAGCCAGTGGATAAGTAAACGTGTGCAAGAAGGTTTCTTACCTGAACAGATTGCGGTTTTTGTTCGCACTGCGGGACAGTTCTCCAGAGCACGCAAAGCGATTGAGGATAGCGGCTTAGAGAGTATCGAACTCGAACACGCAGTAGAAACTCACGAAGGGGCGGTTACTATCTTAGCCATGCACCTGGCCAAGGGCCTGGAATTTCGAGCGGTCGTCGTGATGGCTTGCGATGATGAAATCTTGCCGCTGCAAGAACGCATCGCAGCCGTTGGCGATGATGCTGATTTGGAAGAGGTTTACAACACGGAGAGGCACCTACTTTACGTCGCGTGCACACGGGCACGAGATTTTCTCATGGTCAGCGGCGTTGAGCCAGCCTCGGAGTTTCTCGACGACCTATCAGAAGCGGTAAGCAACCATTCTTAGGTTGTGGATAACTGACCTAACTACCCGGAATCATAGTGTCTGATAAGAAGGCTTATCGGGCATTCTTGGTGATTTCGAGAAGTTTGGCGGAGCCGGTGCCATTTCCATATTTCAACCGGCTCTGAATCGCTCAGTATTCCTCGGCGAGCATCACCGTCAAGACTCGAACCGTCTCATCGGGATTCGAGGGATTCTCCGATCCAAACTGCAATCCCGAGTCGTAGTAATCGATTTTCCAGAAGATTCGATTCTCTCCGTCATCAAAACTTCCAAAATCATGCTCGCCATGAGCGTCATTGTCGTCCGTAAAGCTCTGAAACGAAGCGACTCTTTCGAGCACGCGGGGCAAATCGTGTTTGAGAGCTGAAATTCCGACAGTCATCACGATACGACCAGGATATTTTAGCGACGGCTGACCACGACAGATTGCCGAGCGGAACTCGTCGTTCTGTTCGGCAATCGACTTCGATGTTCGGTCTTCATACCCTTGTTCTAACCAACAAGCTGGACAGACTCCCAAATGGGTTTGCCAATCGAAGACACCTGCCTCGCCTCCTTGTGCTGGGCGGCAAGCCTCTTCCCAGGGAGCGATCTCCTCAACCAAATGCCAATCTTTCGGCAAAGCCCCAACATAGTCGCAATCATCACGATCGCAATGCAGACAACCCAACCGATAAGTTCGCTCACTCATGACGTTTCCCCTCTCAAAAAGGACAAAGAAAAACGCCGGGCCTAAAAACCTACGCACGGCACCGGCTCGGAAAACGCATCCGCCCTCCGAGGCAACCGTGCAGGTCAACTACCCGTAAATCATGAGAATAAGGAACCACCTTTTTCAATAGCATACTGCTCGCCAGACTTGAATGCCGAAGGTCTGTTCCACATCGATTACGCCGACATACTTGTCCTACCAACAGTCGCCTACCGCCGTCTCTTCCCAGACTAGCACGTCGTCAAGGTCCGCTCCGGCCAGAGCCGTCGCTGCTGCTTTTACTGGCCACTTGGCCAGTAAAAGACTCCACCTTGACTATGCCGTGCTGCATCTGGGTCGAGCCGTCGGCAGGCTCACACTTACTTTTGACAACGACCGCAAAGGCCGATTACGGTCATCAAGGAGACACCAACCATGACTACCAAGAAACTTACACCCCAAGAAATTACCAAACACAATTGGATCATCGACCATAAAGCAAAGAGAGTTCAACATCGGGACGAACCGGAGGTCCAAGGTGACATCGTGCAAACCACATCATGCATCGTCCGAGACCACGATACGGGTCAGCCGATCGAACTGGAGATACTTCACATCTGCGAACTGGACGACGGCGATATGGTGATCCTCGATGAAACCGAGCCGTGGTAAACAGCACCAAGTAGTCCGCAGTCTTTCCAATCCAGGGCTGTCCCGCTTACTTGCGGGGCAGTTCTTTCTTCAATTACCTCCTTAGCAACCAGAAACCGCCACCCCACCCCAATGGGAACAGAGAAAGGCTAGCCCAGCGGCAATGAGCGAACGAGCAACACAGCAGCGGCCTCGCCGCTTCCCCCTCCGCCAAAAACAGTTTGGGCAAGTCGCCGTTTTGAGCAGTGGATTGTAGTCGGAGAGAAGACCCAGGCGTCCGGGACCCGAACTGGTTTGGGCGGCCAACACACTGCCCTAATACCGCTCCGGTGGAGGCAGCAGCCCATGGCTCTTGATACGTTCAATCTCCTCGTGAGAAATCTCCCACTCGCAGGAATCCCCGCGACCAGTCGGACGCTTGGCAGCATGAATTCGTTGAAACCGACACCATTCCCGCACCGTGTAGGGACGCCTTCCCAATAGCTCAGCCGCCTCGGCTGGCGTGTAATGGGACTTCTCAACGGGAAGTTGGGCTGCCGTATCGATTGCACCACCAAGTAGCTGGTGGATGTTTCGGAATTCGTCTCTCGTAAGGTCAAGCCGCTCATGTAGCTCGGCAAAAGAATCACTGACTTCTTGCCTAAATTCACGCAGGATATGTTGGGCCAATCGCTTGTCACGTTCTGGGTTGTCATCTGAGGGTGTTAATATGGGCATGTTTGGTTCCTTGCTAACTTGGTCATTGGTAGGATGATGGAGCGACGCCAATAACAGTAAAAAACGAGTCGCTTGCTACTGACTCACCGCCTCACAGCGTAAAAATTTTACGAATCACCCCACTCCAAGACGAAGCAATGGACCTACAAAACAAGGACTAAACAGCCATATAACTCCCCTCACCAACCCAACTGACTACCCATTTCACTACTTAGATAGCGCCACATAGGTAATGAAATGAGTCGAGCAAGATTTTCTCACTCGGAACTCGACCTCAATTCGATTTGACACCAGTCACATGGAACCTACCCAAGACCCAACCCATGTCACCTGACAAGCACCACCAAACAGCCAGTACACCTGCCATACAGGTAACACTCACATCGCGTGACCGAGAGTTACTGGACACTTTGGCAAGCCGGGTCCGCGTGCTAACGCTCACCCAAATCGCCCGCACTTGGTGGGAGGCGACCGGCAATCCACAGCGGCTCTGCCGGACGCGACTAATGCGGCTGGAGCGGGCGGGCTGGGTGATGCTGTTCGATGCTTCCGCTCGTCCTGAACTCGACTTGGCCGGACCGCTCGCTACTTGGAAACAGGGTGGCAAACAGGCCGATTTCGATGCTGTGGCCTACGCCCTCAAAATCCGCTGGCAGGAGTCAGCCAGAGTGCAAGCGATGGCGATTGCCACGGCACAAACGGGAAAACTCTTTGGCGGTGACGGTGGCCGCAAACCTAGACCAAGTGAAGCCACCCATGATCTGCATTTAGCCAGCATCTACTTGAAATTAAGGAGCGAAAACGCGAAGCTAGCAAGCACTTGGCGAAGTGAAGCTCGTCTAGCCAAGGAACGCTCCGGCGGAGTCGGCAAAGTCCCTGATGCGATGGTCATCGACCGTGGTCAGCGGCGGGTGATTGAGTTCGGCGGCAGCTACCCTGCCTGCAAACTGCGGGAGTTCCACGAATACTGCGCCCACCGGCGCTGGGCCTATGAGATCTGGTAGATGACGCGACGTAACTTAGAGCGTGACAACGCCATTCTCGACCTGACGGGTCGCTATGGGATTGGTCTACGAATCGTTTATGAGCGATTTTGGTTCCGCAGCGGCAATGCAGGCAACGTCATCCAGCGACTCCTCAAGGAAAAACGACTGCTCACAGTAGAAAAAGGATTCAAAGGCAACCGCAGCTATTACCAATTGAGTCCTCAAGAGAATAGCATGCGGGGATTTCCCAGTTCCCACGCCGATTCGCTTGAAGGCTCACGACTCAATGAACGTCTAGCGACGCTCTGGTTCGCGACGATGCGTAAGAAGCCTCGCCCGCTGCTTACGAGTAGCGAACTGCTTGAGCAATTCGGCATCAACATGTCGAGCAACGTTTCTTACTGCGTGCAACAAAATCAAAAAAAGGAGCACGTCGTACTTCGACTCCGTTTGACGGGAGAGAAAATGGAACCGGCGGACGTTGTGAGGTGGCTCAAACAAGAAGTGGCCGAAGCACAAGAAGACGAAACGTTAGCCGATTGGCTCGAAGGGCGGCAGTACGGTTATGCGATCCTGGTGGACGACCCGTCGTTAGAGCAAACCCGAGTCAAGGCGATCAAGAGCGCGGTCAGTCAATCAGGGCTGAGAAAGAAAGCATTCATCGAAATCGATTTTGCACCGTCGACTATAACGATTGACGACGCGTGTCAGCAACTGCGGTCCCTCAAGAATGGGAAGAAGGAGTCACGTCGTGGGCGCTCATAAAAAGAAAAAATCGACGCAGTTGCTGGGCCTGCACAAGGGGCAGCGTTTCATGGAAAAAAAAGATGCCCTCCCGCGCCGGGCACTGGACTACAAGCCACGTTCGGAAGCAAGTGTGAACGTCGAGCGTTTGCCAGCTCCGGTGGACTTGGAGTCGATGGAATTGGCTTACCGAGAAGAGCCTATTCCTGAATCGGAATTGCTAGAAAACGTCGACCGGCAACTTGCTGTAGGGATGTTACTCACGAGCTTCGGCTCACTGGCATTTGTAACACTGCTGCCCATTGTTTCGTGGCAGTTGGTTTTGGCAGTAGGTGGATTATTCAGCGTATTGAGTGTCATCGGAAATTACCGTGCTTCGGTGTTATCCTCCGTGCAGTTGGTAAGAGCGGCGATCAAACCAATCGTGGTTGCCGTGGCTTTGAAGGCATCGTCAATATTGATGGTGCGCCCGATGTTGTTGGCAGCGGTATTGGGAATTGTCACATTTATTTTGGTGGTGAAGAATTCACCGAAGCCATTTCAATTCTACCGTCAATGGCTCTACACAGCTCCACAACTGAAGCCGAGCACTCGATGGCAGAAGCGAGATCCGCTACCACAACCGTCGGTCCTCGTGTTGGCCGGACTGCTGGCGATTGCCGTGTTGGTTCCTTGGCTGGGAAACTGGCTAGCGATCATTGGTGTGGCAGCCTTGGCACTCTTTTGGATTGGAGGCCGTTCAGCACGACTCAGTTGGCGGCAGACGAAATCTCAGTTAGGACATCTATTACCATCCCTGCGAGGGGTGTTCGCCCGCTACCTTAATTATGGTGAGTATTCCTCTGAAGCTGCCGGTGTCTGGCGACCGAGAGGATGGATACTACGGCGGCAAACAACAGCAATACTGCTGGTATCATTGCCGACGTTGACATTGACGATCGCACTGAGTGGTTTTGTTCCGTGGGATATGCCGTTTCTCTCGGGAGCGTTTCACCGCGTCTGCAAGGAACAGATTGCCACGAGCCCGCCACTCCTGGACATAGTGGTCGGGTTGGCACCCGATGCCCAATGGCAGGATTTACCCAAGCCGCTGACCGACTATTCCCTGCAACAGTTACCGGAGTGGCAAGCAGCGAAGATTCGAGCACGCACGGAGGACGAGTACCAACAGAAGTATGCCCTCGCATTGAGCGAATATCAGCAAAAAGAAACAGCGAGGCGAGAAGCACAATATCGAGAGAAGGCACGGCCTATCTTTGAGAGCTTACTAGAGCAAAAGCCCGTTATGCCCGTATATGTGGCAATTGTTGGCGTCATGCACGGCGAACCTGTGTTCATCTTCGTACTTGCTGCTGCGATAGCACTAGCAGGTGCCTTGCCCGTGCTGGTCCTGATTGCTACTTGGTTGCCATTGCTGAAGCACGCTGGAAGCGAAGCGGGAGTCGTAGCGAGTCTAGACCGTGATGATCGTCCTGAGTGGCAATGGTATGTCGACCGGATACGCTCTTCGAATCAGTCTGCTGTGGGTCCTCTGGGAGGCCCACCCGTTCGGGAGCGGGACCACTTGTTCCTGGGTGTCGAGCCGGTCGCCGATTTTCCGGTGCTGTTGGACCGAGAGATTTTATCCGAACATGCCTACCTCGTCGGTGATTCAGGAAGCGGAAAGACGAGTTTGGGGTTGATGCCACTGCTGGTGCAACTGATCCGGGGTGACACGAGTGGAGAAGAATTGTCCGAGGAAGCAGCGGCGGAAATGACGCCTCCCCCACCGATGGTGATCCTCGACCTCAAAGGAGACATGGCGCTGTTTAACTTGGTGCGTCAGGAAGTCGAGCGACGCAACCCAAACAATCGCGATGCGTTCATGTTTTTCACTCCCGAACAGGGACGTGGTTCCTGTTTCTTCAATCCTTTCCAGAGCCTGATTACCGAAAACCGTTCGATCTTGCAGCTATGCCAATTGCTGCTCGACTCTTTGGGACTGAATCACGGCGAAGGGTATGGCCGCTCCTATTACTCTCGGAAGACCCGACATAAGTTATTTGAAGTGATGAGGAAGGAGCCCCAGCCGCAATCGATCGAAGAATTGTACGAGCGGCTGGAAGGAAGCCATGACGACGTGTTTGAATTGATGGCGACCGTCGAGGCGCTCGCCCAATACCCGCAACTTGCTACCCGCGAGCCGCCACGGCCAGAAGACCGGGTGATCCATATGCCCACGGTCCTGGAGAATTCTCAAGTCGTCTACTTCTGGCTGCCTTCGGCACTGGAGAGTGTGAGCGTGCGAGAGATTGGCAAGCTTGCACTGTTTGGGCTTTTGACGGCGGCGATTGACCGAAAGCGGGCTGGGCTTCCCAAACGGCAAGCGTATCTAGTGATCGATGAGTTCCAAAGAATCGCAAGTGAGAATTTCAAGATTATTTTGGAACAAGCACGGAGTTTTGGACTCTCGGCAATCTTGGCGAATCAAACTCGTTCCGACCTGAAATTGCACGATGTTGACTTGCGGACGACAGTCAATACGAACACGCGTTACAAGCAGTTCTTCTCGGTTACTGACCCTGGAGAAATGGACGAACTCATGCAGCTTTCCGGGGAGGAAGTCGGTGCACTGAGATCGACGGGGACAAGCAGTAAGGATTGGTCGCGGACGTTAACGGACTTCATCAAGCCACGGCTTAGTCGGAATGACATCCTCAAGATAAGCGACCACCCACTCGATTCGGTGATTCATGTATCACGTGGTCGCGGCTACACACAGTTTGGAGGTGCTTGTGTCCACTTGCGCAGCACCTGGCCGATGCACATGGAGGATTATGAGGAACTATCGGATCGCCCTTGGCCAGTCGAGGAACCAGCAGAAGATTCAGGTGTGGTCGTAGGCGGGCAGAGTCCAACGGAAGTCGACGAGAGTGGGAAAGAGAAAATGCGACAACGTCGTGAAGAAGTCCTCAAGCGATTGTATGAAGATAATTTACCGAGAGAACTGGAAGAGTGACCCCCACCAAAGACAAAAGACCCCGCAGGGTCTTTTGTCTCCCTTCGCGAAAGATCGACTTTGGGTCAGAAAAACCGACCACCGTCTCGACCATTGGACTCGCCTGGTTGCCGTCGCCGAAGCCGTCGCAATGAGTGAGTCCTGATTCGCTCCAGATCGCTACCTTAACTGAGGTAGCTATGTCTGCGCAACTGCGGAGACATTCTTGTCCTGTTTACTCGTGTAACCTCTGAAACAGGCAAAAGAGGAAGAGAACGACGTCGTTCTCTTACAAATTGACGAGGGTGTGCCACTTGTGGCATCGTTGTAAGGGTGCCTAGGAAGATAGGCGAAAAAAACTTCCTAGGACTTGTCTGCGATAAGGACTATCGCAGGATGTGGATGACAAGGAAGACGACTGGAAACAACCAGAAGCCAAAAATCATCGCCACCAGATCGCGGAATGTTAGAGGAGATGGGGTCTTCTCAAACATCAGCGGCAGTCGCTTAGTCTTCTCCGGGTGGAGTAAGATCTGAGCAACATTCTGGCCTTGCACCTTGTCACCGGTATAGGTGACAAGCGACTGAGGGAGTTTATCTCCCTGGACGGTATAAACCAGTCCATCACGTGCCTGGATCTCCAGGACGTTCAATCGGCGGTGCGTCAGCCGCCCGCTCTCGTAGTGTAACCACTTACAAAAGTAAGCGGTGCCTTGCTTCACTGCCATCGCCTTTCTCCCGATGAGAGACCTGTGTCCCCGCCGCAGCGGATGCACAACAAGCCTCGTTAACATTTCCTCACTTTTTTTGTCTCTCGTGAGGAGGAGAGAAAAAATGCGAGAGAGGCCAAGTTGACAAAGAACAACAATGGCGATTGTCGTAGAGATTCGGGCAGTTACAAGCCTGATGTGGCGTCCATGTGTAGGTGCCATAGCGATTTGATTAGCGACTTAAGAGGCTGCTAAGGTCGGGAGACGAACGCTGCTCTTTGCTTGAATTCGTCATTGGAGAAGAAGAAAGCCGGTCATCAGCTTTTCGCCAAAGTCGGTTTGCTCTGGCGAGAGGTTTGGTGGTGCGAATCGCAAATGTTTTTTTGGTTGGCTGAAGTGAGTCGACCAGCGTCAAACAATGACGCACAGTTCCCTCTCCTACTTAGTAAATACTTGAAAGGTAAATACTATGAGCAAAACTAAACCTGTACATGTCATTCGTCTGGGACGGATTAAAGCCGCCATCTGGAAGAATGACACTGACAATGGACCACGACATAATGTGACCGTGTCGCGTTTATACAAGGATGAGGACCAATGGCAGGAGTCGGCGAGTTTTGGCCGCGACGACTTGCCGTTGCTCGCGAAGGTTAGCGACCAGGCTCACACCTGGATATTTCAGTCGCAACAAGAGGAAAGTGAAAAATGATAAGAGGCTTGATTCGCACCACCAGCCTCATCGATTGTTGCTAACTTAGGTGCAGAATGTACTGTCCACCTTAGCAGAGACGGTTTCGCTTTTGATGTTCAACGTCCGTGGGCCAGACCGCAGCGTCTTAATCTCTTGTTCGAACAGTTTTGGACCGATCACATAGTTGGGATTTCCGATGGTTACCTCGTTTCCACGGATGCGCTCTACATATAGTGCCGAAGTCTTGATAAACCGACGTTGCTAGAGTTAAATGTCATTCCTTAAACGACTTTCTAACTTTTTAGGTATCGAGTCTAATTACTGGGGCTTTCCTTGATTCAACATTCGCGTCTTAGAAATATATGATGCCGGTCACGCAGGAGGCGGAACATGTTTAATCTGATTGTCTCAGGAAATGGAAATGCTTGGGAGAAGCCGCCGTATAGCATGGACCGCAGTAGATTTGGCGAGTATAGCGGGGAAGATGCTCAGGGTATCTCTCTAAAAGAGTCTGCTAGCCTACAGGCCCTTATCGGCATTCCAACTATCCTGATGTATGAACTTGGTGCTCACGGCGACAACGTTCGGCTTGTCCGATACGGCCGTTTGACTCGGATAGAGTTGGCAGGAAAAAATCTTCAGTTCAACTTCACCCCGGACAATGAGCGTGCATACATCCCGCGTGCAAGAATTCAGGAGTTCGCTGAATCGCTCGGAATGGACCAGTTTGAGGATTATCGAACACATTGGGCTGTCAAAGACGGCGATATTCCAACCGAGGTGATTGAACACGGTCAACCGGAACCGCCGCAGCGTGACATCAAGCTTGTTTCAAGTGAGCTATCCGAGGCGATTGCAACGAAAAACGATACGCGGGCAGCTGCACTCAAGCAGGAAATTTCATCCTTTCCTCCATCGTTGGACAAGGCCGTAGAATATCTTCGTGAAAACTTCAATAGTAGCCAGTCTTTTGAGGCCCTCAAGCACCTTGGTGCCTCGCAAGAAGATTGCCGAACGCTCGTCGAATCCGTCATAGAGCAGAATAGATTTGCTGAAATAAAGAATAATCGACCGTTTTCTCTTGTCTGGCTGCTGGAGAACTACGGAGCTCCCACGGAAGAGAGATTCCTCGACGATGCCGTCGCAGCTTGCGAAGAGGTGCTTCGCGGGATTCTTGCCAAACATTCGGCATTGGAATCATTTACAGAAGACGAATTGCGACCACTTTGGCAATGCATTAGCTGTCACACGTTGAAGTTACGTCTTAGACGTGTGATTAACGGCTTACTAGCCAGATTCGCCTCATGCCAATCGGCTGAAGGATATTGGCATTTGGAAGACCAACCGGATTTACGAATTACTTCGATGATGGTCGTCGTTCTCCAAAGGCTTGGAAACGATAGCCACCGGACTGCTATCCGAAGTGCTGTGCTGTGGCTCTGCAATAACTCACCATACAAAAACGCAGACCTATTTGAGAGCCGTGACCTAGTTGCGATGGTACTCGCCCTCGAAGCTGTACGCCGCTCTGGCATGTTGGTTGATTTGGAGCATGTTACCGCTGCCGGTGACCGTTCGGTGCACGAACTACAGCGTCCTCTCGGATACTGGCAAGCTGAGAAATGGGAGAAGGCAGATACAACTGTCCTTGTTATGGATTATTTCTCTCGGTCTGGGTCGATGCTTGAGCAGGTAGACGGATTCCTATTGATGTCGCGGGATTTCTTCCGAAAAGCCGAGGAGCTCGCGTATGAAGGAGGAGTTAATAATCGACGGCTTTCTGCAATCGCGGCTGTACATGCAATGGAAATGTTCCTATACGGCCTATTCGAGCGGCGTGAGGATCTCGGAATCTCCGCTTTTGGCAACCGAGGACAACAAACACTTGGGCCTCGTGAGTCACTTGCCACTCTTCAGCGACGGTTACAGGAGGAGAAGATACTTGTAGACAACCGGGAGCTATCATATCGCGACCAGCTGAGCACCTTGGTAGGCCATCGCGATATGGTTATCCATCGAGCAAGCGAGATTAGTTTTGCAGAACTTGACCGTGGAATGAAGGCCGTTGAAGGATTCATTCGGAAGTATGGTGCAGACTTGATGAAAATTGAGCTTCTTCAGTAGCAATGTGTCGTCGATGTATGAAATCTTGACTGTTTCTGGATAGCGGTCCTCTCGCGTCCTCAAGCGTTTGACACGACGACCTCTGACATTGCCCGCACAAGATGAACCGAGCGGTGACAAACTGGTGTCGAAATGGCCAATATTGAAGCTACTTGTACCCATTGCAAAGTACGTGTAAGATCGCGCGAAGTTAGTTTACTCCAACGCATTTACGTCACTTCACCGACACAGTCGCCATGCAAGATTGAAGGTCTTAAAATCCTGTGCCATGTAAATGCCACATAAGTCCCCTCATTTCCCAACTGGGATCGATTTGTACGGAAAACTGATCGATTTCAAAACCCTGCTTGGCTACAACTGGACCCTACAAAGTCGACTGACTCTTTCATCGGTGACATACTGGTGACCCTTAGGCCCGCGAGATTTTCGTACTTTCGACCGTCCATACTCGGCTTGGGAATTCTGTGGCAGACTGGAGGCCACGAGGTCTGGCTAGCGGTACAAAGTCATTGAACGGAAAAGCCGGAGATAACATACCCCGGCAAATCCGAATAGCATCAGAAAGCAGGAGGCTGGTTCAGGAACAAGCTCTCGCGCAGTTACCGTACTGGATGCACCAAAATTAGCGGTCCATATTCCGGCAACGCCCGAAAGTACATAGCTTGCCGGATTAGAGGGAAATGTGGGATTCAGTGCACCGGAAGCGATGTTAAAGTTAATTCGAAAATCAGTAGCCCCACCAACTCCTGGATCTAAGCCACCTACACCAGCCGGTAGCCCACCGATCGTGACGCTATTGAGCGACTGGACTATGCCAGTGTTTGAACCGTCAAAATGCGAGCCGGGCGCCCCGATGATATCTAGATCAACTCCAACCAAGCTGTTGATCGTATTCGTCCCCAAGTTTACGTCGACCACCGCGTTTCCGGCGATTTGATCGAAAGAAACAGGAGGGCTCCCAGTACCTGGAAAGAAGTCATTGATGTCGAAGTCGTATCGAATCAGGGCTGCGTCAGCCGGGACTATATGACATAACATCAATAGTGAGACCGTTAGAAGTGAGACGCGCATGAGCACTTTCCCTTAGCATTTTAGAACAGAGTGAACCCATCTATTGTTGGCACGACTGACATGCGCCAAACATGACATATAATCCAAATACATTTCTAGGCAGTCCTCACACTGAGGGAATGGCAAACACTTGAACGAGTAGGTGCTCACTTATCCTCCAGCCATTCTCGTAGAGTAGCCACGCGAACCAACCGTTTCAATACGCGAAACCGCGTAGTTAGATTGGGAAATCAGTTGCCTAGCGATATAATCAACACCGAATAAACAGGTAAGCGGATGGCGAGAATCACGCATAAGGATTACGAAACCCTTCAAGGAGGATTGCGTGATTTGTACGCCCACCACAATCTTGATACCTTGCCTCGAGCAGCTCTAAGACTATCAACTTGCTTAGTTCCAAATGAATTGAGTGGATACAACGAGGTCGACCCAAGTCGCAAACGCTTGCAGGTAGTGTTTGAGCCCGCCGAGCGTCAAGCCGACATCACAGAGTCGCTACCCATTTGGGAGCGTTACATGCATCAACACCCGGTCTTGTCGCACTACATCAAGCAGCCTGCGGATGGCCCGCGGAAGATCTCCGATTTTCTGTCGAATGCGGAGTTTCGTCGTTTGGAGTTGTATCAGGAATTCTACCGTAACATCGGTACCAAGTATCAGATGGTCGTCACGATGCCTAGCCCAGCTCCCCTGGTTGTGGCGGTCGCGCTAAATCGCGGGAAAAAGGACTTCACCGAGCGCGATCGAAAATTATTAGCCTTGATGCAGCCCCACTTGCGTCAAGCGTACGAGAATGCGGCCTTGATAACAGAACTTTCCGGTGAGTTGGGGCGTGCCTACGATGTGCTGGAACGAATCGATCGTGGTATAGTCGTGATCGATGATACTTGCCAAGTGCACAGCGCATCTCCGGCAGCAATTCGTTATTCCACAGAATATTTCCGAGGAGAGTCCCAGGCAACATTGGCAAAAAGGCTGCCAGAGACGTTGGAGCGTTGGGCGAAAGTACAGATAATTGCCCTGCTCCAGGAAAGCGAATCCACCCAACAGCCTAAGCCCTTGATCCTTAGCGGTGAGCACGGGCGCCTGGTAATTCGAGTTGCAACAGATCGCGAACCGCAGCGCTACTTGCTAATCATGCACTCGGCGCGGCCTCTCGACTCCCCTAGGCTGCTGGAAGGCTTAGGACTTACCCGACGCGAGACGGAGGTACTCTATTGGATCATTGCAGGCAACACGAATCTGGAGATCGGTCATATAATCGAAACGAGCGAACGCACAGTTGATAAACACTGTCAGAATATTTATTACAAGCTGAAAGTTACAGGCCGCACAACTGCAATCACCAAAGCATTGGAATGGCTGCGACTGTGAGGGCTCTAGCGTTCCCTCGTGTAAGCAATGTTCTGCAGATGGATATCGACCCATTGAAAGCACTATAGCCTCCATGAATTCTCCCCTCATCGGATCAGAGCCAAGCATTTGGGCACCACAGCTATTCGATCAAGTGACGGTGACATGTTAATCGAACCTCAAAGTGTTCGACACGTTTCCCTCGACCGAGTCTGTTGATCGACGTTTCGCTTCCCTCCACTGGGTCCTCCGGGGCGAGTTCCCCAGCTTCAGCAGTACTATCAAAACGCTACGACTTCCTGACGCCCATCCCACCACACTTCGTTGCCTTCGTTTGGCGGTACCTCGGTTGCACCCGTGAGTTCGCTCCTCATCGGTCGAGTGCACCGTTGAGGCCTGGAGTTGGTATCCCGGTACTCCCGCCGGGAATTGCCGAGGAGACGACAGGATCTCCCAAGTTCCTGGGAAACCTCAATAATTCGTTTGCACATGTTCCAAACCGACGCCGGCAGGATTGCTTGCACCAGACCATGTAGTGCAGCAACGTGGCCCTTGGTCATCAGAAGGCAAAGGCTCCCACGATTGGGTCTTTCGACGCTCAATAGCATGGCTTTCGGACTCGCTGTCTACGCTTCGCAGTGCCGGTTACCTAGACCCCACGCAAGACTCGCTTCCAGTTGCTGGTCAGGCTCTACTGGGCGGGCTTCTCACCCGCAAGGTTCCGTTGAAAGGTTTCAGATATGTAGTTTACATTTCATTTCCCTTTCCCAAGCTTTGCTTGGCGCAACTGATGCAACCGCCGCAATTTGGCGTCCGTAGCCAAATCGCGGCGGTCAGAGTCTCTACCGCTAGTCAGCTTCTTTGCATACACATAAGTCCACGTCCACAAATAAGATCGGTCTCTCGAAGAGCGTATCAGCCAGCTCACAGTTCTTGTCTGCTTGTAGGGCTCACTGCGAGATTACTTGCGTATTCTGTTGTAGTCGACCACAATATCACCAGCTAGTTTATCCCCTAATGTACCTATAGAGCCGAGGAGCCTCATGCCCAGCTTGCGATATGTTCTACTCTGTTCGATTGCCTACAATCTGCTTTTCTTACCATATAGTGTTCATGCCGTCGACAAAACTTGGGACAACGGTGGCCCCAACAGCTTTTGGGATGAAGACGACAATTGGACTCTTGACGAGAAACCCCAACCGGCCGACAAGGCGATTATTGGCGGTGGCGACAACCCCGAAGTCAATACGCTCGAGATTTTCGATGAGCTAGAGAATGGTGGAACCATTGATATCACCGCAGGCACACTGCAACCACAAGGCGACACGGACAACAGTGGTATAATCAATGTCGGAGACGGATCGGCAATTCTATCCCATTTGCTCGTTGGTAATTCCACGACACTCTCCGGCAGCGGCGAAGTTGTGTTGAAGAACAGCGACGACACGGTCTCTTCCAACGCAACGATCTCCGGAGGCGGAGATGGGAGCGAGGTTACCAATGGCTTGGGCCATACGATCCGCGGTGAGGGAACGATCAATCTGCACTGGATCAACGAAGGGATTGTAAGAGCCGAAGAGACCAGTGGCGATGCGTCAGCCGTGCTGAGATTGGACAACACAACGTTCACGAACCACGGTGAGTTGCGTTCGTCCGCCGGAGCGTCGATCGAAATGAAATCATTCACCTACTCTCAAAATGCAAGCGGGCAACTCATCGCCGACACGGGCGATATAGCTCTCGAGAGTGGTAGCATCACCGGCGGCTCACTCGAAACGATCAGTGGCGGCGTTTTCCAGCTCTTCGACGGAAATGGCTCGCTCAATTTATCAGCCGTGACGATCAACGCGCCGATCGACAACACCAATGCCGTGGGCAATCACGTTATCCGTGCCGACAGCGCAGGGATCACGAACAATTCCACCATTACGCTCGATGGCCAGTCGGGTGGAAAGGCGCAGTTTGGATTCACGTCTTCTGGCATGCTCGGCGGCTCGGGAGAGATCGTCCTCGTGGGCGGAGACGCCGACACGTTCGTCGGTGTGTTGCCAGGCACCCCGTTTGAGTTTACTCAGGGGGCCAGTCACACAATCCGCGGTGCCGGTTTTATTGCTAGCCCGATCATTAACAATGGCACGATCCGTGCCGAACCAGGTACCAACGGCTCGACGCTGTCGTTCAATCAGCCCCAGACGAACAACGGCCTCATTGAGGCCAGTTCGGGCACAACGATCAATTTTTCCAATGTCTCTGGCCCGACGCAATCGGCCAGCGGCGTCATTTCTGCGGCGGACGGCAGCACTGTGGAACTGAATGCCAACACGACCACCGGCGGCCGGCTCGAGACTACCGGCAGCGGTCGTTTCGTCGTCATCAACTCCTCGACCGTAAACAATGTTACGAACGCCGGAAATTTTGACGTTCCCACATTCAAAACGCTGAACGTCGGTGCCGGCGCGCTGACCAACGACGGCACGATCACGATCAACAGCGACGGAGGGGTTTTCTTTTCCGTCCTGCAATTCAACCAAGACACGCTACTCGACGGCACCGGGGAAATCTTTTTGAACGGTGCGAACAATAGCTCTCAGGCTAATATTGGCCCCAATGGAAACACCATTACGCAGGATTCGGGTCATATCGTCCGCGGCGACGGACAGATTATCGGTTCCGGCACATTTGTCAACAATGGCCGCATCGAAGGCGACTCCGCTGCCGATCCCGTCCGTATTCGTACTCGCCTGGAGGGAGTCGGCATACTTAAGGACGTCTCGATCGACTTCGACTCTTCTGGTACGGTTCACGCCCCGGGCAATAGTGTGGGAACTGTGCCGCTCGAGGGAAACTACTCGATCACTCACGCCCAGGCCCATTTGGAAATTGAGATCGGCGGACTCACTCCCGGCACACAACACGATCAACTCAGTTCGACAGGCACGGTTGACCTCGGCGGAACACTCGATGTGCTTGCCCTTGACCTGGGCGGCTACACTCCTACCGCTGGCGATCGATTCGACATTATCGAGTCAACCAGTGCCATCGCCGGTACTTTTTTCGACGAAAACTTTCCCAGTATTCTCGGAGCTCGAGCGGTGACGTGGCTTCCCGTCGATTATCTTACCGATTCCAACAAAGTAACCTTAGAAATTGCCACAGCCGATTTCCTCGCTGGAGATTTTGACGAAAACGGCATGGTCGATGACGCCGATCTGGCCAAGTGGGAGGCGGGCTTTGGCATGGCAGCGGGCGCCGGGCACATGGACGGCGATGCCGATGGCGACTTCGACGTTGATGGTTTTGATTTTCTTGCCTGGCAACGGCAGTTCGGCATCGGTGTCAGCCCGCTGTCGGCCGGCGTGGCAACGGTACCTGAGCCATCGTCAGTGGCTTTGTTCTTGGTAGGTGCGATCTTAGTGTTTCGTCGCCGCGCGTACAGATTCACCCATACTTGCTGAGTTAGATGCGGCTGTATGCACATCCCCGCTCAGTTTGGGAGTTCTCGAACGGCCAGCGATTGGACAAACTTCATCGTCCTGATAACTGCACGAACTGCGCGAGGTGATTTTCACCTCCGCAGGATAAGTAGCTTGCTACGTGACAGCGGTGACGCCCCTCCGCACGCAGTTGCGCTTGATAGGAACTGGTGACAAATTGGTGACGATATGGCCAATATTGACGCCACTTGTACCCTCGGCAAAGTACGTGTAAGATCGCGCGAAGTTAGTTTACTCCAACGCATTTACGTCACTTCACCGACACAATCGCCATGCAAGATTGAAGGTCTTAAAATCCAGTGGGAGGGAACTCCCGTGCGGGTTCGAGTCCCGCCTCGGCTACTGCAACAGAGGTTTTTCTGAATCGACGGTTTCTCGTACTTGGCTTGTGTTATCTGGGACGTTACCGAATTCGCAGGATACGGTCGAAGGTACGGTACCTGCCGAAACGATTTCATCCCGAATCACGCTTGATCATCTAGTGCCGATTCACGTCGACGCTGACGCGAGTAAACACCTACACAACGAATTCCAGGTCCTAAAAGCGTGGCATCATGGGCTACATTTTCTTTATTCCCAGAAGCACTAAATTCGGCCCTTTTACAAAGAACCTGCATCACTCGATTTCCTTCTCTCCGGAATTCGTAATCGACCTCCTCAATTTCTACACCGGATCTTAGGCGTCGCAATGATCTCATGACCATGGTCACGTGATGCGACCGAACACGCCAAGTGAAAAAATCTGGGCGTGAATCAAAGTTTAACGGCCATCAATGTAACGGCGTTACAATCGAAAGCCCCTATTGTTCAAGGCGATTTCAATTGCCGACAACTCGTGGTGACGGTTGTCTTAGCAAACAATCAGTTGTCATCCGAAGCTATTGAGATAATATTGACAACGGTTTCTCGTAGTGACCTTCTCTACTTCTATAAACAAGTGAGAGGGTTTTCTTACTAACGAATACTCTGATAAGTAGATTAACTCATGAATGTGAGGACTTCATAAAGTTTATGTTCGACTCGATTTATAAAACAGGACTACTAGTTCTTATACTGTCAATTTCTTTTTTACAGGCTCGCGACTTGGCCGCTGTAGAAGTGGATGCAAGCAATTCGAAACAATCCAGCGAGTCCAGCGGACAGCAGCTTGAAGAGCGTACGTTATCTCCCTTGCTCGATGGGAAATGGATCGGGAATGGCGTTTCGTACGGCGCTTATCGCGAAGGGCAATCGCCGGGGGGCGCGCAGCCGTTCGAAGAAGAACTGGCCGAGGACTTGAGTTTGGTTTCGAAGCATTGGAGCCTCATCCGCATGTACGGCTCGCGAGAAGTTTCCGAGGACGTGCTGAAAATTATTCACGAAAAGAAGCTTCCTATTCGTGTCATGCTTGGAGCATGGATTACTTCCGAAACAGAATCAGAAACATTGGGGGCAAGAGTTGCCCATGTTGCGAAGCAATCGAATCAAGATGAAGTCGCCGAGGTCATCCGCTTGGCCAATGCGTACCCGGACGAAGTGATCGCCGTGAACGTTGGCAACGAGACGCAAGTATACTGGTCGGATCACATAACCCAACCGGAGACTTTGATTCGATACATTCGAGAAGTCCGCGAGGCGACACAAGTGCCCGTGACGACGGCGGACGACTTTAATTTTTGGAATAAACCGGAAAGCAAGCTTGTCGCACAGGGAGTCGATTTTATCGTGTTGCACGTCCACGCGATGTGGGCTGGGCTTGAACCCCCAAATGCGATGGAATGGACCGAACGAATTTACGCAGAAATATGCGAATACCACCCTGACAAAACAGTCGTGATTGGCGAGGCGGGTTGGGCAACCCAGGTCCATAACGAAGGGGAACAAGCCAAGCTGATTAAGGGGAAAGCAGGTGAAGCGGAACAGCAGTTGTACTACCAGCAATTCACAGATTGGGCTCGCAAGAACAAAATTTGCACTTTCTACTTCGAGGCGTTTGACGAATCGTGGAAGGGCGGCCCCCATCCTGACGAAGTGGAGAAACACTGGGGGGTGTTTCATGCAAATCGCAAACCCAAGGCGGCCTTAACCGCTCTCGACGAAAAATAATAAATTCATTCTGTACCAAACTCTCTTATGAAGACACCTAGTTTTTACGGAACACAGACATGAGTAAAACTTTGACTGGAATCACAGCGTCGGCTCGACAAGATTCGTCAGCATCTGGAAGCTTTGTCGAAATCGATGGACAAGACTTTTATCAAATTCAAAACTACGACGAAATTCCGCCGTTCTTAATGAGCATAGTGAGCGTCGGCGATCACTGGATGTATGTTTCTTCGTCAGGTGGACTCACTGCAGGACGCGTTTCGGCTGAAAACTGCTTGTTTCCCTACCTAACGGCCGACAAACTGCACGATTGCTATCGACATACAGGGCCAATCACGCTGATTCGGCATCGAGAAGAGTCGGCTGACCATTCCATCTGGCAGCCATTCAAGAACGGCACCACGGGCAGCAAAGCCGGGACGCGCAGGTTGATTAAACACATCGTGGGGAACCAGGTAATCTTCGAGGAAATCAACGAACGTCTGGGACTGACCTTCCGATACAGTTGGAGAACTTCAACGCAGTTCGGTTTCGTACGCACAGCGACACTAGAGAACACTGGATCGCGTGAAGTTGAAATCGAGCTCGTCGACGGACTTCAGAACATAAGTCTTAGCGGCGTGCCGCTCTCTACCTATCAACGCGCGAGTTGTTTGGTGGATGCTTATAAGCACAACGAATACGACTCGGAGACGGGAATGGGCGTCTATAGCCTGACGTCGCAGATCCTCGACCGGGCTGAAGCCGCCGAGGTTCTGAAAGCCACGATCGTCTGGTGCCGCGGTTTGCCGGATGGCCAGGTCTTTCTGTCCTCCGCAGGACTCCACGCATTTTGTAGTGGGGCCACACCCCAGCCCGAAGCTTCAAGCACTGGTCAACGAGGCAATTACTTTACTTTCGCTTCGGTAAAGCTAGCGCCGGGCCAGTCGCGTACGTGGACCACTGTGGCCGACGTATGTCGTGACCATCAGCAGGTTGCAGGGATCTGCAAGCAGTTGCTTGCCGATGCGCCGATAGAGGACGCACTGGAAGAGACGATTCAAAAGGATCACCGTGATCTGTTGCAGAATGTTGCAAGTGCAGACGGCCTGCAAGCAACCGGAAGTCAACTGGCAACCGCACACCACTTTGCAAATGTGTTGTTCAACAACATGCGGGGTGGCGTGTTTGCATGGAACTATTTGGTTGAAACACGCGATTTTTCAGATTTTGTTACAGCTAGGAATCAAACGGTAAAGAGTGCAGAACAGACATTCTTGCATGCGTTGCCCGAGCGGATCGAGTACACGGAATTGGTTGCTCGGGCTCGCAAACAGGGAAATACGGATCTGACACGTTTGGTGCTGGAATACTTGCCGCTTACTTTTAGTCGTCGGCATGGAGACCCAAGTCGCCCCTGGAATGTATTTGAGATTCATGTTCGCAATGACGACAGATCGAAAATTTACAACTACCAAGGTAACTGGCGCGACATCTTTCAAAACTGGGAAGCGCTGGGGACTAGCTTTCCCGCGTTTCTTCCAAGCATGGTTGCCAAATTCGTCAATGCCTCGACGGTCGACGGATTCAATCCCTACCGCATTACCCGAAATGGCATCGACTGGGAGGAGCAAGACCCGGAAGACCCTTGGAGCAACATTGGCTACTGGGGCGACCATCAGATCATCTATTTAACGAAACTGCTGGAAGCATTGCACAAGTTTTTTCCTGGCAAGTTGGAACAATTGTTCGAAGATCAAATCTTCTGCTATGCGAACGTGCCTTATCGCATTAAATCGTATGACGAGATCGTCGCCAATAGGTGCGAAACGATCGACTACGATCGATTCACCGCTACGGAAATTAGTCGCCGTGTTGAAACCCTGGGCGACGATGGCAAACTAGTCCTCGACGCGCAGGGCGAGGTTTACTACGTCAACCTCATGGAAAAGCTTCTCGTCCCGGTGCTTACCAAGCTTTCCAACTTTGCCGTGGATGGAGGCATTTGGCTCAACACGCAGCGACCTGAATGGAACGACGCCAACAATGCGCTCGTGGGTTCTGGATTATCGATGGTAACGGTCTGTTACCTGCGTCGCCATCTAAAATTACTCGTCCAATTGTTGAGAGAGCTTGGCGATCGACGATTTGCAATTTCTGTGGAAGTCGAGCAATGGTTCCGAGGCATCCGCACCCTCTTGCAACATAACCGCCCACTGCTGAACGAATCGACGATTACCGAGGACGATCGCGGGCATATGTTGGAGGAGGCCGGAAAAGCATTTTCTGACTATCGTCTGAAGGTTTATGATGAGGGCTTCTCCGGAAAACACACGATAAGCAGCACCGAACTCGTTGAATTCTTTCGGCTGGCTGCCGGGTATCTCGATCATTCGATTCGTGCGAATCGTCGCGAGGACTACCTTTACCACGCGTACAATTTGCTTGATTTGAAAGACAACGACCACGCTGCAGGTGTAAACAACCTTTACGAAATGCTGGAAGGCCAGGTTGCGGCGCTGAGTAGTGGCATGCTTGACGCGGGGCAGGCTGCCGAATTAGTCGACGCGATGTTCGACAGCAAATTATACCGCCCCAATCAACGCAGTTTTATGCTCTACCCTGATCGGAAGCTACCAGGGTTCTTGGAGCGAAATCAGATTGATGCAAACCGTGTGAAATCGGTAAAACTGCTCCAGCAACTTGTTGAAGCGGAAGACTCCACGATCATTGTCTGCGATGTGTTTGAGAACTATCACTTCTTCCACGCGATCCAAAAGCAGGCAGACTTGGAGGATCGGTTAGATCGGTTGGCCCTTGACGATCGATGGACGGAGTTGGTTACCAGCGATCGACAGCAGGTTCTTGATGTCTTTGAAGAAGTGTTTTGTCACAAGACTTACACGGGCCGTTCGGGCACGATGTATGGTTATGAAGGCATTGGATGCGTTTATTGGCACATGGTTTCGAAACTTCTGCTGGCCATTCAAGAAAACGTGCTCAACGCCTCCGACCGACAAGCGTCGAAATCTATTGTCGAGGCCCTTGCCGACGCTTATTTTTTGGTCCGAGGCGGCCTGAGTTCCGATAAGACACCTAGCGAATACGGTGCGTTTCCCACAGACCCCTACTCGCACACGCCCAAGCACATTGGAGCCCAACAACCGGGTATGACGGGCCAAGTGAAAGAAGAGATTCTTACCCGGCAAGGCGAATTGGGAGTGGTCGTCAGCGATGGCCGGTTGCGATTTCAGCCCCTGCTGCTGCGTCGACGAGAGTTCTTTGAGAGCGAAGCCGAATTCACGTACTTTGATCTCGCAGGTGACAAGCAAAGGATGGAACTCCCGTCGGGATCACTCGCATTCACTTTTTGCCAGGTGCCGGTGGTTTACCAATTGTCGGAGGCGCCTTTGCAAGTTGACGTAACTCTCGCAGACGGCAAGGCCGTCTCCTTGAAACAGGAAAGCCTCAGTGCGGAATTAAGCCTTAAGCTGTTCGAACGCACGGGCGAGATCGTACGGATTGACGTTCAGATTCCTCAAGAGCAGATTCTGCGAGCGTAACGCCGCAAATGAATTAAGAGCGGGTCAACCGTCGATGCAACCGAAACGTCGTTGCCGTCAGTCCGGTCTTCCTCTTCGCTGTTCAAGCTCCTCGCGGATCTCGTGCGCCATTGCTTCGGTTATTTCATACGTGGAGATAATCCAAATTGCAATCGCCGAAGTTACCATCGGAACGCCAACGTCAAAAACTCTCAAAAAAAACAGAGTCTGATCCGACTGGGACGAAACCAGCTCGACATCAAAGCCGGATGCTTTGAGCATGATTCCCGAAAGAAGTCCCGCCAGTGCCATGCCTAGTTTTACCATCCACCAATAGATCGCTCCAAAAACTCCTTCGCGGCGTTGATTGCTTTCGAGTTCATCATAGTCGCAAACGTCGGCCACCATGGAACCCATCAGGGTAAACAGCGAACCTGTTCCGAAGGCAACGAATGGACAGGAGGCAATCAACCAATACGGATGTTCGGGATTGTAGCCGAACCACTTCAAAGCGTATCCGACGAGTGAGAGAGAAATAGTTACTAAAAAGGTTTTACGTTTGCCAATCTTCGTCGAGATCCATGCGGTTAATGGGATCACCGCCAGCGTGCAAACGGCAGTCAACGTTCCAAACAACCCAAAGAGTATGCCGGCTTTTTCATCGTCTCCGAAAAATACGTAATAAATCATTACGTACAACGAAAATGATGCCCCTAATTGGAAACCATTGAAAACCAAAAAGGTTGCAGAACAAAGTTTGACAAACGGGCGGCACTTGAACGTAGTGCCAACGCCATTGAAAAAGTCCTTGGTATGGCCCCAGAGGCCTTTTTGGTCGCTAGATTCATTGGCGAGATCTTCCACATTGGGCAGCGAAGCGTACTTCTCTCGGCAGAAAATTGCAGGGACCATTCCTAGGATGCAAATAGTCCCACCTACCCAGAGAGCCAAAATTCGTGCTCCCTGTACCGTGTCCGAGAACATGTCGCTGGCCATGATTGCGTAAAACCAGGGAACTCCCACCCAGGCGAGTTGGCCAGCCGTATTGGCAAAAGCTTGCAGGCGAGTCCGTTCGTGATAGTCGGGAGTCATTTCAAAACCGAAGGCAACAAATGGCGTTGCGTACACGGTGTAAGTGAGGAAATAGAGAATTGACGCAGTCATGAAGATCCAAAAGTAGAAGCTTTCCGAGTGACCTGCGGGTAGCTGCCACATAGCGGCAAAGACCAACCCGGCAAGAATCGCGCCGGCAAGGATATAAGGCCTGCGCCTCCCCCATCGGGACCGTGTGTTATCCGAAATGTAGCCCATCATCGGATCAGACACGGCATCGAAGATGCGAGGGGCAAAGAGGATGATGCCCACTAAAACCGGATCCATTTTCAGGCCGAGATTCAGAATGACGACCATCGCCGGCAGCGCAGCTGCCTGCAGGTTATTGACCAGCATGCCAATGGCATATGCGGATTTTTGCCCAATGGAGATCCGATCTTCGGGTGCAGTGGCATAGTGGTCTGGCTCAGTCATCCGAAGTCTCGATTCTCATCAGAATCTTTGCCAATACATATAGAACAGTGACTCAAGTCAAATACTTGTTGGACGCGTGTCCAGGCTATTAATGTGGTATTCATGCCAGAATTCCTTTTTTTGCTTGTGAAGCAATCATCGGAGTGGTTTCGGCTTTTTCTGCAGCATTTGGTCGGCAGGCAACCTTTTACGAATGTCTATTTTCGAATGGAATTTGACAGCCAAGAGAAAGCGACTAAGATGAAAACTGAGAAACAGTTTCAAACTTGTTACAGGATGATACCACCGTGCCAACGATTCGACAAGTTGCTGAAAATGCGGGAGTTTCCATCGCGACCGTATCCCGGGTAATCAACAACAGCCCAGCCGTAACCGAGGAGGTTCGCGTAAAGGTCTTGGATGCGGTGAACCGCTGCGGCTACGTGCCCAACGTGGCTCGACGGGCCACATCGTTTCTAGCTCTGGTCTATGCTTGTCCTTTTTCTCTGGGTTCGCCGTACGACGCGGCCCTTATCGAGGGCATGGGACAGGCCATGGATTTGACCACATTGGACCTAGTGATTCTCAACCCCGTGCGCGATAAACGTCCCGAGGAGTCTTACACCCAATTCTTCCTACGCAAAGGTGTCCGGGGCGTGATTTTGCGGTCCACAGTCGATGGTCGTCTTATTTGCAAACAGATTGCAAAGGAGAATTTTCCCGCCGTCGTAGTAGGCGACCATTTTGATCACCCAAACTTGAGTTTTGTTTACGCCGATTCCATTGAATCCAGTTCACGGGCAGTAGATCACCTTATTACGCTGGGGCACCAGCGGATCGCGTTTGCGGCTAACGAGTATGAAGACGGCGACCACTGTGACCGGTTTACCGCTTATTGCAAGACCCTTGAGGCGCATGGCCTAGAAGTAGATCGCAGCATTGTTTTCCGGATCCCCGCCCACCGCCAGGACGGGGCTCAATTGCTTCGCAACCTGATGAGCGTGCCCCAACCGCCCACGGCGGTCTACATCACGGACCCGCCTATTGCAATCGGCTTGATCCATAGGGCACAGAGCCTGGGCATTGAGATTCCCAAAGATCTTTCAGTTGTCGGTTTCGACGATCGAGATTCACGCAACTATGTCTATCCCCAGATGACCGCCGTATGCCAAGACGCCCGCCAAGTCGGATACGAAGCGTTTTCAGAGCTTGCCCGCTGTGTGGAGGCGAGCAACGGCGATCGGCCTGGACACCGGATCTTGTCAAGCTGGCTAGAAATCAACAACTCCACGGGTCAGCCGCCCGTCGATCCGGTTCGTATTTTGCCTGACGGTACCCGCGTGGAAATTGGGAACAGCGCCCTATAGCGGATCAAAAGCTTGTTCTTAACCTCATCACAATTTCCGCATTCCGGCACAGAGCATGGTGGCAAACACCAGCACAAGCGAATGTGGCTCGGGGACCATTTGCGATTGGGAAACGGGCTGACCCCCAAAGCCAATCTGACGCTGCAAAACTAGAAAATCGGCGCCATCCACATCGTGGTCACCATCAATATCTCCGTCCAAATAGCCTGCACTGGAAGAGAGCCCGAATCCGGATTGCCAGAGCGACAGGTCGGTCTGATCTACTGACCCGTCAAGATTCAGATCGCCGTATTGGGTACCGACGATGAAGTTCAGCAGATAGTCTACGTCGGCCACGTCGACGGTTCCGTTCCCCGTCAAATCTGCCGAGACCTCAGCGGGAACTCCAAACACCGACGCATAGAGTTCGGGTTGCTCGATGGCCGTGCGAAGCCAATCGACGTCGGAAGCGTCGATCACACCGCTAAAATCTACGTCGCCGGCGACAGCTTGCTCATCTATTTCGACGACGGTCAACGTCTGGTTTGCATTGAGGCCGTGTAGATGTTGGACAAGTCCGCTGGTCCATTCGATCGTCACTAAATCGACCGTCCCACTGGATTGCCCTAGTCCAAAGTGGGCGATCCGTTCATTCTGGCTTAGGAAGCTACTGCCGCCATCAACATCCCAAACCATGCGTTGCTGCGGATTGTCGAGGTCAGGCGTCACGGTGATAAACGCGCCGATCCCGTCACGATTAGAGAGCGTGCCTTCTGCCTCTATCCGCAGGTAGTCGTTGGCGTTGCCGCTATCGTTTCGATAGAGAATTGGCTGCGCTTCGTTATTGACAATCACAAGATCGAGATCGCCATCGTTGTCGTAGTCGAGGTGCGCAAGGCCACGTCCCTGTCCGGTATCGGTAATTCCTTCTGAATCTGACACATCGGTAAACACCCCGTTGTCATTACGCCAAAGGAAGGTACGATCGTCGAGCCACCCTTGCCCGTTATACCCGTTGGTAGCGACAAGATCCAAGTCGCCGTCGTTGTCGTAGTCGAAGAACGTGGTTCCCCAGGACCAGCGGGAGTCGCGAACTCCGGCTGCTTGGGTGACATCGGTAAACTGGCGGTTGCCGTCATTACGATAGAGGCGGTTATAGCCACCGAAAGCAGGGGGCGCTCCCGGTGCGGCGGTGATGTTGGTAATAAACCAATCGAGGTCGCCATCGCCGTCATAGTCGCCGAAAGTGGAACCCATACCGTTCAAGTCCGTTCCAACGCCCGCTGGGATGGTGCCATCGGTGAATGTTCCGTCTCCGTTGCTCCAGAACAGCTGGCTTGTTACGAAGTCAGACGCCACGGCTAGATCGAGATGGCCGTCTCGGTCAAGATCAACGAGCCGAGGAGAGAAGCGATAAGTTCGGTCTTTACGATACACGTCGGTGCCTGAAGCTGCGGTGACGTCGTCGAAGAAACCAGGTTGCGTGGCGCCTCGATTCTCGAACAGCCGCGATTGGCTGTCGGCAACGAAATTGCCCCATTCGGCTGCAACCAAGTCGAGGTAACCATCGTTGTTGTAGTCCCCAAAGCTCGCTCCCTGGCCACTTCGAGTCACGCCATTTGAGAGCGCTACCGTGCGCGTTGTTCCTGAATCCGTAAAAAAACCTGTGCCATCATTCAGGTATAAGTAATTTCGCATGCCCCCAGCAGATGTCGTCATGTAGAGATCCAAGTCGCCGTCGTTGTCGACATCTCCACTTACGACGCCGTTGGTAAGCGTGGGCACCGTGAAGCCGGCGGTTGCCGAGCGGGCCTCGAATGTGCCGTTGCCCAAGTTGCGGTAAAGGAGATCGGTGTCGTTCAGCCGCGTAAACATCAAGTCGGTGTAGCCGTCGTTGTCGTAATCCCCCGCAGCAACTCCGCCCGTCATAAATGAAGTGCCAGGTAACCCTGCGATGAGTGCCGATGTCGTATGGACATGCGTGATCCCCGCGTTATTGGTAACGTCCGTGAACGTTTGCCCTGACAGGATTGACGCCGACGACAAAGCAAGAAATGCCCATAGCATTCCAACCAGTCGCACAGCACATCCAAACAAACGCATTGAAGGACTCCCTCTCTAGCGGATCGCACCGAATCTAGAAAAGCATCGGCGATCGGATTGATTCAGTGCAATGTCACAGCTGCAAAACCGTTTTGCATCCAACAAACCTAAAGTTATCTTCCACAATAACACATCACTAGCTGATTTCCCACGAATTACCGAAGAAGCTAAACCCGCCTTCACGGCATCATAGGCCGAGTGGACGCGAATGGTGCGTCAGTGCTCGAGCTCGTCGCTAACTGGAAACCGCCTTCAATGATCAGGTCATTTTCGAGTTCGCTTATAGGCGAATCGTGAAAGACATACACAGCGATGAGAATGGCAAGAAGCCGCGATGATGCCCCACCTACACTTGGCACTCTTAGGAAATCTCATAGAGCTGGCCCAGAGCCAACGGCTGAGATCTAAGGGCCGAAGGGGATGAAACCTTGTCCTCCGACGAATCGCTCCTCGCGACTGTACCTTTTGAAACGATTGGATCGTGCTTGGGCCCCTAAATACCAGTGAGAATCGAGAATTTTCTAGACAATCTGCCAGATCCACGCAATCATGAAAGTCGGAGCCGCACTAATCTGGTGCTGATGTGGGATCCAAGGTCGGATTGGGAGAATTTTTCTGAAAATGCTTGACATGCTGGTTTTTACTGACTAATCTGTAACTGAATGAGAAACAGTTCCACAAACGCGGGTGCCGCGGTATAGTTGGTACTTGCTTAATAGTAGGCGGGAATTCGACCGGGAGTGATGGGGCAGCAAAGTAGCAGAATTGTTACTTTCCTGGTCGGGTTTTTGAGAGGTAATCGTATTGGGATACGCATCGTAGCGCCCCGGACGACTTTTCAGGTTGGCTGCTTATCTGTTGAAAAGCCAATTTTACTTTTTTTGGAGGGAAAATGCTCATGAAGTGCCTCAAGTTTAGTTTGGTTGCGGTGGCGATGGCATCCATCGCATTGAGCAGTTCGCTAGCTTCGGCGAACTCACTAACTGACCCGGGATTTGAAGACCCCGCCAAATACACGTTTGACGGCGCACCGTTCATCGGGTTTTGGGAAGGTTTTGCTGGCAGTGCTCTCGCTTCGTCGAGCCACAGCACGGTGATGCCGAATAACGGCACGGGTCACTCGGACCTAAGTATTCTTGGCGATGACAACTCGTTCGCAGGTGTGTTTCAGGACATTGCTGCTGCTCCTGGCCAGCAGGTCGATGGAAGCATGTGGCACAAGACTCCTGATTTAGGGACGCTCGGCGTAGCCACTGAGTTTCGGATCGAGTGGCACGACGCAGGCGGTGGCGAGGTATCTCGGGTCACTAATGACGGTGTGATTCCGACGAACGCTTACTCACTGCTATCAGTCGGTGGTATAGCTCCTGCCGGTACTACCGCCGCAAGGTTGGTCTATGCCATTCAAACGTTTGGCGGAGAGCCTGACGGTGGAGTATCTAGCAGCGGCACGGTATTCCTTGACGATGCGTCGCTTGTTGCCATTCCTGAGCCTGCCTCGATTGCCCTCATGGGATTGGCTGGCTTGGCGATTGCTTCGATGCGACGACGCAAATAGTAGTAATAGTAAATGGTTATTAGTTGCCGGGTTTGCCCGCCCGCACAGGGCGGGCAAACCGTGCGGCATCTGCACGGACGTGGCCGTTTATTTGCTGGCACAGTTTAGAGCTAACCACTCTAGACCACGGGCGGATTGTATAAAACGCTGGAATCTGAACTTCCCTTCGTACCCCCACTAAGCCCCGTTTATCCTAAAAACTGATCAATCTGATCTGAGGAGAATATAGACATGTTTCGAATTCTTTCTATTCGAAGGCAGATTCAGTATCTGCTGACTGCCGCTCTAGTTGGCGGTGCATTAGTGTTGCTTCCAGCGACCGGCCTCGCAGCGACCGTCAACCCTCTCGATACCGATATTAACGCAGATGGCTTGGGGTTCGGCTTAAGCGATGCTTTTGCTTTTGATGCCGGCTTTGGCCAAGACGATATCGCCACCTTTCACGGCAACGACATCATAGTACAGACCAAATTTGGTACCAACGGCGGAGCTGGCCTTTCGATACCACTTTCCAATGGCGAAAATGGGTATACCGAGACTTTCGACACACTCATTCTACCCAACGACACGTCGAATCCTGACGTGAATAACGCGACCGCTCCCCATTCCTTATGGGCGGGTATCGGAAACGTCATTCCTCCAGCAAACCCGACCCCACCAAGTCCTGTAACGGGTGCGCCCAACCCAAGGGTGGGTTTGAATAACGGCAACGTCATTCGATATTCGATGTGGGTTCGCGAAGATCCCAATAATAATTTCGTAGGTGCCCCCCAAATCGAGCCAGTGTTCAAGTTTGAGTTTTGGAAAGAAGGGCTCAGCACTTTTCAGGACACCGCCGGCGGTCTTCAGCCTACTTTCGCTGATAAGGTATTCGATACTGACCAGCATGGGGGTGCAGGCATCTGGATTGACCTCGATGGAAACGGCTCGGTTATCGACGCCGCAGCCGCTGGGGAAGGACGCATCCGCACGATCACCGATACCGCGTGGACTTTGATTGAAGTCGAGTACGCAGTGGACGATTCGGCTTGGTTTGGCATCGATGACGACGTGTATACTGTCGCCGATATTGAAGAGATTCGGAGCGTTATGTTCTGGGGCGAATTTGCCGGTGGAGCTGCTTCAGGCAGCCTGTGGATTGATAACGCATTGGTCGAAGTGTTCGCCAATCAGGCGACTGCTGATGCAAACCCAATCACAACCGGGGCCGGTGGTACCAACCCCGACCCGATTTTTAGTGAAGTACCCACCGCCGACTTCGACAACGATGGCGACGTCGATGGCGACGACTTCCTTGCTTGGCAACGTGGAAATGGGATTTTAAGCGGTGCTGCGACCACCCAAGGCGATGCCAACTTCGACGGAGCTGTTAACGCTACTGATCTGGGCTTTTGGCAGACGCAGTACGCCACTCCTCTAACGGCCGCCGTCACCAACGTACCGGAACCCTCCTCGGCGATGTTGGTACTGATTGGGCTCGTTTGTTTGAAGAGGAGAAGGCAAATTCGTTAGTTGTTGGATCCTGAGAGAGCAGCAAAGCCGCGAATTTCCCGTCCGCTGGCTTTGCTGCCTTCTATCTTTTTCTACCCTTTTGTTCGCAATAAAGTTGGCCACAAAAAAAGTACTCAACGCCTTTAGATCTGGCGTAAAACATGGAGTTTTACCAATGCAGGAATCGCGAAATCTTCCTCGACGGCGAAAACTTTTCAGCGCGTTCACTTTGGTGGAACTGCTGGTGGTTATTGCCATCATCGGCGTCCTGGTAGCCCTTTTGCTGCCTGCCGTGCAAGCCGCGCGCGAAGCGGCAAGGCGCATTCAATGCAGCAACAACATGAAGAATGTGGCCCTGGCCGTCGTCAATTACCACGATGTCAAAAGACATCTACCCTTCGACATCAACTGGTCCACGAATTTCGGCGGAGAATATTATTTACAGGCTGACGGTAGTAAAGATCCAGCTTCACCTTCGAAGTATGTGAGCGGAAGAAACAGAAATGGCAAGGGGTGGATTGTCGACATCTTGCCGCAGCTTGAGCAGCAAGCGATGTACGACGGCATGAAGCTAGGCTTCGACGATCCGAGTAAAAAAATTATGGATTTTTTGGCTAGGGCAAACAACGGAAGTGGCATGGGACGGATGGATGTCCGTGAGTTTATGGATAACCAGTTGTCTGTACTAACATGTCCATCCGATCCCTCAGCAGTTCCAAGAGACGACATGTGGTGGTGGACGGGCGCAACTGTTGCTGTGACGAGTTATAAAGGCGTGGCGGGCGATACGGCTGTGGGAAAGGCTTTTGATGCAGGCGGTTTGTGGAGTAACGAGGATTGGGGCTCAATCCCTGATCGTTTTGAGAGCCTCGGCTGCAACGGGCTTTTCTGGAAGTTTGGCTACTACGATCCCATCAATTTTAGGCAAATTTCCGATGGTTTGAGCAACACGCTGATGATTGGCGAATCGGTTGTCGAGCAAGATCTGCACAGTATGGCTTACTTCTCCGACGGCGATTGGGCCAGCTGCAACATGCAATTGAACTATTTCATGCCCAATCTTGAGAACGTCAAAATAGACTGGTACGACGTCCGAGGGTTTCGTAGTCTTCATCCCGGTGTCGTTCAATTCGCAATGGCTGACGCTTCCGTACAGGTCCTCAACGAAGGCATCGACCACGACATTTACCGGGCCCTTTCAACAAGGGATGGCGGAGAGGTGGCAGGACTCGACTTCTAACCGAGGGGTGTCATAATCCAGCACTAGGCTTACCGGTATGTGAAGCCGGAATCAGGGCACCTTTTCGGGCAAGAAAGTGGAGGACAACAGTTCATGAGTTTCACACGCATGCAATTTGAACGGAATTCTAGTTTTGGTCTAGTCAAGCTGAGCACATTGCTTACGCTCCTATTTCTAGTCGGCTGCGGTGGTAAGCCCGCGTCAGTTTCTGGCGTAGTGACGCTGGATGGCGGACCTTTGGAGCGTGGGACAGTTGGTTTCGCACCGACTGGTGGCGGCATGCGTGCAGCGGGGATCATCCAAAGTGATGGAAGTTACACACTCAAAACCAATCGAGAGAAAGGTCTTGAAGTGGGAGACTACTTGGTAACTGTTGCCTCGCGTGAACCAGGTGCCGAGGATCCCAACGGGGGTCCCCCTATGCCAGGGCCCTACATCACACCCAGGCACTATGCCATCGCCAAGACTTCCGGATTACAGTTTAACGTTGAGAAGGGTAGTAATACCATCAACATCGAACTGTCGTCAGAAGGGCTAGAGGCAGATAACAAATCAAAGCGCGGACGTCGCTAGTTCACGTTATTGTGGGGTTTGGGTGTCTGCTCGGACTAGATTTTGCGCCTGGAGTTGCTCTAGGTGCATCCAGATAGGAAATATCGGAGAATGAGAGCGTCATGTTCAGATCGCATTCGAATTGCCGCACGCGTGGTCGTTGCAACCTGATCAGTTTTCTGCTGGCGCTGCCGGGCATAGTATGTTGTGCGAATCTGGGTTCAGCTCAGGTTCCTGTTGTTCCCGGTTGGGACTTAGTTTGGAACGATGAATTCGACGGCACCTCGCTCAATACTTCGAACTGGACAGCGCTCGATCGAAAGGACAGCTTTAACAACGAAAAACAATACTACCATCCCAATCAAGTCACCATCTCGGGCGGCAATTTGCAACTCACGGCCATCGACGTGCCTCTTCAAGGCAAGGCCTATCAATCTGGGCTCATTACTTCCAATAACTTGTTTGGTCCCGGTCGGTTCGAAGCGCGGGTCGATCTGCCGACCTCGCAAGGGATGTGGCCGGCCTTCTGGCTGAATGCCAATCACATACCCTGGCCGCAGGGAGGTGAGATCGACATATTGGAAAATCGCGGCAGCCAGCCAAACTTGGTCTCCAGCGCTTACCATTGGCAAACCAACCCGGGACCTTGCTGCGGCCAACATCAGTTCGTCTTTGCCGAGTACACCGCTACCGAAGGCGGCCAGCCGGTCAATTTCCACAACAGCTTTCACACGTACACCGCCGAATGGGATGAAACAATCATCCGTTATTACGTCGATGGTAATCTTTATCACACAGTTACCGAAAATGCTAACCGACCTATCTTCGAGACGGCCAAGAATATCATAGTCAACCTGGCTGTCGGCGGTAATTTTGGTGGCGACCCCGATGGCACCACCGTGTTTCCACAGACGATGTTAGTAGACTATGTCCGCTATTGGCAGCGGGAGGTTACTCCCCCCGATCCTGGCATCAACCTACTTAGCAACCCGGGGTTCGACGACGTTGGGGGGTCGCTGAATGATTGGAGCGTTTTCGGAAACACTGTTCCCAACGTCTCGGAGGACAACAGTCTGGCGAACGACGGTACGCACGCCCTGAAGATCTTCGGACAGTTTAACGGCCCAGGTAACCTCTCGGGTGCCTCGCAGGGCGTGGCTATTTCCGAGGGCGATTTGCTGCGAGCCGAGGCAAGCACCATCACCCCGTCGTGGGATACGCTCTTTGGTAAGAGCAACGACGTGACGATGAAGATCGAGTTCTACAGTGTCTTTGGCGCTGCGGTTGGGTCGGGTGATTTCTTGGGCGAGGTGTCGCAACTCATCCATGACGGGTCGACCGCAGAGGACATCTGGTTCGATCACACGCTTTCAGCCACCGCTCCGCAAAATTCCGTCGAAGCCCGCCTGTCGTTCGTCTTCCAACAACCCGGCTCCGACAATGGCGCGATCTGGATCGACTCAGCCGGTCTCTTCCTCGAGCCAATCACTGACGGTGACTTCGATTTCGACAACGATGTGGATGGAGCAGATTTTCTCACCTGGCAGCGTGATAACAGCGTCGGCTTACTAGCAGATTGGGAAGCCAACTATGGCACGACAGCACCACTTGCCGCTTCGTCCGCAGCTGTCCCTGAGCCGTCAACGATATTTCTACTGCTCTGCTCATGTGGCAGCATTTTGGCTCTGCGAAAACCTCGCATCGTGGGCGGAAAACACCTTACCGACGTTACGAACATTCAGTCTTGAACAATTGGAACCTATTGCCATGAGTGTATTTCTAAGTGGAGTCATCGGAGCCGCTATAGCGGCGGCGGTCTGGTTGGGGCTGGAGTATACCACTCAGATGGATTTGGGTTGGCTGTCTTGCGTTGTGGGAGTCGTCACAGGGTATTGCGTCCACCGCGCAGCAGGTCCCGGCTCCGGTGGTAGTTTTGCACGGGGGGCCCTGTCGGTTGTTTTGGCTCTTGCGGCGATAGTTGGTGGGCGACAAGTCTACGTGAAAGTGATGGAAGCAAACGCTGTAAATGCCAAGGTGGTTTTTCTCACGCCTGAACCTGAGACAACCGATGCGCCGGTAATCACTACGGAAGATTCGGAAGTCGCCCCGCACCAAGCTCCTCCTGCAGAATCGGATGTTCCCAAGGATTCAGAGGTTGCTGTCGCATCTGAACCCGAGGCAACGGAGAGTACACTGGAAGACACTGCGGAAGATGTTGATGTCGCCTTGCCGCAAGCTCCTCCGGTTGTGAAGAAGCCGACACAAGTTGAGCCACTCGCCATTTCGCGGCTGAAGTTCAAAAATACTTTTTCCGAATGGAATACACTTTGGATGTGTCTTGCAGCGCTGGCTGCCTATATTATAGGCAAAGGACGCGACGAGGTTATCCCGCAAGGCGATTCTGATTAGCCACATTCGGAAACTCCGATCCCCTCGGCCATCGGCCAAAGAGTATAATGTTCTTGTGATCTGCCACGGTTCGCAAGCATGAAGGTGTCCTTTACCGATCTCGATTAGATGCTGAGGGGCAAGACTGGATAGAAGAAATGTTGAAGAGAATCACATTCTTCTCTTTTGCGGCAATAGGGCTTTGTGCGACAAGTACTGCTTCTGCGCAAACAATCGAGATTAACGGCCTGCCGCCAGCCGGAGCTGCCGGGCAAATTGTTGGCTCGGTATCGGGGGTGGATTTCTCAACCCATGAAGTAGCAGCGTACCTACACATTGACGGTGGCGGGTGGTGGACAAAACCAAGCTTAGGTATGCCGACGGTGCCGATTAACCCCGATGGCACCTTCTCCGTGAACATCGGTACGGGTGGAATCGACGAATTTGCCTCGACGTATGCCGTCTCTGTGGTGCCGACTGGAACGACGCCACCGCAAATGCAAAGTGCCAACACGCTCGATCTGGGCAGCAGTTCGATTTCTTCGACTCACCAACAAAGATATGGAACCAACTTAGCATTCGCAGGCCGCAATTGGGGAGTGAAAGAGGCGCCTGCGCCCTTAGGGCCTGGGGGTAATTTTTTCTCCGCAAATTCTAACGATGTCTGGGTCGATCAGGATGGCCTACACCTAACGATCCAAAACCATGACGGCCAGTGGTTTAGCACGGAGGTTGTTCTCACCGAGAATCTCGGCTATGGCACGTATATGTTCCAAACAAACAGTCGCCAGGACATTCTGGACGCAAATACCACGTTCGGTGCATTCACCTGGGACGTCTTTGGCGATGACGATAGAATTCCAACCTGGCCCAACCGCGAAATCGACTTCGAGGATTCGCGTTGGGGAAATCCGGGAGATCCCACCTCCTCGCAAGCCGTGGTGCAACCTTTTAGTGTTCCTGGCAATTTGCATAGAATCGCGCTACCCGACTTGAGTGCCGACGCCTCTCTCACACGGTTTTTCACATGGTCCCCAGGGCGCATCGAGTTCTATACATTACTAGGAAATCACCAACCAGGCTCCTTTCCTCCGGGAGCGGTTATCGACCATTTCGTCTATACCGAAGACGGTTCGGGGCACATTGTTCCGGAACCAGGTCGCGAAAACTTTCGATTTAATCTTTGGTTGAATCAATCCGCACCCGCCGGAGCAGGTCCGATCGAAGTGGTTGTAACCGATTTCTCCTACACTCCCCCGGGAGACTTCGACTTCGATGGCGACGTGGACGGGAACGACTTCCTAATTTGGCAACAAGGCGGGTCACCCAACTCGCTAAGCCAATCGGATCTTGCCGATTGGCAGACGAACTACGGCAACGTCGCAGCCCTCTCAGCAATCTTGGCAGCAGTGCCTGAACCATCTTCTGCGGCCTTGCTCTGTTGCGTATTACTGCTGGCGGAGAAAAGGGGTCGGGAGTCTTTGATTTGTCCAGGCCCATAAAAAGACACCCGACCCCTTTTTTGGGCCGCTTCCGTGCCATATCCTGGACCTCCTGGTGGACTCCCAAAGGGAGTATTCTACACCTTATAGGGCTGTCCAGTTTTTGGGGTCCACCTCAATGAGACTGCCGACGTGATGTATAGTTATCATCCATATTATGTTGACGCGGTAGCGGTACGGATGACAGATACTGCTGCGCATGTGTACTTGCACGATGCGAATTTCAACGTGACCGCGGTGGCGGACGACACTGGCACTGTGGTGGAGCGCTACAGCTATACCCCGTACGGGGAGGTGGCCGTATTGGATGCTGATTATTCCGCCGACGCCGACGGTGTGAGCGACATTGATAATGAATACTGCTACACTGGCAGAAGGCTTGATCCGGAGACCGGCTTGCAGTTGAATCGCAATCGGTTTTATTATGCAGCGCTGGGGCGGTGGCTGAATCGCGATCCGATTGGGTATGAGGGTGGATCAGATAATCTGTATGAGTATGTTTCTGGACAACCAACGTTCTACTTCGGAGATATTGCAAGAACCTGTGGATGAGAATATTTGAGAATCAGGCGGCATCCTTGGTTGTTTTTATTCCGTCGATGAATTGGATTCCTTGAATAACGTCGGGCAATAGGGAAGAACCATTCAGCACGCGCCACTTTTTCT
>JAJDED010000007.1 GCA_029259915.1 Planctomycetota bacterium | reverse complement strand
TCACCACTTCCCTCACACTCCAGCAGCTCGACATGCACGGCAAGGAATGGCTGCTACGGTGTGCCGCGATTGCCTACGGCTTGGGCGCGGTGCTCATCACGTATGTCTTGTGGCGACATTGGCGGTCGTCGATGACTCCCTGAGTTGTGCCCTGACACGCAACCAGAAATCGCAGAAGATTTTTTCCGGCCCTATATGTTGAGACAAAATCAAATCAATCGGAGCCGATACGATCTCTCTATCCTCAGGAGTCTCTTTGGAAATAGGTGGTGGTGCCGCGGGATTGGTTATCTTCCTTTCTTGCTATTCGCGCTACCATGTTTCTTTGGAAACCTGGATACCTGCTCGGGACAGGACAATCCATCGATCAACTTGATGACATTCAACATTCGCTTCGGAACCGCGCAAGATGGAGACAATGCGTGGCCGTTGAGACGGGAATTTGTCTTCCGTGTGATACGCGACGACTCGCCAGACATCTTGGGTGTCCAGGAAGCCTTGCAGTTTCAGTTGGATGAACTCCTTGCAGAGTTTCCACATTTCGGACTGCTTGGAATTGGACGTGATGCAAACGGCGGGGGGGAATACTCTGCCATTCTCTATCGACGTTCTCGTTTCGACATTTGGAAAACCGATGTTTTTTGGCTTTCTGATACTCCTGACAAACCAGGATCGGTAAGTTGGGGAAACCAATTGCCTAGGATTTGTACCTCGGTCCGGATATTTGACCGGCAGAACGCCTGTAGTTTTTATGTATTCAATACACACTGGGACCACCAATCGCAACCTGCCAGAGTTCGGGGTGGGCAGTTGATTGCCAAACGTCTACAAGCACGAGCTGGCAAACTGGAACCTGTTATCGTGATGGGAGATTTCAACGTCGGCGAGCACGACTCGGCTCGGGCACCTTTGAAGGAGGCGGGTTTGCGCGACTCGTACCGGGACAACCAATCCAACATCTCCGATAGTGGGACATTTCATGGCTTCCGAGGAAGCACCGAAGGCGAAAAAATCGATGCGATATTGGTGAGCAACCATTGGGTTGTCAGCGCCGCTGATATCAACCGAAGAAAATTCGCCAACCGGTATCCTTCCGACCATTTTCCTGTTACAGCTACCGCAAGTTTGAAGGAACCATAACAGCAAGTTCACCTGAATAGAGCGGAGAATTTCTGCGTTGGACAAAGTTGCAACGATACCATAGACATGGAACTCGCTGTCTCACATGCTAATGGGCCTTCCCGGATTCTCGGTACCGTTCTCCACGTCGATATTTGACAAGGCGAGTGCGAATCTCATCCGCAAGTTCCTTAGCGTCGCGTTTGTCAGCCAACGCAATGGCCTTTTGGGCGGTGGAGACCGCCTTCTCAAAATTCCCAGACGCGGCGTAAGCGGCAGCAAGCGTATCGAGAATCTGTGGATGCGAATGATCCGTTTTCTGGGCAGCCTGTTGGGCAAGATTCAGTGCCAGGGTCGTGTCGTTTTCATTAGACTGCTCTTTTGTCGCGAGCAGCCAGGCGAGCCCATTGAGCGTGGCTAGTGATTCAGGGTTCAACCTGTGCGCATCGCGGAAATGCTTGATTGCCTCATCGAGTTCCGCCAGTTCCATTAAGCAGGTTCCGTAAGAGTAGTGAATTTGGAAGTTCTCTGGATCGAGCCGAAGTGCACGTTTGTAGGATGACACCGCCTTATTCGGTTGACCTATTTTCTGCAGTGCACGGGCCAACTGGTAATGGGGCTCTGCAGCGTCGGGCTCGATTTCAGTAGCTTTTTGGAACTGCACGATCGCCTTATTCCACTGTTTCTCAGAAGCGTAAGTCTTTCCCAATGCAATTCGCGATTCTAGGACCTCAGGCATAAGCTGAACAGACAGCTCAAAATGTCGAATGGCGTCTTCCAGCTCGCCTTGCGATTGAAGTAAGTTCGCCAGACCAAAATGTGCATCGACGGAATCAGGTTGCAGTCGCAGCACCTCACGACACAGTTGCATTGCCTCCTCGATTCGACCTTGGCGGGATAATACGTTTGCCAACTGCAGCCGCACGTAGGTGTTTTCTGGCTTGATTTTCAGCGCCTGCCGCAAACGGTCGGAGGCAGCCGTCAAGTCCCCATCCTCCCTCAGTGCCAAACCCACTTGAACAAGCAGTTCGGGAAACACGTCGGTAGGAGCTTGCAACTCTTCCAGCCGCGTGAAGTAGTCGACCGCATCCGCCGTTTTGTTTTTCTTAAAGAGCTTAGCTACAAATGGCCACATGTCGGGCAGACGCTGGTCATCAGTCCAGCGTCCTGGAAAAGGCAATGATGCTTTCAACCAAGATTGTTCATCCTGGCCAAGGTTTTTGGCGTCCGACAACAACTCATCCATGTCGACACGTCCGACGTAGATCGCTGCCAAATGTCCCTTTTTATCAAGAAGAAAACTGGTGGGCACCGTCCACTGGCGTCGATGGTCAAATAGAAATTCAAGCACGTTCTCGAATTGGTCGACTAGCACGGCATCCGCCATTCCAGACTGAAACGGGTAATTCTGTCCCTGCAGGAGAAGCTGCGCAGCTTCTGGATTCGCTTCTTGGTCTTCCGCCAAGCTATCTACCGAGAGAGCAACGACGTTCAAACCGATATCACGGACTTGCTGCTCGTGCTCCCGTAACTCAGCCAATTCGGCTAGGCAAGGGCGACACCAACTAGCCCACAAGTTAACCAATGTCGGCGACCCGTGGAACTTGTCAAACGATACCTGCTTTCCATCGAAAGTCTTGTATTGAAGAGTCGGCAGAGGAATTGGAAATCGCAGCGGGATTCGTGCCATATCAGTCCGGGGAGGCGCTTCGTTCTCCGAAGCATGGAGCGTTACGGTGTTACCAGGCCGTGACCATTCCTCTACACGGTCGCTGCCTTGCACAATTCGATATGTGCGATCCGCTTCAAGCCCAGTAAACTGTTCGACATTTCCTCCTGGCCAGCGGATTTTTACGCGGTCAATTCGATCATGTTGGCCCAATCCAAAGTGCAACAGCTTACTCGACTGGCTGAGGAAACCTTCTCCAGCACGCAGCGACTTGATCAATGGCCGTTGGTCGCCAACTAACACGAGTTCAACACGAGCGCCGATAGCATCGCGATTAGTAGTCGTGCCGTTACCCTCGAGCTTAAGCATCAGAAAGTGACGGTCGCTACTGGAGTTGTTACGGAGGAATTGCACACGTGGGGCGGTGCGATTGGTTGTCCAAAGGTCGAGATCGCCATCGTGGTCCCAATCCACGAGCGTATACGCCCGACCATCGCCGACGTGGTCCAATCCCGCGGCCGCCGAAATGTTAGCAAACCGTTCCGCACCGGTGTTTAAGAAACAGCAGTTTCGTTCATGTCCGCTTTGGGAGACTCCGGCGCGGACCAATTCATTCTGGCGATCGCTCGCCTCCAGAAACGCGATGTTGTCGGCCGTCGTCGGGTCTTCTGAGATATCCATGGGTGCTTGCGACACGACCTGCCGCCAAACGAAACTTCACAAATCGCCCGGCAAATTGCCGGTTACAAAACCATTGGCGACCAAGACATCTTCCCAGCCGTCGTTGTTGATGTCGGCAAAGCGCGACCCCCACGCCCACCGACCAACGCCTACGCGAGCTTGCGAACTCACATCGCGGAAAGTGCCATCGCCGGCATTTTCCAAAAGCGTGTTGCCGGAGACCATCCGTTGGTAGACGGCTATGACTTCGTCGGAGCCTTCCGTTTGGAATCCGGGCTGAAAAGTGATCCGACCGCCGGCGCCCGAAAACATGTTGCTCACGTAGATATCCATCCAGCCGTCGCGGTTGTAGTCGCCAAAGCTGGCCGACATGCCGAAGTTCATGTCTTCGGCGCCCGCGGGCCCGGCCACATCTTCGAAATGACCGCCTTGTTGGCGGTAAAGATTGTTGCGTCCGAAGTCGTTGGCGACGTAGAGATCGAGATCACCGTCGTTGTCATAATCTTCCCAAACCGCGGCAAAACTCCAGCGATCGTTGTTATGGTCGAGACCGACTTCGTTGGTGATATCCTGGAATTTCCAGTTCCCTTCATTGCGAAGAAGTCGATTGAAGCCGCCTGTGCGAGAGTCGTGATAAGGAATCGGCGCTGGCTGCCGATTCGATTCCTCCTCGCCCAGGCCATGGTAGAAGCAGGCATAGACGTCGATGTTGCCGTCCTGGTCGTAATCAGCTGCGGCGATCGTGAGCGCTGTTTGCCCCTCAAAAGGCAGTTTCACTTCCCGAGTAAACTGGCCCTTTCCATTGTTGGAAAAGAACTGTATCTGTCGCTCCACCGGCATCACCAAATCCTGGTCACCATCATTGTCCAGGTCGACGAACAGCGCTATCCGCGTGGAGTCCAAGAGATCGACTCCGGATTGAGCGGAAACGTCTTTCAACAAACCCTCCGGCGTTTGAACAAACAAGCGGTTGGGCAAGCCTCCCGGCTCGCACAGGTAAACGTCATCCAGCCCGTCCCCATTGACGTCGCCAAGCGCCAGGCCGCGCAGACCGTCATAAAAGATGCCAAGGTAGTTTTCTAATCTAGCTCGCCAATAGTCGATGCCGCGGCGAAATTGCTCATCGTAGGCAGGGATATCTCGAAATATGCTTTCGGTGCAATCGGAGAAAAGTTTCTGGTTGTGGTTACGTATTTCGACTTCTTCATAATCCTCTAACGTAACCGACAATAGACGTGGTTCGCTGTCCGACGTCCCCGGCTCCCAGCGAGATTTCCAGGTTGCCGATCGCTGAATCGCCACAGACGGGGTACGACCGCTGATCTCGAAGTACGAGGTTGTTCCGACCTCCTCGCCTTCTGGAGCGACGCGAAACAACTTGAATTTGAAGTGTTTATCCGTAGCGTCATCGAGCCCAGCTGTCAGCTCCAGCAGTACGCGGATTAAGCCCTCTGCACCTTCATGAACGGTGACATCTGCAAGCTGTTGAGATCTTTGGACCGATATCGACGCGTCCTCAAACACCTTTTGAAGTTTGGCGGGGCGGAGGACGGAGCTAGAAAAGTTTTCTGACAGCAACGATGAGAGGTCGCCAGTTGTGATGGGATGACCACTCGTCATGAGCTTGCCCAAGTGCTTGAGTTGCGCGCTCGCTCGTTCGGCAAACAATTCCGTATCCCAACCATCGTTGGACGGGTTCATATCCCGTTGCATTTCTTCGACCCACTCTTTGGCGGCCGATGTCGTAATCGGAGCGGCGCTATTTACATTGCTATCCTTGAACGCGCCATGCGAGGCCGCTTGTTGCAGTTCTTTGCTGGCAGATCCCGCACGGGTGGAAGAACCGTCCTTGGTTTCTGATTTCAGAGTGGCGTTATCGTTATGGGACGGGCTGGAATTGGAATGAGGTGTGTCAGTTTCCGATGCGCTCGTAACCAATTCTCGATCGGTTCCGACGGGCTGCTGATCCTCTTCCGACACTCCAGTGCTACGGCCACATGAAAGGCAACACAGAACTAAAACCGCACAGAAAGACCATCCGCCCGCGCGCCATACGTGGATTGCCGCGTGGCTAAAAAAGAGTACGGAACTGCGCGGTCGTGCGTAGACACGACCACATGCCTTTCGCTGCCGAGGGGGTTGTCTCAACACATCAATCCTTTTGAACTGAACCTGGAATACGACCTCTATGATAAGCTAATGCACATAAAAATGGGACACCCGCTTTACTGGCGGGTGCCCCATGCGTGGGAGACGATCTATTTTTCTACCCCTAACTTTCAGCTTAACGCTTACGACGCAAGCCTAACAATCCAATCAAACCCAAGCCGGCAAGTCCGAACGAGGCCGGTTCAGGAACTTGGAGAAAGAAGTTATCAACCATCAGCGACTCTGAAGCACCAGGATTTGACAGTGCGCCAATCGTGGACACGCTTACAGTGAGAATATCGCCAGCAGTTACGCCTGCAAGGGAAAGCGAAAACTTCGTGCCGCCGCCATCTCCCATGTTCAGGGCATCATTGAAGGTAGCGGTGAACAGATCGACAGAAGTCGATCCACCTGTACCGCTGGAACTCAAAGTAGCAGGAGAGGAAGTGGTCAGGTGGTTTGGTTCGCGAGCAGCCCAGAAGAAGAGGTCGTAGTTGCCCGATTTAGGAGCCACTACGGACTGCGAAAGCGTTCCATCCAGACTGTTAAAGCTCTGAAACCAAACACCGGTGGTGCCATCTTTAGCCGCCCAAGGCGAGGCGGAGAATATGGCCGAGCCGGCGGGGCCCGCAATACTCCAGGCACTATTGCTGACCTGCCCACCATCGGTCGCAAGTTCAAAACTGCCGTCATCCAGCAGGTTGGCCTGGGCCGTGGCAGCGAACATCGCTAGCGATAACACGGCAGCACACATAAAGATCTTCTTCATTAGTTCAACCCTCTCTACTTCAAGAAGCAACTGAGAAGTCAAAGGACGAAACACAAGCGTTCGCCCACGTGGACAAGGCTACGACCCTTGTCGAAAAGTTTTCCCTGCAATCCCGCCAAGCCTTCTTGAAAGCGCTTGCAGTAATTCTCTCCCAATACTAACAACGATCCGAATTAACGTCAAGAAATTTCCGTAAAATCGGCAAAGTTTTCCAGCTTAAACTCGGCCCCCTTAAAAGCCCTATAAAAATAGGGGTCTACAACCAACGAACTGTTCTCCTAAGGCCAGCTCAGGAGGATCGCGACCTCCACCAGAGGGGTCTTGCCCCTTTCTGGGTATGCTTGCCCTTTTCTGGGTATGCCAAATGGACAATTCATCGTCGTCAAAATTCGTATCACTAAAGCCACAGCCAAGTTTTTGGCCATGCTCATCGTGTCGGTCAGCGTATCACCCACCGTAACGCCGAACAGAGTAAGGTTCGCAACACTCGGACCGCTAAAAACCCATCGGATCTCCTAAGCCAGACCACGGTCTTAGAAAGAGGCTTTGATCACCCACCGCGCCCGTCTGACCGCCTGGAACACCTCTGCCGTAAATGACATTGATCGCAGTCAGTCTTAAAGTAGTGACAAAATTCGAGAGTGATGAAAAAAATGTGGTGACTTACAATTCATTGATATCGACAAGTTCATCGCCGTTGCGGGTGCCGATTGAATTGAACACGATGCTATCCACGTCGAATGAGATAAAATGGACTGCCCCGTCGGCAAACACGGAATTGACACCACCTCGATGCGCGGAGCCGAAGAAAAACACGTCTTGGCCCTCGCCGGTGCATCTTTTGTGAATATTAGAATCGGTTGTGAAGCACGAAGGGTCGCTGTCGCTGATCGGCTGGAATCCTGTAAATCGAACGATGTCGGGATCCCAGCCATCCGTCCAGCCGCGATCATCCGAGGCCGATAACAACTGGCCTGACGGAAGACCGCCATAATAGATGTCGCTGCGGACGTACTTTTCGCTAACCACCATCGTATTGCTTAATCCATCAGATATATTGCCTGGCTTAACAGCGGACGGATTCCCGGGCACTTCCTGCCCCTTGGCTACGACGGTTGCGGTTGCGAGCCGACAATCGCTAGCCGGATCGCAATTGGTAACTCTGTAAGGAGTTCGAACAATCACACCGTCGTAAACTCCGTTCTCACTCGTGACGCCACCATTGCCCCCACTTGCGCACCAAAACGCCCTTTTCGCGTCTTGGTGTGAACCGCCGTAAACATCGAACGGACGAACATCGTACTTCTCAGGTGGATTAACGTCAGTTGGACACTTCCAACTAGAAGGCTGAGCAGACGCATAGTCTATCATTACCGGCCCAAACAAGCTGTTGGTACCTAACCGTTCCGGCGAACGTCGCGACGGACAAAAGTAGAGCGATATAACGGTCGACTGAAGTTGAAGAGTGGTTGTGATTCCTTGAACCGCCCCCTGTTCCAAATAGGGCAAAATCTGGTAGGCCCAACCCAATCCCTGTTTGTCGGGGCCATTCGGCGAGCCAGGACTGCTAATGGGCCCGTTGACGTAGTTTTCAATCCGGGCACCATTGCCATTGCCGCCCGTGGGAAACACTTGCCGAGAACTAACGTGATTTTGCATCGCGAGACCAATTTGCTTCAATTGGTTGGCGCAGGTCACGCGTCGCGCCGACTCCCGCGCCGCCTGCACCGCGGGGAGCAATAACGCAACCAGCACGCCGATGATGGCGATGACGACCAATAATTCAACGAGAGTGAAACCTCGTCGGGTGCGATGAACAGCATTCACGGGATGATCGTAAGTCGGCATGTCGAATTCCCTGTTTTGTGAAGGTTCTCTATCGGGCAGTGGCCATGGACCCAGCCATCATGAATCTCCGGGCGCCCGTCTACTTAAACTCCTGAGCGAACTGTTCGGCGTCAAGCAAATCAACGCCGCCCGCCAAACGAACAGCCATTCGAATTCCATCAACTCCAGTCTGTTCCGAAGCAGCCCAAAAATTACCGGGCGAATCGGATATTTCGACGGGTTTGCCGCACACAATCGTGAATGGTTGGCCGTCGCGCGCTGAAGTGAGCAACGCCTCAACACCGTCGATATTTTGTGTTTTCTTGTAGAATTCTAAGTCTGCAGCCCGAGACTCCAGGAACCCACGAAAGGCCTCGGTGTCCTTCGGCGGCTTTCCACGATGATTGTCCAAAAAATCGCTGTAGAGCGTTGCAAGGATATTCATCCTGACGCGAGTTTCACGATCGACGCCCTTGGCAACAGGGTTCCCGCGACTACAACCGGCGATAAAAATTAAACCACCGAGGACTAATGAGGCAGCCAAAAAACCAAACTTCCAAAATTTTGGCACTATTTTCACCAGAAAAATTCGTTGCACTACAAGGCAATTCTACCTAACTAAGCTAAAGGCGCCTCAACTGAGATTTCGTTGTCGGCCTCGCCACAAACTAAGCATCAACGCACCGAATACCATGCCAGTGGCAGTCGCTGGCTCTGGAACGGCACCCGCTGCTGCAAGTGGCGCGACAGGACCATCGAGCGAGAAATCGTCGAAAAACGCCGACTGCCCCGGGTCGGTGTTGAACACGCCGTCGATCATCTTCCCGCTGAGACGCACGCTTACTGAACCCACCGGTGCAATTCCGCCTAGCGTGTGCTGATACCAGAGGTCGTCATTTGCGTTGTTCGTGGGACTTTGAAGGATGCGGTCGGCTTTTACGTCGATAGTGGAGCTACCAATTACCGAGCCGCCGCCATCGAGAAACTCTAGTACTATCTCGGTACTCGTCGGCGAAGGCTGACCGGCAAGAAAACCTCCAGCAAACGCGTCAATGATATCGACACCGCCAGAGTAGTTTGCTTCAAATCGGGACCAACCCGAAAAGCTGTATGACCCGCCCACCACTGCCGCTACGGTTTGCGACATTGTGCCATCGACAGGAAGAGGCTCAAAAATAGGATGCGAGCCGAAGAACGCACTCAGCCAAACGCCAAGTGTGCCACCAGGAGTGTGGTTGGCAAAACCGGCGGTGCGAAGTATTTCATCTCTGCTTGCTGGATTTTCGGTAAGATCCCAGAAGTCAAGTGCCGATGGCGGCACGTCATCCACATTCGCGTTGATCAATAGTTCGGTAGCCGGAGCACTAGCTCCAGTTAGCGAGAAATTGTCGAAGAACGCTCCCTGCAGCGGGTCCGTATTGAAGACCATGTCTCTCGCCTCGGCCGTGACCCGAATATTGACAGTTCCGACCGGGGCTGCACCCGAAGTGATCGTATGCTGTTTCCACAGATTAAGGTTGCTCTGTCCGTCGGCGAGGAGATCGAGCGATTGCGATCCAAGGACTCCGCCGCCGGAATCGAGAAATTCCAACTTCATGGTGTTCGTTGTCGGCGTGGGCACCGCTCCCAACGGTGAAGTCGGGGCAAGAGTCCCCGCACCACCCGAGTAGTTATCCTCCCATCTTGACCATCCGCTAAACGTGTAGGTCTCGCCAGCACTGCCTGCTGCAGTTTGCGAAAGAACCGCATTCGTCAATTGGCCACCCACTCTGTTGTAGTTACCTTGCCAAGTAGTCAAGTCTGCCTGATCGAGGGGACCCGTAGGGGAATTGCCACGTTGCCATTCCAAGAAATCGCCTCCGTCTACGTCGCCAGCAGGAAGATTATCGTTGTCGAAATTACCCTCAGCAGGACCCAAAGCGCCGTTGCCGTTAAAAGGCATCAGAAAAAGGTCTCTAACACCAGATTGGGGATCGAAGGTGCTAAGTCCTGCCGTATCGGTGATTGGGGCGCCGCCGCCACCGGGAGTGGAAAATTCTTGAAGATCCCAACCATTGATTCCTGGTGTGCCAACCGGATCCTCAAAATCGCCGCTAATCAATAATTCAACTGCGTGCGTTTGAGTATTGCCAAATAAGATCAGAGCTACGGCAGTGCAAAGAAACAACTTGTTCATTGTTCTGTTTCCCTCTCTAACTAGAAAAAAAAGAATTGCCACGAAAAGTGTCGTCAAAATTGTCGAATGCTTGCTGCCCACTGAAGCACTCATGCCGACGAGCTTTTCCTGTATCGCCGAACTCATCTCCATTTCAACTACTATTCTACCCGGACCTACCGATGATGCAAGCGCTTTCACCCTGTTATTTTTTCGACTTTTTGGCTTTCTGGGGTCTTCTGCTGCCAGGGGCTATATCCTCCTGGGAGTCCCTGGTTTACGGCTATCGACAAGAGCCAAAATTCGGTTGGAAACGACCCAAAAAGCAGAAAAACTGCTATCGGCTGAAGCAGGCGTGCTAGGGAAGCCAGACATGCACGGAATCCCCCTCTTAAATCGCATAAAGTCGTTCCCGTCACCAATTTGCCCGGGGTGGGATAATCTCCCGCAGTACCGAGGTCGCCAGCTTTCCAAAATACTGAGAAAATCTGCAGCTGCAATGCGGATGCGGACTGCGTTCTCCATCATGGACCGGACAAGTCGTTTGGAATTCTGAAATCGATTTTGTGAACACTTCACCTAAGACGAATTACCTGTAAGGACTGGATCAGATGCGCATTAGCGATTGGCATAGCTCCACTGCAAGTGCTTTAAGATGGAAGTGTTGAGGGCATTTCGATTCGAATCATTCTTGCCCTCACTTTTTTACTCGCCGATGTCGAAGTTGCTGCTAACATAGAAGTGCACGCTTAAAATTGAATCACCGTCACACAACGGAAATGCAATCATGCGTTTACCTTACAGTCTTGTCGTAGTGGTACTGATTGTCGCGTTCACTTCGAATGCGTCAGCCCAGGATCTTAACGCGGCACGTGATGATCAGATCAATCGTCTTAAGAATTATGTTGTCGACGCTATTTTGCCGTCGGGACTGGTGCGCGATTCACTTGTATTGAATGGGAGTAGTTTCCACCCCGCAACGCCGGATGCTGCTGGCTTTGCCTTGTTAGGACTTAGTGCGCTCGACCACTTAGGAAAACTACCGGATGCCGAACAGCGGGTTGTGGACATCCTATCAGCTCATGCGGGTCAAACGCCGGGCGTTGTTCCCGCCCGATCTACCGACGGTCACTTCATTCACTTCATGAATATCAATAACGGCGCGCCAGCTGGCGGAGGTTGGGATGCTTCTTACAGTCCCATAAGCAGCGCGTTGTTGGTTTCAGGTGCGCAGTTTGCCCGAAACCATTTTCCAAACAACGCGACAATTGCGTCGCTGACAGATCAGCTCACCAACAGCGTCGACTTCAACGCTGCCGTTCATCCTACAAACCCAGGTATTTTTTTCGATATGACGGCGTCGGGCGGCGGCGCTGGCGGAACCGCCCAGCCGTGGAACGAGTACATGCTGGTGGAGAGCTTGGCGCTGAAGCAGCCCAACAACGTTCGAGCGCTGGCTGTGAAAGATATGTGGCTCGACGTTAATAATCTGCCCAAGCGAAACTTTCTGGGTACCGACACGTTGACCGACAACCCCTCAGCCTGGGCCCCGGCGTTCTGGGTGCAACAAATGCATTTTTTTAACGGTGATTTCCGCCACAGTGCCGCGTTCGAAACATTCTTCGAAAATCACCGCCAGGTCGACCAGCAGTACTCCGCTAATTTTCTTGGAGAGACATTCCGCTATGGACTTACCGCTGGGGTCAGCCCACAGGGGTACAACGCGGATCGGATCGGGAACCACCCGAACAATGTGTTTTCGCCCGAAGCAGTCGCGGCCTGGGGCGACATGGACACGTTCTTAGACTTTTACAACAGCCAGTTTCCCACGACGGATCCGCGATACAAGTACGGTCTGGTGCGTGAGTCGGCCACGCAACCGACTTGGGTCCCCTTTGATGCGGGGCTAGTGGATCATATGTTCTTGCTGTTTGGGTTGGTGGAGAGCATCGACGCCAATTTCTTTGCTGACCGAGTCTTCGCAGAGTTTATCGCCGGCGATTTCGACGACAACGGCATCGTCGACGGAGCAGACTTTCTCGAATGGCAGCAGGGGTTTGGCACTATTTACGACGCTGCAGACCTCGCCGACTGGGAAACCAACTACGGCAGCGTCTCGGGTTTGCCGCTAAGTGCGACTGCAAGCGTGCCCGAACCCAATTCGTTGATGCTGTTGTTAGTAGCATGGGCAACCTTCGCCCAAAGGCATAGAAGATGGCATCCATGACTGCGATGTAATCTGCATCGGGATTACGACCCGATACGTCGAGCTACGAGACCTTCAGTGGGTGCGAGCGACTGTGAATCTTAGCTGCAAGCTTTGTTTGGACGTCGGCACGTCACCAGCCCAAGCCCGACCAATAACAGCAAGACCGGTGCTTCCGGCTCCGGCACTGCAGCGGAGTCTGTCAGCCCCGTCACACCAGTAAACCCTCGTTGCCAGCGTAGAAAATCGGCGCCGTCGACATCGCCGTCGCCGTCCGTGTCGCCCAACGCGGGCGTCGCCCCCGCGACATCGCCATAACCTGTTTCCCAAATAGCCAGATCGGCTCCGTCGGTGATTCCATTGCCGGTCAGATCACCGTCGACGAACACCGTATCTAGGGCGGAACTCACATCGGACAATGCCGCAAAGAACTCGCTCCCGCTTTGCTGTCCCTGGTAGCGATCCAGAAATTCCAGCAGCGACATCGTCGAGAGCGCCATGTTCCAATTGTCGGCAAACGATGGCACATCGGTAGGATTAGCATTGCCGCTCGCCCATTGTGCGGAGTCAGCCAGGCCTTGCGGTCCGTCGAGTCCGCCTCCCAAGCCATTGTCCAGGAGGAACCGAAACGCATCGTCTGCCCCGTCCGCGCCGGCAAGCATTGCCAGTGCGACGCTCCAAGGCATGAATAAGTCTGGTTGGCCAAAATCGTTGAACAGATTATACGGCTGGTATCCGGCCGCACCCTGCCCTGCGTCGGCTTGAAAGAATAGATCGCGGCCGAGTTGCTGAAGCTTTGCCGACACTTCTCTCTCATAGCGGACATAATTGATCCACGGATTGCGGGCCAGACTGCGAATCGGATAGTTGTCGACACCCCTGTCCGAGGTGTCGACGAACAAATTCAAGAGCGCCTGCACGAACGGTGCGCGGTAGTCGGTTCCAAAAGAATAGACGAGAAAGCTTTGGTCGGGATCGACCAGGGAGGCGACAACTCGGCCCGTCTCCTTGTTCCACATGCTTGCCAACGGCACGTGGTGATCTTCCGAAAGGTGGGCGGCCAACGCGATGACTTTGTTTTCGGTCGTATAGCCGCTGTACGTGTACGGGCTGAATCCACTGCCGGGAAAGTACGCCTGGTTAAAAGCTCCAGGAGTCACGAACGAGGCCAGATCAAAGCGATTTAGCAAGACGCCAATGTCATTGCCGAGAGTGACCGGCGTTGCAGTTTGCGATTTGTAGTTGTGCAAGGCCAGCGCGATAAACGCCGCGTCGATGGTGGATTCCTCCTGATCTGTCACCGGAGCCGCCGTCACCAGGTCCAGAAATCGCGTCGGAAGATAAGTCGATTGATCACGGTTAATGTTGAGCGACGCGACTAACTGGCCCATGTATTGGTCGGCTTCAGCTTGGGCGACCCAGCCGCGCCGAATTGCAGCGGGCAATGTCCAAACGACGCCAGTAGTCGTGTTGAGGGCCGAAAGAACGGCATTGTCGGAGGTATTGGGAATGAGGCTAGTCGTCTTATTGCGGGCAGCCCACAGTGCGTGGAACTGGCGATGCGCCAGCCGCTCGGCTACCGCATCGAGTGGTGCCGTCGCCGGGTCGATGCTTGGACCTTTTTCGATGAGAGAAAAGTCGTCGAGGTAAAGAGATCCGGAAGCGGGGCCAAAGTCGGCATCGACAAGAAAACTCAGGGCGAAAGTGCGCGTCAGGTCAGGGCTGCCGGAGACTGTCCAGCCGGACGCAAGATTGAGCGGCGCTTCGACTTTCGTCCAACTGCCTGCCGGAATCGTGTAGCTCCGCTTGGCCAGATGGCTTAACGAATCGCGATAATCCTTCAGTTCCAGTGAAAATGTCAGCGGCGTTCCTGTGTCATTCCGCACATAGCCTTCCACGCCCTGGTACTGTGTTAAATCGCGGTCCTGCCGATAACCGGGTGTGCCAATGACTTCGCTGGAAAACGTCTGAAAAAACCGGAAGCCATTGTTGGGTATCGAACCCAGGTTTGCCTCGTACGCACCAAGCCCAGTATGCACGACCGTTGACTGCTTTTCAAAACTGAATATGTTTCCTGCGTTGGACGGTCCTCCCCAAAGATTGAGCGAATCGGATCGTTCGCCATCAAGCAGCGGCACGACGCTGAGATCACCTGCGTGAAGAGTTTTGCAGGGAGCAAAAGTGAACCCAATGAGCAAAAGAGTCACGAGAGTCAACGTTGCGCGACACAAGAATCTCATGAGGAACTTTTCCAACCTCCTTCGGCGTTCGACATCATTGGGATTCTGTCCCAATTTTCCAATGACGCAGCTATTACCAATCTACGCTCGTGGGACGCGCGAGTCCAACGCAGATAGCTGGGTTAGACGAGTCGCCCCCTGAATGTCCTCCGGAAAGTTCGCCAGCCGAGCGGCGTCGCCATCATCAGTGCTGCCAGGTAAAAGACGGTCCCCGTATTAGGTTCAGGAACGGCATTCGTGTTGGAAAGAGGTGCTGCACTTGAAAATCCTCGTTGCCACCGCAGAAAGTCGGCACCGTCGACATCGCCGTCGCCATCCGTGTCGCCCAACGCGGGCGTCGCTCCTGCGACATCGCCATAACCGGTTTCCCAAATAGCCAGATCGGCTCCGTCGGTGATTCCATTGCCGGTCAGATCACCGTCGACGAACACTTCGTCCAACGCGCCGCTCACACCGGTGAGCAAGGAGAAGAACTCACTGGCACTCTGCTGTCCCTCTAGATGATCCAGCATTTCCATCAGCGCCATCGTGGAAAGAACCGTATTCCAGTTGTCGCCAGAGTTGGAAACAAAGAACGGCTCGGCCTGCCCGGTATTCCAGCGGACCGTGTCGGCCAAACCCAGGGGGCCCATGACGCCATCAACGTCCAGCAATGCGCGTAGCGCGTCGTCGGCACCATTGGCCCCGGCCAGCATGGCAAGTGTCACGCTCCAAGGCATAAACAAGTCGGGCTGCCCAAAGTTGTTGTAAAGACTGTACTGCTGATAACTGGAAAAAGGCGCTCCACTGGCCGCATCGGGCTGAAAGAAATTGTCTCTTCCAAGTTGTGCGAGTTTCGCAGCAATTTCGCGTTCGTATCGCACATAATTCTGCCAAGGATTGGTCGCCAAAGAGCGCGTAGGATAGTTGTCCACACCCCGCTCTGATGTATCGACAAACAGATTGAGCAGAGCCTGCTCAAACGGGGCACGAAACAGTGTCGAGCTGTGTGTCAGATGAGCATCGTCAGCATTGACCAAAAAGTTACGCGAACGAGCGGTATCACTATTCCAGAGATTCTCGAGTGGCACGTGGTGACTGTCAGAGGCTTCCGCGGCCAGAGAAATCACTTTTCCTTCGTTGGTGTAACCGTTGTACGTGCCCCCCGTAAATCCGGTGGCGGGAAAATAAGCCAATCGAAATCCTGCCGGAACGGCAAAGGCATCCAATTGAAACCGGTTCTGAACCGCGTCGATCTGAGCAGCTAGCGCCGGCGACGTCGTGGGTTGCTTCTTGTAGTTGTGCAGCGCCAGTGCGATGAACGAGGAATCGATGCTCGATTCTTCGTTCTGGCCGCCGGGAAGTCCCGCGGTGAGTGGATTGATAAAACGAGTCGGAACATAACTGGTTTGATTGAGGTTTGTGTTGAGTGATGTCGCGACTTGTGACACGAAAGTGTCGGCGTCGCCTTGGCTTACCCAGCCACGCTCGACGGCCTTCGGAAGCATCCAGAGCGTACCGCCCGTGATATTCATCGCCGCCGTGCCGACGCCATCCTTGTGGTTATAGACCAGCCCCGACACCCGATTGCGAGCGGTCCAAAGGCCGCTGAAATGCCGCTCGGCGAGCCGCTCGACTATCGTTCCAATCGGCGCCGTTTGCGTGTCGATTGGCCCACCCGGCTCGATAAAGGAGAAATCGTCGAAGTAATACGAACCGGTAATCGCCGTCGGTTGCGGATCGATCACAAAGCTGGCAATGTACGTTCGCTCCAAATCGGGAGTTCCCTGCACATTCCAACCTGTGCCAATATCGAGTGACGAGGAGATCTTCGTCCAAGCTCCGCCGGCGGGCACAGTAAACGTTTTGGAGGCGCGGTGACTGTTGGAATCGCGATAGTCTTTCAGTTCCATGCGAATGTTGAAGGATGCACTTGTGTCGTTGCGAATATAGCCTTCGAAGCTTTCATACCGAGTTAAGTCGCGAGTTTGTCGAAGGTCCTGCGTACCGGTGGTTGCGCTCGAAAAAGTCTGGAAGAAGCTCAAGTTGCTCGCGGGGAGGGAGCCAAGGTCTGCGCGGTAGGAAGTGTTGCCGCCGTGGACGATGCCCGTTTCCAGCGAAATACCGTTCATGTTGAACGTGCCGAACGGACCACCCCAGTAGTTGTTCAATCCGTCGCGCTCGCCGTCAAGAAGCGGCACAGCCGACAAGTCCCTTCCGAGACATTGCGAAGAGAAACCGACTACGACCATAAAGCAAAGCAACGATATTGCCAGCGAGTAGTCAATGAGAGTCTTCATCGGAATCTCTATAAATGAGGGCTAAAGCGTGTACTACTTCGGTTATTCGTACAGACCAAGTCCATCGATTCTTAAAATCAGCTAGAGACTGATTTCCACCTGGTGAAGTTTTCCATCCTTGAGAAGTGGGATTTTTGCGATGCCCGAGGATACAGCGATCGAGTCACCATCTAGCCTGGCTGAAGTAACTCCTTGCTGATTTCCGTTTGGATTTTCGATGGTAATTTCGTAAATCGTCTGATCCTCTGGTAACCGGTATCGCACTCGACACTCTGGCCAATCTGCCGAAATGCGTGGATCGACCTGTAAAAACTTTCCATGTACTAAACGTATGCCAAGAATTGTTTCGAAGGCCACTCGGAACATCCATCCGGCTGAGCCGGTGTACCAAGACCAGCCAGCTCGGCCAGTGTGAGGGGGTTGCCCATAGACGTCGGCAGCCACTACGTAAGGCTCCGCCATGTACGTGGCGACCTCCTCGCGTGTGCGACCATGGCTCACGGGCGAAAGCATCTTCAGCAATTGGGTTGCGCGCGTCCCGGCACCTTGTTCAGCAAGTGCACGGATAAACCAGAGGACGCCATGCGTATACTGGCCGCCATTTTCCCGAACACCGGGCACATATCCCTTGATATACCCAGGATCGTTTTTCATTTTGTCGAACGGAGGATCAAGCAAACGAATCAACCCTGCGGATTCGTCAACCAAGTGTTTCTCTGCAGCCGCAAGGGCACTAGCAGCCCGACTTGCCGGAGCGGCACCCGATAGAACTGCCCAGGCTTGTGCTAGGGCATCGATTTTGCATTCGTCTGATGCAGCGGTTCCAAGAGGAGTTCCATCATCGAAGTAAGCACGGCGGTACCAAGCACCGTCCCAGCCGGCATCGTTCAATGCAATTCGGAGCTGTTCGCGATAGTCACCATATTTCTGCAACCGATTGGTGTCGCCGAACTGCTCGCAGACAGGTAGCATCTTTTCGAGAATGTAATCGATGAAGAATCCAAGCCAAACACTTTCGCCGCTACCCGACTGCCCGACACGATTCATGCCGTCGTTCCAGTCGCCGCAGCCCATCAGAGGCAGACCATGCACCCCCCGAGTGAGACCCCGATCCAGAGCGCGGCAGCAATGCTCGTAAACCGAACCTTTGTGTCCTAAGTCGCGAGGCGTCATAAAGGTTTCGGGTTCACCGTCCGCAAGCGGCTCAGCGTGGAGAAAGCGCACGTCTTCATTCCAAAGTTCCGCATCTCCAGTAGCAGCGACATACTCAGCAGCGATCATGGGTAGCCACAGCAAGTCGTCTGAAAACGTGGTGCGCAATCCGCTACTAGTGGGCGTGTGCCACCAGTGCATGACGTCGCCCTCGAAAAATTGGTGCGCAGCGTGTAGCAAAATCTGATCGCGAGTCAATTTGGGCAAGTGATGAACCAATGCAGCAGAGTCTTGCAACTGGTCACGAAATCCATAGGCGCCGCCTGCCTGGTAGTAGGCCGAGCGCCCCCAAATGCGACACGACAGATTTTGATAAGGCAGCCACCCATTGACCATGAAGTTGATTTCCCGCGAAGGCGTTTCCACTTGCACAGCCGACAAAAGATCAGACCAGTATTTCTTTACTTCGCAGAGCGAATCACTCACGGTCTGAAAGTTGCTGAAGTGGTCGATCAGCAACTGGGCTTCGTCGGTTGTGTTCGCTTGGCCCAATAGGATTGCGTACTCAATTGTCTCCCCCGGTTGCAGTTCAATATATGCTTGGCTCGCTGCACAAGGATCGAGATCACAACCCACTCGTCCGGAAAGAGATGTTCCACACTTCAAGGCTTGTGGACGGCTGAGACTTCCATTGCGGCCCAAGAATTCGGTTCGGTCCGAGGTCATGGACACTTGTGCATTTTCTGAATCGAGAACAAGCGTGGCGAATGCTGCTCGACCCGAAAATGGACTGGGAACGTGGTTCGCGGCCCAAATGGTCCGACGCGACTCGTCGAGAGAAGTATGTATTTGTTGGTCAGGTCGTGGCCCCCCATTGCTTAATTCCCAACAGTGGTAATTAAACAAGTTTAGGTGTCGGACCTGACTAGACGTATTGCAAAGTTTTACATGCGTGATCGAAACCGGGTCTTCGCGCGGAACAAACTTGACGACTTCTTGCTGAAGACCCGCACTCTCATGCCGAAAAACAGTGTAACCGAATCCATGACGCACTTCGTAAGAAGATGACCCCGGCACGGGACCGGGAGTTAGCGACCAATAGGCGCCAGCGTCTTCGTCTCGAATGTACAGAGCTTCGCCGTGCGGGTCGCGAATAGGATCGTTGTACCAAGGCGTGAGTCGATTCTCTCGGCTGTTATTAGCCCATGTGTAACCCGCGCCTGTTTCTGTGACCAACATGCCGAGTTTTTCGTTCGCAATAACGTTGACCCATGGCATGGGAGGTAGTTGTAACGATTCGTTTTTGCGAGCAGGAATACGCAGCACGTATTCTTTGCCATCGACTGAGAAACCACCTATCCCATTAAAGAACTGCAGTTCTTCGCTGGCAGGTTCCTCCGCATCAGAATGCGGGTCCCCTGGAGCCGCAGGACGAAACGTAGCAGGTGCCGTTACAGAATTGGGCGAGTGCGAGACTCGAGAGAGAACCTCCGCACTCGATGGCAGGTCGCCATTGGAAGAAATTCGGTTCAAGTGATACATCCATCGGCACTGCTCTTCGCTAAAATCAATGCTCTCATACACTTGGACTTGTCCCAGTCGACCGGCATCACCATTTTCTTGAGCTGCCGTTGACGCTCGCGAAACAAGGTCGTCAAGATCTTCGCGAGAGGCGAATTGATTCAGTAGAACCAGATTGCATGGCACTTGGTGACGATGCAAGAAGGCTTGACTTTGCAAGAGTGTCGAAGTGGCAATAAGATCCGCCTCGCCCTCAATCTTGCACGCAAGCTGAGGTAAGATGCTCGAAATCCCTTCCGGTAGGTCCTCACATGCCGCCGAACCGGCCGAAATCGTTCTCTCCGGGGGATGTTGGTCCGAATCACTCCCATACAACATCGTTGCGGCCAGTTTTAAGACTTGACCGAGACGCTTCCCGTCAAATCTGGCATTAGCGAGATCTTGAATGCTTGCTTCTCTGGCAGCAGCGAAAGCTTCCTCAATAGCTTCGGGCTGAGTAAACCTTTGAACGACCGAATCGAACTGATCGTCCTGCTCGCCAGATGCTAGAAAAAAAGTTACGCAAGCGCTTGCATTGGGAGGCAAAATAAAAGTTCGCCGCAAGCTAGCGATTGGGTCTAGGACGCTGCCAACAGAGCCAGAAAGCGGTTGCAGTGAAGTCATTGCTAACGGTTCATTGAGATCCTGCCCCCGACCGATAAAACGCTGTCGGTCGGTTTCAAACTCGTCGGGTCCTCGCCCGTCGTCACAAACTAGAAAATGGCAAGCGGAGACCGTAGCTTCGTCGTCTCGGCGTTTGCGACGCCGCCCGACAAGGGCCTTTGATTGCTCTAGATATTCGGTCTGTATAAAAAGTTTGGAAAAAGCGGGGTGTGCTGAATCGGCTGCCGCATCCTGCAACACAAGTTCCGCGTAGCTTGTTAGTTCGATCTGCCGTGTCGTTTGACTTTGGTTTGTGATCGTGCAGCGTCGCAATTCGACGTTTGCATCAGTCGCTAAACATACTTCTGTGTTTGTTCGAATACCTTTATCGACGCGCACAAATTGGGCGGCGCCAACATAAAAGTTTGCTTGGTACTCATCAGGCTCAACTGCGGTTGGCTGAAATCCGGACGACCAGAAATCGCCACTCTCTAAATCCCGCACGTAGATGAAATAACCATCGCGATCCTGAGTTCGATCCGCTTGCCAACGAGTAAGTGCGGTTCCCTGCATATGCACGTAACCCGACCCGGCAGCAGAGAGCATGGTCACCATCTGCCGATTCGACAGGAGATGAACAAGCGGCGCAGCGTCATCGAGCCGCTCGCGATCAAAACTGGCAAACGGTTGGGTTTTGAGAAGAATCGTCTGAGAATCCATGAGGCTCCTGTTTGCTCCTACATCTCTACGAACTAATACCAGTTTCTATAGAAACTGCCTCTTCCGCAACGGTTTAATGCTTGAAATCCACAACAACAGGCAGATTTCGCACAATCACGCGATTTGACTCGATCAATTTAGCGGGTTGGCCGTCGATAATTGCCGATCGGATGGGAGAGGAAATAGGGGAATAGACAATAATCCCGCCTGGGGGTGGATTCGCATCGCCGCCGAGGGCGACCCTACTTCCATCGCTGCTGGCGGACCATTCGACATCTAATTTGCCGCAGGTGGTCCACAGGCCTCGGATCGAGCACCCCGTCGATCCGGAAAGCCATTTCTCTGAAATTCCCGCCCCTACAACCAAACTACGGTCCGAATCGCGATCGTAGGCAAACATATCTAACAAAGAACGCACAAAATCGGAGCCAACCCAAGTGTGTGGCATATCGCCGACGAACTTCCCCGTGCTGCGATCGGGATAGACGACTTCGGCCCAATGGTTCCACTCGGAAGGACGTTGGTGTTTGAAAAAATAATCCATAGCTTCAAGCGCGCGCTGTTTATGACCTAGTCTCACTAGAGTTCCCACGACGCGCCATTCATAAGGTGTGTAGGCATCCCATTCACGGGTGCCGTCGCGACGGGCGACGAATTCGGACCAGTATCTGTCGAAGGTGTGCTCCAACTTCGCACGGGGGATCGAGTCGGTCTCGTCGCAAGGACTGACCGCAACAGTCGTGCTTGTAGGATCGAAATCGCCCAATTCAACGCAACCAGGAAGATAATCGATCTGATGTTGTTTTGTTGCGATGTCCAAGGATGCAACTAGATCGCGCCGAAACTCGTCGCGGATCGCTGCATATTGCCTAGAAGACTCAGTTTCTTTTAATTGATCTGCCACGTAGACTGCGTCTTTCAACCCTCGTAACACAAAGAAATTGTCCCAATACGAATGCATAGGTTTGGCGGAATATCCTTCGTGGCTGATCGATTCCGGCACAAGGCCAAAGAACGCTTGTTTCTCTTCACTGCGATATTCCGTTGTCATTCTCTCGCTGCGCAACTGCTGAATGTAATCGACAGTAGCCTGCACGTTTGGCCATAACTCTCGCAACAACTGGTCGTCGTGTGTAAAGCGATGATATTCGGCAATTGCATAGATGAACTGGCCATGGCTATCGTGCTCGGGGACAGAATCCGCTCCCCGATAGTCAACACAACATGGAACTTTGCCGCTTTCGAATTGATACGACGCATACCATCTCAGATAATCGCGGACGATTTCGAATTTTCCCAATCGCAATAATGCCGCTGACGTGAGTGATCCGTCGCGAATCCAAGAGCGCTCGTAGCTGCGGGAGCCCGGCTGAATCCCTGGCCCATCGCGATTAATCAGGATATAAGCCAGGTTTGATTGCAAGGTTCGTGCAATATGCTGTTGAGAAGGTGGAAGCCTGATTTCAAAGCCTGAGAGCTTCTCCTGCCACGAGGAGATTGCCTCACTTAGCTTCGTTGAAAAAATCTCATCCGCGTCGCCTTGGACGACCGGGTTTCGTCCGTCCTCGAACGGCGCCACCAAAGTTACACTTTGTTGCGAACCGGGAGTCAAATCGAAAGGAAAACTCAATACTCCAGCCGCGAAACCGGAATCGTCTTTCAGCGTATTACGCCCTCGCCCTGTGCCCTCGGTAATCGCCGCTAGTACTCCGCCCTCGTCAAAAGAGACGGCAAACCGACCGTGTGCAGCGGGGATTGTCTCGATCTTCTTTTTTCCATTGATAGTGGCAGTTGCCGCAGAAAAATCGATCTGTCGAATCGGCGATACTCCACGAGTCGTACCGAGAAACTGCCAGGGCGGATTCACTAGAAACGGCCTGAGTGCCAAGTACAAAGTACCCTGCTGTGGCACATCGGAATTGTTTTTCAGCAAGTAGCGAACGTAAAGAACAGAATCTTCCTGTTCACCGCTTGCAAGGGCAGTCGCACGCAGTTCGACAGGAGAGGATATCCATGTCACCGTAGGGATCGGCAGATATCCCTGTTCGAGCGAAGGACGGCACTCCACGTCATGCCAATTCAAAAGCTTTTCGCCAATTTCCAGAAATGGTTCGACCGAGAACGAGCCCTTACTAAGCTCGACTGTGCCCTGTTCATTGATAAGAGCCTCTTGGGCAGCACCATCAACTCCTACGACAGTCCAAAACGATTGCTCTCCGTTGAAGTACTTGGGAAACGTGCCCCGCGGGGCATCGCGCGCGATTCGCTGGAAGACATTGTTGGATGACTCTGAGAACTCCAATGGCGCGACCTCCAACTGTTTGAGCCTCACTCCACTGCTAGAATTTTTTGTTATTACATCGAGTTTTACAAAACGCGACTCGCTCTCGCGCATCGGCAGATAGTCGTTCCCACCATTACTACCACGAACGGAATACGCCGCTTTCCAATCTTGCCCATCGTTGGAGAGCAAAACTTGGTAGTCGGTGGCGTGTTGGTCTTCCTCCCAATCGAGTATGAGGCCGCCAAACTCACGCTTCTTCTGAAAATCAACTTGCAACCAGGGCCGGATATCGTCGGCAGCACTGCGCCAACCAGTCACAACGATTTCTCTTTCTCTTGCCAGTTCGTTCTTCGTCTCAAAAATTTCGCCCGGTTCCTCGTCGTCTACAACGGAGGAATAGGTTACCAGGGGTTTCAAATCGTAAGGAAGGTCGGGGGCAAGTGGTTCAAACATGAGCTGGTCGATCCAAACCGAACCCTTTCCACCGCTATCGGCGGCAATGGTAAATTCCACCGCTGAGATTTTCCGCAAGGGAAGGTGAGAATCTGGCCCCCACGCAAAACGAATATGCCGTCGTTTGATCCGTATGTGTGTCCATTGGTCTGTAAATTCATATCTTTTGTACGGAACCCACCAGACGTTCTCGCCCGTGTCGTCGATAAGTTTAATTTCAAACTGATTGATGGGTGCCTTGCCGCGGATGTCGAATTCGAGGGCGAAGTTTTCGGGTAAATTCAAATCGAACGGCCGAACCGCGCTAGCCCATCCGCCATATCCGTGGAAGTCGAAATCCAGCCTCATGTTGCCACCTTGTTTGCCGCCGTCTGGCACAAGGTTCAACTCCACTCCGTCCGAAGGCGCCGATTTCCACGCCGAAACATCGCTGAAATCATCGAGTACTACTTGCTGCTGGGCGAACACAGGGAGGGCCGCAGGAGCGGCTATTACAAGAATCGTCGCTCCAAAGAGCAGCAAATCATGGACATTACGGCCGCTGCCGCGTGACAGAAGGTATCGTTTCATTTTCTCAGATTTCCTCAAAAAAGACGCCAACGAGAAGGTTCCTTGCAACATAACGAACAAGTGCAGAGCAGGCAATTTGGCCTACACCGATCGAGTCATGGTTACTCAAGCTGATAGGATGAACTGCCAAAAGCACTAAGGACGCCAAGAAATGCGAGGAATTTCATTGTCCAAGCAGACTAACCTCTACGACAAGCGATTGAAAACCAAGCCGTAAAATTCCAAAAAATACCTTACGCTCTTGGCGGTTTTCAATTTGAGATGGTTAGCTCGGAATCCTGATAAACTCCTGGAATTGTAGCCAATGCAACTGACAACGTGGTCAACCATATCGGCATGATCGTCTACGAAATCACATAGACAGAAACGTTTGAAGGCCCAATTCGGGATTAACAATTGTTTTGACTGTTCTAAATCTTGATCTTGCACCTATAATCGCCCTCGGTCATTTCCACGTTTTTTTACCGAATGGGCCAAAGCGCGAAGGAAAGAATATTCATGTCGACTCCTCAGCACCACACAACCGCAGCGGAAGACCGTATCCCCTGGAATCAATTGATCGCCTACGGCATGGGAGGCGTCATCCCGATTGCGTTATTCAATATTGCAGGGCAACTCATGGGCTTGCTCGGAAATATATCGCTCGGGCTGAGCGCCTTCTGGTTGGGAACAATCATGATTATCCCCAGGCTTTGGGACGCGGTCTCCGACCCGGTCATGGGGCACCTTTCCGACAACACGCGGAGCCGATGGGGGCGACGACGGCCCTACATTCTCATTGGGGGCATTACTGTCGCACTAAGCTTTGTCGCGATGTGGTGGGTGCCCCGAGGCGACTCGGTCATGGCACTCTTCCCAAGCGAGGCTGCTTACAACTGGTTCCAACTCGCCTTCATCTTGGGCGGGCTCTTGATCTTCTTTACTTCCACCACGATCTTTGAGATTCCCCACGGGGCACTGGGGATGGAAATGTCTACCGATTACCACGAGCGTACCCGTCTGTTCAGTTCCAAGAGTTTTTTTGGAAACATGTTTGCAATGGGTACACCTTGGTTATTTGCTCTTGCAGGCCTGGAATTTTTTCGTGGACCAGGCGGGGACTTGATCGATGGCTTGCGTTTCGTTTCCATATTTATCGCTGCCTTGATCATCCCGATGTCGTTCTGGTGGTTCTTTTCCCTCCGAGAACCGGGCTTCGCAGTCGCCAAAGAGCAGCAGAAGCCTGCATTCTGGAAGAACATGCGAACGGCACTGAGCAACAAGACATTTCTCACGCTGGTGATGATCATTTTCGCGCTAGCAATGGCATTTGACATCGTTACTCTCTTCGGATTCTACATCACTATCTTCTATCTCTACGATGGAGATGCGGTAGCAGCCGGCAGCTTACTTGGCATTGCTGGAACCACCTGGGGTGTTACTGGGCTGCTGGCGGTGTTTCCACTGAATTGGATGAGCAAACGGTGGGGGAAAAACAAAACCCTGCTAATTGCCGTCCTGCTGATGTGCACTGCGCAAATCTCAAAAGTCTACTGCTATAACCCCGAGTTGCCCTACCTTATTCTCATTCCCACGGTGCTGCTATCGACGGGAATGTTGATGTTTTTCACTTTGGGCGCTTCGATGGTGGGCGATATTTGCGACGAAGATGAGCTGGAAACGGGCACGAGTTCCGAAGGAAGCTATTACTCCGTCTACTGGTGGTTCATCAAGACAGGGAGAGCTTTCGCTAGTTTCGCTACCGGCGTGCTTCTCATTTTTACAAGTTTCAATGAAAAGCAAAATGTTACCGTCGATGACTTGCGCGGGAATATTTCGGTTATCAAGTCAGAGGCCGAGATATGGCTGACAGACGAAGGTGATGTGGACAGCCGTGTTGCCAAGATCGATGAACATATCGAGAACACCATCACTAGTGCTGAACAGCTGCGAACCCAGTTTACGAAACGTATCGAAGAGAATCCCGATGTGGCGGAACATACCCGTCAATTAATCGATCACCTTGGCTCATTCAGAACAGCAGCGGAAGCACTTCAAGCTCATAGCGCCGAGATGGCAAGCGCACCATCCGACCTAATTGTTAAGACCGAGCAGTTGCTACAAGAGACGACTCGACTGAAAAAGCAGGCCCCGGCAACCCTTTTTCGCTTACGATTCATCGAGATCGGCTTACCGCTTGCGCTGAGCATCGTTTCGATCGTACTGACGCTGCGCTATCCTCTCACAGAAGCACGGTGTTACGAAATCAAAGAAGCCCTGGAGCGCCGGCGCAAAGAACATGCGTCTGCGGACATCTAGGAAGGCATCAGAAATCCGAGCCACATGACTCACGAACAACCAGCTCCGACTGCAATGTGAGCTTTGTCGGAGGGCGTTGCGGGTCGTCAAGTCTCTGACATAGCAAGTCCACAGCGCTCGAACCCATGCTCGACATGGGAACGTGCACGGTAGTCAATCGAGGTCGTGTCATTTGAGCGATGCGCGTATCGTCGAAACCTACAACCGCTAATTGATCGGGAACAGATATTCCCAATTCAATTGCTGCATCAATGATCCCCGCTGCCATCTCATCGTTGGCGGCAAATACACTCGCTCGTGAGCGGGCCCATTCGCGTACTTGTTTGCTTCCTAATTCAAACGCGGTTTGATAATTGTAGTCCAGGTGAAAAATATCGTTCGACGAAATGGGGATGTTGGCCTCATCCATAGTGCTGTGGAAGGCCGCCAGACGTTCGATCGTGTCGAAGTTGGTGACCAGTCCGCCCACGAACACAATTCGTTTGGTGCCCTGATTGTATATCAGGTGCCGGAACATGGCCGCCGCGCCCTGTCGTTGGTCAATGACCACGCTGTCGTGCTTCACACCTTCGACATCGCTATCTAAAATGACCAAGGGTGTCTTTACTTTAGCTAAATCGGTACGCGTTTGAGAATCGACCTCTGAAATCATAACTGCGATACCGTCGACAAGGCTATGGTCCGTGACTGCGGACAGGACCGTGCTCCCATCGTCGCTCGCAACGACCGAGGAGATCATCAACTGATACCCCAACTCTCGGGCGCGAAGATTTGCTCCACGAATGATCTCTGAGTAAAACTCGCCGTGCAGATCAGGCAGAACCAAGGCCAGGATATTGCTTCGCCGAAGCATCAACCCACGGGCAAATACGTTGGGACGATAACCCAATTCATCAATCGCGATTTCAACCCGTTTTCGTGTCTTCTCGTTAACGATATTTCGACGATTCAGCACGCGCGATACCGTACTGATAGACACGTCAGCCTTCTTGGCCACATCTTCGATAGAAACAGGCACGCAAGTCTCCCACGGGCCCGAATAAAGGGCTTTCTAAAACTCTCGACATTTGACAGCGCTTTCAATAAATAATAACCTGCAATCGTAGCGTCTGTCAATGATCTGGCCCATCTGCTGTTTGTAACTTGCAACAGTTTTCAGTCTGTTGTGAAGGCAATTTTTGATGTCGGTGCGATATTCTATCAGTTGCGATTTTTCTCAATCCGGCGGAGTGGCATGGATATGCGTTCACATTTCCTTCGAATGATTACTTCCACAATCGGCACTATACATTACCTATTGGTTGCATCTTTTGTTCCGCTGCAACAGAATTGATTTTTGTACGCCACGTTGCTCGGTAATCGATTCCAAAGTCTTCACCACATCGTCGCCCGTAAGCCGCTGGCCTTCCCCCGCTTTGAGAACCAGCCTAAATGAGAATGTGGTCAGCAGGGCAAGAAGTGATAAAATACTTTCTCTAGCGAGTGGGTGCCACGGTTCTTTGGTGGCTCAGAATTCATTAGATTTTCTCACACAGCGTACTCTGTGAAGTGGGTGGAGGCGAAAGACGTAATGCATCGATTACTTGCAACTGTTTTGTTGCTGCTATCTGTGGCGAGTTCTGTTCAAGCGCAGACGCTGACAATAGCGCCACCCAGCCAGGAAGATAAGCTGGCAAAGCTTGCGAGGCAAATTGAGCCCGACCTGGTTGGTCGTGCAGAACGTTTGCCACAGTACGTCGATTTTTTTCAATCGAAACTAGGCAACGACAACCGGCTATTTGCGTTCAACGTGCAAGCGACAGCGATCGACTCGGGCAAAGTGCGGCTCCGAGGCTATGTTGAATTTTCGCAAACCCGCGAGGGGCTTGTTGGTTTTTTGAGCGTTCTGGGATTTGATGTGTTGGACGACCAGCTTGAAACTTTGCCTGATCAGAGGCTTGGCAAAAAAGTTTTTGGTTTTGTGAAAACTTCACATGCGCTCAGTTACAGCCAGGCGGCTGAACCTCGCAGCGTGGTTACCGACTGTCTGTTGGGCGAGCGATTGTACTTGTTGCGCGAAGAAGGAGACCACCTGCTTGTGCATAGCGGCGAGGGCTACCTGGGATATGTCGCAGCCTCTGACGTGCACCGCGTCGACGCATCTGCATTTGCACACTATCCGACCAATTCGAGCGTGCGCATAATTGCCGACCACTCGCTCAATACGGGTTTGGTTATTCCGACGGGAGCTCGACTGAAATTACTTTCGGGCAAAGATAAAGTAATGATGTGTGCGTTGCCCAGCGGCGAAACCGTAGAGATACCACAGGAGGTCTGCATTCTGACGACGGTACCGAAAGCGGAAATCGAACAAATCGTTGCCAGCGGCAAGCGTCTATTGGACACCCCCTACCTCTGGGGTGGCAAAACCTCAGACGGCATCGATTGCTCAGGGTTGATGCAAATGGCCTTTGCGACTGTGGGGGGACAACTTCCACGCGACTCGAACCAGCAGTTTTTGCTTGGCGAGTTGACGGCTACACGCTGGCACCGATCGGGTTTGCGCCGCGGCGACACGCTGTACTTCTTGGGCTCTTACGGCCGAATTCGTCACACGGCCCTTTATCTGGGGGAGGATCGCTATCTACAAGCGGAAATGCCGACGGTCGACATTCGTAGTTTCAATCCGAAACATGAAGACTACGACGAGGATCGCGCGGCCAGTTTCGCATTCGGAAAACGCTTGTGGCAGTAGCTTTATCGATGCTTGAATTTCAAGCTAAGCTCAGACCGTTGTCCGCACTGAGGTCGAATTTAAGATACTAGACGGCAGAGCAATGCCGTGAAATAGGCCGCGAAATTTCCGATCGCGTAACCCATTAGAGCCATCAGGATACTCGCTGGCACGAGGCTTTGTTGATGGTGCGAAGCAACGACCGAGGCCGAGGCTGCTCCGCCAATGTTTGCCGCGCTGGCAATGGCTGCCGTATGGATGTCGACTTTAAGGATTTTGGCTCCGAGTACACAAAACGCGCCGTGAATAAAAATCCAAACGGTTGCGCCCGCTAAAAAGGGCACCGCTTGCGTCGCGGCGCGATCTAATTCGGCCACGGCACCCATTCGCGCGACAAACAGAAAGACCAGTGCCATACCAAGTTCGTGGCTGCCGGGAATGCGGCTCAATCGGGTAAACGACAAACCGACGCCTATCGTGGTAATAAGCAGCATCCGCCAGGTATCTGCACTGAGGTAGGGATCGACTACAGGCAGTTGTCCGGCGATCAATTCAGCAGCCCAGGTCGCCAACAGGGCAATGCAAATCAAGAATAATAAATCGGGCGTGGTTGGAGCTTTGGTCTCAACAACCTCAGCCGCAGCTGCGGCTTCCATCTGCTTGAGTCGGTCGTCTGCCACGCCGGTGTAAGTGGCAAAGCGGTCGGCAAATTTTTTTGAACCCAGCAGAATGGGTAGCCAAAAGAGATAGATCGTCGAGTCGCCCAACACCGCAAGTCCAAATTCGGTACCACTGGCGTCGATCATTTCGCTGACAGCCGCCATGTTGCCGGTTCCACCAATCCAGCTTCCTGCCAACGTGCCAAATGCTTTCCATGCATCTGGTCCGAGCCACCGTTTGACCAGCAGCAAACTGATCGGCGCTCCGACTATCACGCCCAGGGTTCCGAACAACATCACACCGACGCCCCGCCCCAGCACTCGCACGGCGCCGCCAACATTTACTTTTAGCAGCAGTAGCACCAACATCATTGGCAACACGAGGCGGCTCATCGTATCGTAAACGGGTGAATTCGTGGGCAGAACGCCCGAATTCGACAGTACGACCGGCACGAGATAGATGAAGATGAGCGGCGGCAAGTATTGAAACAATCGCCAGCCCGTGCTTTTCTCCAGCCAAAAGAAGAACGCACACACCCCACTTAATGTTGCCAAGATCCCAACAGAACTATCGATAGGCAAAGAGACGTACCTCTTGAACTCAATCGGCGAAGCCAATAACAAGGCTGAATTTCACGGCATGCTTCCTCCAGCGGAAACCCAGCGTTTAGCGGGTGAAATATAAGCTGAGGGACCATTGGCCGCAGCCATGGAAAAAATAGCCTTAGTAGCGCAGGGGGGACTCGTACCCACAAGCGGATTATGATTCAAGCCATACCCTCTGTAAACCCGAAGAAAACACACATTTCGAGACTGCACAACGCCAGGCGCAGCAGTTGAACCGTGCCGCCCTCGACCGGGGGAATCCCGGCTTAGCAAACTGACTTGGCTAGCCAAAGAATCGTTTCACTTTTGTCGTTAGAGTCTGACTTCTTCGCCTGTCGATTCGAGTCGTACTGTTTTTCGGTCGACGTCGTGATACGCTTCTATGCGTCGCACTGTGCGGTTGCGAGCACGCATCAGGATCGAATGCGTAATGCAGTGCTGATTCCGGTATTTGATGCCAGGCAACATTGGCGAATCGCTGATGCCGGTCGCGGCGAAAACGATGTGGTCTCCTTGGGCCATTTCTTCAACGGTCCAAATCTTGTTGAGATCCGCCTCGCTGCAACCCTCTTCCGTCAGCAGTCGGTTTCGTTCCTCATCGTTCTTTGGCCAGATGCGGCACAATTGCTCCCCGCCTAGGCATTTAATGGCGGCGGCGGCAATCACCGCTTCGGGGCTGCCTCCGATGCCCACATAAAGATCGATGCCAGAATCGGGGAGACACGGCGCAATCGCCGCCGCCACGTCGCCATCGGAAATAAGCCGCACTCCACAGCCAATCTCACGCAAAGTCTGGATGATGGTTTCGTGGCGAGGTCTGTCGAGAACAACTGCAACAAGGTCACGCACTCGTTTTCTCAAATGGCGGGCGATGATTTCCAGATTTGCTTCCAGCGGAACATCCATCTGAATAGCGTCTTCGCTCTCGGCAACAGCAGGCCCCACCGCAATTTTTTCCATGTAATGCGACGCGATTGCCGGAAACAGGTTACTCGGGTCTTCGCTCGGATTTTCGCACGTTGTGACCGCGAGCACCGAAATTGCCCCCGGAAGACCTTTTGCGGTTAGCGTAGTTCCATCAACCGGGTCGAGCGCAATGGCCGCCGGGATCGAGCCCTCGCGCCAGGTTCCCAGTTTTTCATCGGTAAAGATTCCGGGAGCTGCATCTTTGCGCCCTTCGCCAATGCGAACCAGACCTTGGCAATCGATCAGTTGAAACATGCCGCGGATGGCGTCTGCCGCGGCGGAATCGGCTTGATTTTTATCTCCTTTGCCGAACCATTTCCAGGCAGCAATCGCCGCGTTTTCTGTGCAGCGGATAAGATCGAGATCGATCGCACGCTCGGGATCATGTCGCTTGATTTCCATGGTTTTGTTGGCTTTCGTCTTTCGCTTAACTTGACGTGTGGACTGCGTAGCGAAACTCTGCAGCCGAGAATACTATCGCCAGAATGATCAAGCAAGTCTGCCGGGCGGCATTAGAGAGTTTTGCCACAACTTCTCTACTGTTTCGCTAGATTCACACACAGAAAAACGCAATGGTTGTCCAGCCTGCTACAGCTAACAGCGCTGCCTGCAGTGCAACCGGTATTTGGGTTGTGACATGATCCATCAGATCCGCACCCGTGCACATGGAACTCAAAATGGTCGTATCGGAAATGGGCGAACATTGGTCGCCAAACACACCGCCATTCAAACAAGCGGCAAAGCAAATCGACATAAACAATTGAGGTTGAGCAAGGCTTTGATTGATTGCGACGGCATGTGCCAGCGGCATCACCAGTGGCAGTGTCACGGCAAAGGTTGCCCAACTGGTTCCCGTAGAAAAGGCGATCACCACAGCGATCAAGAACGCGGTGGCAGGCAACATCCAATGCCACTGGAGTTCGCCCAAGAGCGATACCAAGTAGCGACCCCCGCCGACATCCTGCGAGAGGTTGCCAATCGTGATTGCCAACAGCAAGATCACGCTACCAAGGATGACGCCCTTTTGGCCATCCAAAATCGCATAAACAATTTCCCGGAGGTTCAATCCTTTATGCCAAGCAATGAGTGCGGCAAAAAGGAGCGCTGCGCCAAATGCCCAGAGAACCTCGGGAGAATCAAACCATAAGTAGGTACCTATCGCGACACCCAGCAACGTAAACAGTGGCACGATGAATTCCCAAACATTGGGAGCGTAACCGGTGGGAACAAAATCGTATCCAGGATCGTCGTTTGCCAAAGGCTCCGCGTCGGGCGCATTGAGCTCGCCGGTCTCCTTGGCACGTTGACGGGCTGCTTTTAGTTTTTTTGGCAACGCAGGATGTATTTCAAGAGCAATCAATAATGTAAATAATACTGAGAAGATAGCGTAAAAGCTGAAAGGGATCGACTGGAAGAAGAAAGTGATTCGATCTGCTTTGGTCGCCAGATACGAAACTCCTGCCACACCCATAAACGCCTGCACGTAGACTGGCCAAGCGTTGAAGGCCAAAAGGATAGCAATCGGAGACGAAGTCGCATCGACGATTAGCGAGAGTTCTTCGTGACTCACTTTTTCTTCGTCAGCCAGGGGACGAACCGTCGTGCCAACCAATACGGCACTGATCGTCCCCCCCTGGAAGAAGATGACTCCCAACAACCAGGCCACGAGCTTGGCGGAACGAGGCCCGCGTACAAAATGTGCCGACATATAGTCTGCGAAAGCTTCCGAAGCACCTGTCTTGGCCCAGATCCCCATCAGCCCCCCGAGTAGCCAGAGGTATAAGACAAGAATGGTTGCGGCGGTTGGCGTGCCGATCGAGGGGATCAGAACTGCATCCAGGACATTGAATTCTCCGATCAGCATCGCACCGACTACGATTCCAGCGAGGAGCGCAGAGATCGGCTCCTTGGTCATCCAACAGAGCACGATTGCCGTGAACGCGGGAAGAAACGACCAGATTCCCCAATGCCGATAGGCGGACTGCTGGAAATAATGCTTCTCTTGATCACCACCCACTTCAACCGTCTCATAGACAAATTGTTCGGTCGAAATCGGCTGGCTTTCTTCAGCGTGTAGAGTGGACAGCCCCTCGACGGTAAGCGGTGAATCGGCAATCGGAATCGCTTCTTCGAGCGGGAGTTTCTCTTCATTCAGAACGATGAAGCGATCGCCATCGGCATCCGTCTCGACCTCCAACGCGAACTGCTGAACTGTCCAAATCGGTGACGTTCGAACTCCAACGACGATCGCGGCGACAAGTACCGTCAAGAAAAACCATAGCGAGGGGTTTCTAAGCCACTTCGTTACCAATGCCATCACACAATCTTCCTCGGTCTGACAGTCATCCTAAAGATTCTCAGGAATTCATAGGAAAGGTAAGGCCATGAGAGAGAATCGCTTCATCGACGACAACGGCGTTTCTTCTGCTTTGGTTTCTCTAAATCAAAGTTTAGATCATCGCGATCACCAGAGTTCTCGACCTTCAGTGACGAACGTGCATTGTAATCCTCAGGAACGTACTGGACCAGTTGATCGACCATCTCCTTGCTGCCTTCGACGACCTCGATTATTCGTCCCCATCTCTAAACCTAGATTCTCTGATAAGTCCTGGATCATAGAACGCTGGATACCCACCCGACGTAATAGCTAGTTTCGTGGTATGCTTTCGAGAACCCAATTTCTGGGCTGGCTGAGCCGATCATAAGGCTTCTACCTTCGGCTTTTTGACCAAGCGTGTGTTCACTTGGCATTAGGTGGATTTGCACCCCATCTACAGCAGTTACGAAGTCAGCGTAGAACCTATATTTTTTAACCGGGATTTTCTACGGCCAAGACATTTTTCGGAATGTTTTCCTAGGAATAGCACTTCTGGCATTTTCGCATTCAAAACCGGTTGAAGAAAATGAGTCCCATGGTGGAATCCATAACCAACTACCAGCAGCCCTTGGCATACGCTCAGAGAGGGAAAACACTTTCGACCCTCTTGGTCGGCGGAGCGTTGCTCGTGTTCGCCTTGGTTGCGGTTCAATTGCTTTCTTGGCAAGGCAGTCAGGAACTGCACACGATTATGGAAGTCGTGGCAACCTTGTTGGCAGCAATAGTCGGAGCGTTGGCTTTTGTCCGATTCTATTCCAGCAAGAACAGTGTCTATTTGTTTTTAGCAACTGGTTTCGTGGGCACCGCCCTGCTAGACGGGTGTCACGCGGTAGTCACCAGCAGCTTGCTCAGCTACTTAATGCCATCACCTCCCGACTCGCTCATCCCATGGAGCTGGAATGCCTCGCGCACATTTCTGGCAATCTTGATGACCCTCATGTGGGGCGCATTGTATTGGGAAAGCAAGCGAGGCGAGACACATCGCGTTCACGAAGGACTAGTCTACGGGATGGTTGGAGCGCTAACGCTGACCAGCTTTTTTATCTTCGCATACCTCCCCTTACCACGAGCGTATTATCCCGAGCTCATTTTCGGGCGTCCCCAAGAGTTCATTGCCGCGATATTCTTTGCAATAGCCTTGTGTGGTTTCACTTCGCGGACCGTTCTGCGAATTGACTCATTCGACACCTGGCTGGTGTGGTCGTTGGTGGTTGGTTTTGCTGGCCAGGCGGTGGTGATGTCGCGATCGTTCACGCTATTTGACTTGCCGTTCGATTTAGCCCATTCCCTGAAGATCGTCAGCTACGCTTTGGTGTTGATCGGTTTGCTTTTCGAAGTTCATGCTTTATTCCAACGGGTGGAAGATTCGCGTCAGTCCTTGCGAAAACTAAGCGACGGATTGGCGGAACAGGCAGCCGCCTCCGAGCTACTGCACCGTGTGAGCGAGTTGGCGGTGGAAACCGATTCGTTCGACGATGCGCTGCAGCAGTGCGTAGAACTAATATGTCAGGCAATGGGTTGGAAAGTTGGCCACGCCTATCTGCAGCGCGAGGATGGAGGAGACTTGCAGCCATCGGATATATGGCACCTTGCCGAAGGGAAAGATTCCTTCGTAAAATTCCGCGAAGCTACGATGAACACAACGATTGCGCCCGGTATCGGACTACCAGGAAAAATTGTGGCTTCAGGCCAGCCAGCCTTGATTACAAACGTGCAAGACGACAAGAACTTCCAGCGTTCACAACTTTGCAGTGAGATCGAAGTCAAAGGGGCCTTAGGCTTTCCGGTCAAGATAAGTGGACAGGTCGTAGCGGTACTCGAGTTCTTTTCGGACCAGGAAAAACCCTACAGTGAAGAGCAGATCAACCTTGCAAGAATCGTCGGTACGCAACTCGGTCGAATCGTCGAACGTAAACGCGCCGAACAGGAACTGCGCAATAGTGAATCCCGGACACGGAGCATTTTGGAAGCGACCGTGGATGCTATTATTACAATCGACGATCGCGGCATCATTGAGACGTTCAATTCGGCCGCCGAGAAACTTTTCGGCTACACGGCAGACGAGATGATCGGCAAAAACATCAACCAACTGATGCCTGCCCCCTACGCTGACGAACACGACGGCTATCTGCGAAAATACCTGACCACAGGCGTGGAGAAAGTGATCGGCATTGGTCGCGAAGTCGAGGGTTTGAGAAAGGACGGTACACAGTTCCCGGTAGAACTCTCTGTGAGCGTGGTGCAGCAGGGCAGCCGCCGGCTGTTCACTGGAATCGTCCGCGATATTACCGAACGAAAATCGGCAGAAATCGAATTACAGATGGCTAAGGAATCTGCCGAGGCGGCGAACCAGGCCAAAAGCGAATTTTTGGCCAACATGAGCCATGAAATTCGCACCCCAATGACCGCTATCTTGGGGTACGCCGACCTGCTGCTCGAACAGGGCGACATTAGCCGGGCTCCAAAGCAGCGGATCGAAGCTATCAAGACCGTTCAGCGCAACGGCAATCATTTGCTCACCATCATCAATGACATTCTTGACCTGTCCAAGGTCGAAGCTGGAAAGCTTTCGGTGGAGCCTGTTGCCTGCTCTCCGCAAGCAATTGTTGAGGAAGTCGTTTCGCTGATGAGTGTTCGTGCCCAGGCAAAAGGCATCGCGCTGGATGTCTCCTACGAGACCTCCGTTCCGGAAACAATATGTACGGATCCCACGCGGCTGAGACAGATTCTCGTCAATCTTACCGGAAACGCTATCAAGTTCACCGAAGCTGGCGGTGTGGAGATAATAGTGCGTACGGTCACTGGCGACCATCCCCTTATGGAAATTGATGTTGTTGATACTGGCATCGGCATAGCCCCTGAGTTGCAGGAAAGACTGTTCCAACCCTTTTCTCAAGCCGACACCTCTACGACACGCAATTTTTGTGGCACGGGATTGGGGCTGACTATCAGCAGACGAATGGCCAGCTTGTTGGGGGGCGATGTGTGTGTCGTCGAATCCACCGCGGGTGTGGGCTCACGATTCCGTCTGAACATTGAAACCGGACCACTTGATGGCACGCGAATGGTTGCTCCCAACAGCGTAGCCCGTCTAAACCAACCAGTAGAAACAGATACGACGGCCAAGCCAACGGCCCCATTGCAAGGCCGACGAATCCTGTTGGCCGAGGATGGCCCCGATAATCAGCGACTGATTTCCTTTGTACTCAAAAAAGCGGGTGCGGAAGTTACGATCGTAGAAAATGGGCAGTTGGCCGTGGATGCTGCTCTTCAAGCTGTCGATACGGACAAGTCGTTCCACGTCGTTTTAATGGACATGCAAATGCCAGTGCTGGATGGCTACGGGGCAACCGCTAAGCTGCGCGAGATGGACTACACCAAACCCATTATCGCAGTGACAGCCAATGTGATGTCTAGCGATCGAGAAAAGTGCATCCGTGCCGGCTGCGACGACTACTCAACGAAACCCATTGACCGAGAGAAGCTCATCTCACTGGTAGCCAGGTATGCCTCTCGACGCGGAACCGATCAGCAGAAACTAGTGGCGTCAAGCAAGGGATGATAATCGAGGGACAACTGACGTTTGATTTATGATGTCAGACGTTCAGGGAATCTTTCCGGGCGCAGAGCCTTTTCAAACATTTCCGGAAATAGCAAAGCCCAGGGGGATGAGCCCCTGGGCTTTTGAGATTCACCAAATTTGTTGAATGGTTTTAGACCATGTCCTTCAGCGCCTTGAGCGGCTGAATCTTCACCACGTTGCGGGCTGGCTTGGCTTTGAAGATAGTTTCTTCCTTCGTGAAGGGATTGATGCCCTTGCGTGCCTTGGTAGCTGGCTTGCGGACAACTTTAATTTTCGACAAACCAGGGATTGTGAACATACCCGGCCCGCTCTTCTTCAAGTTCTTGGCAATCAATGCGGAGAGGTCCTCAAACAACCCAGCAACTTCCTTTTTGCTTAGCTCGCTTGATTCGGACAGGGAAGTGAGAATTTCCGACTTGGTCATTGGTTTCTTCCCGGAAGCTGCTTTCTTTTTCGCCATCGTCAATCCTTTTCTGTAATTGGAGTACAATAAATTGGAGTGCAAAAATTGGTGTGTATTAAATTGAGTGAGTTAGAATAGGTGGCAAATCCTAAGCGGATTGTCTGATCTCCCTAGCCTGGGTGTCCCACTCAAGGAACGCATCTTATGACAACAATGCGGCAACGCCTAGGCATAGTTCGGGGAAGTGTGGCATCAAACCGCTTTTTTTTGGCACTTCGAAGCATCTGGTCGCCAGCTAAAGGGCAACCGGCAGACCGGGATTGCCAATCCGCAGTACACGCCAGAGTGGTCGAAATCAGACTTGGTTGGCCCTCTGAGTTCAAATCAACGCTGCTCAGAAATTTTCGTAACACACTAAATAATCAGGACTTATCTCGCTAAGCCGCAAGCGGCCGGCCAACGAAATTCATCATTCGGAATTCGTCATTTTCTCCGGAAGATCGCACGCCTGACGGAGCAGTTCGGCCGGGTGGAGCGCGTGGCGGCCGGTGGCGTGTTTGATTTGTTGGCGACAACTGACGCCGGCGGCGACGATGGTGGTATCCTCAGCCGCGTCTCGCACCGCGGGCAATAGCCGTCGCTCACCCATCGCCAGGGACACGTCATAATGTTCGGCTTCGTAACCAAACGAGCCGGCCATACCGCAGCAGCCAGAATCGACCTCTTCCACTTCGCAGCCGGCCAGACCAAGCGTGCGTTTGCTGGGGTCGGTGCCGACCAACGCTTTCTGATGGCAATGGCCATGCAATAAAACACTGCGCGATTGCTCATGAAACTTCAGACCGAGCTTGCCCGCGTCGGCAAGTTTGGCGATGAATTCTTCAAACAGATACGAATTTTCGGCAATCGCCCGGGTACGGGGTTCGTCGGGCAGCAAGCACATAATTTCATCACGCAGTGTGAGCAGACAACTCGGTTCGAGCCCGACTATGGGAATTCCCTGTTCGGCATAAGGGGAAAGTTTGTCCACACAATCGCGCGCCGCCGCCCGGGCGGGTTCGACCAGTCCCTTCGAGATCATTGGCCGACCGCAGCAGCGGTGGCCGGGGAGAATCACTTCGAACCCGGCGGCTTCGAGCAACTCGGTGGCGGCGATACTCACCTGGGGAGTGTTGTAAGTGTTCCAGGTGTCGTTGAACAAAACGACTTTTTTCTTGCCCGTTCTCTTCCCCCGCTTGTTGAACCAAGTAGTAAACGGTCGGTGGGCGAATTGTGGTAGTTGTCGCTGCCGACTGATGCCCAACATGCTTTCCATGATGCGGCGCAACCAACCGATGCCGAGAATCCAGTTGACCATTGGCGCAAGGGGCCCGCTCGCGAGTCGGCTAAAACGGGCGACGTCGGCCATCATGCGTGTGCGGAGCGGCACGCGATTTTTTTCGTAATATCCGGCAAGAAATTCAAATTTGATTTTCGCCATGTCGACCGACGAAGGGCATTCGCTTTTGCACGCTTTGCATTCGATGCAAAGGTCGAGTGCCTCGAACATCCGCTTGTCGGTGAGTTGGGCGTGGGGCAAGCGACCCGACAGGGCGGCGCGCAGCAAATTGGCCCGGCCACGCGTGCTGTGCTCCTCCTCGCGGGTGACCATGTAGCTAGGGCACATGGTACCACTATCTGTTTTTCGGCAAATTCCCGCGCCGTTACACATTTCGACCGCACGGTGGAATCCCTGGTCGTGCGAAAAATCGATATGTTCGCGGATCGGCAGCGTTTCGTAATCTGCGCCGAAACGCAAATTCTCGGTCATCGCCGGGGCATCGACAATGTTGCCCGGATTCATCAGATTGTGCGGGTCGAACGTGTGCTTCACATGCCGAAACAAGTCGTACATCTCGGGGCCAAAGAACCGTTCGTTGAGCCAACTCCGCGAGCGACCGTCGCCATGCTCGCTGGAAAGCACGCCGTCGTAGCCGTGTAGCAATTCGACCGCGAACTCAGAGATTTTCGGCAACTTGGCGATCTCAGCGGCATCTTTGGTGTTGACCAGCGGGCGAATGTGGACGCAACCCGCGCTGGCGTGGGCGTAGTACGCCACTTGAAATCCAAGCTCATTGCTGAAACGCTCGACGCTGGTGACGTACTCAGCCAGGTTTCCGACCGGGACGGCCGAGTCTTCGATAAACGGGACCGGCTTATGGTCTCCGCGGATACTCATCAATAGGCCCAACCCCGCTTTGCGCACAGTCCATACGTTGCTCTGCAATTGGGGCGTCATCGCTTCGACGATTGCGGTGACTGGTACGCCCTGTTTGCGGAGATGATCCTTGAGTCGATCGATTTTGTGCCTCAACTCGGAATCGGTCTCGCCATAGAACTCAGTAAACAACACGCAATTGGGCGATCCTTCGATGAAGGTCTCCAATAAGTGGGCGAATTGTGGAACGTCGCGGCAGAGACGGATGCCCATCTGATCGAACAGTTCGACCGCCGTTGGTTGCACTTCGAGGATCGTCGGCACCGCGGAGAGTGCATCGTAAATTTCTTCGAAATGGACCACCGCCAAGGCCGTTTTTTTTGGCCGAGGCACCAACTGCAGTGTGATATCGCTCATTACGGCCAGCGTGCCCTCGCTGCCGCTGATGAGCTTGGCCAAATTGAATCGCGGGTCAGGCTCGCCACAAAAAGAAATACCCTCGCCCACGAAGCGGTCGAGGTTGTATCCTCCGCAACGCCGCCAATGACCGGGTGTTGCTGCGCGGATGGCCGACTGATTCTCCGCACTGCCTACCAAGGCAGCAATATCGCGGTAAATATCTCCCTCCATACCGGGCATTTGGGTCTTTGCTTCGAGCTGCCCCTCTTCCAGCGACGCTTCCAGTGGGGAAAAATGGGCCCGACTGCCGTCGCTCAACACGACCGACGTTTCAAGGACGTGGTCGGCAGTCATGCCGTATACGATCGAGTGGCTCCCCGTGGAGTTGTTCGCAACAATTCCACCCATCGCTGCGCGATTGCTGCTTGCCGGGTCGGGGCCAAACTGCAAACCGTGGCTGCACAACTGGGCATTGAGCGAGTCGAGCACAACTCCCGGCTCGACGCGTGCCCACCGCTCGTCAGCGTTGATTTCTAACACACGATCCATGTAACGCGTGAGATCCAGCACGACCGCTTCTCCCACCGCTTGCCCGGCAAGGCTGCTTCCGCCGGTGCGTGCCAAGATCGGCACCCGATGTTTGGCGGCTAACTCCACGGTCGCGTGCAGTTCGTCGGCATTGCGCGGCAGCACCACCGCATGAGGCAACACTTGGTAGATGCTGGCATCGGTGCTGTAGAGAACGCGACTATATCGGTCGGCGCGAACATCGCCGCCCGTACGCTGTGTAAGCTCCGAAAGATATTCGGCGACGGACTCGGGAATTTCGGACGAACCCGATGCTGCTGCGCCGTTTGAAAATGCATTCATAAATCACTGCCCAAAAAAGAGTGTAGCCAGCAGTTTGGATACAACTCTCACGAGAGCAATCATAGACCCACCAAGGAGTTACTACAACCAACGCCGCCGATCCGAACCTGGCGCGAAGGTGGTGTGTCTGAGGGAAAAACCATAGGGCTTCACGCAGCAGACCTTAGTCGAGCCCCTTGTGCTACAATTGCCCCTTGGCATCCCCGCTGCGAAATCGGAGAGAATATGGCACTAGCAGGAAGCAACGAAACGAAGGGAACAGATTCCTGGTGGAGTCGGCCTGCTGGCGTACGCGAAGTGCTGGTGGTTGCCATGCCGTTGGTTGTTTCCAGCGTTTCATGGACCGTGATGACATTTGTCGATCGGATGTTTCTCAACCAGGTTGCGGGAACTTCGATGTCGGCGGCGTTTTCGGCGGCGGTGGTTTGGTTTGCCGTTTTCTGTTTGCCGCTGGGAATCTGTTCCTACACCAACACGTTTGTCTCGCAATACCATGGCGATCGACAGCCGGAGCAAATCGGACCCGCCATGTGGCAAGGGGTTTGGGCCGCGTTGATGTCGGTCCCGCTGGCCGTGGCGTGCGTGCCGCTGGCGTCCTTGATTTTTAGTCTGGCAAAACACGACGCCGAGACAACCGCTAAAGAGATTCTCTACTTTCAGATTCTCTGCGCTGGCGGGCCGGGTATGCTTATCGCGGTATCTTTTTCCTCGCTCTATAGTGGCCGTGGAAAAACTTGGGTTGTTATGCTGGTCGATGCCGCGGTGACCATTGTCAACTTGGTGCTCGACTACTTATGGATCTTCGGCCATGCAGGTTTCCCCGCAGCGGGGATCGCCGGGGCGGCCTGGGCCACGGTTATTTCGCTTTGGCTGAAGGTAATTATCTACTTTATTCTTGTGATGCGACAACATCACCGCCGGGAGTTCAACACCTGGGGCGGGCTGCGCTTCAATCGAACACTCTTCGGCAGGTTAATTTACTTCGGCGGTCCCAGCGGATTGCAAATGCTGTTGGACGTGATGGGATTCACCGTGTTTATTGTGCTGATGGGACGCTTAGGAACTATGGAAGCCGAGGCCACGACGCTCGCGTTCACCATCAGTACCGTGGCATTTATGCCGATTTGGGGATTTGGCATGGCATCCTCGATCCTTGTGGGGCAACACCTGGGCGAAAACCGCGACGATCTGGCCGCACGCGCCACCTGGACCAGCTATCGCATCGCAATCGGTTATATGGCGTTGGTCTCGACGCTGTATGTGCTGACGCCCGATTTGTTTTTGTTTCCGTTTTTTCAAGAGGGCGAACTTTCCTCGCCGCGTCAGATCGAACTGCACACGATGGCAGTGACCTTGATGCGGTTTGTGGCTGCCTACAATTTGTTGGATGCGACGTTGATGATCTTTGTTTCCGCAATCAAGGGTGCCGGCGACACGCGGTTTGTGTTGCACGTGAGCATGGTGATGGCCGTATTGTTTATCGGGCTGAGTTGGCTGACGATCGAGGAGCTTAAGCTCAGTATCTACGGCTGCTGGGCGGTGGTCACCGGTTGGATTTGCCTGATGGGTTTGGCCTTTTTGTGGCGATTCTTGCAAGGAAATTGGCGCACCATGCGCGTGATCGAAATGCACCACATTGCGGGTTGAAATCCACCTTAAGCGTACCCGTGGGGATGCGCCTGATGCCAACTCCATGCGCTGGCGACGATGCTTTCGATGTCGGTGTACTTCGCTTGCCATCCGAGCACTTCGCGAGCCAGACTAGCATCGGCCACCAATTCGGGCGGATCGCCTTCGCGGCGGGCAACTACCTCGGCGGGAATCGGGTGTCCCGTCACGCGGCGACATGCGTCGATCACCTGTCTCACACTCGCCCCCTGGCCGGTGCCCAGGTTGAGCTTGAGCTGACTGCCCGAGTCTAATTTTTCTAGCGCTGCAACATGGGCAGTCGCCAAATCGTCGACGTGGATGTAATCGCGGATGCAGGTGCCGTCGGGCGTAGGGTAATCGTCACCAAAAATCTTGATGCTCTCGCGTTGGCCCAGTGCCACCTGCAACACCAGCGGAATCAAGTGCGTTTCCGGATCGTGGTCTTCACCTAGTGGGCTCTCCGCCGCCGCCCCAGAAGCATTGAAGTAACGCAGTGCCGCGTACCCCAATCCATAAGCATGCGAAAAATCGGCCAACGCATGCTCGATTACTAGCTTGGTAAAACCGTAGGGATTGATCGGCGCCTGCTTTTCCGCCTCGGTAATGGGTACAACCTCCGGTATGCCGTAGGTTGCACAGGTGCTGGAAAATACAATTCGCTTGACGCCGACCGAGCGCATCGCATTCAGTAGAGAAAGAGTCCCCACCACGTTATTTCGATAATACTCAGCCGGTTGAGCCACCGAGATACCGACGTTGGCAAGTGCAGCAAAGTGCATGACCGCCTCGATTTTTTTTTCGGACAATTCCGACTGCAATAATCCGCGATCCAGCAAATCGCCTTCGATCAATCGACCCTCGGACACAGCTTGGCTATGGCCTTCGCCCAGGTTGTCGTAAACCCACACTTCATGCCCGCAACGGGCAAGCATCCAAGCCGCATGCGAACCCACGTACCCTGCCCCACCGGTTAATAAAACTCTCATCGTCGGTCCTGTTCTCCCTCAAACAAAGTCGATCGTTTAAAAAATCAAGTGGAAGTGAGCCACTGCCTAGCTCGTCCAGCATTGTGAAGCGGGTGCCAGGGTTCCACTGCTGGGCACACCCAACAAGCCAGTCATGCCGAGGCACTAGCCAGTGGCAGACAACACTCAAGCCGTCGGCACTTCTATTACTATAGCTGGGTTGCCGCCGAACTGTACACCTTGCCGAATTGCCGTCACCGGTCATTATGGTTCGTTGCGAGCACCTGCCACTCCGCTCCGGAAACTGCGTGATGAAACAACCAGAAGATCGACCACCGGACGCCGGCACAGCGAAATCGCCACTGCGCTGTCGGGCCCACGGGGCATTTGCCGAGTGGCTGGCCAACTCGGGCGGCAGTTTGGCGATTACCACCTACACCTCCGGAAAACTGGTTTTGGTGCGAAGCGACCAGGGGCGTCTTCGGTTTCGTTCGCTGCGATTCGCGCGACCAATGGGATTGGCCGCTAAAGGCCGATATCTGGCACTCGCCACGAGAGAACAACTCCTGTTGTTTCGCGGCTCACGAGTACACGAATCAGACGAGAATCAAAAAACTGTTCCCGCATCACCTAGCAATGTATTTTCTCTTCACCGCGAGTTCCAAACGGGAAGATTAAATGCCCACGACGTGGCCTTTGGTCGGCGGGGAGTTTACTTTGTCAACACGCGTTACAACTGTCTCGCGCGGCCAGCCGAGCATTGCAGCTTTCTCTGCAATTGGAAACCTCCATTTCTCCGCGAGGTTGTCTCGAAGGATTGTTGCCATCTCAATGGTTTAGGGATGCAAGACGGTCGGCCGGCGATGGCGACCGCTTTTTGCGAAACCGATCATCCGGGCGGTTGGCGGGAGCAGGATCAATTGACGACCGGTGTGCTGGTCGATATCCAAGCCAACCGCGTCGTAGTGCGCGGACTTTGCATGCCCCATTCTCCCCGATATCACTGCGGGCAATGGTGGTTTTGCAATTCGGGGCACGGCACGCTTTGCACGTTCGATGCGTCTGCAAACCAGCACCAAGAAATCTGCAGCCTGGGTGGTTTTACGCGCGGCATGTGTTTAGTCGACGATCGGGTGTTGGTGGGATTGTCGAAAATCCGGCACGAACATGTGCTCGACTCACCGTCGATGCGCCAGCGCATTTCCCGGGGATGCTCGGGAGTGGCATTGGTCGATCTGACGACTCACCGAGAAATCGGTTTGCTTGAGTTCACCAGCGGTGGCAACGAAGTGTATGAGATAGTTTTTCTGCCACAAATCCGCCATCCGCAGCTTGTGGGCCTCGATGCGCAAAAGGGGCCGTAATGCTAGCAACGTTCGATTCGGTCTTGCCGTGCTGGCAGAGTTCCGCGAAGATTCGCGCGCACTAGGCGCTAGGATATTGATGGAACGTTTTGCTCGACTACCTGCGGTTTTATTTTGTGCGTTGGCACTTGGTTGCCAGCCGTTTCAGGCTGCGCAGTTGCCGGGGCAAGCGGTATTGGTTCCGCCGCAACAGCCGACGTTTGTTGCGCCTGACGGGCAAGGCAACTTGTTCGACGCCCCGCAGCCGATCCCGATGGGGCCGGCATTGGTCGCTCCGCCAGTGGCAAACACGACGATTCTCCAACCCCCTACCGCACAATCGGCGCCTGGCGCTGTATCGGCTAATCCGATTTACATTCCTGTGACCAACCAAGATTGGGCATGGGAGCAGATTGTCGACGTAGTGGACGACTACTTCCGCATCGAGCGCGAGAATCGCGTGCAACTCGTCGGCCACGTACTTACAGAAGGCCGCATTGACACATTCCCTCAGGTGGGTGCCACGCTGCCCGAACTGCATCGCCCCGATTCAGTGGGCCGATTCAATCGCTGGGAAAGTACGTTTCAAACGATTCGCCGCCGAGGAGTATTTCGTGTAATCCCCGAGCAAGGCGGATATCTGGTCGACGTGGCGGTTTATAAAGAACTGGAAGACTTGCCCCACCCAGAAAACGCCACGGCAGGCGCCGCGACTTTTCGCAACGATAACTCATTGGTAAGCCATGTGAGCGAACCGGTAAGCCGGACACGGTTGTCGAAGCATTGGATTCCGCTAGGACGCGATCTTGCGGCCGAACAGCAGATGCTTGCCGAAATCCAAGCCCGCCTTGCCGGGGCCAGCGGCGGCGTGCTGATGCGGTAAATCTCTTGATCCTAGCCACCGGCGGAAGCCGGTGGTCCATTGGCTCCCGCCAACGGCTAGCATCTAGTCGTACAATCATTTTCAGATATGCTCTAACTCATACATCTCTAATACTCCATCAATCTTGAGGAGCACCCGCTGATGCCTACCAGGCCCTACGTTTTGACGGAGACGCCGTTGAAAACCATCCGCGAGATGGCCTACGAAGTTGCCGTGCTGCCGTGGGGTGCGACCGAAGCGCACAACTATCATCTGCCCTACGGCACCGACAACATCGAGGCCGAAGCGCTTGCCATCGAAGCGGCCCGGCTGGCGTGGCAACGTGATGCGCGTGTGGTCGTATTGCCGACGATTCCGTTTGGCGTCAACACTCAGCAACTCGACATTCCGATGGTGATCAACATGAATCCCTCGACGCAGGCTAGCGTGCTCGGCGACGTGGTCCACAGCCTGGAAGGGCACGGCGTGCGGAAATTGGTCGTCTTCAATTTCCACGGCGGGAACCACTTTCGGCAAATGATCCGTGAAGCCCAGGCGCACACCTCTGTATTCCTCTCGGCAGTGGACGGCTTTCGGGCTGTGCCCATGGAAGACTTTTTCCAAGAAGCAGGCGATCATGCCAACGAAATGGAGACGAGCATGCTGATGCACCTGACGCCCGAGCAGGTGTTGCCGCTTTCAGAAGCCGGCCCAGGAGCGGCAAAGCAGTTCCGGATTGCCGCCTTGCGGGAAGGTTGGGCCTGGGCGCCACGGCAGTGGACGCAAGTGACCGAAGACACCGGCGTGGGCGATCCCTCGAACGCATCGGCGGAAAAAGGCAAGCAATACTTCAAAGCGGTCGCGGAAAAAATTGCCGACTATTTCGTCGACCTGGCCGTCGCCGACCCCGAAGACATGTACGAGTAAAAAGAAATTCTTCTCGCTCCTCACGACATCTGCCGATTCTCGGTCGGCACACCCAATTTTGGAAGCGGCACGGCGGGCCCCGCCGATGCTTGCTCCTGAAACACCGGCAAGCAAATAATAAACGCCGTTCCCTGGCCAACGGTGCTTTGCACGCGGATGCGGCCCTGGTGGGCATCGATTATCTCTTTGCAAGTCGAAAGCCCAACGCCGGTGCCCCCTTTGCCGCTTGCGTCAGGCCCCTGCTTGGTGGTGTAGAAACGATCGAAGATCTTCGACAATTGCTCGCGAGGGATGCCGCTGCCTGAGTCGCGCACTGTGATGTCGACCGCCGAGGCCGCCGAGTCGTGTGTGATCCGCAATACCAGCTCGCCACCATTGGGCATTGCCTGGCGGGCGTTGGTCATCAAGTTCAACAGCACTTGCTGAATCTGATTGCCGATGGCTCGTACAGGGGGGACTTCGGCAAACTCGCAGCGAACCGCCACGCGGTATTTTTGCATCTCGCGTTCCAACAACACGAGCGATTCCTGGATGATGGCGGTCACGTCGGTCGGAGCAAATTCTTCTTTGCGATTGCGCGCCAAACCCAACACGCTGTTGGTAATTTTTTCTGCACGTTGCGAGGCAGCGAGAATTTTTTCGAACGCCTTGTCACGCGTCGGCTCGTCTTTGTTGCGCAGCCCCAGCTTGGCATAGTTGAGAATGGTCATCAGCACATTGTTGAACTCGTGCGTGGTCGTGCCTACGAGTTCGCCCAGCGCGGCCATCCGTTGGGCATGCACCAACTGCTGCTTGAGGGCTTCGAGTTGTTCATCTTTGCTCGGCTGTCCGCCAGTCATAAAATACCCCGCTTCATTTCGCGACTGCTAGCATCACGCTGCAATCGTTGTTCTGAACTTCCCAAGCCTACTGCATTCCCAAAAAGCTAATAGCTAAAAGCTAACCGCTGTTGTCAAACCCGACGCACTTTGCCAAAACGTGCTATGCGCTCGCTTTTGACTGATGCTTACGCTTTAACTCTTGTACTCATAAATACTTACTGCATTAGTACCTATCGTCGAACTCGCCTGGGCGACTCAAACCGAAGCCGATATAATTTCGCTCCGCGAAAAGAGGCTAGGGGCTAGTTGCTAGTTACTAGTCCCTAACGCCTAACAACTAGGAACTTCTAACATGCATACGGCTCAGTTACTCTCTCAGGCAATCGATATGGCCCGACGGCTGGGTTACGAAATTCGCGAGGAAGCATTGGAGGGCGCGGGCGGAGGGCATTGTCTGATCCGCGGTAAGAAATGGCTCCTGCTGGACATGACGCAAACCTACCGCGAGCAACTCAGCGACGTGATGGATGCACTGCGCGTCGAGCCAGAACTGGGAACCATCGAAATGCATCCCGCCCTGGCCGAGCGGATGCAAGCATCCAAAGCAGTGTAATCCACCGGCCAGCAAAAAGCTCTAATTTGGGAACAATCCACTCTGGGATCAGATCATGAAACAATGGAAATCGCTTCTGTTTATCGGAATTCTGACAACTTTGCCGGGTTGTTCAGTTTCAGATATGTTTTTCGGGATCTTTGGGGATCACTATACTGGAGGTGGCACCACAGAGTTCGAGAAACGATGGGACTATGATCGGCAAGTCGAGCTGGCAAATGGCCGCGATCCACACTTCGCGACTAGATAACTATATGCAAGTCTACATCGTTGAGTCTCATCAGAACAGCAGCCGCGGCAAGATGACTATGCCGAGCCAATCTGCCACCGCGTGAGCAATCGCTGCGCTCTCGTAGCCGCGCACCCCATATGCCCAGCCAAAGGCACACGACGCCGTAAAATTAAGGAAGTACAGCTCCGTGAATCCGTTGTGCCACAGCTCGAAGAAGAGCGACGACAATAAGATCGCGAGAATGGATGCCCCGCGAGTTTTTCGAAGCGCGTAGAGGAGGGCAGATTGTGCTCCCAGTCTTGCGAGGATCTCCTCGCCGGCCAGGTTACGAAATCCTCCCCAGAGTCCAAGTTTGATGAAGCCCGGGTTGTCTTTCATGAATGGCCACGGTAATGCTTCCAGAAAGCCCATCCTGTATTCAACGAGACTCAAAACATAGCCCGCTGCAATAGCGGCAACGCCTGCAAAGATCCCAATCAACACAGTGCTACCCAACCTGCGTTCGCTTTGCAGGAGGGCGAAGCCGCCTCCAAATCCCGCATCGGCAACACGCGCGGCAAATCCTGAAAGAAAGTACGCCAGGACTCCCCACTTCAGAACGTCGAAGATGACGAGAAATTGAAGATCGGATCGACTGACGCCACTCGACAAAAAAAATGGCCAAACAGCGAAGTAGTAGAAGAGGGAATTGAGAATCACAGTGAGTGCTGTGAAACCCAAGACAAAGCGGCGGTTTCGAGTCTCTGGAAGCTCACGGCAGTACACGAGTGCCGCCACGAGTACCAGGGCTTCGAGTACGATCTTGGCAGGAGAGATCATTGGGCGAACACCACTTTCGCGACACGTCGGGCCCATTTGCTCGACCTGTTTATAGATAGTTTCTGTCTAATCAAGTCGCCAGTCAATCCGATGCTTAGTGCGAAAGGTGCGTTCCGCTCTCGCTTCAAACACCCTACCGTACTCTCTGCGGCTCCGCGTCTCTGCGAGAGACATTTCAGCTCGTGTAGAGACCATGCTCGCAGATATACGCGGCCACCTTTTCCGGCACCGACGCTTGCCAATCTTTGTCGGCAGCGATCTGCGAGCGGATTTGTGAACTGCTGATGGGGGTGGCGGGCATCTCGACCTGGTGGCGGCGGATGGCATCGAGTCGCTCGGCGGACACTAGGTTCTGTAGCACGCTGAAATCGGGTTCCGGCGTGCCGGCACGGCGTACCACCAGCAGCGTGGCCAGCGTGCAGACTTCCGCAGGGCGATGCCAATGAGGCAAGTCGGCTAGCGAGTCGGCACCCATCAGAAAAAAAAGCTCGGCTTGGGGATTTTCAGCTCGGATTGCTGTAAGCGTGTCGAATGAGTAACTCACGCCGCCCCGGTCGATTTCGAGCGCGGAAACTTCAAACTCGGCTCGATCATCCAGGGCCAGCCGCAGCATTTCTAAGCGATCTTGGTCGTTAGCCACGGGCCCCTGCGGCTTGAGGGGTTGGCTTGCCGTGGGCAGAAACCAGACCGTGTCGAGCGCCGCCTGCTTGGCGCAGCACTCTGCCAACAACAGATGCCCGTTGTGTACAGGGTCGAAACTACCGCCGAAGATTCCGAGAAGCATGGGGGGAAGGGGCTTGGCGCTAGAGGCTAGGGGCTAGAGACAGTAAGGTGGTGACTGTTTAGTAGATAAGTATGTACGATAGCAGCTTCGGCATCGAGAGTCCCTCCCCCCCTAACTCCTAGTCCCTAGCGCCTAGCCACTTCCCAATGCAACAGCAACTTTTCGAGACCGAGCCTGCCCAGTGGGAACTCGATGCGCGAGAGCAACGACTGGTGGCTACGGTTGTTTTGGGCGGTGGTGCGGCGGGCGAGTACGATTATCTGGTTCCCGACATATTTTGCGATGAATCGCTGGGCGATCGATTGGTGGAAACAGGACGCCGATTGCAGGTGCCGTTCGGACGGTCGAATCGGCGGGTTGTGGGCTATTGCGTGCGTTTGGAAACCAAGCAGGTCGACGCCAAACGATTGAAGCAAGTGACCGGGGTGGTCGACACCGCTTCGCTCCTTTCGTCTGCGATGCTGCAGCTCACCAAGTGGATGGCCGACTATTATCTCTGCCCGTGGGGGCAAGTACTCGAAGCGGTGGTGCCCGCGGGGGTGCGTCGTTTGGCGGGCACGCGGCAAGTTACGCTGCTAAAAGTTCCGTCGGACGTGGCGGGCAATCTTGAAAGCCAACCGGTTTCGTCTAAACAGCAGCGCCGGGCGCTGGACGTACTTGCTGCAAGTTCGGAGCCGTTGACTGCCAGCCAACTCGCAGCGGCCGCCGGCTGCACGGCAGCGCCGATCAAGCAACTTTTGAAAAAGGGCTTGGTCGAGGGATTCACCAAACGCGTGGCCAGCAGCGAATTCGATGACATCAATGTCCCGAGAGAAAAACCGCTCGAACTCAATCCCGACCAGCGGACGGCTTTGAACGAAATATTCACCGCATTAGAAGCGGCAGAGCCTCAAGGGTTGGTGCTGCACGGTGTTACCGGAAGCGGCAAGACGGAAGTCTATTTGCAGGCGATCAAACGTGTGATCGGCTTCGGTCGGCAAGCCATAGTCTTGGTGCCCGAAATCAGCCTTACGCCGCAAACGGTCCGACGGTTCCGCGCGCGATTCGATTCGGTGGCCGTGTTGCACAGCCATCAGTCGGACGTTGAACGTCATCGCCACTGGCAGCGGATCGCTCGGGGAGAAGTCCAAGTGGTAGTCGGCGCGCGCAGCGCAGTATTTTCGCCGACGCCGCATCTCGGTTTGATTGTTATCGACGAGGAACACGAATCCTCGTTCAAACAAGACACGGCTCCCCGTTATCACGCGCGGGATGTCGCCTGGCAACGTGCATTGGCCGAGGGAATTCCGCTCGTGTTGGGCAGTGCCACGCCGGCACTTGAATCGTGGCAACGCGCGAAGCAAGGCGAATTCAAGTTGCTCACGCTCCCGAATCGCGTGATGAATCTTGCATTGCCCGACGTCGCGACGATCGATTTGCGCGATCCAGGTCAAACGCGCACCAGCCGGGGCGGAATCAGTCGACCGTTGCATCAAGCGATGAACACCGCTTTGCAAGACGGTGGGCAAGTGATGTTGCTGCTGAATCGCCGCGGATTTTCGACCCACATTCAATGCCCTGCCTGCGGAGAAGTGCTGAAATGTGTCGATTGCGATATTTCGCTCACGTTCCATCGACAAAAGAACAAAGCGATTTGCCATTATTGCGATCGCGAGGAGTTGCCGCCCACCGCGTGTCCCGAGTGCAAGTCGCAAGCGATTCGCTATGGCGGTTTGGGCACGCAGAAGCTGGAAGACGAAGTCCGTGCACGGTTTCCACAAGCTGTCTGCGCGCGGATGGATACCGACAGCATGCGATCCGCCGGCAGTCACGAGTTGGTACTCGATCGGTTCCGGCATGGGGAGATCCAAATTTTGCTCGGCACGCAGATGATCGCCAAAGGATTGGATTTTCCTAATGTGACGCTGGTCGGTGTGGTCAATGCCGACACGGCTTTACATCTGCCCGACTTCCGCGCGGGGGAACGGACCTTCCAACTGGTGGCCCAGGTGGCGGGACGTACCGGTCGCGGCGAAAAAGGGGGGCGCGTTTTGGTGCAAACCCTCAATCCCGACCACCCGGCAATTGCGGCCGCGGTGCGCCATGATTACGAAAAATTTTCCCAGCACGAACTGGCCCAGCGCGCGGAGCTCGAATATCCGCCTTTTGGTGCGTTGTTGCGAATCGTCATTCGTGGCCCGTCGGAAGAGATTGCCCGCGAGACTGCGGCGCACCTCTCCCAGCAATTAAAAAGTAACAGCAGTCCGGAAGAAGCCGTACGCATCATTGGCCCTGCCGTGGCGCCGATTCCAAAACTGCGCGGCAATTTCCGCTTCCACATTCAGATGCAAGCCAAGCAAGGGGAAACCTTGCGACAGGTGGCCCAACAATCGGTTGCCAAGCTCAAACTGCCCAAAGACGTGATTTGCACGGTCGACGTCGATCCGTGGGATATGTTGTAGGGAGGAGCGAGGGGTGAGGAGCGAGGGGCTGGGGAAAGCAGGAATTTGTTGCACTTGGACTTGCGCGCACACCTGCCATAGAATGGGTGCATCGCCTCCCCCCTATCCTCCGACCTCCGACTTCTGACCTCTCCCAAATGAGCTACCGCACCTTCAAAAAAGCGCTGGGCGAGACGAGCTTGGAACGCAAGTGCCGGCTGCTGTTTGGTACGTGCCTTTTACCGTTGATCGCGGGTAGTTTCTGGTGGTACGGCACGCAGACCGACAAGATTGTGCTTGAACAGAATCGCTTTGTGGGCGAAGCCCTGGTCGATTTAGCGAAAATACTCGAGCACAAAGACATTTTAGGGACAAGTATCACACGAATGGAAAACAGTGACCCGATCAATCCTGCCGAGCAACTAGTAAATAATTCTCTGGCAAAATTGCTCAGCGATCGTTCATTTAAATGGGAAGTGTTGCACCCCAAGAACGAACAAGGTATCGGCGAGCCCAAAGAAATGTTCGAATGGAGCCTCATGGACAAATGGGGGAAACTGGGTGGGACGCTGGTCGATGACGATGATATCGAAACCCTTACTTCGCAGGAAGACAAGCCTTGGCAAGGAAAACTTGATGAGGAAAGAACTCTTTACCTTTACTACCAGCCTTTATTCGCCAAGAAAGAGTGTATCACTTGTCACAACAATCCTTCAGTGAGAGTTTTTCGATCCGATTTGCAGGTTGGAGACTTACTAGCCGTGGTGCGCGTGGAAATGGATGCGTCCAACACTAAGAAGGACCAGAACCTCAATCGGGCCATGTTGCTGGTTGCGGCAATCGCTACGGTGTTCTTGGCGATGGTTGCGCTGTATGTGGTTGTCCGCTACGTGGTCGTCAAGCCGCTTCGGCATTTGCGCGACGTGAGCGACGCGATTCGTCGAGGCGACGTCGAGCAACGGGCCGTGATTCACACAGGCGACGAATTCGAGGACTTGGGCGCAGCGTTCAATCGCATGTTGCGCCAACTCTTACGCCAACAGGACGAACTGCGCAGTGTGAACGGCGAGCTGGATCAAACGATCGACGAAATGGCCCAAGCCAACATGCGTTTGTTTGAGATGAACCAACTCAAGAGCGATTTTCTTGCCACGGTGAGTCACGAGCTACGCACACCGCTGAACAGCATCATCGGCTTTAGCGACTTGCTGAGTGTTGCCGACGGGCTGGAAGATAAACAGCGTCGCTATGCCGGCAATATCCAGCAGTCGGGCAAGCAGCTTCTGGAAATGATCAACGACATCCTCGACCTGGCGAAAATTGAGAGCGGGAAAATGGAAGTCCGCTTAAGTAAATTCAACATCGGCAATGTCGTAGCCACCCAATGCGACATGGCCCAACCGTTGAGCGCCAAGAAAAACATCGATCTGCATTATGAAATTGCCCCAGGTTTGCCGCCGGTGGTGCAGGATCAGGGAAAAATCGAGCAGATACTCAACAACATGCTTTCCAATGCGATCAAGTTCACACCGGATGGGGGGCGTATCCACGTTTCGGCACACCAAGACCGCCGGGGCGATTTGCGACTGACCGTCTCCGACACCGGCGTGGGAATCAGCGAATCGGAGCAAGTGTTGGTGTTCGAAAAATTCCGCCAGGGCACAACAGTACTTCCCGACGGCACCGCCATGACGCGCGAGTACTCCGGCACGGGGCTGGGGCTTTCGATTGTTCGCGAGCTCTGCCGACTATTGGGTGGCGATATTACCCTGGAAAGCGATCTCGGCAAAGGGAGCGAGTTTACTGTACATTTGCCGTGGTCACTTTCGGAAACTCCCAGGATTGAATCGCAGCTGGCCGACGAGCTGAAGCAATTGACCAAACCACGCCCAGAACTTCCGCCCATCGCAGCGAAACCTCAAGCCACTTCAAATCCAACAGAATAGAACGCGGAGGATCGCTGATTTAGCGGATTGTCGCAGATGCAGAGAATATTTTTCTATTGTCAGAAATTAGCTTGCGCAAATGTTTTTATTCTCTATCCTTCCCATCCGTGGAAATCTGTACGATCTGTGTTCTTCAGCGTTCTATGATTACCGTTCCAACCCTGGACTGCTATAGTTTGTCCTACTACACTCCTTAAAGAATTGGTTTCAGAAAAAGCATGACGCAACTTTCGGAAGTACATCTTTTTACTGATGGTGGGTGTAGTGGAAATCCTGGGCCTGGGGGTTGGGCTTTTTTGTTGCGCCATCCCGTCACAGGCAAGCAACTCGAAAAATCGGGCGGCGAGCGCGAAACCACCAACAACCGCATGGAATTGACCGCAGTGATCGAAGGCTTGGCGGCGCTCAAAAAATCTGCACGGGTCGAATTGTTTACTGACAGCGTCTACGTCGGCAAGGGAATGAGCGAGTGGATGCCCAAATGGAAAGCCAATGGCTGGCGCCGCAAGGAGGGGAAGCGACTGGTCCCCGTGAAAAATGAGGAACTCTGGCAGCAGCTTGATACACTGCTCCAGCAGCATGAAGTCCGCTACACACGCGTCGCGGGACACAGCGGGCATCCCGAAAACGAACGCGTAGACGAATTGGCCGTCGCCGCCTATCAAAAATATCTGTAGCGATTGCCAGCCATGGTGTTTCGCCTGGCCCGACGCGCGATAAAATGCATGGATGGATGCCACGGCCAAACAGCTTCTGAATACACCTGCAGAAAAAGTGCGTAATGTCGGTCGACAGCGTGCCGAGCTGCTCCAGAAACTCGGCCTGCGCACCGCCAGCAGTCTGCTGTTTAACTTTCCGCGCGACTATCTCGATCTTTCCCACGAACGTCCAATCGTCGAACTCGAAGATGGCGAACAGCAAACCGTTCGCGGCATGGTCACCCAAGTGGCCGCTACGAGCCATGGGTTTGGCAAGAGCCGGGTCTCGATCCTGCTGAGGGACAGCAGCGGTTACCTGCGCGCAATCTGGTACAATCAGCCTTTTATGCGCAACAAATTCAACGAAGGCCAAATGCTGCTGCTCTCTGCCAAGCCGAAGATGCGGGGCATGATGTGGGAAATGTCGCATCCGCAGGTGACCTGGCTTGCCGAGGAAGAATCGCAGTCGGAAGGTCGGAAGATGCTTCCCATTTATTCGTTGACCGAGGGTATCTCCCAATACCACATGCGGCGGATGGTCGAATCGGCAGTCGACGAATTCGGCGATTATCCAGAAGAAGTGTTTCCTGAAGCGTTGCTCAAACAATACGACCTGCTGCCGCTGACTACGGCAATACGAACGATTCATTGGCCGGAGGACAAAGAAACGCTCTCTGACGCGCGACGACGATTCATCTTTCAAGAATTATTTGTTTTGCAATTGGCTTTGTCGATTCGCCGCGGGCAACAACAAGATTATCAAGCCCCTGCACTGGAGGCGACCACAAAAATCGACGCCCGTATCCGCCGCTTGTTGCCGTTCACACTCACGGCAAGCCAAGAAGCGGTGATCCAGCAAATTGCCGCCGACATGGCGTTAGATCGGCCCATGAACCGATTGCTGCAAGGCGACGTGGGCAGCGGGAAAACAATCGTGGCACTCTATGCGATCCTTGTGGCCGTGGCTCATGGTAAGCAGGCGGCGTTGATGGCTCCCACCGAAATTCTTGCCCGTCAACATGCCGACACGCTTGCACATTTGCTCGAAGCAAGCCGAGTGCGTTATATTGTACTTGCCGGCGGAACGTCCAAACGCGAGCGCACCGAAATGCTTGAAAAACTCGCTTCCGGAGAAATTGACGTCGTGCTGGGAACGCATGCGATTATCCAGGACGACGTTCGATTTCACGATCTGGGATTGGTGGTAGTCGACGAACAACACAAATTTGGCGTGCGCCAACGGGCCGCCTTGCGGCAGACCGATCATTCGCCGCACTATTTGGTGATGACAGCTACTCCGATTCCACGCACGCTGACGATGACTCTATTTGGAGACCTGGATATTTCCACGCTAAGCGAATTACCGGAGGGCCGGCAGGCGGTAAATACTTACCTGGTCGAGCCGGATAAACAGGAGCGGTGGTGGAAGTTTGTCCGCGACCGATTGCACGAAGGCAGGCAGGCGTATGTCGTGGCCCCGTTAGTCGACGAGTCGGAGACGGTTTCCGCCCCCAGCGTTGCTGCCGCTTTTGAGCAACTCACCAATGGCGAACTCGAAGCTTTCCGCACCGGGTTGCTGCATGGCCGAATGTCGGCGGCGGAAAAGCAGCAAGCCATGGAAGATTTTCGTGAGGGGGAAACCCAAGTCCTGATCAGCACGTCGGTCATCGAAGTGGGCGTCGACGTTGCGAACGCTTCGGTAATGACCATCGTCGGTGCCGAGCGATTCGGGCTTGCCCAATTGCACCAGTTCCGTGGGCGGGTGGGACGCGGCAATCATCCGGGTTTTTGCGGGGTGATGGTCGACACCGATGGCGAACGAAGCCACGAACGTCTTGAAGCGTTTGCGAAATTAACCGATGGTTTTCGGTTGGCAGAACTCGATTTTGAGATGCGCGGCCCGGGTGATCTGTTCGGAACGCAGCAACACGGTCTGCCACCGCTACGCATTGCCGACTTGCAGCAAGATAGGGCGCTTTTGGAAGAAGCTCGCCGCGAGGCGCAACTGTTAGTCGCAGCCGACCCGGGACTCAAGCATGCCGATCATTCTCGGCTTCGTAGTCAGATGTTAACCCGTTATGGCGAGGCGCTCGGCTTGGGAGATGTGGGGTGAGTAGTCCGTGGTTCGTAGTCAGTTTTCCGTAGGTCAGGTGCGGCACCTGACATTCGTACTCTTGTGAAGTCTATTATCAAAATCCCTTGGCGCTCTTGGCGTCTTTGGCGGTTCATCTTAATTTTCATATTCGAGCATTTCTCGTAGTTTGGTTAGTGCGCGGGAGATCATCACGCGTGTTGCCCCGTCTTGTTTGCCCAGTTTTCGCGCGATCTCTTTGGATGGCAAGCCGACCAGATAACGAAGCCGCAGGGCTTCGCGCTCTTGCTCGGGCAATGTGTCGAGCGCGGCAAGCATGCGTAGCTGACGTTGATCGCGTGAGAAGGCGGCGCTAGGCGTGGTCATGCTGGCTGCCAACAAGTCGGCAAGCCCGGCTGCATCGCTTCCGGCGGGCATAACTGCCTCGCGTCGTACGTCACGTTTTTGGCTGACAAAATATCGCCGGTGGGCGTCGATAATCTTCCGCTCGCAAATTTGAAAAAGCCAATTCAAAGGATCCCACGAGGAAAAGTCTGTTTGCCCCATCACACGCACCGCTTCGATGCTGACTTCCTGGAGTACATCTTCCGGCTCGATTTTCTTGCGTAAATGTGCACCAATCCGGCTGCGAATGAAAGCCAGCAGAGCATGCTCGCTTTCCTGCAGAAATTCGACCAGTGCCGACTCCTCGCCCGATCGTAAACGGGCCAAAAGTTTCGTATCATGATCAGACATGGACAGCTTTCGGAACGATGCTCAAGGCATCGGAAATCATAAATCGAGGAACGTCGGATGACGTCGGACCGTTCTCATTCTAGCGAACCGGGCGTTGCTTCCCAGAGCGAAGCCGAGCGGGAAGATCTGCTTTGGCAGCAAGTTGCCGAGGCGGTCGACGCTTTGGCCTGTGCGTGGGAATCGCATTTGACCGTGGGAGCGTCGGAACCTCAGTGGCAAAGTTTTCTGCCTGACGGAGATCCTGCGCTGAGAAACCTCGCTATGCAGGAATTGGTCAAAGTCGATTTGGAATATCGCTGGCAGAATGATTGTTCGCCCCAGAAGTTGGAGCAGTACGCCCAGGAGTGCCCGGAGCTTGAAGCGTGCGATCCGTTCCCTCTGGGATTGATCCACGAGGAACTGCAGGTGCGCATGCAGGCTGGCCAGCAGGTTACCGAGAATGAAATTCGCGATCGGTTTCCCAAGCAAGCCACAACCTTGTGCGAATTGGTGGGCGGGATGGCCGTCTCGGGCACGCCGACCTGCACCTATTTTGCCGACACAAAAAACACATCAGCGCAGCCGACAGACATCGCATCTGGATCTGCGAACAAAATCCCACTTGAAGCGGGCGATAAAATTGACGATTTCCAGTTGCTAACCGAATTGGGGAGCGGGGCGTTTGCCCAAGTGTTTCTCGCGCGGCAAATCTCGATGGAACGGTTGGTTGCACTCAAAATTTCCAGCCAGCGGGGGAGCGAGCCCCAAACGCTTGCCCAATTGGATCACCCCACGATAGTACGCGTGTTCGATCAGCGCGAGTGTGGCGACCCGCCTACGCGGTTGCTTTACATGGAAGTCGTACCGGGCGGAACCTTGCAACAGGTTGTTTCGATCGTCCGAAAAACCGCCCCAAGAAGTCGTAAGGGAAGTTTATTGCTGGCTATCGTTGATGAAAAACTTGCGGCCACGGGGGCCGTGCGTCCCGAGAGTTCCGCGGGGCGAAATTGGTTAGCGGAAGCGTCGTGGCCGATGACCGTTTGCCGCATTGGTTCGCAACTGGCAGAGGGACTTGCGTATGCCCATTCCAAAGGGGTACTGCACCGCGACATCAAACCGGCGAATGTGCTACTGACATCAGAGGGAGCCCCAAAGCTGGCTGATTTCAACGTGAGCTACAATGGCGGTCGCGCCGATGAAGATCCTGCCGATACTTTTGGCGGCTCGCTGGCTTACATGTCGCCCGAGCAATTGCAGGCGTGCCACCCCGTGTTGGGCGGCTCGCCCCAGTTGGTGCGTGAAGCGAGCGACGTCTATTCGCTAGGCCTGCTTCTGTGGGAGTTGTTGTGCGGTTTCCGACCGTTTGACGACGACCCAACCGAGGGAAATTCGCTCGCCAAGGTGCAGCGGATGATCGATCGGAGGCACTACGCAGATTTCAACAAAATGCTCGAACAATTGCCCGCCGATTGCCCCGAATCGCTTCAGCAAGTGCTGACCCGCTGCCTGCAACCGCGCAAAGACGAACGTTATCAATCCGCGGCAGAGGTCGCTCGCGATTTGCGTCTTTGCCTGCACCCGCGTACCTGGCAGATGATGCGACCGGCGGAAAATCCTTTCAGCAAACTCATCCTGCAATGGCCGTTGTTGGCGATCATCGTCGCGGGGCTCACCCCGAACGCGTTGGCCGGGGCGTTTAATTTTTCTTACAACTATTTGCGTATCGTCGAGGGATTTCCTCATCTGAGAGAGCGATTTATCCATGTTCAATACTGGATCAATGGAATCGCTTTTCCGTTGGGAATAGGTGTCGGCATGTGGGCGGCGTTGCGCGTATTGCGGTTGGTTTCGGAAGGTGGCACCGATCGGGGCCAGGAAGCCACGCGGCGTGTGCTGTTTTTCGGATTGTTCGTATCACTGCTCACCTTGGCGATGTGGACCGTGTCGGGGATTATTTTTCCGATCGCTATCGACTTGGGATTGCCGATTGAAGGAGCGATGGGTTTCTATGCGCACTTTATCCTGTCGCTGGCCCTTTGCGGATTTGCCGCGATGGCTTATCCCTATTTTTTGTTGACGACGCTCGCCGTCCGCTGGTTTTTCCCCGCCTTGGTGCGCAACGGCATGCTGCACGGTCCCCGAGGCAAGGATTTGGAGCGATTGCGACAATGGAACCGCGTGCATTTAGCCCTCTCGGCTTTGGTGCCGATGCTGGGGGTATTGCTCGTAACCGCCAGCGGCATTCAGCAGCAGTGGGCGCTGTTGGTTGTCAGCGGCGGAGGCCTAGTCGGTTTTGCGGCAATGTTTGCCTTAGAACGGCTGATTGACCATGATCTCACGGCACTGGAAAAGATCGCTCCCGATCAGGCTGAAGCGGTTTAACACTACCGTGCTAAGTAAATTGAACCACGACGACACAACGAGCACTACGTGATAACTGAGTCGCAGGTCAAAACAACAACATGCGTATCTTCAATAACTCATAAAACAACCACTCGGTCTTCGGGCCGGCTTCCAACCCTTTCAGAGCACTTTCTTTCCGTTGTGGCCGTTGTGCCGTCGTGGTGGGACATCGCGCTGTAGTATTAACTGCTTTCCTGGCGCAAAAAAGCAGGCCGGTCGTTCTGTTCGAACAACCGGCCTGGCGGGTTGCAAAGCCGCGGCCAAAGTGGCTTCTCAAAAATTGATTTCTTAATAAGGGTTCCCGTCGATTCCAAGCCGCATCTTCAGTTCCTCGAAACGCTCGATGAATTCGTCGTTGGTCGAATGGACATGCTCCGCCTCGGTGACAAACCGCATGTCTTCCCGGCAGTTCAGGCCCGAGTCGATGAGGATACCCTCGTATTCAGTAAGTTGCTTGCCATAGACAATCAACAATTTGTGTTCGTCGAATTGCACTTCCTGCGGAATACTCGGATTCAATACGGCAATGCCAACGCAGCCGTCGTTCACGAGCAAATCTTCGAAATCCCAAAGAATGCTCTGCAAGATCGGCATGTCGATATGTTCGCGATACAAATCTTGATGTCCTGTGGCACCGTAGTCGTGGCTGGTCTCGACGACCACATCCACAACTGGTCCGAGCGGATCCAAGAGATGCATAAACGTGTCGAACAACCGTTCGCGAGACGCGGCAGCCATCACCACTGGCACATCCTGACGCGAGGACTCATCGCGATAGACGTCGTGGCGAAAACCGGCTGAAGGCACGACATCCAAATCATAGGAAGGCCGTACCGCATCGGTCATTTGGAAGCTGCCGTAGCGGCTCACGCCCAGATGGGCTTCGAGCTCATCTTCGCTAAGCTTTTCGAAGCTACTGGTCGATTCGGAAAGAACGTCTTCATGGAAGACGTTACGAAAGAATTTTTTTAGAAATCCCATTGGCGAACTCTTTGCTGGGTCGAAGCAAATTGATTTAGTGTCACAAACAATTTGGGGAGAGTTGCCAGGAACATGGGCAAGACCAGAGGCCTTACTTCGAGGGTGTTTTAATTTCTTGTTTTTTGTTGGCAGGCATACGTTTTGGGGAAAACGCGGCTGCAGCCCGATTAAGGACGATTGCCGCCTGCTAATGGAAGATTAGGTTACCGATTCACCCGGGCTGCCCATCGACCAGGGATGTCACCCGGTTTCCTGGACCTCACCTCGGCACAATCTGCACAACCCGCCTCGTGCCGATATCTGCTGAAAACCGCTAAAAAATGCGGTGCATTTCGGCTTCTGCCATGATGTCGTTTCTCACCGAGAGCCCCGCCGTTTGGCAAAAACGCAGCATGCGTAGAATCGATGCTGCAATGAGAGGTGCTTATCAAACGGCTCGCTGTCCGCGCGCCTGCACTATTTACTTGTGCTTGCTGAATCATGTTGACAACGCACGAGCGTCGAAATCGCCATCGCTGTGCCGACTTGTTGGTGATAGTCGTAGAGAATGTAATCCCACCAACTTCCGTCCTTCTCCTGCAATGGCAACAGAAGATGTGCCAGGTGATCTTGAAAATAGGGACGATCGGCTTCCGGAAGTTGCTCGACACACATAGCCGCGTAGAAATGGCCGTAATAGTAGAAATAGCCGGCCACTCCGAAATCGGCAAAATGAGGCGATTGGCCTGGGATATGCCGTTTGCGGCTCATACTAAGCCAACCGTTGCGAGCGACAAGTCGCTTGAGCCAGGTTTTCAAAACCTCGTCGGTCACTGCAGAATCGTCATACATGCGCAACGCCAAATTGCAGACCTGCGAACGACTTAAACTACCGGCGGGACGATTGATATCCGCCCGTGGCATGTACCGCAGATATTCGCCATAAGCATAGGTGAAGTCGGGATACCGTTGCCGGAGAATCGAATCAATGGCCTGTTGAATCGCATTCTCTGGCAACTCGACACCGAATGCAGACGCTTCCTTCAGGGCAATCAAAACTGTTGCCGTAGTAAAGCTGATTGGGCTACCTGTTGGTCGCTGCAACCGAGCCCGACGGGGCTTTATCGGCTCTCCATACTTATCGCTGAACGGTTCATCGTAATACCCCCATCCGCCGTTGATAAACGCATCCCGACGTAGGCGATCACCCTGGTATTCGAGCAGGGTTTGGAGTTTGGCTTGCAATGGCTCATTGCCAGCCGCACGATTGTGCAAACGAGTAATAGCGTGGATGGCAAAGGAATGCCCCCATACATTGTAAAGGGCATAACCAAAGTAGTCGTCTTCCGCATCCGGTTCGCTCCGCCGCAAATTACCAGCATGCTCCAACATCCAGTCCTGACCGCGGTCGATCGCCTGCTCGATTCTTTCCCGGCGCTTTCCCTCGAATTGATCCCGGGCTTCGACCAAAGCCATCAACGACAAAGAAGTGGTCGCAGTGCGAAAAGCCTGATGGGACCCAGGAACCGGCGCCCAAATGCGATAGTATTTGGAATTTGCCGAGCGTCCCCATGCCCCTTGTTTCAGTTGAGTCTCGAGTAAAAAGGCAACGCCCCGCCAAATGGACTGGTGAATCTCATTGGCGGTGGGTGGCGTAATGTCGACTGGTTCGGGACCTTGAACAGCAAGCGGGAAATTTCTCCGGGCTTCCGACTTGGCCGACGCAGTGCCAGTTTCCTGGGCGATCGCCCTGTCCCATTGCGGCGTGCAAGTGCAAAACCCGACTATCAGCACAATGATCAGCTTCTTTGAGAAGCCAAAACAATTCAAGAAATTCGGTTTTGGGTTGGGCATCAGTCTTTCTTTGCCGAATCCTTGTCCTCTTGGACAATTTCGTCACCCTCGTCGAGACCCTTGAGAACCTCCACCAATTTGCCCTTGCGGCGCCCTAGCTTTACCTTGCGGCGCACCGGCTCGTCTTGTTCTGGATCGACGAGTAAAACGGTTTTGATTTTCTCATCATCTTCATCGGTTTGAACGTACTCGCTGGGAATCACGATGGCCGATTCATTTTCGTAGACAGCCACGGCTACCTCACAGGTCATCCCCGCCACAAGCCAATCGGGCGCATCGGCCAAGTCGACATCCAAGTGCGTTCGGAACTTGCCTGTGGAATCCGGCACATTGTGGATGTCGGTGACGCTGGCTGGCAACTCCAGATCTTTGTCGGCACCTGGGGTGACGATCGCCTCAAGTCCCGCGGAAAAATCTGGCACGTGCTTCTCCAAAAGTTGGGTTTCCACATGCAGCGGACGTTGCTGGACAATGGTCATAATAACTGTGTTGGCAGAAACCGTGCCATAGGGACGGAGTTTCGAGCTCAGCGACGAAACTTCAGACCATTTCCCTTTTAGGCATCTGCCGTAGTAGACAACGCCATCGGTGGGAGCACGCAGCTCCATCAGTGCCCGATCGCTGAGAAGTTTCGCATGTCGCTCCACACTCCTTGCACGGGTTTCACGTTTTTTTTCTAGCTCAAATTTTCCAAGTGGCAGACCCATTTCCTTGGCCGTCTTGATCTGTTCAAACTTGAGCTTCGACTCCTCAAGCCTCCGAGCGTAGTCTTCATCGTTTCGCGGCAACTGCACATTCAGCGTGTAATCGCGGCTTTCGGTTTGAAGCTCCATGATCAACTCAGCCGTCCTCACCTGAAATTCCTGGCGTCGGAGCACGATTTCTTCGGTCTCTTCGGTAAGATCGTCCGCCTCGTACATTTTTTGTAACTGTTCGAGTTCCTCTCGTTGCGAGTCAAGATCCTCTTTGGCCGATTCAAAACGATGATTGGTAATTCTGACCATGAAAGGCCGATCGATGTTTTTGTAATACTCGTAATCTTCGACAAGCTGCTCGTACTGGACTTTGGCTTGCTCGAAGTTGAGTTCTAGTAGTTTTTCCGCGCGGGGAAATTCTTCCTCGTTCTGCATCAATTCCAATTCGTCGATGCGCTGATTAATCGATTCCTCGGCCAACTCTTCTTCAATTTTTTCATCGTCGAAACGAACTAGAACATCGCCCTTCTTGACCGCGGTTCCATGCTCTACCGCTTCAAGCACTCTAAATCGCGTCCAAACCTCCGGACGCAGGGTGACTTCCGTCGTATCGTCGGCAACGAACTGTCCATCCAGTTCGACTTCGATCTTGAGAGGCTTACGCTCGACTTTGTGCGGACTCGGCTTCTCGGCTTCTTTTTTACTGTCCTTCTTTTCAACCGTTTGCTCTTCTGTGGTTGTTTCGTCTGTGGAAGACTCCTGGCTTTTCTCTGCGGGCGTGTCAGCGCTTTCTTCGTCCGCTTGCTTTATATCTTGTTCGGCCGCATCGGCTTGCGCGTTATCTTGATTTTGCGTAACAGCCGAATCGGATTTTACGGTTGTATTCTGGACATCCGTTGCCGTGGCACCAGGTATGTACGCCCAGAGAACACAGCAACCAACCAAGAATAAACAAATGAACCAACGTGGCATGGGTGACTCTCCGGGCATTTCTAATCGTGCGATGGGCTGTACTGGCAGTTAAGCCAAGCTCCACACGCGTATACGGTGTTCCAATGGTAAGGGTTGCCACATGGTTGAATCGGCAAAGTGGGCAAGATTTGCGGACTTTAGATTCTAGCTCGAATTCCTGCCAGAACCAGCATCTCAGCCCTGTATATCAATGCCTAAATCACTAAAAATCCATATTTCGCCCAGCACCCCAGGGCAAGCCGACTTATCGTGTTTCGCAGCAGACAATCGCTAAATCTACGAGAAGCCGCTAATCCAACTGTTATTCTGCATAAACGGATCATCCCTCCAGACCGGCAATTCCGTCATGCAAACGCGTCAAAGATTGGGTAACCTATCTGCATCAACCTTCCCCCTGCCCCCTTCCCCTATTCCATGAAAATTTACACTCGCACCGGCGACGATGGCACCACAGGACTGTTTGGCACGGAGCGTGTGCTCAAATGCGACCGACGCCTGGATGCCTATGGCACGCTCGACGAATTGAACGCCCTGCTGGGAATCGTCCGGGCAGATGGGGTTTCCCCGCGTTTGGATGCTGTTTTAGAGCGACTACAAAATCAGCTCTTCGACTTGGGGGCGGAACTGGCAACGCCGGATGCTGAGAAGAAAAATATGCAGCTTATCGACGAGAAAGATGTTGCCGATTGGGAGGCAACGATCGATTCGTTCGAAAACGATTTACCCAAGCTCCAAACGTTCATCTTGCCCGGTGGGTCTCGTGCGGCAGCAATGCTACATTTGGCCCGGTGTGTTTGCCGGCGCGGGGAGCGAGAAATCGTCGGCTTGTCGCAGGAAGCGGAAGTGCGGGAGCTTGCCTTGAAATTCATCAATCGGACCAGCGACCTGCTGTTTGTCCTTGCCAGGGCAGCCAATGCCGAGGCGGGCGGTGAAGATGTTCCCTGGCAGAAAAACCGTTAGAACAAGGCAAATGCTGGCCTCGTCAGTCAGCCACCTTTACGGAAAGAAGGTCGGATCTTATCCTACTAAGCTGTCACTATCGCGTTCATACAGCCAGTGCAAGTTTGAACCACAAAGACACAAAGGCACAAAGAATGGAAAGAATCAAGGAATAAGTGGATTACTCTATTCTTCCAATTTCAAAATATATTCTTTTCTCAATTCATTATCTTCGTGCCTTTGTGGTTACTCGACCTCAGGCTGCAGGATAGAATTGCTCACGAGAAAATTCCGGTGAGTTGACAACCAATTTCGGCAGACACGCAAGAAAGTTCTCTTGCAGGCGGAGTGTCTTCCTTCTTACCACGACAAAATAAATAAGTGTGGAGGACGACATGATCAAAAAGATAAGGTTGCCGGCGCTGCTGCTGGCAATTACTTGGGTTTTCTGCCAAGGCGAATTGGCGCTCGCGCAGGAAACAGTGGACTTGGCAGCCGTGAAACAGACTGCCGACGAAGCACTACTTGCAGGGCACAACGCGTGGATGCTTACGAGCTGCGCCTTGGTGCTGTTCATGACGGCCCCCGGCCTGGCGATGTTTTACGGCGGATTGGTCCGCAAGAAAAACGTCTTGGGCGTGATGATGCAGTGTCTATTCCTGATGGGGATGATGACAGTGCTGTGGGCATTGTACGGCTACAGTCTTGCTTTTGGCGGCGATGGCGCTTACCTGGGAAATGGCGACTATCTGTTGATGCAAGGTGTTGAACGCACCTGGGATGAAGCGACCAATGCCCCCGCTACGCCTATGGCGGATGCAATCCCCCGTTATACCCACATGCTGTTCCAAGGCATGTTTTTTATCATCACGCCGGCGCTCATCTGCGGAGCATTTGCCGAGCGCATGAAATTCAGCGCGATGGTGCTGTTTAGCATTGCTTGGGGAACGCTGGTCTACTGCCCGCTGTGCCACTGGGTTTGGGGCGGCGGGATTCTTGCGTTTGGATCCGAACACGCCATCCTAGGCGGGGCGCTCGATTTTGCCGGCGGGACGGTGGTGCATATTAGCTCGGGAGTTTCCGCGCTGATTTGTGCACTTGTAATCGGCAAACGGGGCGGCTACGGGAACGCCGACCTGCGTCCGCATAACCTTGCATTCACTACGCTCGGTGCTGGAATGCTCTGGGTCGGTTGGTTTGGATTCAACGCCGGTAGCGAATTGCTGAGCGACGGCCTGACTTCCAGCGCATTTGCGGTAACCCACTTTTCAGCGGCAGCCGGTGTGTTGGGTTGGTCGTTCTACGAATGGCTCACGCATGGGAGACCTAGTGTTCTGGGGGCCGCTTCGGGGGCCGTGGCGGGGCTGGTTTGTATTACTCCCGCGGCAGGTTTTGTACAGCCCATGCCGGCACTCATCATGGGTGCCGTGGCGGGGGTTGTCTGTGCGATTGCCTGCGGAACGATCAAGAATAAATTCCGCTACGACGATTCCCTCGATGCCTTTGGCGTCCACGGCGTCGGCGGAACACTGGGTGCCGTGCTCACCGGCGTGTTTGCCACGCGCGTTTGCTGGGACATTGGTGAAGGACAGCCGCTGGGAATGATCGAGGGAGGAAGCGTCATGCCAGGACAGCTTACCGCGATCGGGGTCACCTGGATTTTCAGTATTGTTGCCACGTTTATCATTCTGAAGGTTCTCGACGCGATCGTCGGACTACGCGTGAACGAAAACGACGAAGTAAAAGGCTTGGACATCAGCGAACATGGCGAGGAAGGTTACATCTTTACCTAACTTATGTTTTGCTTTGTTCAAGTGCAGGCAATGCACATTGAGGATCAAGGTTTTTTTGCATAAAATCTACTTACAAGGCGTCTGCCAATTGCTTCGGGCACTTTGTCCTTCGCCTAGTCAAAATCATAGGGAAATCACGCGATGAAAAAAATCGAAGCAGTGATTCGTCATTTCAAACTCGAAGATGTCAAAAACGCTCTGAGCGAACAAGGGATCGCTGGGATGACAATTACCGAAGTCCGAGGCTTTGGCCGACAAAAGGGGCATACCGAAACCTACCGGGGTACGGAATATGCCGTCGATTTTGTACCCAAGGTCAAGCTGGAAGTTGCCGTCTCCTCAGATCAAGCCCAGTCGGTGATCGACACGATTATCAAAACGGCCCAAACGGGGCAGATCGGCGACGGAAAAATTTTCGTCTCCGAGTTGACAGACTCGATACGCATCCGCACGGGAGAAACCGGCGACGAAGCGGTGTGAGTTTGCTGTTTCGTTGTATGCGGCTGGTGGAACGTCAGCCCTGAATTGCTGACTTAAAGTGGAGGGTGCCACTGCCTGATCCACCTCGGCGGATTCGCCGAGGCGAACTTGCTCGGCAGTGGAACCCTGGTACCCGTTTTGCACTGCTGGCAAGCCAGGCAGTGGCACCCATCCTTCAGGCCGGTAAGGAATTTGCGCGTGCCTGATCAAACACGCATTACTGCCACTGTTCAAGCATTGCGTGCTCTCTTGGACGAGCAGCGCGAAGAGATCCGCCAACTGCATGATCGCGGACTCCCGGCGACTCAAATCTCCGCGCGGCTGGCATCGTTGATCGATACGGTTGTGACTCGATTATTTGACATCGCCGTAGACGAATTCGAAACTTCGTCCAGCTCCGCCACGCGGAATCAACTGCGATCGCAAGTGGCGATTGTCGGATTGGGAAGTTTTGCTCGTCGGCAATGCTCCCCGTTTTCTGATGTCGATTTGATGATACTCCATGATTCGCGAAATCCGGAGCACATAACCTCCTTAGTCCGTCCTCTGACCCAGGGGGTTTTCGACGTCGGTCATCAACTGGGCCACAGTGTTCGCACCGTCAACGAGTCGGTGCAACTTGCCCGCGAAGACCCGATCGTTTGCACTTCGATGATCGACACGCGGCTATTAGCCGGCAATCAGCAGCTTTACAACTCGTTCCGAGAAAACTTCAAGAAGATGGTCCAACGGAATCGCAAAACGCTGTTCCGCACGATTCTCGATGCGCGCACCACCGAGCGCGACGAATACGGAACCACCGTTTACTTGCTGGAACCCCACGTGAAGCGCTCACGTGGCGGGTTGCGCGATCTGAATCTGTTGCGCTGGCTGGGCTTTGCCGAACATGGCGAGTCGGACCCCGATCGACTCCACCTGCTCGGGGCATTGTCGAAATTCGACCACCGCCGCTTGCTTTCGGCAAGGTTGTTTCTTTTGCGGCTACGAAACGAAATGCATTTTCATGCTTCCTCGGCTCGCGACATGCTTGATCGGGCCGAGCAACTTCGTATCGCAGAGAGTTTTGGTTACCGCGGGGGGAAAGGGATGCTGCCCGTGGAACGCTTGATGCGAGATTATTTCCGCCACACCAATCATCTCTGGCAATTGGTCCGCAGACGCGACGCCAGTTTGCAGGTAATTTCTCCTGTGACCAAAGTGCTCGATCCGGTGTTGAGCAAAACGGTAACGGGCGACTTTCGAATCGGCATGAGTCATGTGTCCGCGACGCCCGCAGGCATGGCTAAACTAAAGCGAGACCTGGGCGAAGTGCTTCGCCTGGTGGAAATTTCGATCACACAGGGCAAACCGTTTGAGCACGCCACGTGGTCGGCTCTGTTGTTGGCTGCACCAGAATTCCCGGAGAATGCTCCCAAGAGTGTCGGTAGTCAGTTTTACGATCTGCTGGCGAATCCGTCGTCCGTTGGCGAAATCCTGCGAGTGCTCCACGAACTTGGGTTTCTCGAAAAGATCATTCCGTCCATGCGCCATGCGCGATGCTTGCTGCAGTTCAATCAGTACCATAAATATACCGTCGACGAACACTGCCTGCGGGCCGTTCGCATGGCTGCGGAGTTTGCCAACCAAGACAACGTTTTAGGATCGGCTGCACGCGATGTTGATGACAAACGTATTTTGCATCTGGCGCTGCTGTTGCACGATCTGGGCAAAGGGTTTGAAGAAGACCATAGCGAGGTTGGCAAAAGGCTGGCTGAGGAAACGGCGGGCCTATTGGGGCTCGACCAGCGCTCCACCTCCGATGTGGCTTTTCTAGTCCATAAACATTTGGTGATGTCGCATCTCGCTTTCCGACGCGACACGAGCGACCCTCAACTGATTCGGCAGTTCGCCGACAAGGTCGGCAACATCGACCGGCTGAGAATGATGTTTGTGTTGACCTGCGCCGATCTGGCCGCAGTTGGTCCAGGCGTTTTGAACGACTGGAAAACGGATGTTCTTGGCGACTTGTTTACCCGCACGAGCAAGTACCTGGATAATACTGAGAACCATGGGCCCGATTCGCATTTGGAAGCCCAGCGAGGTGTGATTCATCAAAAACTGAATTCTGCAGAACAGGGCGACGATTGGTGGAATCGCCAAATTGCTGCGTTGCCGCCAAACTATTTGGCAGGCCGTGAAACGAGCGAAGTAGTGGAAACGCTTCGCCACTTCAAAAATCTCTCGACCAAAACGGCCGTAGCCTGGTGCAATTACCAATCAGAAACCAAGACGATTCAATTCATTGCGGGCGTCGATCGAGGCGTAGGTCGCGGTGTATTTTCCAGCATGGCAGGAGTCCTTTCGGGCGAAGGAATGCAAATACTTGCTGCTTCGACCGATATACTTGCAGAAGAGTTGTTGATGCTGCGCTACGAAGCAACCGACTTGCTTTCGCCCAAAAAACCTTCCGCAAGTCGCTTGAAAAAAATCTGTGCTGCCCTGGTCGCCTCGGTACACGACGACCAGCCGCCGCGTTTCCGAAAAATGTGGGGGCAGGAACAGGCCGAGGCCTCGATGCAACTCACTGCGTTGCCCAACGAAGTAACGATCGACAACGAGATCTCGCAGCAGTGTACGCTGGTGGAAGTCTTCACTTTCGACCGAGCGGGGTTGCTTTATCAACTCGCCCGTAGATTTCACGACCTTGCGTTGGTCATCCATCACGCAAAGATCGGCACCTATCTAGATCAAGTGGTCGACGTTTTCTATGTAACGGACCGAGAAGGACGTAAAATCTCTGACGAAGACCAATTGTCTCACATCCGCAGCCAGCTTTTGGAAGTTATTGAATCTTAGGGCATCAAATGCCGTGCTGGACTATTCCACCCGCATGCGATCTGCAACTTTCCACCCTTGGTATTTTTTGGCCTATTAGTACACTGACCTGTGGTGAGAGCTAGGTTTGTTTATCGACCCACCACATGAGTTTTAAACCACGATGAGAATCGCGACATGACCGAGCAGCGTTCCGAGAACCCCACGGATGACCGTTATCCGCAAATTGATGCCAAAGACACCGATCGGCAACTCCCCAGCTATTTTTCCAATAGCTTTACGCGCTATTCGGATTTTACCGATCTGTCGAAAGGGGGTTCCGCCATCTTGCGCACCTGCCGGGACAACAACCTGGGCCGAACGGTGGTTATGAAAACATTACACTCGCATCTGGCGGATCATGAATACCCACGCGCCCGGTTTTTGCGTGAAGCGCGCGTGACCGCTCAACTGCAACATCCGAATACGATTCCCGTCTATGAAATTGGGCACGACATCGAAAAGCGTCTTTACTTCACCATGAAGAAGGTAGAAGGCGAAACGATCCGCGACATTCTTGAACAACAAATCCTGGGCGACGAACGGGCTTGCCGTGTTTACAATCTCGACCGCATGTTGGGTGTGCTGATCCAAGTTTGCAACGCGCTGTCCTACGCCCATGCCCACGGTGTTGTGCATCGCGACGTCAAACCCGAAAACGTTTTGATTGGATCTTACGGTGAAGTGATGTTGCTCGACTGGGGTGTGGCAAAAGTTTGGGCCCTGGATGGCTCGGAGCTTGAAGACAACATCATCGAACATGAAGAGCTGACCGATATCGGCCAACGCCCCGGCACACCGCTCTACATGTCGCCGGAGCAAGTGCGCGGAGGCGGAATGGAAATCGACGCCCGCACCGATATTTACAGTATTGGCGTCGTACTTTACGAAATTCTCACGTTGAAGGAACCTTTGCGTGGCGAAAAGGTTAGCGAAACGTTTGAAATGATCGTCAACGAGCCGCCAATTCCCCCGGCCGAAAAGGCGCCCCAACGACACATTCCCCGTGTGTTGGCTCAAATCGCCATGCGCGCGTTGGAAAAAGATCCCAACGATCGATTCCAAACCATGCAAGAATTGATCGACACGCTTCGCGAGTTCCGCAGCCGAGCATTTCAATCGCTTACAGGCGATTAAGCGTGTTAGAAAATGCGGTGCGTCCTACCACCGGAGAGAATCTAGCTGCCCATCTAGGAACGAATTCTCGTCATCAACAGGGCTGGAATTCCAGCAAGCAACAATAAGATCGAAGCCGGTTCCGGTAATGTTGCTATCGCATCAATCGAAAAGCTGGCAAACCCGAAGTTCGTGTTTCTGATTGAACCGGTGGCACTGGAGAAATCGGCTGGATTTGGCGGGGCCAGTGGGAGCGCATCGCTACTAAACTCAGTTTTCGTAAAGTCTGTAAAAGTGATCGTTAGATCGAGAGGCGGAGCTCCACCCAAAGAGCCAATTTGCTGAAATGAAGCTGACACAACATAGGAGTCTCGATTCAAAAAATTATCGTTCTCAACCTCAATCATTCCGGAATTAGGGACAAGCATCGCAACAAAACCACTGCTGCCAGTGAAAGTCAGATCCAGCAGCGGTCCGTATCGACCCAGGGTGGGAATGGCCGACAGCTGATCGGTGAGCGATGATTCAAAGGTATAGGTGATCGTTATTTGATCGCCACTTTGTAATTCGGGAGCCAACTGAAGCCCGTTGATTGTACCGGTATAAGCGAAAGAGATCGGCGCGGCATGAGTCGCATTCGCTGAGAAAACAGCGCCAAGCAACCCGACGAGGACGATCGTTAACATTCGTGACATCTTAGATTCACCTCTTTGGTTTTTCTTGCTTAAAAGCCCTGCAAGTAAAGCCGATCTTTCGTCGCGAGTTGTCGTGTGAACTTCGGCGGAAAACAAGCTAAAATGTCCGAGCCGCTCTAGACGAGTTCCGAATCGTTCTAGGCAATAAAATCTAGTCAATAAAAAAAGCGACTTCCAAAATCTTTCCTGATGCGCAACCCCCCTGGGCTACGTATTTAGAAAGATTATGGAAGTCGCTCTTTAACTAGCGTTTCCTTAGTGTACTACGGAAAGGTATGGTTTGACGATTAGGTCTAATTCAAAGTAATAAATAAACTGCAAATACACGGGTACACTCTTGCGCCCTGCTGCTATTAGCTTATCCAGGTTATTTGAAGTGTCAATAAAAAATAATGGCGAAAAACTGGGATTTCGCCTAAATCGCCCTACGAAACGTGTTAACTAACTGCTCACATCAACGCCCCGGTACGTTTCTGGCAATGCCTGCAAAAGAACGTCGACCGCTGGTTTTGCACAATTCGCGTAATTTTCCCGCCACTGCAACGAGGACACGGCTGGCCGGCACGGTTGTACACACGGTGTGCATTTTGGTAACTGCCCTGTTGATTCAACGCGTTGCGATACGTACCATCGCCCAGCGTGGAGCCTTCGCAGCGAATCGCTTCTTCGAGAACCGTTCTTGTTGCAGCGACAAGCGATTGCCATTGACGTTTTGACATTGCCACGCAAAGGCGTTGGGGATGGATGCCTGCGACGTGAAGAATTTCTGAAGCGTAAAGATTGCCGATGCCGGCGACCGCGCGCTGGTCGAGCAGTGCAGGCTTGATTTCCCGCCGCGAGTGGCCAAGTTTTTCTTGGAGAATTTCTGGGGTGACACCCAGCGCATCGGGCCCTAGTTTCTCCGGGCCAAATTGTTGGCGGAACTCGGTTTCAGAAAACAGGCGAACATTTCCCAGCCCGCGACGGTCCCAATAGAAGATTTGCGAAATCGGTCCGTCTGTCAGATCAAGCCGCCAGCGGAGATGTTCCCTCGTTGGCGGGTCGACGACCAAAACCAGACCGGTCATACGCGGTTCGATGACAATTGCTTCGTCGTTCTCCAGATGGATGACGACTCGTTTCCCCGCACGACCGACGCGGGCGATCCGTTGATTTTGCACCCGACGACGAAATTGGGAAGCCGCGGGAACCACCTCGATCGGCTTACGCGTGCAGCGGAGTTTAGAGACATCCGCAACACGACTGCCAACCGCGTCGAGAATACCGCGACGCATGGTTTCAACTTCCGGAAGCTCAGGCATAGGAAAGTCAGAAGTGAGATGTGAGAAGGAAGAAGTGAGAAGAAAGTATCGATCCGCATAGAACGTAAATCGTTGCCCTTGACCGCGAGAGCGTGGGCATTGAAAATCAACGGTTCCCCCAGGAGTATTTCATGTCGACGCCTTCCGATCAATCGTCTGCCCAGGTTCCCGATGCCGCGGGGCGGTTTGGCGATTTTGGTGGGCGGTACGTGCCAGAAACACTGGTCCATGCTCTCGACTTACTGGCCCAGGAATATGAAACGGCCCGAGGCGACGCCAATTTCCAAGCCGAGCTGGACGAGTTGCTAAAAAACTATGTGGGCCGACCTTCACCGCTCACTTTTGCCCGGCGCTTGACGGAACATTGCAGCGGGGCAGAAATTTGGCTCAAGCGGGAAGACTTGAATCACACGGGCGCCCACAAAATCAACAACACGCTCGGCCAGGCGCTGCTCACGATGCGGATGGGCAAAAAACGGGTGATTGCCGAAACGGGAGCCGGCCAACATGGCGTAGCAACCGCCACGGCGTGTGCCCACTTTGGACTCGAATGTATTGTGTACATGGGCGAAGAAGATATTCGCCGGCAGGCGCCCAATGTGTTTTCGATGAAATTACTGGGAGCCGAGGTGCGTCCGGTCACCAGTGGGTCGCGCACCTTGCGCGACGCGATCAACGAAGCAATGCGCGACTGGATGGGAAGCGTCGAATCGACCCATTACATCCTTGGCTCCGTGGTTGGTCCGCATCCTTTTCCGCAAATCGTACGCGATTTCCAATCGGTCATCGGACGTGAGACCGTCGAACAGTGCCGCACGCAATTCAAAGGTCTCCCCGAATTGGTGGTCGCCTGTGTCGGCGGCGGTAGCAACGCAGCGGGCATGTTTTACCCGTTTATCGAACACCAAGATGTGGCGCTGGTGGGTGTCGAAGCGGGGGGACGTGGCAACGAGCCGGGGCAACACGCCTCACCGCTGACGTACGGAAGGCCCGGCGTGTTGCACGGTAGTTTCAGCTACGTCATGCAGGACGAAGATGGGCAGACCTGCGATGTGCATTCGATGTCGGCGGGGCTCGACTATCCGGGCGTTGGCCCAGAACACAGCTATTGGAAATCCACAGGCCGCGTCAGTTACACCAGTTGCACCGACGACGAAGCAATGCACGCGTTCGACACACTCGCTCGGCTTGAAGGAATTCTCCCAGCACTCGAATCGTCGCATGCGTTGGCCCAGGCGATGCAGCTTGCCGGTAAACGCTCGACCGACGAGCGCATTGTCGTTTGCCTCTCCGGTCGGGGTGATAAAGATGCTTCAGAAATCGCGCGCCTCAAGGGCGAATCGTTTGGTTAGGATTTTTTTATTATTTTCTAGTTGTCTGATCTCACCTCTGAACTCCTAACTCAATTTTCTATGTCCGCGATCGACCAATTGTTCACTGAACTTCGCTCGAAAAACCGCAAGGCCTTGATGCCGTTTGTGACTGCGGGAGATCCCGATCTTGATTTTACGTCTGCGGTAATTCAAAAAATGGTGGGCAGTGGGGCGTCGCTGGTTGAGGTTGGCATTCCTTATAGCGATCCGATTGCTGATGGCCCGGTCATTCAAGCTTCGTACACTCGAGCGCTGGAAAACAACGTGAAGCTTGCCGAGATACTGAACATGCTCGGCACCGTGGCTCCCCAGGTTTCTGCTCCGCTAGTGACTATGGTCAGCTACGCGATCATCTATCGGCACGGTCTGGAAAAATATGCCGACGAACTTGTGCAGCGCGGTGTGTCAGGGATGATTGTTCCTGACCTGCCGGTCGAAGAATCGTCACGATTGTCGGAAGAGTGCCGTGCTCGGGACTTGAGTCTGGTTCAGTTGGTAACTCCCACCACGCCGCCAGATCGGGCGCTGCGGATCACAGAAACTTCGAGCGGGTTTCTTTATTACGTTTCGGTGGCGGGAATCACGGGCGAGCGCACCGAACTGCCTGCGGATCTTGTGGAACGTGTCGCCTGGCTGCGCGAGCAGACGCCGCTGCCGGTTTGCATTGGTTTTGGCATCAGCCAACCGGAGCATGTGCGATTGTTGTTCCCAGTGGCCGACGGATTGATTGTTGGTTCGGCAATTGTTCGCCGCGTGGCAAAAGCGGTTGATTCAGGTCGCGAGAAAACTCTCGACGAAGTGGGAAAATATGTGGCCTCGCTGGTCGCTGCTCTCAAATGACCAATGCATTTTCTATTTTCTTGGCCATTTTTTTCCTGGTCCTGGGGTAATTCCTGGCCGATAACCGTAAATGTGGCATTCTCGGCACACTTGATTTGACCTTCTTGAAAATTGCAGGGTAAAATTGATTGGGTTGCGTTGTCAGTAATTTTGCAGCGCAGCCGACCACCGGACTATTGTGGAGGTCGCCCATGACAGCAGATTCTTCTCGCGGAAAACTTTTGCTTAGGTTCTTCTCCGGACTGACGGAGTACACCTTCACCTCGCGGTTAGGCGTTGCCGACCCGCCGCTGATCGACTATCTCTCCGAGATGCTCGCGCACTTTGTGCATACGGATTCGATCTATGGTTTACGCACACCGACAGGCGAGCGGCTTTCGCAAGTGGCCGACATGCTAGCCGAAGCGGAAGCACGCCAGGGGGCCGCACGCCGCAGGGTCCATCGGCACATTGGCGATTTCACACTTTTCTGGACCGGCTTGTATCCGGAGATTGCCGAAAGGCAACGCAAGGGGCGCAAAGACAGCCTCATCGATTACCAAGATCAAGGCAAGCGCAATTATCTCTTGGCCAGCCAATTACCCGCCGACCAACAATCGGCCCCCGACGCGGTACTCCAACGACTCAGTAATCAGTTCGAGTTGTGCGTCTACGGCCTGGGCGAACTCCGCAAACAATGGGAAGCCCGAGAAGGCGACGCCGACACGCCGCTGCTGTTGGGGTAATGCGGTATCTTAAATCGACGGTGAAGAGTACCGCCTAGATTCTTGAAAAAAATGTGCGTTAAGCCAATTCGAAATTTCACTCCTATGCACCTTTTAGATAAATGCTGATTCGACAAGGACGATGTGACCCTAGCGCGCAGGACTTGGTCCCAAATGTCACAAGGACACGCCCTCATGAGCGATTTTAGCTAAGCTATATGGAGCGTCAGTCTAGATAGCCAATGCAGCTCAAGCTGCAGAGATGGATCACTTTGACCACCGAGTTTTGTGCGAATTCACTGGCCGTTTCGGATCAGATTGATTCTGCGTTCGGTGGGGTAAACCGAAGCGGGCCAGCCGATGCAAGAAATGTCGGGCCCAGACGCTCCAAAAACGGTGCTTTTTTGGACGAGCACGAAACAGACGTTACGTTCTGAGATAAGGTCAATCATTGCGCGATGGATAGACTTGCTTCCAATCGTTCTTCATGTCCACGACGGTCCAGCTTTGCCTTTGGGCTTCCACAAGCGCTTTGTCCAGATGCCCCACGTGCGAATTACGGTCGTAGGCCCATTCGCGTTGAGCATCGGTATGATGGACAAGCAGACAGAATCGTGGGCCTTCGCCAGCTGCGGTCCACTGGAGCATTTGTAAATCGCCATCGGAGTTGCCAAACGCTGCGATCGGTCGGCGTCCGATATGCTGGTTAATACCTACCGGCTTGCCAGCTTTGTCGTCAATGAAATTCAGCTCCGTCAGTCGAACGAGCACCGGCTTGCCATCGCGAATTTCGAAGTGAGTCTTAATGCTGCTGCCAACTACTTGCTCGGGCGGAATTCCATAGACTTGCTCAGTCCAGGGACGCATAAACTCGATGCCGCCGCCAGAGACGATAAAGGTCTTAAAGCCATTGGCTCGCAGGTAGGCGAGCAATTCAAGCATAGGCTGGTAGACCATCTCGGTGTAGCGTCGACCTGTCTTCGGATGCCTCGCGGTGGCAAGCCAATCGGTAACAATCTCGTGGAATTCCTCTGTCGTCATCCTTGCGTGGGTTGCCGTTATCATTTTGAGCAACGCCTTCTCGCCACCCGACAGAGCCGATTTCACGTCACCTTTGAGTACCGAAGCAAACGGCTCTTGTGTTTTCCATTCGGGATGCTTTGGCGCCAACACCTTCACGCGGTCAAGGGCGAAGATCGCCTGGAAATACATCGGTTGCTCGGCCCATAGACAACCATCATTGTCGAAAGTCGCGATTCGTTCAGCTGGCGGAACAAAATCCGGAGAGCCTTCCTTGGTCACGTTATCGACGAAATCAACGATAGACTGCTTGGGCGAAGTGTTGTTCCACGAAGGCAGCGGGTCGGCAGCCCGAACCACTTTCCCATCATTCAAGTAAACGACGACTAGAGCAAAAAAAATCCAATAGGCGCCTCGCAAACTCACATTCATCGTAAGGCCCCGCCTGAAATGCTCTAGAAAGATGTGCTTACTTACTACCCATGCTAGACTCGAGCATTTTCTGGACTTTTTCCAGATTGAAGGAGCCCGGCGTCTGGCTTGGTGGGTACGCCTGCATGGTCGTCAAGAATTTCGTCGCCAGCTGCTGCATCGGCGCCAGGACGAATACCCGATCGATGAACCAGTCGTTGTAAGTGTTCGAGTTGTGCTGGGCGCGCTCGAAAGGATCGCGACGCAAATTGAACAACAACGGAACGCGTAATTCGGTAAACGGTTCTCGCCAAACTTCGAAAGCCTGACCTCGATTTTCCAGAAACACGGCCTTCCACGAGCCGTAACGCATCGCCACGATCTGACCGTCATCGTTCACGTAAATAAACTCCTTGCGAGGAGATTCTTTTGCTTTGCCCTCGAGGTAGTCGAGTTGGTTATAGCCGTCGATAAAGTTACGATATCTGCGACCATTAAGATCCACTCCCTCACCTAGTTTATCCTTAATCGAGTCATTCCCCGCCACGGCGGAAAAAGTTGGCAACCAGTCTTCGTGGGCAACGATTCCGTTCAACGTTTTTCCGGCCGGGAAATGTCCCGGCCAACGCGCAAAGGCGGGAACTCGATAAGCGCCTTCCCAGTTAGAATTCTTCTCACTGCGGAACGGAGTCGTACCGGCATCAGGCCAAGAATTGTAATGGGGACCATTGTCGGTGGAATAAACGACGATCGTATTCTCAGCGATGCCAAGTTCGTCGAGCAACTGAAGTAGCTCGCCCACGTGCATATCGTGCTCGACCATGCCGTCATGGTATTCGTCGCCGCTCGGACCGCTGATGCCACGGTGCTCCTTTTTCACGTGAGTGCGAAAGTGCATTCGCGTGCCATTCCACCAACAGAAAAACGGCTTGCCGGCCGCGTTCTGTCGGGTGATGAAATCCTTAGCAGCAGCGACTGTTTCTTCGTCGATAGTCTCCATGCGTTTCTTCGTCAGCGGGCCAGTGTCTTCGATCGTCTGTCCTCCTTTGCCGTCCGCTTTGCATTTGAGCACGCCGCGCGGGCCGTAGACGTCAATGAACTTCTTGCCATTGGCCAGCACCATGTCTCTGGGATAATCTTCGTTCTCCGGTTCCTCCTCGGCATTAAGGTGATAGAGATTGCCCAGGAACTCATCAAAGCCGTTCATCGTGGGCAAGTGCTCATCGCGATCACCTTGGTGATTCTTGCCGAATTGCCCCGTAACATAGCCACGGCTCTTCATGACCGTAGCGATCGTGCAATCCGTTAGTTGCCACCCTTCCTTGGCGCTGGGAAGACCGACCTTAGTCATACCAGTCCGCACCGGGACATTACCGCCGAGGAAAGCCGCCCGCCCTGCAGTACAACTTTGTTGCCCGTAGTAGTCTGTGAAGGAAAGGCCCTCACGTGCGATACGGTCGATGTTGGGTGTCTGGTAGCCCATCATGCCGCGATTGTTGTGGCTGATGTTCCACGTTCCGATGTCATCGCCCCAGATAACGAGGATGTTAGGCGAGTCGGCAGCTGCCGCAGGTCCGCCTGTGATTGCCGCGAGGCCCAATAGGGTTAAGAGTGTTCCGCAACGCATGTGATTTCTTGCTCCACATTCAGTAAGTGAGGTGAAAAGAACGGCTACTGGGAGATATTATTGACTCTTGCGCTACTAATGAACCCAGGGCGCCCAACGGAAGCCCGAATTTAGCGAGTGAAATGCTAGCGACGGGATTCATTCGCCGCGCAACCATCAATAGGATAACATTTTCCCCCAAGCCCTACAAATCCCCCAAATAGATTGGCAGGAACCTCTGGCAGCCTGTTGTACCATTTAATTTACTCGTCCTGAAGCAGGAGTGTCCGTTTGCCCGAACAAGAAAGTGTAACGGGTTTTGCAACCCATGGACCCCAGCCCTGAGCATCGTTCAATGGATTGGCTCTACCGCTCGCTTCTGAGCCTGATCGCCACGGTCGGTGTTTGCGCCGCTACTCAGGGGAATAACGCGCTCACAGGTGACTGGCGCGGCAATCGGAGTTGGCTCGCCGAACGGGGCATCACGTTCGATCTGGATGTCGCCAATTTCTACCAGGGAGTGGCTTCCGGGGGTGTTGATCGGCGATTCGCATACGGCGGTCACGGTGATTATGTAACCAACTTTCAGCTTGGCAAACTCGGCTTCAATGAAGGGTTATTTCTAAAGGTACGTGCAGAGCACCGCTTCGGTGAAAACATCAACGCTGACACCGGTGCCTTCTTGCCGGCAGCGGTCCTTGCCGATCTACCCATCGCCGACAGCGAAGAACTCTTCCTTACCAACGTATTGTTTACCCAAGCTTTGTCCGAACGCTTCGCGGTCTTCTTCGGCAAGCTCGACACGCTTGACGGCGATCTGAACGCGTTCGCCCACGGCCGCGGCAAGACTCAGTTCTCAAATATTGGCTTCACTTCAAACCCGATCGCGCTGCGGACTATCCCTTACGCTACGCTAGGTTGCGGTTTCGCCATCCTCGGTGAGGGCGGAGAGCCCGTCTTCTCCTACACGCTGCTAAACGCGACCGACACTGTAGAGACCGACGGTTTTAGCGAACTGTTCGCAGAAGGTGTCGCGATGGCGGCCGAGTTGAGAATGCCAACCAAGTTTGGCGGTCTTCCCGGACACCAGCTGTTTGCCGGCACTTGGAACAGTCGCGACTTTGCCGAGTTGGGTCAGGACCCGAGGCTCGTGTTGCCAAACTTGCCCATCAATCAGGTGGACGGTTCTTGGTCTCTCTACTGGAACTTCGATCAATACCTCTATGTCGACCAGTGCGACTCATCACGAGGCTGGGGGATGTTCGGGCGAGCCGGAATCGGGGACGACGTCACTAATCCACTATCGTGGTTCCTGAGCTTCGGTGTTGGCGGTCACAATCCGATGCCCGGTCGGAACGCCGATACGTTCGGCGCAGGCTGGTTTATCGCTGGCTCAAGCGACGAAATCGGACCAGTGCTCGAGATCGTCTTTGGACCGATCGACGACGGGCAGGGTGTGGAGCTTTTTTACAATTGGCAGGCGACCCCCTGGCTGAATATCACACCCGACCTGCAAGTTATCGTACCTGGGCGCGAGAACGTCGATACGGCGCTGGCGCTAGGCGTTCGGGCCGTGATGGCGCTGTAGCCTATTGCTCGTCGGTTCAATCTACCGGCTAGTTCAATCAAGCAGCAGTCTCAATCGCTCAGTCAACGCCTACTTGTGCTAAAATTTGAAGTCTTTGCGCGCACATGTCGAATCGACAGGGTGCAATTTGGAGATTGTCCATTTCGACCCATCAGTGACATTCATTTCGCACAAAAAACACAATTAGAATCCGCGCCGGAATCATTGGTGAAACATTTGAGGGTAATTTTAAAGTTCAAAACGTGGCCAGCTTCTAGCTTTTAGGACATTCTGAGTGTGCATAGTTACACGATTGTAGGTGGTACTCTGTAGCAGCGGGGTACGATCCGCAGGCCCGGCGACGCCGACACGCCGCTGCTGTTGGGGTAATGTTCGACAGTAACCGCATCTGTTCGACCCACATATTCTGCGACTCGTAGAGTCGCGGCTATTAGAGTTTTACTTGCACAAATCACCCGTGCGGTTGTTTCAAGTCACCAGCCCCTTGGTGACCATCATAAAGACGTCCTCCAGCGTTGGCTCTTTTTCAGCGAAGGAAATTAGCCCGCAGTCGGCGGCAACCAGTTGCCGCATGAGGCGCTGCACGTCGGCATCGGAGCCTTTCATTTCGACGGTGCAGCCGCGCGAATTGGTTTCCAGATTCGTGATGTTCGGATCGCTGCGAATCAGGCTGAAACCCTTTTCCGGATTGCTGCTGAAGCGGACTTCCACGTGACGGTTGCGTGTGATCTTGCGATAGACTTTTTCGATCGGTCCGTGCAGCAATAGTTGCCCGCGCTCGATAATGCCGATACTCGTGCAGCAATCGGCGAGCTCCGTAAGGATGTGGCTGGAGATAAGAATCGTTTTGCCCATGTTGCGAAGTTCTTTGAGCAAGGCTTTTACTTCCAACCGTGCGCGCGGATCGAGACCACTGGCCGGCTCGTCGAGAATAAGCACGGGCGGATCGTGCACTAAGGTTTTTGCCAGGCAGAGCCGTTGTTTCATTCCGCGGGAAAGCCCGTTGACGAAGTCGTCTCGCTTGTGAGTTAAATCGAGCAGTTCCAGCACGTCGGAAAGCACTTCCTTGCGCCGCACACGGGGCACTTGGTAAGCGACGGCGAAAAAGTCGAGGAACTCCCAGACTTTCATGCCGTCGTAAACGCCAAAAGTGTCGGGCATGTAGCCGACGCTACGGCGAACGCCGATGGGGTCGCGGGTGACACTGTGGCCGTTTACCACGCCTTCGCCATGCGTGGCTTTGAGCAACGTCGCCAGAAAACGAATGGTCGTGCTTTTGCCTGCACCGTTGGGCCCGATGAAGCCAAACATTTCGCCCGCGGCGATCTTGAGATTCAAATTCGCAACCGCGATAAAATCGCCGTAATGCTTTCCGAAGTTTTTCAGTTCGATCATCGGTTGCTTCCGCTGCCTCTCAAGAAATGACATCACACTGAAAAAGAAACCTCCAAGATCGCTTGATTTCTCAATACATCATAATTTTGTGCGTGCCGATGGACAAGTCAGTAAGATCGGAGAGCTTCCCTTGGAAGGTTCTCTCGTTGATTCTAAGAGAAGAGTCTCTCGCAAAGGCGCTAAGGCACAAAGAACAGAACTTTGCCTGAAATGCTTTGCACCTTAGCGCCTTTGCGTGAGTTCCCCGAATAACGTCGATTCAAGCGAGTCGGAGTGATTTCCTCCCGATGCGGTTTCTTGGCACTCGTTGCAGGGGCAGCAGGGTCCGTCTTGGCCGCAAGCGCACCGCAGGCAAGAGTTTTGGAATCCGCAGGGAATCGAGGGGCAGCGGATCGTTTCGTAGTACCAGCGCATCACATGCACGTGGTTCGAGACGCTCAGATCAAGTATTCCGCGTACCGGTGCCGTGCCTTGGACGGTGTAGTTGCGCACTCCCCGGCGATCGACATGCCCGCCGTGCCCGCTGATCCCCGGTGCCCAATAATTTTCCACGACGCAGGCATGCCGAGTGGCCCCCAGGTGGCAGAAAATTTCGTCGTGCATTTTTTCTGGGGGATCGAGCAAAGTAAGCTGACGCATCGGGCCAAGATCGCTCAAGCAACAGGCCGCCTGCGCAGCAGCAACCGTTCCCAGGCTGTGCGCAACGATTTGCGTGCGACAGGGATCGATGCCTCGGCAACGAAGCGCTGCCGCCATCATTTTCCCTTGGCATCTGCCGATGAGGACCGGTTCGTTTTTGAACGGTGAAACCTTCACGCCATTCCAATCCCAACTGAGAAGATTGTAGCTATCGCCGCAACGACACTTCAGGGCGCGTGCACTAGCTACGCCAAAAGTTGCGCGGATGTGCTTCGGCAAGGGGTTCCAGCCATGGGTGAAAACGATCGTCGGTTTGGCGGGATCGATCGGATCGCAAGGATGGGCCCCACAAGAGTAGTTCAGCAACACGCCCATCCGCCCGTTGGCACCTTTTTGCAGAACAGCCGTATTCAAGCCGCAGCCCAGCGACGTTGCGCTGAACAATAACAGCAATATCCAGCGATAGCGGCAGGCATCCATCCTTGGCAGCCTTGTGAAAGTTTCGCAATTTTGCGACTTGGAACGGCGGGGTTTGGCGGTGGGGCAAACTTTTCGGGCACTTGCATGCGATCGAAAAGCTTGGCATCAACCGCGTTATCGGCATCCGTGTTGGCAGTTCTGCACTTCGCTTTTCGCGGTTCGAGGGAATATGGAACAGGAGGAAACAGAGAGAACAGAGATATAGATCCATTGTTGTCTGCTTCCACTGTTTCCTCCTGTTCAATTATTTATGCAGCCCCAAGTACAAAGTTAGCAGTTCGCTTGTCCATGACGAGGTACTGCAGGCAATTGAATGCCGCTACAAGGTGTGATATAGGTGACGGATCAAATAATGTTTTTCCGAACGCTTGAGAGATTCAATCATGGCAAAGACCACATTTCCAGGATTCCCGTTGGGGTTGCTTCACTTTCTGAACGATCTGTCGAAGCATAACAATCGTTCCTGGTTCACGGCGAATAAATCGCGCTACGAACAGCAGTTGTTGGAACCGTCGCTGGAGTTTATTGAAGCGATGGCTGCGCCTCTCGGTAAGATCTCCCCTCATTTCCGTGCGGTTCCCAAGAAGGTGGGCGGATCGCTGATGCGTATTTATCGAGACGTGCGATTTTCTAAGGACAAGCGTCCCTACAAAACTAATGTGGGCATCCAATTTCGTCACGAAGCGGGCAAAGACGTGCATGCTCCTGGGTTTTATTTCCACATCGATCCCGACGAAGTTTTTCTTGGCGCGGGAGTTTGGCACCCCGATTCCCAATCGCTTGGCAAGATCCGCAAGGCGATCAATAAAGACCCGGACGGTTGGAAGAAAGCCAACCGAGGCAAGGCATTTCGCGAGCAGTTCGAACCGGCCGGCGACAGCCTTAAACGTCCCCCCAAGGGGTTCGACGCCGAGCATCCGCTGGTTGACGATCTCAAACGAAAAGATCATATCTGCCTCTGCCGACTCGATCACGATGAATTGTTTGATCCGGCCATCGTGAAGAATTCCATCGCCAAGTTTCGATCGAGCAAGGCCTATATGACGTTTCTCTGCAAAGCAATCGGCGTGAAGTTCTGAATATCTCTGCCCCGTTGCCGTGGGTTCTCTGGGCTGCGATACTTGGGGCATGAGTTCGATCGTTCCGCTTACTTACTATTGCTTGTTGATCTTCGGTGCTTCGATTGCCGGGGGGATGATTCCTGTTTGGTTTCGCCTGACCCATCGGGTGATGGAATGCGTGGTAAGTTTTGTCGCGGGTGTGATGCTTGGGGTGGGAGTGCTCCACATGTTGCCGCATGCGCTTGCGCAAGCGGTTGCCGCTTCGCCGGAATCGCCGACGGCCATTTCGGCAGTCATGCTGTGGTTGCTGCTGGGATTGCTGACGATGTTTTTTATCGAGCGTTTCTTTTGCTTTCATCATCACGAAGTTGAAGAGGGAGAAGTCACCTGCCACCACGAGTCGGACCACGACGGAACCCATGGCCACGGCCACGATATTACTTGGAGCGGTGCCGCATTGGGATTGACGTTGCACAGCATCATTGCCGGGGTGGCTTTGGCGGCGGGCGTGGAACATGGCCACGGTAGCATGGCGCTTCCCGGCTTGGGAACTTTTTTGGTTATCTTGCTTCATAAACCATTCGACTCGATGACGATTGCAACCTTGATGTCGCGGGGAGGTTGGTCGCTGATGTGGCGGCATGTGGTCAACGGTCTTTTTTCGTTGGCCATTCCGCTAGGGGCGGTGATCTTTCATGTGGGACTGATGCGCGAAGGAGGAGGAGGTTCGACGTTGGCCTACGCGCTGGCGTTCGCGGCGGGGACGTTTTTGTGTATTTCGCTTAGCGACTTGCTGCCCGAATTACAGTTTCACGACCACGATCGCGTCAAACTTTCGCTCGCGCTAATTTTGGGATTGGCTTTGGCTTGGGGCATTTGCCTGCTGGAATCGAATTCGCACGCGCATGCGCCAAGCCCCGTGGAAGCAACAAGTTCAGAACCTATCCAAAAAGTAATGAAATAAATCCTGGGTTCGAGTTTTTCAGTTTTATTGCCCGCGAATAGCGCGAATATTCGCGAATAAGACGAATACAGGATGATTTCTCGATATGCTGTATCACCGCGGATCGTCGAGAAAATCTCAAAAAAAGAAATGCTTGTAATTACTTCCTATTCGCGGTCATTCGCGTAATTCGCGGGCAGAAAAGAAGTACAAAAGTCGAACTTAGCGAGAAGGGAGCCGTTCAGACCGATTGAGGCTGCATGGTTGCCTGTTTCTGCACCGCAGGTTTAGCCTCTGCCGCGCCAAGTTGAAGCCAGTCGAGAATGCGCCAGTCGAGCCAGCGAAAGTCGGGGTCGCTGTTGCGTCGGGACATAAATCCGAGATGCCCTCCGCGGCGACTGGTGAAAATTTCGATCGAAGCGCTGCTTCGAAATTCCCATAGCGGCTCGATGGGAACGATCGGGTCGTCCTCGCTGGAAAAAAACGTCACAGGTTGGCGAATCGACGTAAGCCTCGGCCCGGGGGAAGCCTGCTCGTAATAATCTTCGGCCGAGGAAAAACCGCCCGTGGGAGCGATCACCAGATTGTCTAAATCATGCAATCGTTTGGGAGGCGTGCAGTCCCCGTTGGGGACCATTTCTGGAAAGTATTTCCAGCGGGCAAGATTCTGGTTCCAAAGTAGTTTCACAAAAAACTTGTCGTACTTGAGTCCCAGCCCGGTGTGGAAATGATTTTCGACATGCGCCAGATCCAGCGGCGGCGAAATCACTAGCGTGCGCTCCAAAGTGCCCACCGGCATGTTTCCCGCTTCGGCCAACATATTGAGCGTCAGCGTACCGCCCATCGAAAAACCAACGAGTTGCGTTGCCCGGTTGGGATAGAGCTCGGCAATGTGGTAGAGGGCCGCGGCCACATCCTGCCACCTGCCGCAGTGGGTCGGCTTGCGGGCGAACTGGTTCCCTGCCCCGCAGCCACGCATGTCCATCCGAAATACTCGGTAGCCGCGCTCGGTGAGTTTTTCTGCCATTCGGCACATGTAAGTGCTCGAATGACAACCAGCCAGGCCATGAATCATCAACACGATGGGCAGCGACAAGTTTTCAGTAGCTGGGCTATCTTCGTGCAACACGAGTTGGTCGCCGTCAGCTTGACCGGACGCGTCGAGATCGCAGCCGTCGAGCGGAACGAAATGTTGCTTGGCCTGATAAGGCGCATAACGCCTCGGCCACTTAATCCCCAGGAAGGTTTGCAGATGGCCATTGGCCATCAGCGGGTGCGGGTGGAACTTCCAATTTTCACGTATTCCTGGCATAGCTTCGGGGGGGGGAAAGGGGGAGTACGCGCAGTGCGAAGATGTGTTACCGCCGGATTCTACCAACTTACCAAAAACCTAGAAAGGTTTTTAGAGCGATCAATCCGTGAATCTCTTTCGTAATCGCGAGAATGGTTAAACTTTGCCAGCATCCGCTAATCCCTGCCAGCGGTCATTTCGTCGAGCAGCGAGGCGAGCAGACCCGAAACTAACTCTTAGCCGAACATTTCTGCCGGCTGGTTTGCTTTCAACTGGTACTCTAAGGAAAATCAGCGTGATGGATCAAACTGTTATTGTGCCCAAAGTGTCGTTCCTGATCAACCTCGGCTCGTGCGAAGCGGAAGGGGCAAATGTGGCACGCCTGAGGCATTTGGTCCATCTTTTTCGCGGCCACCGGCTGCCAGCTACGTGGTCGGCGTCTGGTGCGCACTGTGCGCAGCTATTGCAGGACCAATCTTCTTCGGTCACTCAAGAAATGGCGCTGATTGTCGATCCCAGTTGGAGCGCGCTGCAAATTTCAGCGAAGCGTTTCCGCGACGAACTATGCCGCCGCCTGCAAAGTCTTGCCGGCTGTCGGGGGGTGAGTCCTTCGCTGGTGACAGGCGATTCCGCATTGTTGCGAAGCCGTGCGAACCTCCTGGCCAAACAAGGCATTCAGGCGATTGTGACTGAACTACCCGCTAGGGGGAGCAGTGCGAAGCCGCGACCGCTACCTTGCGGACTTTGGCAATTGGCTGCCAATGTGCGAATTCCTCAGCGTCGGCTTTCTTTTCGTTGGCTGCCGATGCGCCGCATTTCGGTGAAACAATTGGTGACACCCCCCTATGCGGCAAGTGGTGCGATTGTGCTGGTGGAATCGGAAGAACTGCAGCGCATCAGTGCGCGTGGTTTGCAGAGCTTCGAGAAGTTGCTACGAGAAGTTTCTTGGTATGCCAGCCGTAGGCAATTGGTTGTTTCGACGATCTCTGAAATCGTCGCAGAACTTGCCACACATCACGAAGTGAAACCGCAACGCTCGATTTTGCGCGTGGCGGCTTAGCGTTGTTCGCGGAATGTCGAGAAGCTGATGTAGCCGAGAATTGCCGCGGCGATGAGCGCCCCGATGTCCATGATAGAATTGGCACCGTAGAACGGAATGCCGGTGATCAGGTCGAGCGCAAACACCAGCGCCAATAAGCCCGCGACGACCATTCCGAAGATCGTCAAAGCTTTGGCCATTTGCGCACCCCAAGCACGTGAAATCAACATGGTAAAAAAACGATTAGTTCCTGAGGAATACCCCCGAGAACCGGTTCTAGTATAATTCGCGAATTGATTCTGTCATGGCGTGTTGCGGCAAACACAGAAAATTCTGCGGTTTTCTTCCTTAGACGTAAGGTTTATGGGGTCGCGGCCATATTGGTCTGTGGAGCTTCTTCTTTGTCGAGCCCTCGCTCATCGCGGATTACGCGGACCGCAGCAACGATTTCCTGGATCACAGACTGATTGGCGAGAATGTTGAGCCATGCACGAAAGTAAGTCCACGCCACGAAGGCCAATCCTGTTAGGGCCGCCAGCAAATGGACGTCGGCCATCGAAGCCGTATCGGGCCGACCCGTACCAGGATCGGATGCAGCTCCCAGCGCTCCCACGCCGACGACGGCAAGCATCCCCAGCACAGACCAAGGGAAAGTCTTTCGCTTGAGTTGGCTGCTACGCATCAAGGGGCTCGGATCAAGGCGGTAGGTTTCGGTCACTTCTTTACACCATCGGCTGGTGCCGACGAAATAAGTGACCACGATGCTGTGGACAAACACAACGGCCAAAGCAGCAGCGGTGCCGGTAAGCATGTGAACGCCCCGCCAACGCAGCGTTGCTTCCGTGGGCTGATGGTAGAGATCGCCGATCGACAATCCCACGACAATCGCGGCCAAAAACAGCCCGAGAGACAATAATGCAAGTGTGGTAAAGATACGTGTCATGTTCGATAAATAGGCGAGTTGGATATGCGAAGGGATAGAGGCTGATTCTACTTGCAAACCTTGCCGAGCGGCAGGGGCGTTGCCCAGTCTTGTGGCTGTACTAGAATGTGGTTTAGCTCCAAATTCCTTTATCCTCACATCTCGCCCCACGATCCTCACAATGACTAAAAAACCGCTACTTGCCGTGACGATGGGCGACGCAGCTGGCGTTGGGCCGGAGGTGATCGTCAAGGCCTGGGGCGATCCACGTGTTCATGATGTGGCTCGGCTAGTGGTGTTGGGGCATCCGGAGGCGATTCGGACGGCGGTTCGCTTGGTGCGTAGCGATTTGCGAGTCGAGGTTGTCGCGGATTGTGCCAAATTGCAGTCGCCGCCGGAGACAATCCCCTGCCTGCCGGTGGGCGACGATGGATTGTTGGACGTTGTGCCCGGCACGGTCGATCGTCGCACGGGCCACGCGGCTTACGAAGCCGTGGTTCGTGCTGCACAGGGGACGCTGGCGGGCGAATTTCAGGGATTGGTGACCGCACCGCTCAGCAAAGCGGCCCTTCACGCGGCCGGTCACAACTATCCGGGGCATACCGAATTGCTCGCCGAACTGTGCGAGGTCGATGACTTTGCGATGATGTTGTTTTTGCCGCCGGAGGAAGTGCCCGCCTGTCCCGCCGGTTTGGGAGTTGCACACGTTACGCTACACATGGCGCTGCGCGACGTGTTTGCGAATCTGACTCCGGAACGAATCGTCGCGAAGTGTCACTTGGCTTCGCGTGTGATGCGCGACGGTTTTGGTCTGTCGGCACCGCGGGTTGGCGTGTGTGCTTTTAATCCCCACGGTGGCGAAACGGGCTTGTTTGGTGACGAAGAACAGCAGCTCATCGGCCCCGCGGTCGAACAGGCACGGGCAGAGGGCGTCGAAGCATCGGGGCCGTTTCCGACTGATACGCTAATGTGTCGGGCGCGCGACGGAGAATTTGACGCGATTGTTGCCATGTATCACGACCAAGGACATATCGCACTCAAGCTGCTGGGGATGCACCGCGCGGTGAATATCACCTTGGGACTGCCAATCGTACGCACCAGCGTTGCACACGGTACGGCTTTCGATCGCGCCTGGCAAGGCAACGCCGAAGCAAGCGGCATGGTCGCCGCGATGCTCACTGCCGCCAAGCTAGCGACGGGAGTTTATTCCAGGCAATCTGGCTGAATTTCCGGCTGAGTCCGAAGTTTCTTCGCTCCGCAACCTTTCGACAACCAACTTGGTTTCGTCGGTCCAGTCGAAGTCGCCCGGCTTGAATTGGAACTTGGATTCTTCCATGGCTGCTGCAAATAGCACTTCGAAAATTTCGTATCGCAGCAAAGGGTCTTGCGAAGGTCGATCTCCGATCGCGCTGGTGGCGAGTTGAGCATGGCCGGCTCGGCGATGCTCGATGATGTAGGGAAACCAGTTGTTTTTGCCAACCAATAGCAGAACATGGTGCGGGAGTTGCTCGGGCCAGTCGGAAAAATCGCCGCCTTGCTTCGCACCAGGCCAAAGTTTTTCTAGCTCTGTCGGACGCCACTGTCCAACGAGTGCGTAAACCTGCAAGCCGTTGAGTTGCGAAGGTCTTGGCGGCGAAAAGCTGTAGCGGCGCAACAAATCGGACAACATCTCGGAAATCCCCCCCTGCCCTTGGGAGGCCAACAGCAAAGGTTGCCGTTGATTTTGTCGCAGTCCCTGGTTGCCTTGGCTCTTAGTTGTCTTGGCAAGTTGTGATTGCAACCGAACTGTGTCGAGTCGATGTACTTTACGGCCACTGGGCAGCGTGCGATCGGTCCACAGGTGATTGCCGTCGAATACTTGAACGTAGCTGGCAGACTTTCCTGCGATTTGGGTTTGCATTTCCCAGCAGGTCTTGCGTTGGTTTCCGGCGCCCGACTGCCAGTATTTGCCGGAGCCCATCAGCGTGGTTTCTTTGAGTCGCGACTGATAGCGAAGTCGGGCGGAGACGTTCGTGCGACGCTGGAGAGTTGCCAGCACTTCTGCCACGAAAGCATCGCCGGCGGCTATCGATTGCTGATTAACTGCCCCAGCTTGGCCTGTCTCGTCCGCAAAAGGTTGTGCAACCGCTTGAGTGCAGGAACAGACGACAACGACTTGCCACGCCTTCCAGGCTGCTGAACAGAAGGTTGTTAAGCGGGGCAAAATACTTTTCCTTTGACGGTTTTGACGGTTTTGCCAAAGATTCGGGTTAAACAGAACCGACCAATTACTTCCAGGAGCACGTCTCGAGATATCGAGCGCGGTCCCGACCGACATGATGGTGCTTCGTTCGGTAGCAGGCAGATTCTATAGGGATGTTGTCTGCTTGGTCCACGGCATTTGACGCATGCTAGCTGCCCGACGACCGCGCGAAGCCAAAGGAAGACTGCCAATTAGCAAAGCCCTCGGAGATCGTCGGGCCATGGAGCTCGAACTTCGCAACCTCGAACACCAGTCGCTTTCGCTCACGAACGCGCGGAGGGGGAAACCCATGAAAATTCGATGGACCACATTTACCATTTGCACCGCAGCGATGCTGGTTTCGACCAGTTGCTTCGGCCAAATGGGCTCCAGAATTGCTCACAACCTGCCACCAGCCCAGCGTCTGATGGAGCCGGGCCCCGGAGTGGGAGGCCCAGGACCAGGGGTTCTGCATCCGATGGCGGCAGCGATGACCCATGGCGGAATTTCGCCAACTATGGGAATGGCCGGCCCCGGCTGTGCGATTCCAATGGGTGCTGGCGCAACTTCGCAGATCGCTTTTCTTGGCGTCGAAGGGGGCGAGGTCGCCTGGGACATCAGCGGGCAAGGAATATTCGATTCCACACCGCTCGTAATGCCCGGTCGACAAAACTTTCCCCAGGCCGCGATCTATCGTCTCAAACTCACCAATCTGCCCGATCGTCCGGGTATAGAACTTTATCCGACGTTGGAAGTGGCTCCGGTCACACCACGCACGGACTCCTATTTGGCACACGCGCCGATCCCTGTGCAATTTACGGATGAAGATCTCGATCAGATCCTCAGTGGCAATTTTGTGACCAAAGTGATCTATCTTCCCGATCCCGAGTTTCAGGAATTGGCGCTGGCCGGTGTGGAAACATTGGTGAGCACGCGTCTCGATCCGGGCGTCGATCCGATTGCCGAGGCGGACCGTCGCGGTTCGATCATGGCAATCTTGCGGGTTGGTAATCTCGATTTGCAGTTACCCGGTCAGGGTTTGGCAATGCAGGGCGAGGTAACCCATGCAGAGTATCTCGACGGACCGCAGGGTGAAGCCAACTTTTCGACCACAGGTTATGGAGAGAATTACGGCGCGGGCTATGGGATGCCCGGCCCGCCTCAAGGAATGAGCACGACAGGCTTCGCACCACAAGCCGTGCCGCCGCACATGGTCTCGGGAATGAGTACTCCGCAATGGGGGATGCCGATCACCGGCACGCCAATCGGACTTCCCGGCCCGCCGCACGTTCCTCTGGGACATCAAGCGGGACTGACCAAGCACGAGATGCGCAATCGCACGCGTATGAGAATGCCACCACCGGTACACAACATGAAAGTCACCGTCAAACAACGTCCCGGCATGGATTATCCGCGTCCGGTGAACCATGTAAATATTTCAGAAACCAATCGGGCAGGATTTCGACTGTTTGGCGGCACGATGGCTCCGGCAGTTCCTACGGCTATGCGGAGCCTGGTATCGCGGCTCACGCCTGGCAAGAAATGTAAGGATGGTACGTGCCAATGAACTTGTTTGCTGCCGGTTGAAAGGCTCGCTTGGGGAGGGCGATGCAATCAACAGGCTCGAACCGTAGTGCATTGGAACCGGATTTTGCAATGGAAAATTATGACAACGGCTCGCACTTACTCAGGCTCCGAAAACATTCGGACACTGATCGTTGGCAAACTGCGATTGGCAGTGCTGGCTTTGCTCTTGGCATGCACTTCGGTGCAGGCCCAAGACAGGCCAGTCCACTGGCGCCACGCCGGCGCCATGCCACCGGGAGCGATTGGCCGCCAGCGATTAGCTAGGGGCGGACCGTTGTTGGGATTCTGTCAGCCGGTGGAGATTCGCGCTCCGAAGGGAACGCGAATCGCTCCGGCGGCAGGTTCCGAATTCTTGGAAGGTCGCGCCGACCAACTCTTGGTCGGCTTGGCAATTGGGCCGGTCTACCGGTTTCGCATAACCGACATCCCCGGCAATCCCGGCATGGAACTTTTCCCGACCCTCGAAGTGGTCGACCGATTGCATCCTCCACCGGGGCAAAGTTTGCGATTTCCGATTCCAATTGAACTTACGCAAGAGGAATTGCTTTCCGCTGCAGAGGGGCGATTTATTACCCGTGTGATCTACCTCGAAGATCCCGCGTTGGCACTGCCTGTTGACGACAACCAGCAGCGCTGGGTTGAAGCGCGCCCTGGGGAAGACCCGCTGGTGGTAGCCGACCATTTGGGTCGCCCGATGGCCATTTTGCGAATCGGAAGCCGAGTGCCAGAAACCAATGAGTCGAGCACAGCGTTTGCCTATGGCGCGCCGCCTGTACAAATTTTTGATCAACCACAGATCAAAAATATGAAACCCTAATACTACTGTGCTTATTTAATTGAACCACAACGACACAACGAGCACTACGTGATAGATGAATAGAAGAACAAAAAAACAACGACATGCATGTCTCCAACTAAACCAATCAACTCCATAAAGCAGCCACTCGCTCTTCAGACCGCCTTCGAATCATCGATAACCCTTTTTCAAAGTGTTTCTATTCCGTTGTGGCCGTTGTGCCGTTGTGGTTAAACATAGCGCTGCAGTACTTAGAAGTCTTGTCAAATCAAAGTTTAAAGTGATGGAACAAAACACATTCAATTTGTCGCCAGCAACATCTGCCCGCCCGCCTGCGTGGTTTCGCTATGGTGTGGTGGCCGTGGCGACGTTGATGCTTTGTTCCTGCCGCGGAGCAAGGAAGTCGACTCTTACAGATCCCTTTGCGGCAACCAAACCAGTGGCTACGTCAATTCAGACCGATGTGGTACTCACTTCGGCAAGTCTCGAAAACACCTCAAAACCTGAGGATGAATCCACGGACGTGGTACAAGCCATTTACGAAGCCGAAGTGAATGCACCGCCAGTTCGTGTCCATCAAGCAAACTACGGTCCCAGCGAAGATTGCTTCGCATGCCAAGGTGCTGTTGGCGGTCCTGCCGTGGGGCCTGCGGACGAGTATCTTTGCGATGGCGGCGATTTTGGTTTGCCGGCTGGAGTGCGAAAAGATTGGCAAGTCGACGGACTCGAACAGGAAGACACGGTTGCCCATTACGACACCGTCGACGGCCGCACTGTAGTGACGCCCAGCAATCGCGTTTGCATTTATGCACCGCGGTTTAATGTGGTGCGCCGTGTGGTCGATCTGCACGAATACGCCCGTTACGACATGCCGGGAGGGTTTGGTCAAACTCTTTCTCTTGCGAAGATCGATGAAAACGAAGAAGCGTCCACTACGCTTAATCAACTCGAACCTTCGATTCATCGCGTAGGAGATTCCGCCAGTTTGCTACGCGACCGGCAGCAATTGGGCGAACTGGCCCGCGAACAGCGTCTTGCGGAATTCGACGGTTCGCTAGCTCCGTATGCCAATCTGCAAATTATCCGCGCCGGCACCGTAAGCAACAACGAAAAGGCGCTCGTCTCCGAGGCTTCGCTGGCGGCGATCACTTGGAGTAGCGACCAAGCCGTGCAAGTCACCATCGACCGTCGGCGCGCACAGGCCGAATTGAGCGAATCGCAGCCGGGTGTGGTTTATCATCAAGATAAGCCGAACCAACCAAAGCTTCGCCTAGTCAAGCTTGCTTCCACACGCTCGGCCAACCCTGGTGAATTTGTCGAATTCACGCTGCGGTTCGACAACATCGGCAATCGCGAGATGGGTAACGTCACCATTGTCGACAACCTAACGACTCGGCTCGAATACGTGCCGGAGAGTGCCACCTCGAGCGTGGAAGCCGACTTCAGCACCAAGCCGAATGGCCGAGGGTCGGTCGTCCTGCGTTGGGAAATCAAAGCCCCCCTCCCCGCCCACCAAGGCGGCATCCTGCAATTCAAGTGCAAAGTGAGATAGGGGCTGGATGTTAGGGGCTAGGGACTAGGGCCAGAAACTACTACACTCATTGTTTCGAAAACTAGCTCCTAACTCCTAGCGCCTAGCTCCTCCCTCATGCCCTACCTCCTTTTTTTGTTCATCTGCTGCGTTTGGGGATCGAGTTTTATCCTCATGCATCGCGCGGCTTACGCCTTTGGGCCCGTCGGTATCGGAGCTTACCGACTGCTGGGCGGGGCAATGGTGTTGGGAATCTATTGGGGGTTCACCCGGCAAAAAGTGCATCTCACGCGCAACACGTGGAAACATATTTTTATCGTTGCCGCCATCGCCAACGCTTGGCCGTTTGTCGTGCTGCCCTATGTGATGAACCAGGCAAGCGAGCATGGCTACTTTGGCGTGATGGTCACATTGGTGCCACTGGTCACGATTCTGTCGTCGATACCGATGCTTGGAATTTGGCCCACGCCGCGTCAAATTTTAGGTGTGTTGGGTGGACTCATTTGCATGGCAGGGGTTGTACACGATGGCACCCAACGTGGCATTTCTCCCGGGCTGTTGGCGCTCGCGCTGACGGTGCCGATCACGTATGCGGTGGGCAACACCTACATCAAATGGAAACTCGACCACTTGCCGCCGCTGCCGCTGACCGTGCTATTTCTCGCCGTGGGCGGACTGATGTTGTTGCCACTGGAACTGTGGCCCGGGGCGCTCGATAAGTTCGGACTGGGGGGCCCTGCCGTGCCTCACGATTGGCCGATCGCACTGGGGGCGATTGTTTTGCTAGGTATTTTCAGCACAGGAATGGCGATCCTGATGTTTATCCATTTGGTGAAATATCAAGGCCCCTTATTCGCGGGAATGGTTACCTACGTGATCCCGCTAATCGCGCTAGCTTGGGGCCAGTACGACGGCGAAAAACTTACGCCCCTGCAACTCTCGGCCATCGCGGGTGTGCTAAGCATGGTCGCCCTCGTACAATGGAACGCAGCAAAAAACATCGACAAGTTGCCCAAACCACTGCTCGACTAAAGAAACATTTCCGCCCCTCACCCCTCATTCCTCGCTCCTCCATGCCCCACCCTTGGCTTGCAAAACGAACGGCCCAGTTCGACAGCTCCGGCATCCGCAAAGTGTTTGATCTTGCTGCGAAGATGACCGACCCGATCAATCTTTCGATCGGACAGCCAGATTTTCCTGTGCCAGATGCGGTAAAAAATGCCGCCATCGAGGCGATTCGTACTGACAAAAATGGCTACAGCGTCACGCAAGGAATCCCTGAGTTCCGCGAGGCGCTGCAAGCGCGCATCGACCGCGAGTATGGCCACGACGACCGCCGGGTGCTGGTCACTTCTGGCACAAGCGGAGCGTTAGTGCTGGCGATGTTGGCAATGGTGGAACCGGGCGACGAAGTGATTTGCTTTGATCCCTACTTCGTAATGTACCCGGCACTGGTGGCCATGGCGGGCGGCAAGTGTGTACTGGTCGACACGTATCCCAATTTTCGTATCGACCCAGAAAAAGTTGCCGCCGCAATCACCCCCCGCACAAAATTGATCCTACTAAACAGCCCCGCCAACCCGACAGGCGTCGTCGCAGGAGAAGACGAAATCCAATCGCTTGCCGGCTTAGCGGCCAAACACAACATCGCGCTGTTAAGCGACGAAATCTACCGCGAATTCTGCTACGACGCCCCGCTAGTAAGCCCCACCGCGTGGAACGATCAAACAATTGTGGTCGACGGTCTGAGCAAATCGCACGCCGTCACCGGTTGGCGACTAGGTTGGGTCCACGGCCCGGCGGCGATCATCGACAAACTCACGATGTTGCAGCAATACACATTCGTGTGCGCCCCGCACCCATTACAGTGGGCAGCATGCACCGCGCTGGAAACAAGCATCGACAGCCAAGTCGACCAGTACCGCGAGCGACGCGACCTGATTGTCTCCGGCCTGCACGACGCCGGCTACGAAGTCGCCCCCGCCGGCGGCGCTTTTTATGTGTTTCCCAAAGTCCCATTCGGCACCGGCACGGAGTTTGTCACCCGCGCGATCGAAAACCAACTGCTGATCATCCCCGGTAACATCTTTAGTGCGCGCGACACCCACTTCCGGACCTCCTATGCGGCAAGCATCGAAACCATCGAGCGCGGGCTGGAAGTGTTGGGGAAACTTAATAAATAAAAAACGAGCCCGGGGGATTCAATGTTCCCGGGCTCGTTTCAATAAGCGTGCGTAACTTAACCCCCACAGTGGTCTGCCGAACTGTGGGCTTGAACGTTACGCGCTTTTGGTTTGTGGCGGTTCGTCGTTAAACATCTTGGCGCGACCTTCGACAATTTCGTCGGTTATCACGTAATGATTTCCTCGCGGTTGGTCGGGCAGCTCGAACATGATATCGAGCATCACGTTTTCGATGATGGATCGCAATCCGCGGGCGCCGATTTCGCGTTCGGCAGCACGTCGTGCGATCGCTTGCAAGGCCTTCTCTGTAAACTTTAGATCGGCATCTTCCATCGCGAACATGTGCTGATATTGTTTGGTGAGCGCGTTTTTCGGCTCTTGCAACACGCGAACCAACGATTCTTCTTTGAGCGGGCCCAATGAAGTCAGCACTGGTAGACGTCCCACCAACTCGGGAATCAATCCATATTCGATCAGATCGTCCGAAGTGACGTGCGAAAGCGTTTCGCCCAGACTCATCTCGGCGGATTCTTCCATCGACTGACCAAAGCCGATAGAACGGTGGCCGAGCCGTTTGCTGATCACATCTTGAATTCCATCGAACGTACCGCCGACGATAAACAGGATGTTAGTCGTGTCGAGCTGAATGTATTGCTGCTCGGGATGTTTACGGCCACCCTGCGGCGGCACGTTGGCGGTGGTGCCTTCCAGCATTTTTAGCAGGGCCTGTTGGACCCCTTCGCCGGAAACATCGCGGGTGATCGAAACGTTTTGACTGGTCTTGCCAATCTTGTCGATCTCGTCGATGTAAAGCACGCCGCGCTGCGCGGATTCGATATCGAAGTCCGCAGCATGCAGCAACTTCAAGAGCAAGTTCTCGACATCTTCGCCAACGTAGCCTGCTTCGGTGAGCGTAGTGGCATCGCCGATGGCAAACGGCACATTCAGCGACCGTGCCAAAGTGCGAGCAAGCAGCGTTTTGCCGCAACCGGTGGGGCCGACCAACAGGATATTCGACTTGTCGATTTCGATATCCGATTGTTCCTCGGCAGCCATCAACCGCTTGTAATGGCTATGCACCGCGACAGCCAACACGCGTTTGGCAGATTCTTGACCGATGACGTATTCGTCTAACTCGGTGACAATCTCACGCGGGCTGGGGATTTTGGTGAATAGCTGCTTGCTCGATCCACGACGCTTGCGCTCTTGATCCAGAATCGACTGGCAGAGTTCAATACATTCGCCGCATATGTAAACGTCGCCTGGCCCTTCGACCAGGGGCCCGACGTCTCGATAACTCTTTCGACAAAACGAGCAGAAGGCATTCTTTTTGGAAGTGCCACCTCGTCGTCCGCCTAGGTCCCTACCGGAGGGCATGCAAGTCTCCTTTGCGAGTGTGCGCGGCGCACGGTCATCACCGACCGGGCGGCCACTGCAAGTCAATCACTGGTGTCGCTCGAGGGAGTCGCTTCGCTAATTTTCAATCTATTCAATTGAAATTAGCAAACCTTACCTTCATGCCTGGCGGGGCGTCCTTGTCCGCTCAGTCCGAGCAGTACAATCTTGGCGACGATTCTCACTCTCTCCTCGAAAACTTGAATCGACCCGTTGTTTGTTATACGTAGCTTCAACGAGAGTCGTTCATCGACCACCCCCGGTAGTGCTATCCACAACCACTTCTCCGGGGCGAACAACCGCAACAGTCGGACTGTCCGATAGTACCTAGCGTGAACAGTGCTGACCGTCCCTAACCGCTGTTGCCGTTATCCTTTAACTCCGCTTTCAGCTCACCTGCTAGCTTAGTTTTTATAGTTCGGAATTCTTCATCGCTAAGCCCACCCTCGGAATGCAAATCTCTGAACTTTGACATCATGTCGCTGGTGTGTGATATGTCTTTAACGTCACTATCCCGATACCTTCGCGCAACGGCGAAACCTATCGCGGTCATGACGGCAATGACTGCAAACCATAAAGCAGCATGGGATAAGGAAATTAACTCGCTGGTCATAACTCCATTCCGCCGCGCAAAGCGGTCGCCTCTCCTTGCGACAAGCCCCTCTGTTCCTCCTCTATTATGGCGCTAAATCCGCCATACGGCAAGAAATGTCGTCTCCGCAGGAAAACCAAGGCATTCTTGTTCATCTCTCCCGGGACTCTCCCCAATTGAGGCTTGCCAGGAATATACGGTAGAAAATCCGCAGGACGCAAAGTTTATCTCTTTTGGCCAAACAGAACGCCTCGCATACCTGCTTCAAGCCATGCCGACTGCATTTCCGATACTGATTATGCGAACCGCTGCGCGTGCCACTATTGATTCCCTTTTGATCCCCTTTATTCCCCCCCGCTACACGTCAACGATTTATCCAAGACACGCATCCATGGCAACATCCCATTTTCTATCTCGACCCACCAAACCGCTGTGCTTGCCGCAGGCAATTCTGTGCGTGGCGATTGGCGTAGGTCTTGCGATGGGAAGTCTGAATTGCGCCCAAGGCCAGTCGGCCAACCAACGGCCAACCTACTGGCAACAACGATTGTTTTTTGTCCCTTATCAACTAAACCGTCACGACACACCGCTACGGGCCATCGACAAGGTGCAACTGTTGGTCTCGCGCGATGGTGTCTCTGGTTGGAAGTTGCTGCAGGAAGCGAAACCCAACGTGCAGGGCTTTAGCTACCATGCGCCCGAGGATGGGCAGTATTGGTTTGCCCTGCGGCATATCGATGCGCATGGAAAACCTTGGCCCAACGATGCGGTACAATCGCAACTGTGGATCGTGGTCGACTCGGCAATCCCCGAATTGTCGCTGACCGGCGAATTGGACGCCAGCGGGAAGATTGTCGTGCGTTACGAAGCGCGCGATGCCAACTTGCGAGCGGAAACTCTTGTGCTCGAAGTGCGGCAAGACCAAGGGTCTTGGACAACCATCCTGCCGGGTCCACCAGACGTGGCACATGCCGATCGATTGGTGGGGCGCGCAAATGCGAGCGTACCCTTTGGCGCGAAGCTGATGGAGGTTCGAGGAAGCATTGCCGACGCGGCTGGGCATCGCGGGCAAGCCACTACGGAGGTCGTGCTTACCGGGCCAGCGCTGAGGATGCCCAGTTTATCCGCGGGAACGACTGCACAGTCGCGTCAAAATTCAACAGTCGACCCATTCCAGTCGACTACACAAAACGCTGCCCAGAATTGGCCCAATAACAATCGTTTGTCTACAGTGGAGAGTTCGGCGAGCAAGAACACTTGGCAAGCTCCACCGCCAGCAGCAAACCCATATGCAACGTCCGACGGCCCCGGACCTGCAAAACGCACGCCGGCGCAATTCATTGCTGACGGTGCAAACAAGAGTGCATTAGCTCCGCTGCCCAATGCAAAAATCAATCAGCGAATGAGTGAAGCTCCGGTACCAGACGGCTGGTCTGCGCCTGCAATGTCGGGGACCCACCACGGTGGTCGCATGGTAAACGCGCGTACTTTCGACATCGAGTACGATCTCCAATCGATCGGTCCTTGGGGTATCTCAAAAGTGGAATTGTGGGGCACCACGAACGGTGGCCGCACCTGGCAGAGCTTCGGCGTGGATGCCGACATCCGTAGCCCGATTCGTGTGACGGTTCCCGAAGCGGGTGTCTACGGATTTCGCATCTTGGTCGACGGCGCAAATGGCGCCGGAGCAGTTCCTCCACAAAGTGGCGATTCCCCCGAATTGATCGTTGCCGTGGATCTCACGCCGCCAACCGCGCAGCTTTTGTCTGCCGAGCTTGGAACCGACAACCTAGCCGGGCACTTGCTCGTGCGTTGGTCGGCAACCGATACTAACCTGGAACCTCGTCCGATCAGTTTGCTTTACAGTACGTATCCTCAAGGTCCGTGGTCAACCATCGCCGCCGGTTTAGAAAACACGGGAAGCTACACCTGGCGTTTGGAACGGCACATGCCCGACAGATTCTATCTACGGTTGGAAGCGCGCGACGTTGCCGGCAATACAGCAAGTCAGCAGACTCAGTCGCCTGTAACACTCAACCGACCCCAACCCACCGGGACATTGCGTGGAGTGCGCCCCGTGGACGGAGACACGCTTTTCACGCCTCCGGGAATTGCCGAAAGCCCCGCCAGTCAACTGCGCCAATAACTCGTCGACTTGCGGCGACGACGCAAGTGTAGGCAACTCAGTCCCAAAGCAGTCAGCGAAATCGTAGACGGTTCAGGAACGGAAACGATATTCGGAGTCGGTACTCCGTTGCCAAAGAACCGGGGGAAACCTGCTCGGCGTGCAAAGTCGTTGACAATCCCAAAGAAATCGGACGGGCCAGTGGGAATCGGCAAGTTCACGTCCAAATCGAGCTCATAAAACTGCGCCGCATTCTGTGCCCCGGAAACGCTGATGTAATAGTCACCGGGCCGCGAAAGAAACAAACTGTTGATCTCTTCTTCAACACCCAGTCCATTGGCATCGGAAGTAGCAAGAATAGAGCTGCCGTCGCGGTCCCAAAGCGTCAGCGAAAGATCGCTCAACGCAGCAGTATTCAACACCGATTGGCTGCCACCCTGCGGGCCTTCCAAATAACTGGGACCCAAAGGCGTTAATCCAAGATCGACAATGCTGGGAGTCAAAATCGAGAAGCGGAAGAAATCGACATCGGAGTTATCGTCGATGCTGACAAAATCGGTGTCCGAAAAATCTACCACCGCATCGGCTGCATCGGTGCCAATGCTTTTCGATTGCCCCGGCCAAAATCGACCGAGCGACGTAGCGGTGTGGTATTGATCGTTGCCAGAACCTTCTTCGTTGGCGTCACCGTAAAGGCGATGGATGCCTAGGATATCGTCCAATTGCGGACCGTCAAACGCCGTTGCCAAAAACGGCTCCATCAAAAAATTGGCGTTCGACGAAATCAAATGATTCAGCCCCAAGCCGTGACCGATTTCGTGCATCATCATGTTGCGGAAGCGAATGAAATTCCCATCAGGATTTCCCCAACGGTTTACTTCATCAGTGTCGATCACCATGTCGGCATTGTCTGGAAAGAAATTGTACGCCAAAAATGTGGGGCTCGTTTGGCCATCGATCGAATGGCCGCTAATGCGATGGTCGCCGCGCCGCCCCAAGATTCCTCGGTTGAAGTTGGTTACCCGTGCGCCGTCGTCGTTCGGTTCATGATTGAACGTGACACCCGAAACTTGATCCCAGCGCTCGAACGATGATTCGACAAGCGGAAACCAAGATCGCTGTGTCAGGTCCGCTCCCCCCAGGCTTGCGCCGCCGTGATGAATTGTATCCAAGAATGAAATCAGATTACTAGGCGTTGCCGGTTCTCCCAACCCACCCGGCATCGCGGTTCCATTGGGAACCACACTCCAAGTAAGCACCGCCGGGTTACCCAAACCGGAAGGGCCGGATGAGGTGTTCGTCCAGCCGTTGCCCACGGTGCGAAACGGCTCCAAACGATCGGTTTCGCTATCGTCGAGCGCATCCATCAACGCATGGCAAGGCTCGACCGCATCGCAAAGTTGGCCCATCGACTGCTGGGCGAAACCTAGAAGAAACAATGGAATCCATGCCAGCGCAGAAACTCGATTCATCGATGCGGCCTCTTTGAAGTTCTCTGTTCGATTGCAATACGTATCCACACACGTTTTTCAGATACACCACCGCCCCATTCTAGGCTAATGGAAGGCAGGAGAATTATCAAGCAAATGGTGCGATTCGCAGTTGGAACGTGTTGATTATACTCGATGTGGGCAGCTACAATCAAACTAGTCGACGGCGTTCTCGAAACAGGCTTTCGGCAATACCATATCGATCGTCCGTTGAAGTCGTTGATATGGATCCTATGAGGGCATGAATATGAATGTTGATCTACCGGAAGAGCAACAAGCGATCATCGCAAATCTTGTGTCATCGGGCCGATTTTCGTCCGCTGGAGAAGCGTTAGCGGAGGGCCTCCGCTTGCTGGCTTCGAGTGAAAAATTGAAGCAACAAGTACTGGAAGGCATAGAGCAGGCCGATCGTGGCGAATTGGTTGACCATGACACCTTGTTTGGCCAATTACGAGCAATGGCTTTGGCAACACAAACTCCTAACGGAAAATGACAAAGCCGTTTTATACACCCGCTGCCCAGCAAGATCTGGCTGATATTCTTGAATTCATCGCTCAGGATAAACCTGATGCAGCATTGGCATGGGTGGAAAAGATCGAGGCGAAGTGTCTGTTAATTGCAACCACGCCGCAGATCGGCGAATTGCAGGATCAGTTTGGCAAAGGTGTTCGGACCAGTTCTGTCGGACGTTACGTCATCTTTCATCGTGAAAAATCTGAACGCGTGGAAATCCTTCGTGTGATCCCCGGGGACCGTAACATTCGCGATCTCTAAGCCGCATTAGCGAAGTTAGCACCCCGCTCACTCCGCCGCAGGCAATTTCCGCCGCTCCGGATGTTCGAAATTAAACTGCTCGTTGCGGATCATGTCCATGGTTTGTTCGATCGTTGGGCGGTCTCCCCAGAAGGTTCCGTAATAGGCTAGCCGCACTACGCCCGCGGGGTCGACGATTATGGTGGAAGGTCGATTGATATACTCCGAGTGAACAGCCATCGTCATGGGGTCCACACCGTACATCGCGCCGACTGCGCCCGCGTGATCCAACAGATGGGGCCACCAAATCTTTTCAGTATAAGCCTCGCGGAATGGCTGCCTGACGAACCAGTGAGGCGGGTTCAGTTCTTTGCCGACCATCACTCGTCCTCGATAGCGATCGTGGCACTCGATTGTGAAGAGCTGTACGTCCTCTTTCTCGAACTCGGATTGCATCTCCATCAAGTCGTGAAACTCGCCATGACACACAGGACACCAATCCGCGAAAATCCAGATCAGCACCACCCACTTCTTCTCACGGAAATCGCTTAGGCGCCACACTTTTCTTTCGGTGTCCTGCAACTCAAAATCTGGTGCAGCTTTGCCGACTTCTACCGTCTCGAAACTTGAAGCATCCAGATTCTGAAACGCCAACAATTGTTCCCTTGTCGTTCCCTTATTTTTTTGAATTTGATCGATCGCCAACTCGCATTGATGACGCACGTCTGGCGCAGGGTCTTCCTTAAACCGTTCGTGCAAGAGTTCTAGCGACGTTTCCGACACCATCTGCCCGAGCGCAACAACCGCTTGGGACCGCACCATGGCATTCACGTCATCGCGAACAACGGTCTCCAAATTCTCAACAGCAGATTGTGCTTTGAGAATCCCCAGTGCCATGGCACAGACTTGCCGTACATGAGCATCGTCGTGCGTGAGCCCAGTGGCGATCTCGCCAACGTGTTCACTCCCCAGCCGCACCAGATCGCTAACTGCCAGCAGGCGCACTCGCCAATCGCTATCCGCAAGGTCTGCGACACCCGTCTGCTTTAAGGTTCTATCAACAGTAAATGCGTCTTTATTCACCAACGGGTGAAACTCATGCAATTGAACTCGAGAAAGCACCTGGGGGACAGAAATTTCTTTCGCCGCATCTTCAGCCATGCACACCGTGGTAGAAAGCAACCAAGCGATCGCGCAAACGGGTGCCCACAGGTTTTTGTGCCAACTATTATTTTTCATCTATGGTCTCTCCTCTTGAGTATTGTCGACCACTACAAAAACGGTTTTTATGCAAATGGCTTTATGGCGGGGTTGTCTGGGCACTCCGCTTTGGTATTGTGATGGCTTGATGCAGTCTACCAATTTTCACAATTAGCGTAAGCACTCGCATGGCCAAAGCTTCATCGACAACGATCAACGCACTGCAATTCTTGCTGGCTCCCGAGAAACATTCGTTTGGCGCTGCGTGTGCGGTGGTGGGCGACGACGCTTTCCTCCGGCACGAGGTACGGCTGAAGCTGGCCAAGCGTTTCGAACCCGGCGACGAACAGGGCTTTGCGGTCGAAAGTCGTGACGGTCGATCTGCCGAATGGCGCGATATTCTCGACACGTTGTGCGAGCGCTCGTTGTTTGGCAGCGAAGCGCGCGTGGTGGTTGTCGAAGATGCCGACGCGCTGGTGAAAAACTATCGCGAAAAAGTCGAGCAGTATGTCGAAAAGCCAACCCGCGATGCGCTGCTTGTTTTGGAATGTACCACAATGCCCGGCAACACGCGGTTGGCCAAGGCAATCGTCAAGCACGGGCTGACCATTCGCTGCCAGGTTCCAGAAAAGGGGCGCGAGCGGAGCGAATTTGCGCGGCAATTAAAGGATTGGCTAGTGTATGTCGCGAGTAACGAATTTGAAGTAACCTTGCAGAAATCCGCTGTGGACTTGTTGCTCGACTTGCTGCCAACCGAGCCAGGTATTCTCTATCAAGAGATTGCCAAGTTGTCGCTACTCTCTACCGGCTCGAAGCCGATCGATTCTGAATTGGTTCGCAAGTATGTGGGCGGTTGGCGCACGCGCAAAACCTGGGACATGATCGATGCGGCTGTCGAAGGTCGTTCTGCCGATGCACTCGCACAGCTCGATCGTCTGTTGGCAGCGGGAGAAGAACCACATGCGCTGCTGCCGCAAATGGCTTCGACATTGCGCCGCTTCGCTGCTGCGGCACGTTGTTTCGAAATAGCGGAGCACCGTCGGCAACCGCTTTCGTTGCGCGCTGCGCTGGAGCAAGCCGGCATGCCTCCCTTCAAACTCTCGACAGCCGAGCAGCAATTGCGACAGCTCGGCCGACCCCGGGCCAAACAACTCTATCGCTGGTTGCTAGCGGCCGACCTGGCTTTGAAAGGTCACAATTCGACCAAGGACCGAGCCCGTCGAGAACTGGAAACGCTAATCGTCCGGCTCTCTAAACTCACCGCTCCACCGGCTGCCGCGCGCTGATAGCACCTTACAGTAGGTGGCTAACCGCACTGAGCTTGCACAGGTTGGGTGCGTTTCCTACGATCCTCGCTCTAATTCTTTTTGGCGACTGTTCGACAGAAGATAGCAAGGCGTCGCTACTAATCTCTTTAGTGCTTCAACTTATTCGTACTTATGCAAACCTGGTTCGCGGGGGAACGTCGATTGTCTGGAGCATTCAGCGCGATTGCTGCGCTGACAATGTTATTGCTTGGCGGATGCAGCATTCCATGGCCTGGTGGGGTAACTGCAAACACGGCAACGAGTGCTTCGCTTGCCGTGACTTCGCAGGAAGCAGACTCCTCGATCGAACTTGCATCGACCGAAGCAACAGCCCAACCCGAAAAAATTGAAACCGTCAGCGAAGAAGCAGCGTTGGCGGAAGTGTTTGCGGACCTGCAATCGATTGGCGAAATAGACGCAGCGGTCCGAGTGAGACTTGCCGAGGATTTGCGAGCTGCCGACCGCGAACTCTGGCCGTTGATCGTTACCCAATTCAAGTCGGCCGTTGCCTATCGCAAGCAAGTGGCCAGTAAGCAATCGCAGAGCGACGGACAACAACCAAGTGAATCACAAAACTCCCAATCGGGCGAAACAAAGACATTAACGCCAGTTCCCACAATCATTTCGGCCGAGCATTTACAGACTTCAGCCACTTCGGGTCGCGCGAATCCTGAAGCATCGTCCCTGTCGACTGCGGTAATCGTCAGCGACAATCCAGAACCGCAGACGCTCTTGCCGAAACAGGAGCTAGCCAAGATATTGCCGCAACCACCGACGACTGAATTGAGTGGCCTCGATTCATCAACTGAAACAGCAGGTAGGAGTCTTCACTCCGCAGCGGTTCAAACGGCCTCCTACGTCGTGCCGGATACTTCGCAGCACGGTTGGCAAACCGATCTTCAGACGACCATCAGCCAACTCGAAAAAAACCTCAGCCCAACTCCCAGAAGTACCAACGAAGTGCATCAGCACATGCGTCTGCGAATGCTTCATCTGTTGGCCGACAACCAAGAAGAAGCCCTGGCGCCCATTCCTGGGGCTTCGCCGACACAGCAAGATTATTGGTCGAAACAGTTATTCGCATTGTCGTCGTTCTTAGACAACCAGCGGCAACCAGACGACAAGCAGCGCGCGGCCGGCAGCTTGATTCATCTCGATCAGGCGCGAAGCAAACTTGCCGAGTTGGCAACCCTACAAGTTCGCAACATTTCATTTGTCGACCAGGTGGAAGGCTTTGGTATTTACGAACGACGCGAGAGCCAAGAGTTTCGCCCCGGCGACCCGGTCACTCTTTATGCAGAAGTGGAAAACTTCCGTAGCGATTCGACAAAAACAGGCTATCGCACGGCACTTGCGACGAGCTACGAAGTTGTCGATCAAAATGGACAACGCGTCGACGGTCGCCAGTTTCCAGATGTCGAAGACATTTGCCAATCGCAACGCCAAGATTTTCACATGCAGTATGGCGTGACCTTGCCGACGCGAATCTATCCGGGCAAATACGAACTGCGGCTGATCATCACCGACCAGTTGAGCCACAAGATAGGCCAAGCTGGCGTGCCATTTGAAATAGTCGAATAGATTCGACAGACGCACAGCATTAACCAAACGGCTTGGTTTTTATCCGTCGAGAAGCAACAATGGGGCATGGCTTCTTTGATTGCTGAAGATATCTCTAAGACTTTCACGAATTCTGCAGGACAGTCGGTCGACGTTTTGGACCATGTTTCGTTCACCATGTCGCGGGGCGAAAGTTTGGCCATCCTTGGGCCGAGCGGTTCGGGCAAGAGTACGTTGCTTTCGATTCTCGGTGCGCTGGAACCACCCACGTCTGGCAAAGTTGTGCTTGCGGATACCGATCCTTTTCTTCTAGCCGAATCGGAATTGGCGCGCTTTCGAGGCCGTCACATCGGTTTTGTTTTCCAAGACCATCATTTGCTACCGCAATGCACGGTTTTAGAAAACGTGTTGGTCCCATTCCTGGCGGACGGCTCCGCGGGCGAAGACCAAGTGGCTTTGGCAAGTCAACTCTTAGACCGAGTTGGGCTAAGAAAACGTATTCTCCATCGTCCGGCGCAACTCTCAGGTGGCGAGCGTCAACGGGCAGCAATCGCCCGCGCACTAGTAAGGCAACCGACGTTAGTGTTGGCCGACGAGCCTACGGGAAACCTTGATCAGAAAACCGCCGATACGATTGCAGAATTATTGATCGAGTTACAACAGGAGCAACAAACAATACTTCTGACCGTGACCCACAGCGAATCATTCGCTAAAAAAATGCAGCGTCAAGTTCGGCTCGAAAATAAGCATCTCACGCCACTCGATTGACAAACCAAATTGCGGTGTAGCAAGTCTAGGTAAGCTTTTCGGTTTGAAGTCGACCGCGCCGGTTGCCCGTGTTGTATGAACTGGTAATGGGCGCAACCATCACCGATTTGCGTTGAAGCAATCAGTCAAGTAATGCGAAGACGTACTTCGGTTCGATGCTATTTCAATACGGTCAGCTTAAGTGTGATGCAATAGTCTCTCTACCCAAATCGTTGGATCTGCAGCAGGAAACAGGTGTATGAATTCTCAATGGATCAAGCTCTCGGCTCTTGTCATTGCCTGCATGTTTACAGATAGCGCCTTGGGACATTCCTACGGAAGATGGCGCGTGCCCGGCACACCGGCCCAAGTTTTTGGTTACGGCTACGGGCCGGGGCATCATGCACCCATGGTCCGCATGCCTTGCAATCGGCCACCGCATGCTCCTCGCGTGGTCGTTGCCCCTTGCAGGCGTTCAACGCACTGCTCTAATTGCGGCGTTGCCAACTGCTGGCCCACAACTCCTAGCAACTTGTGGGAAACCGTGCCAACGCCACATTTGGCACCTTAAGGACGAAAGCCCTGTTCGCTCGGCATCTCTTAACCCTGAACTGGTATGAGGCGGTTGCCGATGTTTGGTCTGACAAAAGTCGTCGCTGTGGGAACTATCTTGGCGCTAGTGGCAGGTTGGTTGTGGCGTCGCTGGCGCCGAGTTCAACAAAGCGCACAACAACAACTGGCCATGCTAGAGTTTGCCGACGATCGTGGGAAACTGGAAACCATGTTTCTGACTGCCGCCGCAGCGACCGGCAAGCCGCGCGGTCTGTCCTGGAAAAAGTGCGTCCTCGGCGACGATCCCCACTTTGCCAAGGATCGCGTGAACGGCGAATTCTTCGCGCTGGTTGGCGTCACAATCAGTTTTGAAGCGATTGAGGGAGGTGATATGGAAGATGTCGAAGCGGTAGGGAATCTTCGCTTCGCAACTGCCGTGTTTGTTTATCGCCAGCGCAAATGGACGACCGAAGGCCGTGTCGTATTCAATTTGGAACCAGCGCAGGCGCTCCAATATTTTCAGGAAAGCTTGCTGCCCATCGCACTCCTCGACACCTCATCCGCAAGCAGCGCATGAAGGCACATAGAAGAAATTTATTGAACGCTTATCTTCGCAAATACTTCAGATTAGCGAAGATTAGTGTTGATGAGTGTTCTTCTCTCTCTGTTCTCTGTGCCTCTGTGGTAAATCCAAAAACGGACAATTAATTCTTGAGCCATTCTTCCCTACTATGAGAGCCGCCTGCTCTATCAGGCTCGCGCGGTGCTGGCATTGGCGAAAATTTTTCGAAGTTTGTGAAACAGGGCACAAACGATTCGATCGACTTCGCCTACAATTGGCCTTACGTCTGCCCTACCTTCGATCGACCCACGCTAGTCGGCCCTTCTATAATCGTTGCGGAGATTCACGGATGACTTTGATGATCATTGTCCTGGCTGTCGTGGCTTTGGCGTATGCCAATGGCGCGAACGATAATTTTAAGGGCGTCGCCACTCTGTTTGGCAGTGGGACCACCAATTACCGCGGTGCGTTGGCCTGGGCCACAGTAACCACGTTGCTTGGTTCGTTGACTGCTGTGATGTTAGCAGGAAAATTGATCAAAGCCTTTTCCGGCAAAGGATTGGTCGATGCAACATTAGTGGCCGATCCTGCTTATGTCGCGGCTGTTGCCCTGGGGGCGGGACTTACCGTGTTGATGGCAACACGCATCGGCATGCCAATCAGTACCACGCATGCGATGATCGGAGCGCTCGTAGGATCGGCCGTGGCAGCCCAATCTTCGTTGAATTTTTCTATGCTGGGCGACAAACTGCTAAAGCCATTGCTGATTAGCCCCTTTGTCGCTCTTGGTGCATCTGCGATTATCTATCCCCTTTTAAGAACAACTCGCAAACGATTGGGAATTGCCGAGGAGACCTGCATTTGCGTTGGCAGCCAAGTGATGGAAACGGTCCCCGCAGGATGTGCCCAACCAGTGTTGTTTCAGAAGCTGGATCATTGGAGTGTAACAGCCGGCACGGAGGCGATTTGTAAAAGTCGATATTCAGGACACGTGCTGGGTATCGACGCGGCAAGCCTGCTCGACAATCTGCACTTTCTCTCGGCGGGTGTGGTAAGTTTTGCGCGGGGACTGAACGACACTCCAAAAATCGCGGCCATGCTCTTGGTGGCTCCTGCCTTCGGCAAAACGGCTGCGTGCGTTGCTGTCGGTATCATGATCGCCGTGGGGGGACTCCTGAGCGCAAAACGGGTCGCCGAGACGATGAGCCAACGCATCACGCCGCTGAACCATGGCCAAGGTTTTACGGCAAACGTGTTGTCGGGAGTGATAATCATCTTTGCCAGCAAGTTCGGCATGCCGGTTTCCACTACGCATGTTAGCTGCGGCGCATTGTTCGGCATTGGCACCGTCACCGGCGCGGCGCGCTGGAAAACCATTTCCACAATCTTGGCCGCCTGGATCACCACGCTGCCATTGGGCGGAGCACTCGGCTACGGCAGTTTTCTACTGCTAAAAAACATCTAGCCTAAATTTCTCACCATAGTGCCACTGATGTATGCAAAAGGTGCGTTACGCTCCGCTGCACGCATCCTACGTCCTAAGCCCTAAAATCAGATCAGTGCCGATTAGCGTCGATTAGTGTTCCCCTCTTTCTTTCATTCTTCCTCACTTCTAACCTCTAGAAAAAGGATGGGATCCCATCGCCAGCGTGAGGGTTTCCGTGCCTGCCAAGTTCGAAGTTCCCGCAGCCAATCGCATTAATTGCAAATACAATAAAACAATTGCTGGTCGGTTTCGATCCCGCAGGACTAAGCTACTGGCATACACGCGATCACCCGTCCCCAAGCCAGATCGACCTCCAGAGAGAAAACCGCTCGCTGATGCATAGCGAACGACACGTTGGCCAACGTCAATCCAACAAGGCTCTTGGTCCGCCGCCGTGCAGCCCGTCCGCCCTCAGTCGCCCGTTATTGTAGAGATCGCGTGGGCACCGCGCAACAACTTTTTTTGGCCACCTCTATGTTCGACTCTTGCACTTTTGGGGATTCTGAACCACACAATTTCCACAAAACAAGAATAGAACGCAGATAAACGCTGATAAAACGGATTGGGGCCGATTACGAAAAAGTTAGTGCGGTTTGCTCTCATGGACGCAGTTATCCACACTCTGAAAAAATCTGTGAAAATCTGCTTAATCCGTGTGCATCCGCGTTCTATCAGCATGCTAAAAATGCAAAAGTCGAACTGTGCCTACACATTTGTAGGATCTGCTCTAGTGGTGGTAAAACAGTGCCACAATCGGTAAGATCACAGCTAGTTCGTTGATTTGGAACACTAATCTGCGCTGATCTTCGCTAATAAAGTCCGATCAGTGTAAATTAGCGACGATTCGTGTTCCTTACTTTTTTAATCGCAATCCAGAAACAGATTCATGTCCACGCGCGCTGTTTACACAGGTTCGTTCGACCCTATTACGTTGGGACACGTCAACGTGATCGAGCGCAGTAGCAAGCTCGTAAACGAGTTGGTGGTTGGCGTCGGGTGCAACATCGACAAGCAATCGCTGTTTACCGCAGAAGAACGCGTCGCGCTGGTTCAGCGAACGACTAGCCATCTCGAAAATGTGAAAGTGATGATGTTCGCCGGGTTGGCCGTAAAATTCGTCCGCGATTGCAACGCCCGTGTGATTGTACGCGGCGTGCGATCTTTGACCGACATGGAAAGCGAATTCACGATGACCCTGGCCAATCGTAAATTGGATCCGGGAGTCGAAACAGTTTTTCTAATGGCCGACGAAGAATTTGCGCACGTTTCTAGCTCGTTGATCAAACAGATTACGCCGCTGGCAGACGATAAGGAACTGGCCCGATTTGTGCCGAAGTTGATAATCCCCGACCTGCGCGTAAAGTTACCGCATTAACCGGCTGCTTTGAGCATCATGACTCCGAGCGATAGCAGGCCAATCGCGGCAAGAACAGTTTTTGTCTGTTCGAACCAATCTTCCCGAAATGCGACTCGCGACGCATTCAAGTTGTCTGCAAACTCGGAGCGATCAGCCTGGGATTGGTTTGGAGAACCAATGGAATCCTTACCGCGGGTAGCTGCCCACAGTCCTGCAACTTGCGGTTCGGGTTCGGACCACGATTGGCCTTCTTTGCCGAGTTTACCGTTCGCAGCGCTCTCGGCTGCTTGATGGGGTCGAAGTTTAGCGGAACTGCCTTCGGGCGCTGCACGACAAACGCCCTCTTGGCAAACCCTTTGATTTTTGCAAGGTGGTGAATTACAGCAAACCAGCGCCGCATCGGTCGCCTTGCCAATATCGGGCGCTAGCGAGGCAAGAAACGATTGCACCCGTCCCCCAAAACTTCCCAACGTGGTCCCCTGCCCCGCACCGAACAACACACCGGCCAGCTCGCCTCGCTCGTTGAAAATGGGACCTCCCGAATCCCCTTGTCGTGCTTCAACGTCCAACTCAACCATGTGCTGCGGAAAATCCAACCGTGGTGCGTAGTATTGGGTGCAGCGGCCGGTCGCTGCGCGATACATCCCCTGTCCGTAGCCACAAATGGTAAGTTGATCCCCCGGCTTTGGTGCCGAGGAAGCGAGTTTCACTGGCTCGATGGAAGGACGCCAAATCACCAACGCAGCCAGGTCCCAGTCGGCATCGACCTTCAACGCCCGAGCTTTCGACCGAAACCCATTGGGAAACAACACCTCCACCGCCCCCTGGGCGTCGCGGACCACATGCCAATTGGTAATCACCAAACCAAATTGGTCACGTGCGTCGACGAACGTCCCACTGCCATAAGAAGTAGCCCCCGCTTCGGGCACGATAATTCGCACAACTGCCGGATGCGGCTGATCGCTACGTAAATGATCCGAAAGCGCATCAGGCGGTTGTGCATAGGGTGCCGCGGAACTCGGGGATGGTGATAACAGCGGAGGCGCGGCAAACTGCTCTTGCCAAACCCGCGTAAGCTGGGCGTGGGCATCGCTTTTCGATGCAGCCACACTTTCGCCAGGAAAAACGATTCCTAGCAAACCGTAAACACTGATGGCACAAATAATTGGACGGCGAGTTATCAAAACTATCTTGGTAAACATGGAAATATCAGCGGAGTGACGAAGGTGAGTAACCACGAGCCTTTCGACTCCGCTCGTGGTCGACGATCATTTCAAGTAACCGCGATCGCAGTTCGCGGGTCGGTTCTTGCTCCGTCGATTCTGTTTTTATAATATTTGGCAGCCTTGCCGATTTGGATGATTCAATTTGTGCGGGGTTCGCGTTTGGCGAACCTTGCTGGTCGGTTGGCATGATGTGTTTGTTCCTCTAGGCTGCAATGGGGCGTCCGCCGCGTAGCTCTTCCTCCCGCCGCGGAAAGTCCTGTCCTTGGTTGTACAACGCTTTAAGCCGCCGCAATTCGGCCCGCAATGCGTTCTCGGCAAGCTTGGTCAGTGTCAAGCGGGCTGGATAGCCGGCAAGATGCACGGCCGCATCGCGTGCCTCGTCCAATACGTCGAGGGGCAGATAAATGGTCGCACGAACTTTGGGGCTCTCTTTCTGCGGCATGATAATTTCCTTGGGATCAATGACGTATGAAAACTACGTTCACTGCAGTGCAGTGTTTCCAAAAAGAGAGATCGGACGTTGGCGCACCATACTTCAAACGTCTGACGTTTTGCCGAAGAGTTTCGCTAACGCGAAGCACCGGCATATTCGGAAAAGTGGAAATGGGAAAGTGGAAAGTGGAATTGAAAGCTCCTCACTCCTCACTCCTCACCCCTCGTTCCTCGTTGAAAATTGCTTCGATCAATCCCGCAGTGGTGTACTCTTTGGCCACGGCGGCGGGTGTGTAGCCGGCGTCGGTCAACACTTCGGCGGTCAGCGGGCTGATTGCCGCTAATTTGGCATGCTGCAAGCTCGCTCCAAACATCTGCACCAACGAACGGGCGATTGCGGAACTGGTCACCGTGATCCAGTCGATCTGTCCGTCTGCCAGGGCTTCCGCAATTTCCGGATCGGACGCAGAAACGTCGCTGCTCTCGTAGACCACCACTTGTTCAACAATTGCCCCCGATGCCGTGAGCGTTTCGGCCAATACTTCGCGTCCTCGGCTGGCGCGCAAAAGCAAAAACCGCTTTCCAGCCGTGTCCGTGCCAAGTTTCTCCGCCAGCGCTTCGGCCCGGTACTCGGCGGGCAAACAATCGGCATGCAAATGATATTCCTGCAACTTCGCAGCCGTGGCAGGACCGATTGCCGCGAGTCGGCAGGTGCCCAAGTGCCGCAAATCGTGGCCCGTATGTAGCAAACGCTCCAGAAAAAAATAGACGCCATTCGCGCTGGAAAACACGAGCCAATCGAACTTGGCTAGCTTCGCAATTGCCGCGTCGACCGCACTGGTATCTTTGGGCGGTGTGATGTCGATCGCCGGCTGCAATCGGGTGGCTGCTCCCCATTCGGCAAGTGTCAGCGCCATTTCTGCCGATTGATGCCGAGGACGTGTTACCAGCACCGTCCGCCCAAAGAGATGCTGGCTGGTCAAAAATTTTGCGTCGGCTTGTGCGCGAACGACTTCGCCAACAATTACGACTGCCGGCGGACGCAGCTCGCCCGGGGCGAGCACCTCGGGCAACTCGCCGAGTGTCGTTTTAATGATTTTCTGCCCCGCTAACGTGCAGCGTTTGACGATCGCAACGGGCGTCTCTGCAGGTTTGCCATGCTCGATTAATTCCGCCGACCAGGCCGGGGCGGTTGTCACCCCCATGTAGAAAACCAACGTACCGGGGAAGCGTGCCAGGCTGGCCATGTCGAGCGAATCGCCATCCGCGCTGCGGCATTGTTTTCCCGTGACAAATGCCACGGCAGAAGCACATTCGCGATGGGTGATCGGGATGCCGGCAACACAACTGGCTGCGGCTGCGGCAGTCACCCCGGGAACAATTTCGTAGCAAATACCAGCGGCCTCAAGAGCCGCGATTTCTTCAGACGTTCGACCAAAAATTGCCGGATCGCCCCCCTTGAGCCGCACAACCCGTTTTCCCGCCTGGGCCGCTTCGATCATGCGACCATTGATTTCTTCCTGCGAAAGCATTCGCCCCGTTCCGTGTCGACCGAGGCAAACCAACTCGACCTCTCGCGGACCGTCGCCACTCAGCTCGGCATGATCGAGCACGGTAGGATTGACTAAATAATCGTAAAGAACCACGTCGGCCTGCTGGAGCACCTTCAAGCCACGCATTGTGATCAAGGTCGGGTCTCCCGGACCCGCTCCTACGATCGTCACTTTTACAGATTTGTTTTTTCCAGATTTGTTTTGCATCGCGGGGAAGTCTTTCTCTCGCCTCAGCCAAATGGCCGATATCGTTGTGCGCCCAGGGGCACCTGTTAGAATACCTTGGGAGCGACGTTCTTTGTAGCTCACCGGTTTATGGGAAAATGTGACAACGGACGCTCCCCCTTCGTAATCACCAGACTTTTTGAAGCAGGGTATGGATTCTCAGCCACCAACCACTGGGCAAAAGCACGGGCCAGTGCCGGTGACGATGGCCGTGCGCCAGCGGCTGCAAAAGCTGTTCGAGCATGGCCAGCGGTGTGCGGAAAAACAGGATCACGACTATGCCAACGAACTTTTCTCGCAGTGCGTGGTGGAAGACCCAGGCAATCTCATTTACTTGCAAACCTTTCTTGCTAATTTGCAGAACAAATATGGCGACAATAAAAAAGGCGCGAAGCTTGCCGGACTGAAAATCAAAAGCCATCGGTCTACTTTAACAAAGGCGAAAGGCAAAGGCGATTGGCCCACGGCGTGGAAGGCGGCCTGTGCAGCTCTCGCCTGCAATCCTTGGGACACAACGACCCTATTGGAGTTGGCCAGCGCGTATGCGGAAATCGGTTGCGACGAAACCCAACTTGCTTGCCTCCGTTGGGCGTTGAACGTCGATCCCAAAAGTGCCGAGGTCAATCGGCATGCCGCCATCGCATTGCAACGCATCGGTCAGTTTGATCAGGCAATTGCTTGCTGGCAGCGCGTGGAGCAGGCCAAACCACATGATGAAGAAGCGCTGCAAGCCATTTCCCGGCTGTCAGTAGAAAAGACGATTCACGACGGGGGCTACGAAAGCTCGTTGCACAAAACCGATCAAGCAGGATCGGCCGACGATCAAGAAGAGAGCGTCTCTTCGCCCGAAGAGCGAGCAAGAAATGCGCTGGCCGATGACCCGGCAAATATCGAGAATTATTTACATCTGGCAGACATTTTGATTTATGAATCTCGCTTCGACGAAGTGGAACAGTTGCTCGAACAGGGCCACAACGCCGCGGGGGGCGGTGACTTACGCATCCGCGAGCGGAGCGAAGACCTGCAACTCTGCAGGATGCATCAGCAAGTCGCGATTGCCGAACAGCAGGTTCAGCATCAACCCACCGACGAAAATCGCCAGCTTTTACAGAATCTGCGTAAACAAGCGAATCAGGTCGAGCTGGAAGTTTATGCCGCCAAGTCGGACCGCGACCCGGGCAATACGCGTTTGAAATTCGAATTGGGGCTCCGGCAAAAGCAGGCAGGCAAAATCCGCGATGCCATCACCACGCTGCAAACTGCCCGTGACGACCCAAAAAGAAAAGCCCTGGTGTTACTGGAATTGGGCGAATGTTTCCAGAAAATCGAGCAATACAAGCTCGCTTTGAGCAATTACGAGCTGTCGATCGAAGCCTGCGAGGAGCCCGATTCCGAGGTCCGCCGGCTGGCCCTCTATCGGGCAGGGGTCTTATCGACCGGCTTGCGGGAACTGGATCGGGCTGAAAGGCACCTTACCGACCTGGCGAGCCTCGATTTCGGCTATCGCGACGTGGCCGACCGGCTGGACAAAATCAATCAATTACGCAATAGTGGGTGATTCACGCCTACCGGCCAGATTCGCCTGGAGGCATGGCCTCCCCATTCCGTCACCCCGACTTCCGAATCATCACGATGCCAAATTCCGTCAGCGCTAAAAAACGTCTCCGTCAGAATCACGCCCATCGGTTGATCAATCGTTCGATCAAATCGAGTGTTCGTACGACTATCCGCACAGTGCGCGCAGCAATCGATGCAGGCGACGTCGAAGCAAGTAGCGCCGCTTTTCAGTCAGCCGTCAAAAAGCTAGACAAAGCCGCTGCCAAAAATGTCATCCACGCCAACACCGCAGCCCGCACCAAATCGCGTCTCTCCAAAGCGATCAAAAACCTCAAAGCTACGAAGTAGCTTTGAGGGAGGTCAGGATTCAGAGGTGAGAGGTCAGGGAACCGGAAGCCTCCTCGCAGATGAGTACCCGCGAATCACGCGAATGGACGCGAATAATTTGTCTATTCGATAGCTTTATTTTCTGCCTGGGAGTCTTGTGGATGCTCTACCCCGATGAAAGCTACCAGATTATGGGAGCTTGCTTTGAGGTCCATAATCACCAAGGGAGTGGTTTTCTGGAGGCCGTCTACCAAGAGTGCTTAGAGATAGAATTCACTCAACTGCAAATCCCGTTTATTGCACAGCCAAGACTAAAACTTCGCTATCGTGACCATATTTTAGAGCAGGTCTATCAGCCGGACTTTATTTGCTACGAGAAAATTCTTATCGAAATAAAGGCAGTAGACCAATTGATTGACAAGCATGAAGCACAAGTAATCAACTATCTCCATGCAAGTGGTCTTCAGCTAGGAATTCTGGTCAACTTTGGCGGTTGCCCAAAGTTGGAAACTAAGCGATTTGCCTTGTCGGAGAAGAGCGCCCGCGAATCACGCGAATAATCGCGAATGCTGCCTACTGAGCGACTTTCAATATGCTATGGTCGTATCTTCTCCTCAGGAAAACTTCGAAAAACAGTAAACCGTTGCCCCTGCAAGTGTGTTCCATGTACAAAATTCGCGTCTATTCGCGTTATTCGCGGGCAATATTTCTGTTGTCAGGTGCCACATCTGGCCTGCGAGTTTTCTCGTACTTCTTTTAGACGAGTTTGGCGGTTCATCTCTTCTGTTTAACGAAAGCGCATGGGAGCCAATTTCTAAAAAAACACATAATTTTTCGGCGAACCTAAGTGCTTTCCTGGCGATCCTTTGAGGGGCCGCCTTGACGCTGTTTCGGACTGAGTTGCGAGCAACCTGGCCAGAAAATCTGAATCGGTGATTATAATGCAGCTACGGGTCGTGCGACCGCAGCACGACGGACACTTTTGGCTGCGAAAGTATCCCTCTGGCAGAGATGCTCTTGCCGCCTTGACCAAGTGAGGAAGGAGGTGGTTCTTTGATTGATATTAATTTTAGCCAGTTGGGTGGTGCAAACCGTTGACAACCGGCGGGTTGTCCAACGTGAGACAGCCACCCACCACCTGCTTCTGAGTGCCCGCAATGCTTCTTCATGAGGCAACGCCTGTTCTCAAAGCAATTCTTACAACAGCCCGGTATCCCCTGCGGATGCCGGGCTGTTCTTTTTTCTTTCGGCTACCTTGTCGCTTCTCCCCCTTCAAGATAGGCTCACCCGAATGAATACTCAGGACCAAGAATTTTCCGACGAGGACGCTGCATCGCAGGACCAGCAGGCCCTGCTCGAGAGCAGTTTGGATCTGGCATTCTCTGCTTACGATATGGCCAAAAGCGAAGGGACTGTCGAGCCGGTGGTGTTTCTCCTCGATTGCGAGGACACAATCGGTGGCCAAATCGCACGCGGTTGGCTGGGCGAGGAGACCGTTGACGAAGCCATCCGCGACCATCAAGGGCAACAGCTTCAGAGCGATGACGATGAAACAACCACCGTTTTCGCTCACGCTTTTTCTCTGACTCAATGTGCCGACGAAGTGCCGAAGCTATTTCCGTACTTGGCACCCATTTTCGATGAATCATTCAACGAGTCGCTTCCAAAAGATGGTTTTCTAGCGATCTCGGTCACCAGCGGCGGCGCATCGGCATTGAGCGTGCCCTTCTCTGCACGCGATTCCGAGTAAATCATCCCTCAGACGAAAGAGATTTTTTTAATGCCCTATTCAATCGCAGTGATTCCCGGCGACGGGATCGGCCCCGAAGTTGCCGAGGCCGCACAGCGTGTTCTCGACGCTGCTGGATTGGAAATCACATGGAACGAAGTTCCCGCCGGCCAGTCGGCATTGGAACAGCATGGCGATCCGCTGCCGGCAGAAACCTTGGCAGCGGTGCAAAGTGCCGACGCCGCGCTGAAAGGCCCCACCGCGACTCCCAAGGGCGTCGGCTTCCACAGCGTCAATGTGGCGTTGCGCCAGCAGTTGAATCTCTACGCAAACTACCGTCCCGCACGTTCTTTGCCTGGCATCAAAACGCGGTTTGACGATGTCGACCTGATCGTCGTTCGCGAAAATACCGAGGGCCTTTACAGCGGCCTGGAACATACGGTGGTTCCAGGGGTCGTCGAAAGCCTACGGGTCATCACCCGCAAAGCGTCGGAACGCATCGCTCGATTTGCTTTTGAAACAGCACGACGTCAGAACCGGCAACGAGTTACTTGTGTGCACAAAGCCAATATCCTGAAACTTAGCGATGGTTTGTTTTTGGAATGTTGTCGCGAAGTGGCGGAAGAGTTTTCCGATATCGCGTTCGACGATTGTATTGTCGACGCCGCGGCGATGAAGCTGGTAAGCGATCCCCAAGTGTTCGACGTGATGGTGATGGAAAATCTATTCGGCGATATTCTTTCGGACCTGACTAGCGGACTCGTGGGTGGCTTGGGAGTGACCCCCAGCGCAAACGTCGGCGAAAATTTGGCGGTGTTCGAAGCGGTACATGGCACGGCACCCGACATCGCCGGTCGAGGGATTGCCAATCCGACGGCTTTGATCCTCAGCGGGGTATTGATGTTACGATTCCTGGGCGAGAAGGAATCGGCCGATCGTGTGGAACGCGCGTTACACACCGTTTTGGCTGCGGGGAAAACGCTTACAGGCGATTTGGGAGGGAATAGCTCGACACTCGAATTTACCAATGCCGTTGTTTCAGCTTTGGATTAGGACTATCGCCGTCGGAGACGACTCCTACAATTTTGGTGGTTACTTTTTTTGAAGTAATGCTCTAACCATTCCGCCAGATTGATGGAGTCATCGCAGATGGTAACTCTCGACTGGATTGTCATCGGTGGCTATTTCGCCATTCTCGCAGGACTTGCCTGGTGGGTCATTCGTCAAAGTAAGAACACGGCTGACGACTATTTTCTCGCGGGTCGACATTTGGGTTGGTGGATTGTTGGGGCGTCGATTTTCTCCTCGAACATCGGTTCGGAGCATCTGGTAGGACTGGCGGGCTCTGGGGCCACCGACGGGGTGATTTTCGCGCATTACGAACTCCATGCCTGGTGCCTGCTCGTGTTGGGGTGGGTACTTGTGCCGTTCTACATGCGGTCGATGGTCACCACCATGCCGGAGTTTCTCGAAAAACGATTCTCCGCCGCTTCGCGTTGGATGTTGTCGGTGATTTCTCTTGTGGCTTACGTACTGACAAAAATCGCCGTTGGCATCTTCGCCGGCGGGATTGTCTTTCGTACGCTGCTGCCGGACGTCGGATTCATGCTCGGCGAAACACACATCGACAGCTTCTGGATCGGCTCGATCTTGGTCATCTTGCTCACCGGCATTTATACCGTGCTGGGGGGATTTCGCGCAGTTGCCTACACCGAGGCCGTACAAACATTTGTGCTGATTTTCGGTTCGATCCTGGTCACATTCTATGGACTCCAGGCACTCGGCGGCTGGCAGCAGCTGCGAGAATTCTGTGGCTCGGAAATGTTCAACCTTTGGCAGCCGATGATGCCGAAAGGTGTCGAAGCAACCTGGGCGCCCGTCAAAGAAGCGACCCGCGCCGCTTGGTATTTCGACAATGGCGTATACCCCTGGGTTGGCATGCTGTTCTGTGCACCGATCATCGGGCTGTGGTATTGGTGTACCGATCAGTATATCGTGCAGCGTGTACTCGGTGCAGCAAACGAAACCGAGGCCCGTCGGGGCACCATTTTCGCCGCGTTCTTAAAGCTGTTGCCGGTGTTTATTTTCATCATCCCGGGCATGATCTGTTTCGCTCTGGCAAAGCAAGGAGCGACACCCGGCTTGGAAGCATTGGTCAACTCCAACGGAGAAGTCGTGCGCGATCAGGCGCAAGCAGCATTTCCTCTGATGGTGAAGACGGTATTGCCAGACGGAGTCCGAGGCATCGTTGTCGCTGGCCTGCTTTCCGCACTGATGAGTTCGCTGGCGGGGGTTTTCAATGCCTGTTCGACCCTGTTCACAATCGACCTCTACAGCAAGATGCGGCCAAATGCGTCGCAGAGCCAGCTTGTTTGGACCGGCCGAGTGGCTACCGCTGTGATGGTCTTGCTGGGGCTCGCTTGGGTACCCGTGATTTCTAATTCTTCCGGACTTTATGGGTATTTGCAGAGTGTCCAAGCTTATTTGGGACCACCAATATTTGTCGTCTTCTTTGGCGGCGTGTTTTTCAAACGGCTCAATGCGGCAGGTTGCTTGGCGGCACTGATTGTTGGTTTCGGTTGTGGACTTTGGCGATTGGCCGTCGACACACCTGTGAGCTTAGGCTGGCAAGGCTACGAGAACGGTTACGCGGAGGGGAGCATCAATTACATTCTCAACAACATGTATTTCCAGTATTTCAGCCTGGCGATCTTTCTCATTTCGGCAGTGGTAATGTTTGCCGTGAGTTACATGACTTCCGCACCCAACGAACAAAATATTGGCGGCTTGACCTTTGGCGTTGTCTCTGAAGAACAGATACAGAAAACGCGAAGCAGTTGGGGGTCGATCGACGTGTTAGCAACCTTAACTGTCCTCGTAGCCATTGTTGTTGCTTATGTCTATTTCAGTGGCTAAATTTCGCGTGTCTTGTTACCTGTGAACTTAATCTCTAAAACAATTCTCGCCATGATCGTCTTATTGCTTTGGCAAATCAATTTTGCGAAAGCAGAGGAGCTGTCCTCTATTTTCAACAGCGAAGACTTCGCCGGGTGGAAAGTGCCCGAAGACAACCTTTGGTGGAGTGTCGAATCGGGAGTGATCCGCGGAGCAAACGATCCTGATCGCCGCGGATCGATTCTTTGGACCGAGCGGGAATTCGCCGACTTTGTGTTGGAACTGGAATTCAAATTCGGCAAAGGAACGGTCGACTCCGGAGTTTTCCTGCGAGATATTCGCGAGCAAATTCAAATCGGCATTTCGTCATCCCTCAAGCGAGACATGACCGCTTCGCCTTATATCGAAGGCAAAGCGTATCCGGTCGAAGCCCATTGCGTGGCGGAAAACCTTAGACACGACGGTTGGAACGCCATGAGGATTGTCGCCAAGGGGAAGAATTACACGGTCTGCCTTAACGGCGTTTTCGTGATGACTTACGATTCGGAGTCAGCCGCCGAAAAGGGCCCCATCGGCCTGCAGGTTCATGTGGGACACAAAATGTCGATCGACTTCCGCAACATCTCACTGGCTGAATTGCAGTAAAATTAGAATTTATGCACTTACAAGATTGAACCACAAAGGCACGAAGACACGAAGAAACCAAACTCCTTTAAGAATTCGGAAGAGGAACGCTAATCTGCGCTTATCCGCACTAATCTGATTATTAGCGAAGATCAGTGCTGATTAGTGTTCAAAAAATCCGTAACAACTCCTTTGTCTTTCTTTTAGTCTTTGTGCCTTAGTGGTTCAATATCTTAACGCAGCAAAATTAGCCCGCGTCTTGGTGCAGAGGCTCCGAACCATCTTCCGATTCTCCGCCACCCATTTCGAGTTGGCGCATTTTGCGATAGAGATTCGAGCGATGCAGTCCCAGCCGTTTGGCAGCTTGGCTCATGTTCCCGCGGGTAAGCTCGATCATTTGACGAATGTACTTTTGCTGAAACTCTCGTGTCGCATCGGCTAAATTGCAGGCTCCCTCCAGACAACCGAGATCGCCGGCAGCTCCTGTGTCGATAAATGCCAGGTCCTCGATTTCAATGCGGTCGCCACTCGAAAGATAAGCGAGACGTTCCATAAGATTGCGAAGCTCACGGATATTGCCTGGCCAAGCGTGGGCCAACAACTGCTTCTTTGCCGCAGCCGAAAACTGTGGAGTTGATCGCCCCATGTTTCGGCAAAACGACTGTAAGAAGAAATCAGCCAGCAGAACAATGTCGTCACCCCGCTCGCGCAACGGAGGCAACTCCAGGCTGACAACGTTGAGCCGGAAGAAAAGGTCTTCGCGAAATCGCTTCTCGCGGACCATTTTCGCAAGGTCTTGGTTCGTCGCAGCAAGGATGCGCACCTCGGTATGGATTGGTGTCGAACCTCCCACGCGAACCACTGTTTTTTCTTCCAAAACGCGTAACAACTTCGCCTGTCCGCTGAGGCTCATGTCGCCAATTTCATCCAAAAACAACGTGCCGCCCGACGCCAATTCAAATTTCCCAGCGCGTGTTTGGTGCGCATCGGTAAAGGCGCCTTTTTCGTGGCCGAAAAGTTCGCTTTCCAACAGTGTTTCGCTCAGCGCTGCACAGTTAATCGCGATAAAAGGCTGCTCGCGACGCCTGCTGAGATAGTGGATCGATCGGGCAACCACTTCTTTCCCTGTGCCATTTTCACCCAGGATCAGTATCGCTAAGTCCGTGTCGGCAATTCGCCGGGTGGTCGATCGCACCGCTTCAATCGCCGGGCTGTCGCCGATGAGTTGGATGCCCTCGGCAGCCTCTTCGATCAATAACTGGTGTTTGGAAAGAAGCTCTTCAAGCTGCTGCGTGTTTTCCAACGCTACTGCTGCATGGGCCGCAAGTTCCAAGAGCCCCTGCTCGTCTTCGTCCGTAAAACGTCCTTCGCGTTTGTTGAGTACTTCAAAAGCTCCCAGACACTTCCCCAATGGCGAAATCAGCGGCACACACAATACGGTCTCGGTGTGATAGCCCGTTTCGAGATCAACAGCGCGGGCAATCTGGTCTTCGTCGACCCCGCCACCAACCCGTCGCGGCTCGCCCGACTGGACCACTTGTCCAACGATTCCTTTGTCGTCGGGAATGCGGAGTTCGTCATCGTCAATGCCGAGTGCAGGACGTCCCACCAACAGTTTATTGGCTTTGTCCCAAAGGAAGATGCTCGCACGGTCCGCCTTAAGTAGCTCTGTGGCCGCCTCGGCCATGGCTTGCAGCAGGGCTTCCATACAATTGGTTTGACCCCAGGCGTGTGTGATCTCCAGGATTTTTTCCAAGCGGCGGATACGTCGACGGCTCTGCTGTTGGGCTAATACCGTTGAACAAGCTTCCGACAATGCGGCCTGGAACTGAGCAAGCTGCTGCGGCTTGCAAGCTCCTTTGGTAAGCAGAACATAATTTTCTACCAGCGGCATCGCCGACCACTCGCCGCATGTTTGCAGAGTTTCCTGGTCGAGCGCCTCCGCAGCCAGATCGCTAGGAACCGCTTTCGGTTGGCAGCCACAACAACTGACAACGTGCCAGTCGGGAGGTGTTGCACGATCGACAGCGATCGCCTCGAGGCCCAAAGCCTTCTGGCCCTCGGGCAAAACGAGGTCGTAAAAGCTTGTTAACTCGTCACACTGTCCTGCCTGCGTCAGTAGTATTTGCAGGAACTGTGACCAACCTGTCAAATCGTTCATAGGACATTCCGGGGTTATGTGACATCAATAGTATATGAAACTTCGCGAACGAAGATCATATTGATTTCACATATTGTACCACATGGTTGCAAGAAAGACAACACTTGATTTTATTTGTGTCGCATATTTGACACACTGTAAGTCCAAGAGGTAGAGCGGTTTACGAGGGCCCTTTCGGGGGTTGGTGGGGGGGTGTTATGTTGCGTGGCTCGGGTAAAGGCTGTTTTTTAGGATTCTGGAGTTTGCAATGGGAATGTTTGACGGAAAAAAGGGGCTCGTTACCGGTGTCTTCAACAAGCAGTCAATCGCCTGGGCGATTGCCGAACGCATTATGTCGGAGGGCGGCGATTGTGGCTTCTCTTATATGCCCGACAAAGCGGATGATGCGCGGCAAAAGAATCTCAACAGGATTCAAAAACTCACGGAAGGCAATTCCCACGTAAAGTTTCTGCAGCCGATGGACGTCACCAACGACGAGCACATCGCACAGGTGATGGACCGATGCCGCGATGATCTTGGGCAAATTGATTTCCTACTGCACTCGATCGCATTTGCGTTGCCAGACGATTTGAAGGGCGACACGATCGCCACCAGCCGCGATGGATTCAAGCTAGCAATGGAAATCAGCGCTTATAGCCTGATTGCTTTAGCCAATGCAGCGCAGGACGTGTTGAGCGATGGTGCAAGCGTTCTGACGCTTACCTATTTTGGCGGCGAGAAAGCGGTTCCCGGCTACAACATCATGGGCATCTGCAAAGCAGCGCTCGATTCCATCGTAAAGTATTTGGCTTTCGACCTTGGAGCGCGAGGCATTCGCGTCAACGCGCTGAGCGCAGGACCGCTGCAAACCATCTCGGGTCGCGGAGCGGGAGTCGACGAAATGTTGGGACTCTACGAAGCCATGGCGCCGCTCGGCAGAAACATCACCCACGACGAAGCTGGCAACAGCGGATCGTTTCTGCTTTCCGATATGTCCTCAGGCATTACCGGCGAGATTCTGCACCTCGACGGTGGTTACAATGCCATGGGATCCCCGGGGCGGCTGCTCGAGCGAATCAAAAACGCCCAAGCCGTTTGACCTGCAAGTCGCTGGCACTGCTAGCGGGAAATCTCTTTTTGCTACGAATCGCTCTAGGTGATTTCGTCTGGGAACTGGTAAATTTTGCAAACTTGCAGCGAGCCATCGAACTGCGACGACAAGGAGTTCGTAGCAATTCATTGCAAACCTAGTTTTGGTCCACAGTTTGCACGCACTCGGTTTTCATAACACACGACACAACAGCATTAGTATAGCCGCGATTTGATAAATCGCCGGAGCCTGCGATCATTATGATCGCGGCTAACTAACTTAGGACACGGAGTGTCCTTTTACCTCGTTACCTCGAAGGAAAGAGCATGGAAGCTCGAATTCGCTGGGCCACGTTGCCCCTGTGCGCTGCATTGTTGGCGGCGCATCTCACGCAATCTGTTTTGGCCGCCGGTTATCGTACGGCCAATTTCACGGTCGACGCGCCCACGCCGCAGTTGGCCAAGGAAATTGGCGACACCGCCGAGCACTGGCGGAAAGTGCTAGCCAACGAGTGGCTGGGCAAAGAGCTACCGAAATGGTCGCGCTCTTGTCCGATCAAAGCAAAGGTTGCACCACGCTTGGGCGCTGGCGGCGCAACGAGTTTTGTATTCGACCGCGGCGAGGTTTTTGGATGGACCATGAATATCCAGGGCTCGCGCGAACGAATTCTTGATTCGGTATTACCGCACGAGGTGACGCATACGATCTTCGCCAGCCACTTTCGCGAACCCTTGCCACGCTGGGCGGACGAAGGGGCCTGTACTACGGTCGAACACCGTAGCGAAATCGCCAAGCAAGAAAGGATGCTCCTCGATTTTCTGCGCACACGCCGCGGGATTCCCTTCAGCACGATGTTTGCGATGAAGGAATATCCCAGCGACGTATTGCCGTTGTACGCCCAGGGACATTCGCTTTCGAAATTTTTGATTGCCCAACATGGCAAGCGGGAGTTCCTGGCGTTTCTTGAAAACGGATTGAAAGACGAAAATTGGCCCCGTGCCGTCGAAGAGCATTATGGATTTGACAATTTGCTCACGCTGCAAAATTCCTGGATGGGTTGGATACGCCAAGGCCGACCCGATCTGCAACCTGCCGCCGGCGACGTACTGGTTGCCTCGCACACACAGCCCGCGCGCACAGCGTCGCTTCCTCGACCGCAACCTGCACGAATTGTCCGCGGTCAGAATCCATTTCCACAGCCTGCTGCAGAGTCGGCAGCCGGCACGGTTTCCGTCGCCGAGCAACCGCCGGCGAATGTCGAAGTCCCTGTAGAAGCGGTGGCATCAGTCAATGAGCCGATCACACCCACTGCACAAACGGCAACGGCTAACCAAGATTGGCCTGCAGAAAAAGCAGCCCCCGCAAGCATCTACGATGCCTCCCGACGCGGCCCAACCGTTTGGCGTTAGAGCAACTTTCCAAATTGCGTGGTGGGTAGCACAGTCGGGTGGCATGGCCTCGGAGGTCTTCCGACGTGGCCATGTTTACAGCGTTTTAGTATGACCAGTCCATGCCCACGCAGACGAGGGCATGCCACCCGACCGAGCAGATTACGGGTAGCAGCGACACTTATCCGCAAGAAACTTTGTGAATCGAAAGAACTTCGCCGGACAAGTGTCGGTGCCACCCTCTCTCCTTAAAAAAAATCTTTCTCCAGAGAGTGAACTCACCCCGCCTGACGTCTGTCTTGCCAGATAATCTGGGAAGGCAGATTCTCTCTCATGGTAAACCTCGATCTGGGTGTGTAACTTGGGGTTCCCCCAATGTGCGATCCGTAGCGAGCAAGCGGCCCGATGAGTCAGGAAGTTTCGATAGAGCTGGAAAATGATCTTCATCCTGCGCGGGTGGCTGGGATTGCTTTCGTTGCCGTGTTGTTTTCACACTTTATTGTCGATGCCTTAGCCTCGACGGTCCCTTCGACATTGGGATTGCTGGAAGCGCGGATGGGGCTCAGCGCCAAACAATCGGCATGGCTATTGGGTTTGGGCGCGTTGTGCTCGGGATTGGCTCAGCCGGCGTGTGCCTTGGTAAGTGATCGTCGCGAATCACGGATGCTGGGCGTCGTGGGAATCGCTTTGGGAGCGCTGGGAATTGGTTCGTTGGGTCTGGCCGATGGGATTGTTTCGTTGGCGTTGATCTACGCTTTGGGAATGATCGGCATCGGCATGTACCATCCGGTGGGCGCGGCAACCATCGGCTATCTGCACCGACATAAGCGTAGCTTCGCGGTCAGCATGTTTTTTGTTTCCGGCATGTTGGGCGGCACAATGGGCTCGCTCGTCTGGCCTCGATTGTTGTCGCAGCCTTACGGATTCCGGATATTGCCACTGGTGATTTCTCCCGTAGTGGTTTTGGTTGTCGTCCTGCATCGCAGCTTTTCGCGTCTTGCGCCGAACGGCCATGCTGTAAACGGAACGACCGAACAAAACATTGTCGTTGCGAATTGGCGCGAAGTTGGATTGTTGTACCTTTCCGCCAGTTTACGTTTTAGCGTGAACCTGGCTCTTATTTATCTCTATGTTCGTTGGGCCCAGGGAGAAATTGCGGCAAGCAATACAACTGCAACGCGAGCAGAAATTGCCAAAACGGCGGCTCCGATGGTGGGTGATCTGAACGCAGCGACAATTTTCGGCATGGCACTCGGTGGCCTGCTGGCAGGTTTGTTGGTGCGAGCCGGTAAAGAAAAATGGCCCATGGTTTTGGTGCCGATGGTATTTGCCCCGGTCGTGGTTGCGTTTCCCCACGTTCCGCTGAGCGTGGGCTATCTGCTGGCAACGCTGGCGGGAATCGGTTTTGCTTCGATGATTCCCGTGACGATTGCCCTGGCGCAACATGCTCTGCCGCACCGCACGAATCTGGCGTCGAGCTTGATGATGGGCGGTGCGTGGGCAACGTCGATGATCGGGCCCCGGTTGGCAGAAATCAGCATGTCGCGCTGGGGATTGACGACCACGTTCCACCTAACCGCTGCCGTGCTAGTGGCCTCGGGGCTGGTGTGCTTGCTTCTGCCAAGCAACGATTCGAATGATTAAACGGGCCCCGGTTCACACTTTGATGATCCAATTGCGTCGGTACATAAAAGTGAGCACAACCAACCAGGCCAGACACCATACGACCGCGTATGCCAGCGAGGCATTCTCTCCCGTCAGCCAGGAAAGGAACAGATTGTCGTAGAGCCAGGTCTTGAGCGAAATGCTTTCTTCGCCGCCAATTTTGATTACCGCCAGCAGACGTGCAACGACGCCACTGAGTACAAACACGGTAATGGCGTTCACCCCGTAGATGACTAGCGGCTGGGCAAGAGGTTGCCAGCGGAGCATGTCGAAAAGCAAAACACAGAGCCCCAAAACCAGCAGAGCCCAACCGGCCGTGAACAGAACATAGCTGCTGGTCCAGATCGGTTTGTTGATCGGAAACACCGATCCCCACATCCAACCAAGCAACACGAGCAAAACTCCAGCCGTGAGCAAGCCGACGAGTTTCTTTGCCAACGGCAGTTCTCGTCGAAGCCAACAGCCGGTGAAAATGCCAAGCAGCGTCGTGGCAAGCGCTGGGAGCGTACTCAAAATGCCTTCGGGATCCCACGTGCGAGCGGCACTCCACAGATGGTTGGTGCCGAGGACTGCGCGATCGAGATAAGCGGCCAGGTGGGTATCTTTGTCATCGATTTTCCCCGGCCCATGCTCGGGGACGGGCACCCACATCATCAGGGCCCAATATCCCAAAAGTGCGGCGATCGTCACTCCGTAGAGAATTTTTCGCAAAGCAAACAGATACAACAGCGAAGCAACGCAATAACAAACGGCAATGCGCTGCAACACGCCAGGGATTCGCAAGTTGGTCAGCAGATCGCCAAAGCCATAGTCGGGGCCCAATCGAAATAGGAGCCCAAAGCCCGATAAGAATAATCCCAGACCGAATAAGATTGCCGATCTGCGAAGCACATGCAGAACGATCGTCCGACGATCGCCGCTGAGTTTGCGTTTAGAAAGAGCCAAGCAAATGGCGACTCCCACTATGAACAGAAAAAAGGGGAACACCAAATCGGTGGGCGTGCAGCCATGCCAATCGGCATGCTTGAGCGGCGTGTAGATATTTCCCCAATCCCCCGGATTGTTGACCAAAATCATGAGCATGATCGTCAACCCGCGAAAAGCGTCAAGCGATATCAGACGCCCGCTATTCGTTCCTGCGTTGGGAGTTTGTGTCATAAAATACCTTTTGGAACTAACTGTTATTAGTTGACAAATTCTTGAACAGAAGAAAACAGAGATAACGGAGAAGTATCTATTTATCTAAACTGAAAAGATGAACCGCCAAGAGCGCCAAGTACGCCAAGAAATGTGGGAGAAATTCATTGCCAGACAGAGAACCACATCCAATAAGCAACTCAAAGGCGAGTCTTAAGGAATCGAAAGAAACAGTCCCTTGGCGCTCTTGGCGGTTCTCTTATAGAGTATTCAATTCTCTGTTTCCTCCTGTTCAAAATATTTTAGTTGCGGCCATAAGCTGAACTAACTAGGTTTAACTCGATAGTCCGAAGAAGTAGCCGGTGACGTGGTAGAATACCGGGGCTGCAAAGCAAAGTGCGTCGATGCGGCTCAGCACGCCGCCGTGCCCTTCGATCAAAGTTCCGGAAGTGACTTCGCCCCGATCGCGTTTGATGGCTGCCATCGTGAGTGCGCCGGCCGAAGCCATCACCGCAATCAACAACGACATCGCCCCCGCTTGCCACCAATGGGGGAACGGCGTGGCCCAATAGAGCACGATTCCTGCAACCGTCGTGGCACCCGCCCCACCTAGAAATCCCTCCCAGGTGCGCTGGGTATCGATCGGCTCGGCGATCAAATGCTTGCCAAAGAGTCGACTGCAGATGAACTGTAGAAGTTCCGAAAATAGCACGATGGTCACAAAAAACAGCAGCAGCCGCGCGTTGGCCGACGCATCGTCGTCGAGCATGTTCTTGCATTTGAGAAACAACAGCGCCGGGGCAAAGCTAAGACAATAGACGCACACCAACAGCCCAAATTGGATTTTTGCCACCCGTTCAAGAAATCGCGTGTAGTCCCCGGAGATGGCTACCCGCGCGGCAAGAAACAGAAATGCATAAACGGGGATCAAAATGCTATAAAACGGATAATTCTCGTACGCTACCAGCACAAATTGCATCGGTGTGAAAAAGAAGAAAACCCAAAACAGCGCGCGGTGATCGCCCATACGCGTGGGGGTGAGCGTGATAAATTCTCGCAATGCCCAAAAGGCCAGCAGGCCGAACAATACGACGGTGAGCCGCGGAAAGAAAAACGCCGCCCCCAACACAATGCTGAAGAACCACCACGCTTGCACGCGGCTGTTAAAAGAATTGACCGCGCGCGCTTCAAGCCCAAGCGACGTCTGCCGCTTCAACCACTGGCCCACAAATGTTGCCGCCGTCAACAGCGCCAACACGGTGCCTAGCAAAGCCCAATCTTTGATCATTGCTAATTATCCTTGAGGCTGAGGACGGCTTCGCGCGCGCGGGTGAGAAATTCGATTTTCGGTTCGCCCGCTTCAAGCCAAATGGGCGGGCCAAAGGTAATGGAAGATAACAAAGGAACGGGTAAAAATTCTCCACGAGGAAGAATGCGGTTCATATTGTTGATGAAAACGGGAACCAATTCCAGTTCAGGACGTTTCTTGCTGAGATAATAGAGTCCGCTTTTGAAATCGCCAATCTCTTCGCCATGCGTCCGTCCCCCTTCGGGGAAAATTATTAGCGAATGGGTATTGCCAATCTCGCGGAGCATCATGTCGACAGGACTTTGGTGAACCTTGATTTCGGTGCGATCGATCAGCATCGCATTAAACACCCCGGCCAAGTGCCGGCGAATCGCTCCCCGATTCCAATAATCTTTTGCCGCAATCGGTCGAGTCAGACGGCGCACCTCCGTCGGCAACGCCGACCACACGAGCACCACGTCCAAGTGACTAGTGTGATTGGCAAAATAAACCCGCTGGCACGTGTCGGGTTGCGATTCGACCCAACGTACACTCACCCCGCTGATAAATCGTGAGGTCCAGGTTAACAGGGTCTCGGTTATCATGCCAAGTTCGATTGGGGTGGCCCGGAAACTGCGACCGGAAAAGAGGCGGGATCAGGTGGGGGCAGACAAGCCGACCAACAGTGATGGAAGAACCCAAACGCCGCCCGACATGCCATTTCGTATGCTCTATGGTATCCAGCCTCGACTGCCGACGGAAGTGTTGCTCCGACATGCGAACATCGATTCTGGTAGTTGTCTGTCTACGTTGATCCAAAGTCTGCATAGCTATCCTCCCAGGACTCTCGGACTTGAGTGGACAGCAGGCAAGAAAGTTTTTTGGTAATCAGCCAGTTGATCAGTGTTTCGTAGCCGTTGACCATGGCTGCGAGCGACCCCCACTCGACGACATGACTTCTGCCCTGGGATCCCAACTGGGTGCGTAGCTCTTCGTCTTGGAGTAATTCGAGCATGGCGGAAACATAGCGATCGAGATCGCCCGCTGGAAACAGAAAGCCGGTTTGGCCGGGAATGACCGATTCGGAAACCGAACCTACGTCCGCCGCCACGACCGGCACCTCACTGCTCAGGGCTTCGAGAATCGACACGGGGCTTGCCTCGTTGTGCGAAGTCAGTGCCAAAACGTCGACCGCGCTAAGCAGTTCTGGAATGTCAGAGCGAGAACCGAGAAAGTGAACCGCTTCGTCAATCTTCAGTTTCCGGGCCAATTGTTCGAGCGGTTTACGTTGTGGACCGTCGCCAATCACGAGGAATTGTACAGTGGGAAGGGTGCGCACGATTTGGGCGGCGCCCTTGAGAAACAGTTCGTGATTTTTCTCCGGCCTGAGCGCTGCAAGAATCCCCACCACGGGCGCGTCGGCCGGCACGGATAATTCGTGACGAATTTTTGACGCATCGCGCGGTGCAAAGCGAACGGTGTCGACCCCGTTGTAGATGGTGTGCACTTTGCTTTCAGGGAATCCTTCACGGGTTACCAAATGTTCGGCATGCGCTTTGGCCACTCCGACAAAGGCATCGGTAATCGGCGTGAGCAAACGGTTGAGCCGACCGATCGAGTCGGGCCAGCCTGTGCTGTGCAACGCGGAAATGACCACCGGCACACCGGCGAGTCGCGCGGCAAGCCGACCCCAAAACATCTTGTCACCTGCCCCCACCGTGACCACCGCAGCAACTTCTCGATTTCCCATCAGATGCCATAATCTCGGCAGCACGCGCAAATCGTATTTGTGACGGAGCAACCCGCTGTGTACCGGCATCTCCTTGGCAAGCATTTCGCCTAACGTTCCCGGTTCTTTCAGGCAAACGATCTCCGGAGCGAACTCAGAGGAATTGAGACCGCGAACCAGATCGACTAACAGCGTTTCGGCCCCTCCAACGGGCATGCTTGTGGTGAGAAACATCACGCGCAGCCGAGGATCAGGAGCTTCGTCGGAACAAGAATTCATGAGTGGTCCTCACGTGTGGTTATGCCTGAACGGGAGACGTTTTTGCCCGCCGCATCAAAGGTTTTAGTTTATCGAGAGTGTTTTTCAGCAGCGTCCACAATTGTTTGCGTTCTTCAGCGTTGAGAATAACGTTGGTCCCCAGCGAGGCGGTTATCAAAACCGCAAGCGTTGCCACTGCAATTGTTGAATCGACCACAAGTGATCCCGGGGCGATTGCCACGATCATCGTGCCCCAATCGACCGTCATTCCGTGCCGTTGGCTCAACCATAAGATGGTTAACAGGCAGAGCAGCGTAGAACTTGCCGTGGCCACGACCGCTCCCAGCAACCCCCATTTCGGCAGCAGCAATAAATTCAAAACGACATTAACGCCCAATCCGAGGGCCAGCGGCGTGGTCGCCAATCGCGATCGTTCCGCACACCACAAGTAGTTCTGTGATATCGAATAGATGCCGTACCAAACGCAGCCGGTGAGCGTCCAAGGAAGTACCGCCAGACCACTGGAATATTTGCCCTGTAAGATGACATCGAACAGAAAGGGGCTGAACAACAGCACGCACACACCGAATCCAAGCATCCCCAGTCCGGTGAGTTTTACCGCCAGATTGGTTTGTCGGCCCACTTGTTTGTGATGCCCGGCTTCCCAATCGTGACTCAAGTGCGGCATGATCAACCCACTTAGCAGATCGGTAAAGGAGATCAACAACAGCGGCACAATCCGGCTGCTATGGTAATAACCGACTTGCTCAAGCGCATCCGCCGGCGACATTCCGGAGAAATGCACAAGCATGTAGCGATCGACAATGGCAAAGAGATGGGCAAGCACATTCGTGAGCCACACAAAAAATGCAAATCGCAGCAGTCGCGGCCAGAATTCTTTTTGCGGCAAATGCTCCACGGGACGGTCCAAGTTCCGCAGTTCCGGCCACACCCACGCAATCGCACCCGCCGATGCCACTAAACATGCGATGCCATATCCGATGAGAATGCTAGATACCTGGGCATTTGTGGCAAGCAATCCCAACGCGACGCTGGCAAACAGCAGGCTTTGCGCGAAATTCATGGCCGACACTACGCGAAACAACCGCAGTGCTGTCAGCAGCGACGTGAGCGTATGATGCACAATCACCGCCGCCAAACAGAGCGCAACGCCCCGCACCAGCCCCACGCAATCTTCGCATCCAAACAGTAGTCGCGAGAATTGCGGTGCAAATCCGACCACAACCGCTACAGCTAGGGTGCTCCAAGCGGCGGTCCAAATCGTTGTCCGCCGCAGAAACGTATGCAGATGTCCGCGCTGGCGGAAGTGTTCCAAATATCGGCCGAAAGAACCGGGAACTCCCAGCACGGCCAACGGAGCAGCCAACAGCAGGAAGCTGTAGGCCATTTCCCATTCGCCGAGGATCTCTGGCGAAAGCCAACGGCAAAACAAGATCCCGCGACCGAATCCCACGCTGCGCTGGACCACTGTAACGACCAGCAGAATCGCGACACTCGAGGCCAACGTATCGGTCCTCAACCGCGAAGTCGATTGCGCAGTCTTAGGTAAAGTGGTGTGTGAAGCCATGGTCGTTCAAGCCGCCGCTTGCGGTTTAGCGCGAAATCCAAATAAACTGCCTTCTAATACTACAGCGCTATGTTTAACCACAACGGCACAACGGTCACAACGTAATTGATGTGCTGTGAAAAGGTCTTTGACAATTCGAAACCGGTCCGAAGACCGAGTGGTTGTTTCTCGGAGTTGATTGGTAAGTTGGAAACATGCATCTTGTTGTTTTGACCTGAATTCAGCTGTCACGTAGTGCCCGTTGTGTCGTCGTGGTTCAATTAACTTGGCGCAGTAGTACTAAAACCGATCGCGATAATCACCCGGGCAGAATTGCTTCGGTTGCCGCAGCTTGCGAGGATCGACGGTAAGCCAATTGCGGAACCGCGCCCACTGCGGGTCGCCATGGATGCGCTGCAAATGGAATTTGTCGTCGCCCGGCAAGTTGTAGCCCCCATAAGCCGAGCAGACGCCCCACAATCCCGCCTCGAAGGCGATGCGAAAGGCTTGGGTCGACATGTTCTCCGGCAAACCAAAGGGAAACGCAAAGTACCGCACGGACCGATCGACGATCGCTTCCAAATCGCGCTTGGAACCAACAATCTCGTCGTATAGGGTTTGCTCGTCGGTGATTTTTCCCAAATCGGCGTGCGAACGCGTATGGGCGCCGATTTCGACGCCTGCGGCGGCCATCTCGCAAATTTGTTCGACCGTGTTGGGTTGCAATGGACAACCGGCAGCAACGTCATGGGTAAACGGTTTGCCGGATAAAAGATTATCGCTCGCTACAAAATAGGTGAATGGAATCTTCCGTTCCAACAACCAGGGAATCGCCGTCTCGCAGTTGTCGGCGTAACCGTCGTCAAACGTCAAACAAACCGTGGGCCGATCGTTCTCATCCGCGGCCACGCGATGTTGGGCTTCTTCCAACGTCACAATGTCGAACCGCTCCTGAACCCACTCGATCTGTCGGCGGAACATCTCGGACGAAATCGTCCAACCGTTCGGCTGGCTGTCGGCCACGCGGTGGTAGAACAATACCATCACGGGAACTTGATGGTTGTTTTCCAAACGAGTTACTGCCTGCCGCCGCTGTGGGAGCGTTGCCAGGTAGTACAAATCGATCATCGGTGCTTTGCAGACATCGGGTATCATTTTAAGTATTCCTGTCAAGTATTCCAAAAAGTAAAACTAGCTGAGTAAGTTGGCAATTTGACGTACCCAACGTGCCGTGTTGCGAAGCGAACTCCACGCTTGGAAACGCCAGCGGGCACTGCTGCGGTTGGGAACTATCTGTAGGTGAAAGGTTTCAGTCGGTGTTGCTCGCCAATGGGCTTTGTAGGCTTCGTCGCCGCGCAACAGGTCAAACGATTCGCATCTTTGTTCGATGGCGTGTTGCAGGGTGAGAATCATCGACAGCCTGCCGGGCTCCTCGTCGAGTCGATCGGGATCGAGCCCGCCTTGGTAAGCGTAAGTGGTTTTGCCGCCGGTAAAATGATATTCAGCCGCGACCGGTTCGCCATCCAATTCGAGCCAAGACAGCCGCAACCGCCCTTTGGCTAGCAACTGCCCGGCCACATCGCGATGAAACGCCGCCCAACGAGGCGAAGCAAAGCACCCCGGCTCGCCCAGGCTTTGGCGGCGGCGTTGGTGCAAATCGCGCAACACTTCCCAGGCGCGATCGAATTGTTCAGGCGTTGAGACCAGATGCCAATCGGACCGCGGCGAATCGAGCACACGGCTATCCAGGCGACGAAGTTGCTTGCGGTGCGATTTTGATTGCTCGGCCAAAAACGCTTCCCAGCTTTCCGGCAAAGTGATCGACCAGCAATTTTGGTCGGGTTCTTGGCTCACGCAACAGTCTCGGTGGTCCAAAGCAGCCGCCAGATGCCAAAGCCCGCTTTGTGGGCTGTGGGTCTCGACGTTGGGGAATGTGGCCAAATCCCATTCGTCTGCGTGTTCAAGTAGATAGTTCGCCAACGCTTGCGCTGCCTGCTCGGAGTTGTCGGCGTGGACGAGCAATTCGAGATGGTCGCTGCAAACTTCGCCATCGCACAACAGACGCAGGACACGCCCGCGCATGACACTCTTTTCCAGATAGCAGGGCAATATTGCGACCAAACGTTCAGAAGTTGACGAACAGCTTGCTTCCCGGTCCGTGTGGTTGCAAGACTTGTTTTCATCAATGACCAGCAGAAGGTGCAATTTCTTCTCGACGCCCAAATCGCCCAATCCATAGTGGCGCCACCACGTCGAGAGCCAAGTCCAGCTGCGAAAAACGCAGCCTCCGGCTAGCTCGTCCCACTGTTCGGGAGAGCAAGGAAAGTCTTCGAGTTTTTCTACACAGCGAACAAACATGGCGAGTCGTCACAAGAGCTGCACGGTCGGGCGCAAAAGTCAGTAAAGAATAGGTCAATACGTGCCTCCAGGAGGGGTAAGCCCAACCCGGTGGCCGGTTGCTGAGAATCAACATGCTGCTTTTTCACAACAGCCGGATTAACCGGACCAGACCGCAGCAGAAATAAGCTGAAATGCCACGTAAACCCTATGCCAAAAGACTCTACGGATTGATTCGGAATTTGCGTGATAGGACTTTTCTGACATTGGCCCGGTACTTGCTTCTCTACGGGCCAAAGGCAAATTCCGTCGCAAGACCCAAATGACCACTCATTGAAAGAAAACACCATGAGCGCACAATCACCTGCTGGATTCACACCCACCGAATGTGTACGGCTTCTTGTCGAACATCGCCAACGATGGATGGTGCCAACCGTAGTTTGTGCCATGCTATCCACCGTGTTTGCGCTGTTGATGACCCGCTACTGGCAGGCGGATCATGCTTTGGTGGTGCGGCACGAAGTATCGAGTTCTTCCACGGGCCAGCCCGGCGATTTTGCCGATCTGTTCGAGATGCGCACCTTCCAGGAAACGATGCTCGAACTCGTCAAAAGCCGGCAAGTAATTTCTGCAACATTGCAGGCGGTTGCCCAAACGGAGTCGGGAAGCGCGAGTGTTGAACCTACAGAAAAGGCGGTTGCCGCGTTTCGCAAGCGACTGAGCATGTCGCCCCCAGGCGGCGCGGAATTCGGCAAAACCGAAGTCTTTTATTTGGGAGTCAGAGACAAAAACCGCGAGCGGGCGATCCGCTCTGTTGCCGAACTGAGCCGACAGTTGGATCTTCGTCTCCGCCAATTGCGTAACGATCAAGCTCAAAGCGTTATTGGAGAGCTGGAAAAACAAGTCGAACTTGCCAACGCTTCCCATCAGGTCCAAACGCACGAGCTCGAGGAATTTGAGTCCCAGGTGGGATCTGATCTGGGCGAATTGCGAATGTTGCATGGCGGGTTCAGCGGACAAAGCGATCTGCGTCAACAGGCCGTCGCATTGGAAAACGAAAGCCGTAACGCTGCCGCTCGCGTTCGAGAAGCGGAGCAATTGTTGGTCGTGTTGCAAACCGCTCAACAAAATCCCGAACAGTTGGTCGCAATGCCCAATAGTTTGCTTACCTCACAGCCAACGTTACGACGGCTCAAGGATGGAATGGTCGACGCCCAGCTCCGGGCAGCCCAGCTTGGGGGCACACGCACCGCCAAGCATCCCCAGGTTTTGGCGGCAAACGAGGCCGTTCAGCACATTCGTAGCGACCTGCACAATGAGTTGAAGGTGGCCATCCAGGGAGTGGAAATTGAGCTAGGCTTGAGTCGGGGCCGTTCCACCGATTTGCAAACGCAGTTGCAGCAAGTGCAGAACCGACTTGCCAAACTGGCTTTGCACCGTGCGGAATATTCCAATCGCGTCTCGGCATTGCAAAACAGTCGAACCGTCCTCGACCACGCCCGAAAACAACTTAACGAAGCACGTGCCGAGCAGGTAGCAGCCAGTAGCGCGAGTTTAGTGGCACCGATCGATCGCCCCGATGCCGGAACGCATCCGATCGGCATGGGCCGAACGTCGGTTTTGATGCTTGGCACACTCGGCGGTTTGATTTTGGGATTGGGTTGGACGTTTCTCACCGTCTCGCCAACCGCAGACATGCAAATGGTCGATTGGTTCTCGGCCCACGGAATGAAACGACAATCCGTTGCCACCGAAGGAATGGCAAAAGCAGAGATCGCTTTTCCTGAGGGAGTGACTGTCGCGCCCTACAAGCCTGAATTCACCAACGGAATGAGCGAATCAACCGTTTATTAAACTGAAAAACAAGAATTGAACCACAAAGGCACGAAGACACAAAGAAAAGTGAATAAGCAATTTTGAATGGTAGGGGCAGAGCATTTTCTTCCATTTCATAAATCATTTCTTTCCTTCGTGCCTTTGTGACTTCGTGGTAAATCTCCCCGACTAAACTGGGGCACACCCGCATGCAAGCAATCTTGACTATCTTTGCACTTGCCATTGCCGTGTGGGCGCTGGTGGTTGCACGACGCGGTTCGCTCCTCGTTTTAGCCGGGGCAAGCGTGATACTGGGATATACCTTCACGCACCATTTCTGGCGGCTCGGCTTCGGACCGATTTCATTGACCTTGGGCCGACTTTTCGTGGTTGGCCTGATGCTGATGCTGGCGTGGCGTTGGCGACAAGGCAAGCTCGATTGGCGGCCGCTAACCGGCTGCGATTGGCTGGCCGCGTTGTTCGTCGGTTATCTGACTCTGCGATACATTTTTACGGCACCAGCCGACCAGTTTGCCTCGAGCGTCTCGCCCACGTGGCGAATCATTGCAAGTTTCTGGATTCCTGCCGCGTTGTACCTGGCAGCTCGCTACAGTGAACTGACCGAGCGAAGCTGGAAAACGCTTTTAACCTGCCTCGCAGTGCTGGGAGTCTACCTGGCTTCCACGGGCATTGCCGAAGTGTTTCAGCAATGGTGGGCCGTCTTCCCCCAATATATCGCCGACCCGCAACTCGGCACGCACTTCGGCCGTGCGCGTGGCCCTGCTTTAATGTCTGCCAGCCTCGGTGTGTTCCTTGCCGTGAGCTTTTGGGCGGCATGGTTTTTATGGGCGCGCGTGAGCCGTGTGTGGCAACTTTTGTTGATTTGTGCCATGGGGTTAATGACCATCGGATTGTACTTCACCTACACCCGATCGTGTTGGATGGGATTGGCCGCCGGATTGGCCGTGGTACCGCTGCTGCATTTCCCCCGCAGTTGGCGGCCCGTGTTGCTGGCCGGAATGTTGCTCGTGGGAACCGCGGGTGCGCTGGTAGCCGGCGACAACCTGATCAACATGGGACGAGACGATTCCGACGGATCGGCAGGCCACTCGGTCTACCAACGACTTTCGTTTCTGCATGTTTCGCTGCGGATGTTTGCCGACAATCCGATTACCGGTTGCGGCTTTGGACGATTTTATGATCGCAAGATGCCTTACCTTAGCGAACGTACCCAGCAAATCGAATTGGAATCGATCCGCAAACTCGACCACCACAACACGTATCTGAGCCTGCTGACCGAAACCGGCTTGATCGGGTTCAGTCTGTTCGTCGGCATGCTGGCGGCCTGGGGTCGCCTGGCGTGGAATTTGGCACGCGACGCGACTGCAGAAAACTGGATGCGCGCTCAAGGTTTGTTCGGCTTGGCAACATTATTCGTATACATGGTAAACGCAATGTTCCACGACCTCACATTAAATGCACACGAGCACTGGTTGTTGTGCCTGGTAATCGGGACCACCGTCGGAATGGTGAGCGCACGACGGGCAGCCGCCAGCCAAGCCGCCACGGTGCCAACCACCGTAGAAAAATCACAACTCGGATGGTCGGGATTGACCACCTAAAGGAACAAACATGGCAAGTTCAATTCAATTGTTCGGCATCACAATTCACGCCGTGGATATGACGACGGCGGTGCAGACCGTGGCCGAGTGGTGCGCCAAACCGAACGGGTCAGGTTGCCAGTATGTGGTGACGCCCAACGTCGATCATGCAGTGATGTTCCAATCCAATGCCGAACTGCGCCAGGCGTATTGTGGTGCGGGGCTCGTGTTGGCCGATGGTTTTCCTGTGGTGGTCGCTTCGCGATTGCTGCATAAGGCGTTGCCGGAACGCGTGGCGGGCAGCGATCTGGTGCCCGCGCTATTCGATTGGGCTGCGAAACGCAGCGAAACAGCGTCTGCGGACGCCAAACCGTTGCGGGTCTTCCTGTTGGGAGCCGCACCAGGCGTGGCCGATCGGGCTGCCCAGGCGATCCACCAACGTTGGGCCGGTGTGCAGGTCGTCGGAACACTCGCCCCGCCGTTGGGATTCGAAAAAGACGAAACGCAAAACGAGCAGATTTTGCAGGCGATTGCCCATGCCAAGCCGGATGTGGTACTCGTCGGTTTAGGAGCACCCAAGCAAGAGCTGTGGGTCCATCGACACGCACCGCGACTGTCGGCCAAAGCGGCGTTGTGTGTCGGGGCAACGATCGATTTTCTCGCTGGTGAGAAAAAACGTTCGCCCCGCTGGATGCAACGCCTCGGGCTGGAATGGTTCCACCGCCTGACAACCGATCCTTCTCGACTCGCCAAACGCTATCTCCGCGATGCGTGGATCTTCCCCCAGCTAGTCTGGCGAGAATGGCGTGGCTGCTAGGGTCGAGTAAAAGGTGGGTGCAGCTGAACGGTTTTGTAACCATTTCCTCTAGCACCGCTATCCCGTGTGGATGCTCTTCCACTCTGCAAAGCACGCACCCTGTTATGGTTGGACCAGTCCTGGCGTATGACGTGGGTTAGCATGAGCGTGTTTTAACACCTCACTCACGGCAGAGCCACAACGAAAGGACTGGTCCAACCATTTTGTCTACAAGAGAGGCCTCTGACCCCTGACCTCTTCTCTCTGCTATATTACTCCCCATGAATCCGCGTCATGTTATTTGTCTGGTGGTCGATGGGCTCCGCGCTTCTGCGCTGGGAACTTACGGAAACACCTTCTCTCCCACACCACATTGCGATCATCTGGCCAGCCGATCGGCGGTGGTGGAATGGCTGATTGCCGATTCGATTTACTCGAAGGATTTCTATCGCAGTTGTTGGCAAGGCGTGCATGCGCTGCGTCCACCTTCGCCTACCGACCAATCATCGTTACCCGAACTGCTTGAGCAAGCCGGCATTCAAAAATGGATGATTACCGACGATCCGCACCTCGCAGATTTGGCCGAGGAACAGGGTTTCGAGGAATCGTTGTTTGCCGAAACAACCAACGATCGAAGTTCAGCACAGCTCGAAGAAACCTCGGCAGCCCAGTTTGTTTCGTTCGTCGCCGAGAATCTGGAAGAATGGCGCAGCGCTGGCGCAGAAAGCGGCCAGAGCAGTTTGTTGTGGCTTCACACACGAGGGATGCTTGACGCTTGGGATGCGCCGCTGGCGATGCGAAATGAAATGTTGGACGAAGAAGATCCAGCCCCGGCCGATTACTGTGTGCCCCCCACAAAGTTGGACCACGTCGACGATCCCGACGAGTTGCTCCAACATCGGGCCGCTTATGCCGCGCAAGTAAGTGTGCTCGACGCCTGCATCGGCGCACTCTGCGAAGCGATCGAGCAAACGATGGCCGGTTCTGAAACGATGTTTGTGTTGATCGGCTCGAGCGGGTTTGCATTGGGCGAGCATGGCTGGGTCGGGAGTGATTGCCAATTGCTGTTCAGCGAGCAAATTCACTTACCCTGTTTGTTTCATATTTGCGGCAATGCGATTCCCCCGCCGCGTCTTCCCGGTTTGGCGCAACCCGCAGACGTGGGAGCGACGCTGCTCGATTGGTTGAATGTGGATCCGCCTGTGCCGCAGGACGGCATTTCTTTTTTGTCTTGCTGCCAGCAGGGTGGAAATGCTCCGCGTCTGTTGACTGTGACTTCGGGAAAACATAACGGACGAGCGGTCCGCACCAACGATTGGATGCTGGTGCAAGCAGACCATGCACAGGCTGATTCTGAAAAAACCTCCGAAGAAACATCCCAAAAGGCGGAGAATCAACTCTTTGCAAAACCGGACGATCGGTGGGAACATAACGACGTGGCAGCACTTTGTCCAGAAATTGTCGAAGAAATCTCACACGTGCTGGCTAAGTTCGAAAGCTGTTGCCGCGAGGGGAAGCCGCTCGCCGCGACGGAGTGATAGCAGTCGCGAGCCTTTCTGGTTCAACAGTGCTTGCAAAACATGTTTCTCATTTAATGCTCTAGCATGGCCGGCGGGCGATTTCTAGAATCCGCCCCCTATTCCTGGGACCCGTGAATCGTCGTTCAGCGCAAACGGACTGCGCAGCGTGCGCGACGAGAATCTTTCAAACACGGGATTGATCTGGGATTTTTTAACCGTAGATCGGCAAGACATGATCGGACAAGGAAGTCCGAGGGTGCGGCGACGCTCAAAATATCGACCAGCCACGGCCATGGAAGGCCATGGCTTGCGTCGTCGACTGCTGTACGCACTTTTCTGCTGCATTTTGTTTACTGGTGGCGCGGCACAAGCTGAAGAAACGACAGTACGTTTACGGTTGGCCTGGGGAAGCGGCGGCGAATCGATCCAACGCTGGTCGGGGCAAATCGAAATTGTCGGCGGAGAACTCACCGACATGCAGCCCCTGGGGATCGAAGCCGACGAATCTGCTGCGCTACGATTGGAAGCGAATCGGATTGTCGTCGCCCCGTTGGTAAAACGTCGCTTCGACGGTTGCGACATCGCAGTCCGAACAGACTCGCAAGCAACCTTGCGCGTGGAACTTCGTTCCGAGCAGACAACGGTGCCACGTGTGATTGAGTTTCCCGTCGAGCAAATTCTCAGCGGGCAAGTGCGCGAACCGCTCGACGACTTCGGCAGTTTTCTGCTAGCGCATCGTAGCCCGGGAGACCACTTGCGCGTGACTCTGGCGCGGGAGAGCCTGGTTTTCGATCCCGGCGAGATTTTGAATCTGCGTTTGCAGCCCGATCTGACTTCTCTCGTGGACAAACCGTCCGTGCAAATCAGTCTTACGCTACGCGCCACCGGCGAAGAAGAGATACTTTGGGAAACCCAACAACTGACCGCCACGAGCTCGACCGACGAATTGGAATTTCAAATCGCCTGTCCCGCAGAGGAAAACGCGTATCGGATTTCCATCGAAGCCTACTCGGAAGAGGGTTTTGCGGGCCGACTGGTGCCCGGTCGGCAAGGTGAGAAGGTTGCTCACCGGGAAGTTGAATTTGTGGTAATCGATCCCAATGCGAAGTTGCCGCCGCTTGTCGAGCGCTGGTTGCCGATGCTGTCGATCGATCCTGCGAACCCAAGCTGGTGGCAACGGCTCCCCCATTGGGCACAAGTTTCTCGCCTCAGTGGAAAACCGGTGGGAGCGGTGGGCAACGTCCGTCCATTGGTACGTCCCGACCCCGCCGGCGATTTGGTGGAGTTGCCACCCACGCAAGCAGGCAGCGAGCCTTCCTGGCAAGCGTATCCCCTATCGGTCAAAGAACCGCACCGACCGCACCTTGTGGAAATTAGAATTCCGCCGGGACTGGAGCAAAGTTTCTCGGTAAGTGTGATCGAGCCCGATGCCGCGGGACGCGTTGTTTCGCCCAGCGCCGATGCGGCCATGATTGTGAATAGTACTCAGGAAGCCGCTTCCGGCAACAGTGGTGTGCATCGGGTTATCTTTTGGCCCCGGTCGCAATCTCCCCTGTTGCTGCTGACGAATCAACATTCCTCGGCACCTGCACAGTATGGAACCATCACTCTCTTCCAGCACGACGACGCGGCTGCCGCCCAGGAGGCAGATCCAGTTTCGGTAGATTCCCAGCGACTGGTGGCGGGATATATCTCGCAGCCTGTGTTCCATGCCAACTTTGGGGCGCCGGAAGTTTTCGATCCGCAAAGCGGCATGAGTTTGCAAGGCTGGTCCACATTTCTCAGCGGTGCAAAACGATTTGCCCAGTACTTGCGGCTTTGTGGATACAACGGCGCGCTCGTGTGCGTCGCTGCCGACGGCAGCGCGATCTATCCCAGCAAAATCATGAATTCTTCGCCCCGGTACGATACCGCGATGCTATCCGCGTCGGGTCAAGATCCCACGCGTAAAGACGTGCTGGAAATGTTGCTGAGGATTTTCGACCGTGAAGGTTTGCGGCTCGTTCCGACATTGCAATTAGCGGCTCCTTTGCCCCGTTTGGAATCGTTGCGCGCCGAATCGCTCGCAGCCATCTCGGGCATTGCCCCGGTCGACCACTCGGGAGAGAGTTGGCTTTCGAAAAACTCCCCCACAGCCGGTTTGGCTCCTTATTACAATCCACTCAACGCCCAAGTCCAATCAGAACTTTCTCAGTTGGTTGTTGAATTGCAGGATCGCTGCCTAGCGCATCGCTCGTTTGCAGGATTGGGAATTCAACTTTCCGGCACAGGCTATGGAGTCTTGCCAGGGCTTGCCTGGGCGCTGGACGATCAAACGACCGCTCAGTTTTCTCGCGAGACGGGAATCGCGGTTCCCCAACAAGGCGACGATCGATTCCTCCGACGGGCAGAAGGTTTGAGTGGCGTGCATCGCTCGGCCTGGCAAGCGTGGCGTACTGAAAAATTGACCCAGTTTTATGCGAACCTTGCCGACCAACTTGTTGCCAATCGCGAGGATTTGCAATTGATTGTGGCCACCGAAGACCTGTTCTCGGGTCCTCAGCAACAACAACGGTTGCGCGAGTCACTGGCAAATTCGGTACAACTCGACCAAGTTTTATTGGACCACGGCATCGATCTCGGCCAGCTCGACCAACAGCCGGGGCTGACGGTGCTGTCGCCTTATCGGTTTGGCAGCAGCGATCGATTGAGCGATCAGGCTCTCGATCTGCGGATCAACGCCGCGAGCCAGCAAAACGAGTTGGCACATGGCAATCCGTCGGAAGGTACGCTAATCTTCCACCGAGCAAAACGCATCCGACTTGGATCGTTTGACCAGCGGAGTCCCTTTGGTGCCGGGCAAACGCATCTTTCGCTGGCTGCTTCGCCACTCAGTGGAGGCGCAGCGGCGAGAAGTCCCCTGGTTGGCGCTCTTGCAAGTAGTGATACCAATGTCGTTGTGTTCGGCGGAGCGCAGCAGCCCTTGGGCCAACATCACCAGCTACGCCGAGTTTTGAAAACTCTCCAACAACTCCCAAATGCGCAAACCCACGCGCAAACGCAAACGCAGCAACCATTGGTGATGCGCATCTATCGGTCTGCCGATTCGACTACCGTATTGCTAATCAACCAATCGCAGTGGCCCTTGGAAGTCCGTTTGCCGCTGGAAGCCGATCAAGCATGTACCTGGAAAAAATTGGGCGACGCTGCGATTCCGGATGTTGTGAAACCCGACTTCGGAAACCCTTTGCTCTCGGAAGGCACGCTCCAAAATGGTAGCCAAACTTGGCAGATCGTTCTGCAGCCGTACGATTTGCAAGCTTGGACTTTCGCGGCACAGAGATTACGAGTCGAGGGACCCGAGGTCACCGTCGATCCCATCGCTCGGTCGCAGTTGCAAAAGCGCATCGATGCGATTGAATCGCGCACCGGCAATCTCAACATTCAAAGGCCCTATCATCAGCTTCAAAACCCAGGATTTGAATTGGTGGACGTGGGAGATCGCATCGTGGGTTGGCAGCCGCGGATCGGTTCAGCAGGGACCGTCGAAGTTGCCCTAGGCGACGCACATTCCGGCGAACGCTCGCTGCGCTGTCGAAGTACCGACGACATAGGCGTCGTTGTGCAAAGCCATCTTTTCCCAATGCCCGAAACCGGACAATTGGTCGTGAGTGCTTTTCTGCGCAGCAATAGTATTTCGCAAGACGCACGCATGCACGTCATCGTCGAAGACAGTGAAAACGGTCGCCACTATCAGCAGGTTGCCACGCTCGAGGGCAAAGATTTGAACGACCAGTGGTCGCGGATCGAGTTCCCTGTGGAAGACATTCCCCTTGAACCGAATGGTCAAATGCGAATTCAGTTCCATTTTAGCGGACAAGCTGAGGTGCTGATCGACGATATCGAACTTCATGACCTGCGATTCGATAACAAACGGCGCGTAGCACTGGTGAAACGTATTTACGCAGCCAAAACGGCGCTGGACGAAGGCCAGTGGGTCGATTGCTTGCGGCTGGTCGACGACTATTGGTCTCGATATCTGGTGCAGTATGTCCCTCCGCAAGAAACCAAGCCAGCCAGTCTGGCGAAGCAGCCGAATCCCCCGGCTGAAAACGAGCCGGAAGAATCCCCCGCTTTAAGCGAACGCCTCCGCGGCTGGGTCCCCAAGATGTGGCGGTAAGTGGTTCAGACCTACTCAAACAATTCTGATACCACAAACTGCCAGCCGGAAACGACTTCTTGTCCATCGAATTGATCATTCTCTCTGAGAACCACCGAATGTTTGGCATCGCGAAACACCTGAAGCGTTCGTGTTCCCGGATCGATGTTAACGACCATGGCACTGCCTGCTTCTAGCCAGGCAAGCGTTTTCTCTTCGACGTGGGTAAAGGAATCGTTAGGAGACACTACCTCCACAACCAAGTCGGGTGCAATTGGCAAGAATCCCTGATGTCCAGCGAATTGTTCCATCTTCTTTTTTTCAACGAATGCGACATCGGGAGCACGAACCGTGTCGGGATTGGTCGAAATCAAAAAACCTGTCTCCGCAGCAAACACTGTACCAAGTTGATGCTTCCGCACATACTGATCCAATAGTGAACCAAACCGCATGGCGATCCGACCATGCTCGCTTCCTGCCGGCGACGTCATGCGAATTTCTCCCTGAACAAGTTCGCGCCTCTTTCCATCCGTTGAGAGTATCGCGAGCTGCGTGGCGCTAACTGGAGTTGCGGCGGTAGACATGTCGGTCTGGGGTGTGTTTGTAAGAGGTTTGTTATTAGCTCCCGATTCTATTTTACCATCATCCAAACAGGTTCACTAGTCAGTCAGTGGAGTCACGGCTACGCTGCTTTTTACGGACTGTGGGCCGCTAACGCACTTTGCCCAACGGTTTGCTGTGGATTCGGTTCGTGGCCTTCGAAGTGTACACCCGGGGCGTCCGCGTGGTACCACTTTTCCAGCACTTCGCGCCATGCTCCCGGCTGCTTGACGCGACAAAAGTCTTCGCGCACCTGTTCGTGTTGCGGATGAAGCTGCGAATACTTGATGCCGAACTTACGCATAGGTTGCACACAGCGCTCGGCGCCGTACAACTCTTCGGCAAGGGCGTAATGTTCGGCGATTACCTGGCGCTGCTCGAATAGCGTGGGAGGATCGGGCAGCGGCAAGCCGGCGGCCAAAGCACGCGCTTGCTGAAAAATCCACGGGTTGCCGATCGCGCCGCGGGCTACCGTCACCCCGTCGACGCCGGTGGTGCGCAGCATGTCGACACACGCCTGCGCATTGAACAAATCGCCACTGCCGAGAACCGTCTTTTCACCCGCATGTTGCTTCAACTCTCGGAGAAAATCCCAATTTGAGGGACCTTCGTAACGCTGCTGGACCGTACGGCCATGCACCGTAATCGCAGCCACTCCGCGGTGGAAGGCGCCATCAAAGATTTCATAAAAACGGTCGCGGCTCGCGCTGGAATCGTCGATTCCCCGCCGCATTTTTACCGTCACCGGAATGTGTTCCAGCACCGACTCGCGCACACGCGAAACAATCTCCAACGCCACTTCAGGCTGGCTCAAATGAAACCCACCTCGGCAGCGGCCCAAAACTTTTTTCACGGGGCAACCAAAATTGATGTCGATCACGTCGAAACCACGCTCGACAAGTCGCACAGCGGCAGGGCCAAACTGTACGGGGTCGGCGCCCATCAGTTGTCCGCCGACAGGATGTTCCTCGTCGGCCACGTGCATGATGTGATGGTTTTTGCGACGCTCGCGCACTTGCAACACAAACTGATCGAGCATCACTTCGCACAGCGTGTAGGGAGCCCCCAACCTTCGGGCGACCAGCCGCATGGCCGTGTCGCTATAGCCACTCAGAGCCGCTTGCACGACGGGAAAGTCGAGCCGCACAGCACCGATTCGCAACTCTTGTGGCAAGGGAAACATGAGGATCGTGTGACGGATATCTGACGGTGTTAGTGTGCACTCTATCGTTTAACCACAAATAAGCCCGAAGGGCTGGCATAACCCTAGCCGGTGGTGTGAACCACCGGATTGAATTGACCATACTCTGATAGGCCCAGCGGGCCGACACATCAGCCGCTTGCCGTTTTATGTTGGCGCTCCAGGCCTCAAAATTAACATACGTACCCGCGCCGGTGCCTCACGGCACCGGCTAAGGTTTTGTCAGCCCTCCGGGCTTGGAATCTGGATCTACTTCGACTTGTCTATAGCTATCAGCTATACAACGTTCACAAACCTAATTGTTCCCGTGAAGAGCCCTCCGTCAACCTCATCGAGATGCCCGTTCGATTGCCGCCTCGATTTCCTGTCGAACTGCCTCGTCCGCTTCTGTTTCGCGAGTATTTTGCAGCAGTGCGATTGCCTGGGGAAGCTGCAACTCGCCTAAAGCCCAGGCACAAGCGCCTCGCACGAGTGGCTCCACGTCGGCAAGTCCAGTCGCAAGCGCCGGCAGTGCGGACGAATCGCCATGGTTTCCCAAAACAGTCGCGGCATTGCGCAACAGGCCCCGACGGTGCGCACGCCATAGCGGCGTATGGCGAAAACGTCGGCGGAATTCTGCTTCGTCCAACTCGAAAAGTTCCGCCAAGCTCAATGGATTCATTTCCAAGAGCGGGGCAAAGGCCGGCTCCTTGCTGAGCGGCACATCGCGATTCCACGGGCAGACTTGCTGGCAAACGTCGCAGCCAAACAGCCAGTCGCCCATGCCGGGACGCAACTCCGCTGGGATTGGCTTTTGTAGTTCGATAGTGAGATAACTGATGCACCGGGTTGCGTCGAGTACATAAGGTTGCGGAAAGGCGTCCGTGGGACAGGCGTCGAGACATGCCGTGCACGAACCGCAATGGTCGGCAGTGAAGGGTTCGTCGTATTCCAAAACTTGATCGGTAAGCAGCGCCGCTAGAAAAAAATAGCTTCCCGCGCGTTTCGACAAGAGCAACGTATTTTTTCCAGCCCAACCGAGCCCGGCGAGTTGGGCAAACTCCCGCTCCAACAGCGGGGCCGTGTCGACCACTCCGCGGGTGTCGGCCTTGGGAATTTTTTCCCGTAGTGAATCGGCCAGTTGATGCAGTCGGTCGCGAATGAGATTGTGATAATCCATTTCACCCCAGGCGTAGCGCGACACTCTGCCCTGCCCCGTCGTAATCGGTTTGGGTTCTGCGTTGGCATAAGGCATTGCCAACATGATCAGACTCCGCACCCCTTCCAGCACATGTCGTGGATGATCGTATGCCGTGCGGCGTTCTGAGATATAACCCATGTGACCCGCGTAGCCCGCGGCAAGCCACTGGTCGAGCCTATCCGTGCCCGCGGGAGTCGCAGAGGGGCAGATTCCGCAAAGGGTAAAACCTAATTGCTCGGCGCGCTGCTTCAGGAATTGTGAAAGTTCATCTGGCTGCATGGCACGATTGTAGCAGAGAGATTTCTCTTTGTTTCAAACTCCGCTAAGCCGCAAGCTGCAGCCGCTTGCGGCTTCGCGGAGGGGGTCGTGCAGGTACAAAACACCCCATTTTCATCCCTTTTGAGCGCTTCTTGCCAAGAATAGTTGCGATGGGCACCGGTCGTAATTAGCCTGAAGGGTAGGGACGAGAACCATCCTGGCACTGTCAGGCGAACGACAAACAACTTTCTTAAGAGGTACTTTTTGATGAAGACACGATTCATTCTAGCAATGTTCTTGGCAGTTGCGTGCATGCAACTCACGACCGAAAGTGCGCAAGCTGGACACGGGTTGCATGGCGGCTATGGGTATGGCGCTTACGATGTGGGGCGACTTTACCGTGTGCTGGCCGAGAATGTGCCCCACTACGCGGCTTTTCCGCCGGTGTATTACAGTGTGCCGGTGCCGCGCACCTACGGTTACAGCCCGTTCGCATATCCACCTGGTGTGAAAACTCCGGAGATTGTCGACGATGCTAAGCCGGTTGAAATCATCAACCCTCACTTCCAGCCGACATCGACTTCAGAGCCCGAAGACAAAACTGACCAGGTGACCGAGACATCGAACTCGGTTCAGCCGCTGGTAGTTGTGAATCCCTATATCACAAATCGGCTCGCCTCGGTGCAGGCCGACCGATAGCGGTCAGCCCTTTCTTCTCAGAAAGATTTTTTCACAGCACAGCCTTTCGTGCACGTATGCGGCGTTGGTTGCTAGCAACCAACGCCCGCTGCGTTTTTTATAGGTGGTAGCATTCCACTTGCAAGCATCGGTTGCGTGCGGGTCAGTCTGGACACACTCGGGCAGATCGCTATCATTCGCAGCTCACCGGCGACGGGCCTCAGGCCCGCATTGCCCTCACAGCTATTTCCGCACGTAGAAAGGAAGCTACCGATGCGGTACGTGTTGTACGGTTTGATTGTTTGTTTGTTACCGGGTTGTCGCAACCAGGCGCTGCCGATTACCAATCCGTTTGCGGCTCCCAACCGTGTTCCGCCGCCGGCTACGCGCACTCTGTTGCCGGGAACTGCGCAACCTTATTACCCGGGCGATCCGGTTCCAAATTCGCCAGCGATCGGGATTCCAACTCCCACGTATGCGCCGCCGGCTTCGCCGCAAGTTCCCGCAGGTTCGTCGACGGTTCCGCCAGGGGGCTGGAACACCTATCCGTCGTCGCCGCCCATTTCATCGACCCCCACAAATAGATCGCTGTTTGGCATCCAGCCGGTAAGCAATAACGTTGCGTTGGGGCCACGAACTGATCAATCAATCCAAGTGCCAACCGACAGCCAACAATTGCGATTCGCACAATCTGCTAATCAGTTTGCACCAAACCAGATTGCTTCAAACCAATTTACAAATACTCAGGCGTCTCCCGCCACGAACCAATTCCCTGCGGCTACATTCCAAGCTGCAGGATTCCAGCCTGCAGGGCAAGTGGGACAGCGTCCACAACAGCCGGTCACACAACCGCAGTACGAATCAACGCCAATCACCGCCAGCCAGACAGCGCAATTTGTCGATCCTGCGCAGTTCGCTCAGTCGACGCCTCAGCAGCCGTCGCGTGCGGTGACCATTCGCGAAATATCCTCAGGTCAGTCCCCCACGCAGGGCGCAAATTTTTCTCAGCCCGAGCGACGCGTCGGTCGCGATGGGTTTCGTCCGCAGGGTAGCAGCCGAACCTTGCGCGAGCGGGACACCGAACCCGTCCGTCCAAACCTGGATGTGATACCCGCCCCCAGCTTTAGACAGGTTTCACAAACCAACGAACGATTTGGATTCGATCCACAGTACCAGTGGCTTCGTGGCCAGTTGCAGTACTCACCGGCAAGCAATCAGTGGAGTCTGATGTATGCATCACAGCAAGGTACCGTCGATCCCTATGGCGGGAGCGTGCCGATTGCCAATCCCCATGTGCTAGGCAATCTGCAACCGGGCGACTTTGTCTATCTGCAAGGCCGGCTCGAAATGGTTGCGGTCGGCGCTCAAGGCATGGTACCCGCCTACACGGTCACCGTGGTCCAACGCCAACAGCAGGACATTCGTTAATCTTGCAGTGCAGACTTGTACGACTCCCACAAAGAAAAACCACAGATTACTCGGATATCACTGATAAAAGGCACCAATAGCTGGCCTCTCTTGCCCGCAGTCAACGTATAACGTCCACACTTCCTCTTCATCCGTGGTCATCCGTGTGATCTGTGGTTTTTCAGTTTCTTACTCTGCGCTGTAGTATTAACCCTTCCTTTGAAGCTCGATTCGGCCTCGCCGTCTGCGAAACTTGCGGTATGATGAATTCGATAGGTTGCCGAGGTGCAGCCGGATTCCTTCTCGATATTGATCTGAGTTCCCGCAGAAAACGAGCGTGACAAGACTTCCGCAAGGGTTAGGGCGTAGTGTGCGATCGGTCGTTGGCGACCCGATAGCCCGCTGCGCCGGAACTTTGCCCGCAATCGCTGCTCTGGAACCGGCGATGGAAGAACTCTCCGACCACCAGTTGCGGAAGACGAGTCTGGGTTTGCGCTATCGGGTGCGCAGCGGCGAGCCACTGGATCGGCTCCTGGTCGAAGCGTTTGCACTGGTGCGCGAGGCGGGGCGTCGCAAGTTGGGGATGCGGCATTTCGACGTCCAGCTTTTGGGCGGCGCGATCATGCATCACCGATCGATCATCGAAATGCAGACGGGCGAAGGAAAAACGCTCACCGCCACCTTGCCTCTGTATTTGGCAGCACTCGAAGGAAAGGGCGCACACCTGGCAACCGTGAACGACTACCTCGCCCAGCGCGATGCCGAATGGATGAGGCCTCTTTATTCTGCCTTGGGAATGACCGTCGGAATTATTCAGGGCCAACAGCCGCAGCCGCAGCGGAGCAAAGCCTACGCCTGCGATATTACCTACGGCACGGCCAACGAGATGGGGTTCGACTTCTTGCGCGATCGGCTGCTCACTCGCTCGCTAGGCGATGGCAACCAGGATCTGTTTGGCCAAATGCTCGGCGCAAGCGAAAACGGTGCGACCGACAAACCGGTCCAGCGTGGCTTGCATTTCATGTTGGTCGACGAAGCCGATAGTATCCTGATTGACGAGGCCCGCACGCCGTTGATCATTAGCGCCTTGCCAGGCGAAGACGAACAAATCGCCGCCGAAGCGTATCGCTGGGCGGCGCAGGTGAAAGACCAATTTGTCGAAAACGAACACTACGAATACGATCACGACGATCGGCAAGTCGAGCTGTCGCTGGACGGCCGCAAACATGTTCGCGCGCTCACCAAGCCCGAAGCCATGGATCGGCTGCCGCTCTCGACCATTTATGAATATGTGCAACGCGCAATCAAGGTGGCCCGCGAGATGTTTCTCGATCGGCATTACGTGGTCCGGGACGACGAAATTGTAATCGTCGACGAATTCACCGGACGGTTGGCCGAAGGACGCAAGTGGCGCGCAGGCATCCACCAGGCGATCGAAGCGCAAGAGGGAGTCGAAATCACGTTCGCTACCAATCAGGCGGCGCGGATCACAATCCAAGATTTGTTTCTCCGCTACGAACGACTCGCCGGCATGACCGGCACGGCATCGACCAGCCGAGGCGAACTGAAAAAAATCTACGAAGTCAACGTCTCGTCGATTCCCACCAACCGACCGCCCATCCGTCGGCAGTTGCCGACGCTTGTTTTCGGCACCGACGACGAAAAATGGGATGCCGTGGTCGAAGACGCCTTCGAGCAGCACCAACACCATCGCCCGGTGCTGATCGGTACACGTTCGATCGACAAAAGCGAACACTTGGCCAAACTGCTTGCCGCACGCGGATTGCAACCGGTGGTGCTCAACGCCCGGCACGTCGCCCAGGAAGCGGAAATTGTTGCCGCGGCGGGCGAGCAGGGCAAAGTGACTGTTGCCACGAACATGGCAGGCCGCGGCACCGATATCAAACTGGGCGAAGGAGTTGACGAGCTGGGCGGATTGCACGTGATTTGTACCGAACTGCACGAAGCCAAACGCGTCGACCGCCAATTGATCGGCCGCTGCGGCCGGCAAGGCGACCCGGGAACCTATCGCCAGTTTCTCGCGCTCGACGACGAAATTTTACTGTTGGGATACGGACCCAAGAAAGCGGCCCGACTTGAAGCCCAAGGTGCCAAGTCGAAGGGCGCGCTACGCGGCATGGAAGCAATGTTCCACAAAGCCCAACGCCGAGTCGAGCGCCGCCATTTCCGCGATCGCAAGATTTTGCTCTATCACGAAAAAGAACGCCAAAAAGTCCAACGCCAAATGGGCCAAGACCCCTACCTCGACACACCTGGGTAGCCGATCCACATGCGGCGAACGCCAACCCTGCGCGACTCACAAACCTAGTTTGCTTCCAGGTTTGACGCGAAAGACAACTTTATGCTCATCACCGAGACTGTCTACAAAGTTGCATATCTCAAGCGGCCTGTCTGGCACCACTTCATAATCTTGTCCTTGCCTGATGACGAGGATACGATCCGTTCCTGCGTCCATATCGGAGATTTTTTTCGGAGCAATCTGCAATGCAATTTGTGTAGTACCGTGATGCGGCCAGGTCGGAATTAGGCTGGCATTTGTTCCCCCGCTCAACGTCATTGAACCTCCACCGCTTATTGTTACAGAAATCCCTGTCCCGCTTGATATTCTTGTGGAAAGGCTGATCCGAAAAACGCCTGGAGCTTCGACTTGAATCTTGCTGACTTCCAATTGACAAAAGTCGCCTGTCACCAACTTTGGTAAACACGCAACAAGCAGGATAGGAAACCCGGTTACCACGGCTAGAAGAGTCCGGAGGCTAAATCGAAAAAAATGCTTTTTACGCTTGGGTAGGTCTGCGGATGATTTAGCCACGTCCATGAGTTAAACCACAGTGAGTACAAAGGGTTTCAGCCGATACGATGTCAGACGGACAGATTGTACTCGTTTTTTTGCACGGATACCTAACGGATGGGACTTTCCGTGAAATCTGCGTAATCTGTGGTCGAAAAAATGGTGCATTCCGCTAATGCAACATTTCCCACCGAGAACTTACTGAAAAGACCTTGCCCAGAGGTATAACTGGAGTTATACTTCAGCCATGAAGACCGCCATCTCTATTCCTGACGACCTTTTTGCCGCTGCGGAAGAAACCGCTAAGAGGCTTGCTCTCTCCCGAAGTGAACTCTATTGCCGTGCGGTGCGCAAATTTCTAGAAGCCACTCGTGCTGGAGAAATTACGAAGAAACTCGATACCGTCTATTCAGATGACGACGTTGAGACAATCGAGTTTGTTAAGCGAGCCTCCGCTTCGGTTCTCCGTGACCAGGAGTGGTAATGCGTCGAGGTGAAATTTGGTGGGCCACTCTCCCCGATCCCAACGGTTCCGAGCCGGGGTTTTCCAGACCAACTTTGATTATTTCGGACGACGAGTTTAACGCCAGCCGACTGCGGACGGTAGTTGTTGCGACGCTTACCTCGAACTTGCGTCTTGCTGAAGCGCCGGGCAATGTGCTTCTTTCTCGCAAGGCTTCGGGGCTGCCAAAACGATCCGTCGTCAATGTGTCCCAACTGACAACGCTTGATAAGACGAACTTGGCGGAACGCGTGAAGCGTCTTGCGGCAAAAGAAATGTTATGCGTGGATGCAGGTCTGAAACTGGTGCTTAGTCTACCCTGACCCGCTACATTTCCAATTATGGCCGAAGGCCTCACACATCGTAGCCTGGGGCAACGCCCTAGGGATTGGTAACATCGCAACACTTTTGGCCAAAGGCCATACTCATCGGCCTGGAGCAACCATTGAGTGACTATGGCCTTCGGCCAAAAGTAAGGATATATATCTAGGCACCTGGGGCGGCACTTCGTTTGCCCCAGGCTACGTTGAAAAAGGCCTTCGGCCAAAATTTGCTGGCAACCGCCTAATCTCATTCCCCCTCCAGCCTAATCACCGCCCCCTTGAACGCGGGCGTTTTGCTTTTGGGGTCGACTTCACGGCTTACCAGCACGTTGGCCTCTGGGAAATACATTGCTGCGTTGCCGGGGCGGATTTCGGGGAATGGGTGCAGTCGCACACCGGGCAGCGTGCCTGCTGGGCCGTGGACTGCTACCGGTTTAGATGTATCGAGATTTAAACGCACGATGTCGTCGGGGTGGATCAGCACCACGTCGCGGCTCTCGACGTTGCGGTACAGATCGTGATTTTCGTAGACCACCGTGTTGAACTGGCCCTCGCTGCGGATGGTCATCAGCCGTAGTTCTTTTTCGCCTGTACCGCGAAGATTCGGCAGCCGGTGGGCGTGCAAATGTGCTCGGCCATCGGCGGTGGCGAACTGAGGTTCATGAAAAGTTCGGCCGCCGATCTGAAACTCCTCTTTGGTGGAATCGATCGTGGCAATCTTTTCGAAGCCGGGAACAATTTTTGCAATGGCGGTGCGGATCTGGCCCGTTTGGCGTAGCGATTGCCAGTCGACTGGAGACTGGCCATTGGCATCAGAATTGCCAAGCACGCGCTGGGCGATTGTGGCAATGATTTCCACTTCGCTCTTGAGCCCCGGCAGTCGTTGCGGTCCGCCGTCGCTCATTCGCACCAGGTTGAACATCGATTCCTGCGTGGTCGGCTGCGGTTCTTCGTCGCGGGCAAGCACTGGCAGAATGATTGTTTCGCGCGCCAGCCCAAAGGCGTGGCCCGTGTTGAGGGTCGTGTTCAAATAGACGGCCATGTCGAGATTTTCGAGCGCCTGCTGAGCATAATTTGCATCAGGGTTCGAGCCGTACAGGTTGCCACCCAGGCAGAATCCAAATTTCAATTCGCCGCTGGCAGCCCCTTCCATGCAGTCCATCGTGTCGCGGCCTTTGGTGGTTGGCAGCTCAACACCAAAGTGATTTTGCAACCGCTCGAAGAGGGTCTCCTTAAGTTTTGGCGTCACGCCCACGGAGCCGATTCCTTGCACGTTCGAATGCCCACGAATCGGCATCAAACCGGCACCGGATCGACCAATCATCCCACGCAAACAGGCCAGGTTTGCGATCGCCTGGACATTTTGCACGCCGTGGGCGTGGTGGGTGATCCCCATCGTCCAACTAAACACGACGTTTTTTGCCCGGGCATAGCGATCGGCAATCGCGTTGATTTGCTCGCGGTCGACGCCGCTTTTCTCGACGATCTCGTCCCACGACGTTGTTTTTAGTTGTGCTGCAAGCTCGGGCCAACCGTGGCAATAGGAATCGAGAAATGTTTTGTCGTGAGCGTCCATTTCAACAATTTGCTTAGCAATCCCCGTGAGCAATGCCAAATCGCCGCCGATGTGCGGTTGCACCACCAAGCTGGCAATTCGGCTGCCAAACAACAGGCTTCGCACATCGCTCGGTACGCTAAATTTCACAAGTCCTGTTTCAACAATCGGATTGATTACCACCACGTCGCCACCGCGGCGACGCACCTGCATCAAAGTGCGCATCAGTCGGGGATGATTGCTGGCCGGGTTGCCGCCGATCACAAACACACAATCGGCATGTTCAAGATCGTCCAACACAATCGTGGCGGTACCGCTACCCGTCGCGCTGGCAAGTCCCACGCCGCTAGCTTGATGGCAGTAATAACTACAGTTGTTAATGTTGTTGGTGCCGTAGATGCGGGCAAACATCTGCAGCAAGAACCCGGCTTCGTTGCTGCTGCGTCCGCTGAAGTACCAAAAAGTTTGTTCTGCCGAAAGTTCGCGCAACTTGGTGACAATTCGCGCGAGCGCATCTTCCCAAGAGATCGGTTGAAACCGGCGCTGCTCGGCGGTGAACAACACGGGCTGCGACAGCCGACCGCAGCTTTCCAATTCCTTCGGCGAAAGTTGTTGAAGCGATTCCGGCGTGTGTTGTTGCCAGAAGTCGGGAGCGATGGCTCCCTGCATGTCTGCCACCATCGCTTGCAGCGACTTTTTGCAGACTTCCGGGAAATGCCCCGCCTCGTTGACCATGCCACCTCGCTGACCGCCCATGCCGAGCGCGCAGGTTTTGCAGACGTTTTTGCTGCGCATGGCTTTCCACAACTTCCAGAAGCCACCCGCCTCACGCCCCTTGCGTAGTGCATAGAGAACGGCAGGCCAACCGCCGCCGGAGCGAATTTTTTTCATGATCGGTTCCTGGAAATGATAGGACTTGGTTCAAACGGTTCGAACTATTTCTTTCGGTTCAAAACAGCCGATTGAAGTATCGAGCGTATCTTTCAGCGAGTATAATTGCCACACTGTTTTTCAGGTTTCTATGTTTGTAATTGCCATGTCATTCGAATTCCCTGACGCAATCGAAATCAAACCCGCCCCCGGGCCGTTGCGGGCAACGGTACGCCCGCCTGGGTCGAAAAGCATTACCAATCGGGCCCTCATCTGCGCAGCTTTGGCCGAAGGAACCAGTACGCTGTGCGGGGCGCTGGACAGCGAAGACACGCGAGTGATGATCGCCGGGCTTCGGTCGCTGGGCATCGAGATCGCGGTTGAAGATACCGGCGAGACGTTACAAGTCGAAGGCTGTCTCGGAAAGCCACCGGCAAACGAAGCAGAGATTTTTGTTGCTAACAGCGGCACAACTATTCGATTTCTCACGGCACTGGTCACGCTGGGTGACGGAAAATATCGGCTCGATGGAATCGAGAGAATGCGCGAGCGCCCGATTGGCGATCTAGCCGAGGCGCTCAACCAACTGGGCGCGGATGTCGCGTGCGAAAGTCCCGGCGGGTGCCCGCCCGTACGGATTCGAGCCAACGGCCTCGAAGGGGGAGAAGCAACGATCCGCGGAAACATCTCCAGCCAGTTTCTAAGCGGACTAATAATGGCTGCCCCAGCAGCAAGAAACGGCGTGAATCTTCAGGTCGACGGCAAACTGGTTTCGCTCCCCTACGTAGCAATGACCACGGCCGTGATGCAGTCGTTCGGCGTCGAGATGAAGAATGCGGACGATTATTCACAAATTTCCATCCCGTGCGCGAATTATTCGACATGCGATTACTCAATTGAACCCGACGCCTCGGCAGCCAGTTATTTTTGGGCAGCCGCCGCGGTGACCGGCGGGGAAATCACGGTCACGGGCCTTAGCCGCAGTAGTTTGCAGGGCGACGTGGCGTTTGTCGATTGCCTGGAGAAAATGGGATGTCAGGTCCGTCGAGAAACCAACCAAACCACCGTAATTGGCGGGGCGCTACGTGGAATCGATGTCGACATGAACGCCATCAGCGACACGGTGCAAACTTTGGCAGCAGTCGCCATCTTTGCCGAAGGGCCAACGACCATCCGCAATGTTGCACATATTCGGCACAAGGAAACCGACCGCATCGCGGCGGTAGCAACCGAGTTGCGCAAGCTCGGAGCAGAGGTTGTCGAAACCGACGATGGTATGAAGATCACACCGGGCAAGCCGACCCCAGCGGCCATCGATACCTATAACGACCACCGCATGGCAATGAGTTTCGCGGTTGCCGGATTGGCATTGCCGGGAGTGGTCATCCGCCACCCAGGCTGCACAGAGAAAACGTATCCCCGGTTCTTCGAGGACCTTGAAAAGCTTGGATCGCAATCGTGATCAGAACCGTCGACTAGCTTTTGCAGCAAGGCTCAGCATTCGCCCTGGCTGCCGCTTTCAACTCCGTTAGCCACAGCCGCTTGGAGGATTAGCTGATCGGCACGGTCGAGCAACGCCAAGCTCGATTCCATGGGAGGATAATTCCCAGAACTTGGATCACATGCTTCGAAATTCGCAGCACAATGTTGGCAAGCTACTCCTTTGCCAAGGTACTCGACGCGAATCTGAAGGTTCCTTCCACAAGTGGGACATTCCTGAACGAAATAGATAGGGTTGGCCATAACTCACCTCCTGCGGGGCTTCCACGATCCATTAAATTGCTGTTCCAGAGTGACATCCAGCATAAGGTGGCAAGGCACAGATTTCAAACCCTGAAAGCCTCTATGAACCCAAAAAAACGCTCTGGAAATAACGAAGGGAAATCCATAACACCTTTTAGAGTCAAGGTTTGCGGCGTCGCTCCGACAGGTTTTCCAGATGGCAGTTTTGAGAAGAGAGATCATTCTGCCCCTCGTATTAGGGGGGCTGCTATCGAGGTGTATTTCGCCTCAAGGAGAAGTGGCCAGCAACGTAAAAACGGCTTTTCCTGCCTTGCAAATGGCCTCCAAGGCTAATTGCCTGTTCGAGCCGGGGGAAGCCAATCGTTTCTGTCCTAGCACTTTGAGAAAGATATTGTTGGTGGACTCTGCTGGACTCTTAGATAGAGGGCCTTTCACACGAGGTTTTTGACGCAAAGTTAGTGGGAAATCGTGGCAATATCGCCTGGATTGTATTTTTCGAGTAAAATATGCTTAGCGCCCATTTTTTGCCGACTCCGGCTGTGGGACGGATGTGCGGCAAAACTCCTTCTCAAGCCAAGCATCGATACTTGGGGATAAACCACTTTTGCGCGTGGGGAAAGCGTTTGCGCCATGGCCAACCGCGTTTTCGTGTTTGCTGTTGTAATCTTGTGGCTAAGTAGCATGACTTGGCTAGTCTCGGAGCGTATTCTGCCTTCCTTCTTCGAAGGCGAGCCGCCCCTTGTCGAAGCCTACGAGACCGGTCAGGCAGTGGCGTGGAAAGTAGAATGGCAAGGCAGAACCGTGGGGCGCGCAGCAAGCGTTCGTCTCTCGGGCGTTGGCGGCACGATCGACTTGCATAATCAGGTGGTTCTGGAAGACATTCCTTTAATGGATTTGGCTCCAACCTGGATGCGGAGCATTGGAGGTGATCTTGGGAATATCACATTTAAGGCGCGCACCCGAATTGAGTTCGACTCGCTTGGGAACTTTTCCTCGTTCAATAGCCGAATCAACATTAACGAACTTCCTTCGGTATTAAATATGTCGGGCAGGGTGGAAGGTTCTTTTTTGAACCTTCGCGTGCATTCAGCCGATCTCACCTATTCCACACCCATCTATCTTCCCGATAGCAAGTCGCTCAACGAAGTGCTCTTTCCCGACGCCAAGCTGTCGAAAATGTATGTCGGTCGTCGTTGGCAAGAAGAGATTTACAGCCCGTTTCATTCACCGAGCGATCCCACCGAGCTTGTCCAAGCAGAAGTGATGGTATCCGAAATGATCCATTACGCGGGTAAAATGCATAGAACCTTTCGGGTTGAATATCGCTCGATGACCAGTTCGGGAATCGCTCAAAACGAACGCTTACAAGCCGTCTCCTGGGTGGAGCCCACGGGCGATGTATTGCGAAGAGATGTCTATCTTGGTGATTCAAAATTGCGTTTTATCCGTCTTAAAAAATCGGAAGCCAAGCAGGTCGGGTTGAAATTGCTAGAGGATTTAATCCGCACCGGAGCCGAAATCGATCTCTCGGAGTTCGACGAAAGCGAGTCCTAGTACCGCGTCTCCTATTCGCCCACTAGCTTTTCGCCTCTTCTCGGAGTAGATTTCCTGACTCACCCCGCCGAACTTTTGCAACCTTTCTACTACCTGCAGCATGATTCACTTCCAACACGTTAGCCGAAACTATGGTAATCGTGTTGCGGTTCGTGATCTCGATTTATCCATCGCCGATGGTGAGTTGGTCGCCTTGTTGGGACACAACGGAGCAGGGAAAAGCACCACCATCAAGATGCTAGTTGGCCTACTTCGGCCGAGTGCAGGAACCGTAAGCGTTTGCAATCACATCGTCACCGAGCATCCTCGTGAGGTAAGCCGTCTGATTGGCTATGTCCCCGATCAGCCATATTTGTACGACAAACTTTCGGGGCGCGAGTTCCTGGAATTCGTTGCGGACATGTATGGATTAAGTTCCACGGAATCCCAAGAAGCCATCGAGCGCGAATCGCAACGTTTCGAGCTCACTGGCTTTCTGGATCAACTCGCGGAAAGTTACTCGCACGGCATGCGCCAACGTACCGTGTTTGCAGCAGCGTTGATCCACCTCCCCCAAATTCTTGTTGTGGACGAACCGATGGTTGGATTGGACCCACACAGTATTCGATTGGCCAAGGATTTGTTAAGCGATTATACCCGTATCGGAAAAACTGTGCTGATGTCGACACATACGCTTTCGATCGCCGAAGAAATATCCGACCGCGTTTGCGTAATGAAATTAGGCGAGCTTGTTTTCGACGGCAAGGTCGATCAGCTTCGTAAAGAGATTTCGGGGGCAGGCGAATCGCTCGAATCGCTTTACCTGGCTTTGATGGAAGATTGAAATCGAGTGTGCAAGACGACGAGTGTTCTGCAAGAGCAACTTGGAATGAAGCCATGAGAGAAACTGCACCGCATCTGGAACAGCTTTTCGAACGCTTACCTTCGCATGAGCGCGAAGGACAAATCTTCTGGAAATTGCGATCTCGCATGGGACGCAATCATCTCAATTATTTACTTACACAAGCTCGCTTGCGTACGAGCCTGGTAATTGGACTTAGTACCTTTTTCTGGCTTGGGCTGTTTGTCCTGTTCTATAGCGGGTTCAATTTTGTTGTGGGACAGCTTGGACAGCCGGGCGAAACTTATCACGCGCAGACAGTGCAATTTGTGTTTACGCTGTTCTTTGTTTCGCTGCAGGTAATGCTGATCTTTTCGACTGGCATCATCTTGTATGGCAGCCTTTATTCTTCGCAGGAAACAGCTGCCCTGATGACCCTACCCATTCGCGACGAGCGATTGGTCTTCTACCGCTTTCAGGAAGCGCTGTTCTTTAGTAGCTGGGGGTTCTTTCTGCTAGCGAGCCCGATGATGGTCGCCTACGGCATCGTTGTCCACGCCCCCTGGTATTATTACGTTTATTTGCCAGCGCTAATGGCTTCGTTTACCTACATTCCCTGCGCCTTGGGGGCGATCTTCTGCTTGTTTCTGATTTGGGGATTGCCTCGGTTACGTCGGATTATTGTAGGTCTGTTTGCTTTGAGTGTGATCGCGGTAGCTTATCACTCCATTTGGCGAACACTCGATATTGCTGATGCCGACCTACTCGGAGCGGTCTGGTTTCGAGAAACTTTTCACCGGTTCGAATTTACGCGCGGAGAATGGCTCCCCAGCACCTGGTTGAGCAATGGCCTGCTCGAAGCGGCGCGCCCCCAAAGTCCCGATCCCGCAGACCTACCCTGGGTCGAAAGTGGCAAGTACCTGATTGTGCTGCTGTCGAATGCTCTGATTTTGCATCTTGCCGTTTTGTGGACCGGACGGAGCTGGTTCCGCACAAGTTTTTCAGGAATGAATTCTCAGCAGGCACGGGAAATCCGTCCGCGTTCAGCGTGGATCGACCGAATCAGTGAACATCTTCTCGTTGCTTTTCCTAAAAAAACTCGCTTGTTAATCATGAAAGACTTAAGGCTCTTTCGACGCGACCCTGTGCAATGGTCTCAGTTCTTGATCTTCTTTGGCTTGTTGCTGTTGTACTTTGCCAATGTGGATCGATTTCGTCAGCATCGCACCGACATTAGCGTGCTGGCTTGGGTTAATATCGTGAGTTTTCTGAATCTGGCAGTGGTGGGCCTGATTCTGTCGACTTTTACCACTCGATTTATCTACCCGCTGATTAGTCTCGAGGGCCGAAGGTTTTGGATCCTTGGTCGACTGCCAGTGGAACGCGACACCATCATCTGGGGAAAATTTTTCTTTGCCGCCTGCGGTTCTTGGCTTCCTAGTGCGGCTTTGGTAATGATTAGCGACTTGATGTTGGACGTTTCACCGATGGTGGTTGTGGTACATCAGTTGATTTGTTTGTTGCTCTGCATCGGTTTGTCTGCGATGGCCGTCGGACTGGGAGCGCTCATGCCGAATTTCAGCGATCAGTCGCCTTCTAAAATCGCAGCCGGGTTTGGGGGGACGCTGAATCTGGTGCTGAGCGCCCTTTACATCTTGGTTGTGGTTTTCTTAACTGCCCTGCCCTGCCACTTCTTTTTGCTTGCAGGCCATACGGAGATACCGCCAAAACTTCTGCGGCCCAATTTTCTTCGGCTTTGGTTGAGCCTGGGTCTGGGCATCTCGCTTACCGTCACTTGCTTGGTGACCATCATACCGATGCGCCTTGGACTCAAGGCGTTTCGCCGCTTGGAAGTCTGAGGCGGAGGGCGAAGAGCCAGAAGGGTAGAAGCCTTCCCTCTCGCCAGAATCGCTCTATAATCTTTGTTTACCTAAGGGAATTGAACCACGAAGACACGATGGACACGAAGAAAGAAAAAAGATATCAACAGTTTAGCAATGTGAATGGATTAGTTCTAGCCGCCAGTGGTTTAGCCATTTCGTCGTGTGTCTTTGTGGTTAATTTTTTTACTACAATACTGATAAATCTAGATGAACGAATCCCCGTCTAAAAAATTGCGCATTGGTGCGGTCAGCTATCTCAACACCAAGCCATTGGTTTATCGGTTAGAAACGCTGCTTCCCGAGGCCGAGTTGGTGTTCGATTTGCCGAGCCGGCTTGCTTCGGCATTGGCTGACGAGGAATTGGATGTCGCGTTGGTCCCGGTGGTCGAATTGGCAGCCCATCCCGAGTGGGAGATTGTTTCCAATGCCTGCATTGGTTGCCGTGGTCCGGTGCTCAGTGTGAAACTCTTTTTTCGCACCGACCCCCAATCCGTACGCACGCTTGCTTTGGACGAAGGTTCGCGCACCAGTGCTGTGCTGGCGCAAGTGTTGCTTGACGAATTGTTCGGTGTTCGTCCGCAACTGATGACCTTGCCGGCGGGATGCGATCCCGAGCAGTCGGACGCGGATGCCGTGTTGATGATTGGCGATCGGGCCATGCAGAGCGATCCCAGCGCGTATACAGAAGTTTGGGATCTGGGCGACCGCTGGTGCCGCTGGGCGGAGTTGCCATTTGTGTTTGCTGTTTGGGCGGCGCGTCCGAAAATTGGTTGCCAAACGATCAGCAACGCACTTGCCACTGCACGCGACGAAGGGTGCCAACATCTGACAGAAATTGCCCAACAGCAGGCCGCCGAATTGGGACTTTCGCCGGATGTCGTTGAGGAGTATTTTGGTCGTAACTTGTACTTCCATCTTGGTGAACCACAATTACAGGGTTGCGAGTTATTTTTCGAGCGTGCTTTCGCTCAAGGGCTCATTCCCACCATACCGCGAGTAACGATCGATGATTGCTTTATCGAGCATTGACCACTTTCTGGAAAAAGCGGTCGCCGGCGAGCGGCTTAGCGCGGACGAGGGGCTGCAGCTACTCTCTTCGCACGATCTGACGGCGCTCGGCCGCGCGGCCGACGAAGTCACGCGCCGCCTGCATCCCGAACCTTACCGCACCTACAACATAGATCGAAACATCAACTACACAAATATCTGCACCGCAGTCTGCGATTTTTGCGCCTTCTATCGTTCGCCGAAATCGGCCGAAGGTTATGTGTTGGATCGAGAAGTGTTGCTCGCGAAGATTCAGGAAACGGTCGACATGGGCGGAGAGCAAATCCTCCTGCAAGGCGGGCTGCATCCCGAATTCAAAATCACATGGTACGAAGAGATGCTGCAAGACATTAAGCAGCATTTTCCGCAGGTGAACATCCACGGCTTTAGCCCGCCCGAGATTTATCATTTTGGCAAAGTATCGAAGCTCTCTTTGCACGAAGTGCTCAGCCGGCTCAAGTCGGCAGGGTTGGGAAGCATGCCGGGTGGCGGCGGTGAAATCTTGGTCGACCGCGTGCGCAAGGAGATCACCCGCGGCAAAGTATTGACCGACGATTGGCTCAACGTGCATCGTGTCTGGCATGAGCTGGGCGGTCGGAGTACCGCAACGATGATGTTTGGACACGTCGAAACACTTGCCGAGCGTATCGAACACCTCGAACGCCTTCGTCAGCTGCAGGACGAAACGGGCGGATTCACCGCGTTCATCTGTTGGACTTTTCAGCCCGAGCATACGGACATGGCTGATATTCCTCCGACCGGAGCGTTCGAATATCTCAAGACCAATGCCGTGGCGAGATTGGTTTTAGACAATTTTACAAACCTGCAATCGAGTTGGGTCACTCAAGGCCAAAAGATCGGGCAGATGGGGCTGCTTTATGGAGCGAACGACATGGGCAGCCTGATGCTCGAAGAAAATGTGGTCTCGGAGGCCGGGACCGTGCACCACCTTACCCTCGAGCAAATCCGTCAGTCGATCTCCGATTTGGGATTCGAGCCACGGCAGAGGAACGTGTTTTACGACTTGATCGAGGAGCCGGTCGAGTCGCTTCATCCGCAAAGTCGCCACAATCAGCACCCTCTGTCGGTGGTAAGCCCAGAGTGACAGCAAACTCGCTTCGCACTCTCGGCTTTGGCTGGTATCCTTCAGTCAAGGCGATTACGTCATTTGATTTTTCATGATCTTTGTCCGCTAAGCCGCAAGCGGCCAAGGGCGTTGTGAGTTTTTTGTTATGATCGAAGCCCGCGCGTTGACCAAGGCCTATGCCGATCTGCGTCGCGGACAATTCATCGCCCTGGACGGATTGAGTTTTTCCGCACAGTCAGGCGAAATCTTCGGTCTCCTGGGACCCAACGGAGCAGGCAAGACTACCGCCCTGCGAATCCTGAGTACCGTCCTGCAGCCAACCAGTGGATCGGCCACCGTCAACGGATTCGACTGTGTGACCCAACCCGACATGGTGCGCCACCACATTGGATTCATGTCGGCCAACACGGCTGTCTACGACCGGATGACCGCTTGGGAGATGGTTGAGTTTTTTGGTCGGCTGTACGGAATGGAACAGGAACAGCTTCAGGAGCGGATGGAATTGCTTTTCGAGCGGCTGCAAATGCAGAACATTCGCGACCTGCTGGGGGCCAAGATGTCGACCGGCATGAAGCAGAAGGTTTCGATCGCCCGCGCAATCGTCCATGACCCCCCGGTACTAATTTTCGACGAAGCCACGAGCGGGCTCGATGTACTCGTGGCACGGGCGTTGTTGGATACCGTGGCCGAATTGCGGGATCAAGGAAAGTGCATCGTGTTTTCTACACACATCATGCGCGAAGCCGAGCGATTGTGCGACCGACTGGCCATCGTGCACGAAGGAAAGATTCTTGCCGAGGGAACCATCGACCAGCTTCAACAAGAACATGGGAAGAAGGATCTCGAAGATTTGTTCTTCGATTTGATTCGTAATCAAGACACCACGGCAGCAATCCACTAGCAGGCGTCAGACGCGATGAACTGGAACAACGTAAAACTGATCTTCGCTCGCGAAATGCGCGACCAGTTGCGCGATCGGCGTACGTTGATTCTCATTGCCGTCGTGCCGTTGTTGCTTTATCCGTTGATGGGGATGAGCATTTTTCAGCTTTCGCAGTTTCTACGGCATGAAGCGGCCAAAGTGCAGGTGGTCGGTGCCGAAGAACTGGAGGGCCACGCTTGGCTGCCTCCGCTGTTGGATGGCGAGCAGTTCCAGCCGATTCTGTTTGATAATCCGAATGAGAGGAAAAATCTCGCGCTGCGGGGGGCCACCCAAAAAGCCGTGGATGGTGCAGAGCATGCGGAACACGATCCACCGGTGGGCAGCAAAACGTCGTTAGAGGCCGCTAGGAAGTTGCTGGCCGAGGGAGATGTGCAGGTTGTGCTGTACTTTCCCGAGGGGTTTGGCAAACGATTAGAACTGGTCCGGCAATCGTTATTGAATCGAGCGGAACCGTCGGCAACGCCCGACGCCACCGAGTTGCCTGAACCCCAGATGTTTTTCAATTCCGCGAACGAAAAATCTCGCATCGCCCAACTCCGCGTCGAACGCGTGCTGCGCCTCTGGCGGACGGGTGTGATGCAAACCAACCTGCGCGACGGCAACGTGCCTCTGAATGCTGCGCGGCCCTTCGAGCTCAAGCCACAAGACGTGGCAAAAAAACGCCAACGGCATGCCGCAGTGTGGTCGAAAATTCTGCCGTTCCTGCTTTTTGTGTGGGCGCTCACCGGTGCTTTCTATCCAGCGGTGGATGTCTGTGCAGGAGAAAAAGAGCGGGGTACGCTCGAAACGTTGCTCGCCAGTCCCGCCCAGCGGAAAGAAATCGCCTGGGGAAAACTGCTCACCATCATGACGTTCAGTATCGTCACGGCATTGATGAATTTGGGGAGCTTGGGGGTCACCGGAAAAATTGTTTTGGAGCAGTTGAGTAAGGTCTCGGCATTTGCTGGCCAAGATGCGCTTTCGCTGCCACCGCTGGAGTCGTTGGTCTGGCTAGCGATCGCATTGGTTCCTGTCGCCGCCCTGTTCAGCGCCCTCTGTCTTGCGTTTGCCGCGTTCGCTCGCAGCACCAAGGAAGGTCAATATTATTTGATGCCACTGTTGGTAATTATCATGCCTCTGATGTTCCTGACGATGTCGCCAGGAATCGAACTGAACCTGGGTAACAGTTTGATCCCAATCACCGGGCTGGTGCTGCTGCTGCGCTCGGCGATCGAAGGACAGTACATGCAAGCGCTGCCGTTTGTATTGCCGGTGGTTGGCGTGACGTTGATCTGCTGCCTGCTGGCAATTCGCTGGGCGGAAGAGCAATTCAATCGCGAATCAGTTTTGTTCCGCGAGAGCGAACGGCTCGATTTGGGGCGTTGGTTTGTGCATCTGGTGCGCGATCGAGGAAATACACCCACGCTTGTCCAGGGAGTGCTTTGCGTGGCGATGATCTTGATCGTTCAGTTTTTCATCAATCTCGCGCTTTCCGCACGCAGTAGTGGTCAGCTCGATTTCTCGTTTCTTGCGCAAACGGTTTTTATCAGCCAAGTTGTTTGCATTGCGCTACCTGCTGGATTGATGACGTTGCTGTTTACACGTCAGCCTCGCAAAACATTGATGCTGGATCGTTGGCCCAAGTTTTCGCATCTGGCAGTCGCGGCCCTGTTGGCAATTTTCATATTTCCGCTCGGCGCGCAGTTTTCACAGTGGGTGCAGCAACTTTATCCATTCACACCTGAAGTTAGTGCCCAAGTCACTGCCTTTTCCGAAACGATGGCGCAATCTCCCCGATGGTGGCTTCCCTACTTGCTGATGGCAGTGCTTCCCGCGGTTTGCGAGGAAATTGCCTTCCGCGGGTTTATTCTTTCCGGATTTCGGCACATGGGACACAAGTGGTGGGCCATCGGGTTTTCCGCGGTGGCGTTTGGCATGGCACATTTCTTTCTGCAACAAAAAATTTCTGCCGCGGCGTTGGGAATGGTCATCGGCTTACTGGCCGTACAAACCGGTAGTTTGGTGCCGTGCATGCTCTTCCACGCACTCTACAACGGCCTGACGCTCGCAACGGGAGACTTAGCCGGCCAATTCAAAGAAGACGCACTAGCCAATTCTTTCTGGGAAATGTTCCTGGTGGCCGATGGCTCGGGAATGTTTCAAACGTGGGTGCTTGTCGTGTGTTTACTAGGAGCAGGCGTTTTGCTTGGGTGGCTCCATCGGCTTCCCTATCTCCCGACGGACGAAGAACGATTGCAAGAAGTCCGCGAACGCCAACTCGCCGGCGCTTGAGTTTCCCTGCCCCAAGCACGACAATACCTGCAGCGCACATGCCGCTTGCGGTTTCATGGCCTAAAAAGAAGTTAACCGCCAAGAGCGCCAAGAATTTGTTTTTAATTCTTTACTGATTACCTTGTGTCGTTTTTTGGAGACGGTTTGTTTGGATAATGAATTTTCCTGGTATTTCTTGGCGTCCTTGGCGCTCTTGGCGGTTCATTTTTTCATTTCGAGTTAACGTATTTCTATGTCCCGATTGTGTCTAACAGCCCGCTGGGTGATGCCCGTCGATGATGAACCCATTTCCGGTGGTGTGGTAACCGTCGAAAACGGAAAGATTCTCGCGGTTGGCAAACAATCGGCTGCTGTTGGACCGCTGCGCGATTTGGGCGATGTGGTGCTGTTGCCCGGGCTGGTCAACGCCCACACGCATTTGGAATTCAGCCATCTTCCACAGCCGCTTGGCGAGCCAGGCATGGCGCTGCCCGACTGGATTCGACTGGTACTCGCAAACCGGCAACGAAACGATTGCAACTCCGCCGCCGCCATTGCAGCGGGATTGCGAGAATCGCGCGATTGTGGCGTGACGTCGATTGCAGACATCGCGACGACCGCTGTGTCGGGCAATGTGACCGATGATGTGCCACGGCGTCTCGCGTTTCATGAGGCAATCGGTTTTTCCGCGGCCCGGTGCGAATCGGCATTTGCAGATGTCTTGCAGCGATCTAACGTCGAACACCGCTCAAAAAACATGACAACCACTGGGTTCAGCCCACACGCGCCCTATACGGTGCATCCCGATTTGTTGGAACGACTTGTCGACGAGGCATCCAAGCGTCGGTTACCTGTGGCAATGCACCTAGCGGAATCGGAAGCCGAACTGCAGTTGCTCGCTGAGAACTCGGGGCCGTTTCGTGAATTGTTGGAAGAGCGAGGCATGTGGGACCCGTCGGCAATTGCCCCGGGGACGACCCCGATGGACATCCTTCGCGTACTCGCCCGGGCTCCCAGGGCATGTGTGATCCACGGAAATTTTCTATCGGAGGGCGATTGGAATTTTCTTGCTCGCGAAAGAAGCACGATGTCGTTGGTCTATTGCCCGCGGACCCATGCGTATTTTCAACACCCGCGGTATCCGCTGGCGCAAATGCTCGCGGCGGGGGTTCGTGTGGCGTTGGGAACCGACAGCCGCGCTTCCAATCCCGATTTAAGCGTACTCGCCGAAATGCGACATGTCGCGGCACATCACAACATCGAGCCCGAACAAATCATCCGCATGGGCACATTGTCCGGCGCCGAAGCAATCGGCTGGGACAAAATAGTCGGCAGCATCACCCCCGGCAAATGGGCCGACCTCACGGCTGTTCCTTGTGAGCCGCAAGCGAGCAATCCCGCAGAGGCAATCCTCTTTAGTAACGCGCAACCCACACAGGTGTAGTACGAAGATTTTCAATAGCCACAAAAAACACAAAGAGACACGAAAAGGATGAAATCCTCAACTCGCTTCTCCCCAACAATTTTTGTGCTTTTCGTGTTTTTTGTGGCTATCACCTTTAACACTACAGTTCCTTGCACTTCTCGATGAAATCGGCCAATGCCTCGAGCGAATCGACGGGGGCAACCACGTCGACATCTGCTTGGGAGTCTTTGAAGTCTAGTGAAATGCCAACCGGCGGACAGGCTGCGAAATCGGGAATTTCGATCGACTGCCCAATCATTTGGGCGAGAAGCTCGTCCAGGATGCGCTGAATCCACTGTACGCATCCGGGGGGACTCACGTAGAACCTCCAAGCAGCCTCTTGAGGCAAGAGACCGCTGGTCGTCTGGATGCCTGCCGACTGGCGCAACCCTTGTTCTCTCTGTTTCAATTGCTCGATTACCTTGAGCACTCTCTGCTCATTACTCATCCCAAAAACGAGATTTGTTTCATCGACGGCCACTATCAGCGAACGCACCTTCCCGTCTTCGCCAAACATGCTTTCCAACATCCAGTTGAACATCGGCACATTCGGGTCTTGGGCCGCGGAAGCGACGTCCACTTCCAATTCGTAAGCCTTATGGTCTCCAACCGTGAGTTCTTTCAACTGATAGTCCATCTTGATATCGCTCGTGGACCCCTCCATCAGTTTGCGCCAAAGATTAACCGACTTTCTGTAAGACTCCAAATAGGCATTGGCATCATCTACCTGAAAAACACCAAACATATTGCTAGAAAGGGGCTCCCCCTTTTCACCGGGAAGCATGATCATCGAGCCTGAAAGCATTTTTTCCGTCGCTTCTCGATAAGACTCCCTGAGTTCATTCCATTGATCTTTGCTGGCATCCTGAAGGCCATATAGTTCTGGCATCTGTTGCATCAAATTCACACTCATCTCGGTAATTCGACTAACCCATTCGCCTTGAAAAGAACCGCCGCCCGCGAAAACAAACGGCTGGTCGGGATAGCCTTTCAGGTGCTCGACAACAACGGAGCTCTCAGCGTGGGAACTTTCACCAACACTCTGGTTTTCCAACAGAAAACGATATCCCAAACGCAAATTGTTCGATGCGTCGATCTCCACTCCGAAAGCCACGGTATAGATTTCTTTGCCAACAAGGTTAAGCAAGATGTCGTAGAACACGAAACCTTGTCGCGCACTTTGGAGCATGTGCCCCAGTTGCGGGTCGCCAAATCGGTCGGCTAAGACTTGCCGTTGTTTTGCAAGTTCTTGGCGACCCAACGTCACAAGCTTTTCCACTCCCGTGGGCATGATGACAAAGGAGGCTTGGTTCGACTGCAACCAGGCGTCGAGCGGCTTGAACGGCGCGACCACCTCTGGCTCCATCCCCAGCAGAATTTCCAGCGTTTCGCGATGTTCCACATTCATCAAAATCGCATAGGCACCGTTTCGGGCAACGAGGACATCTTCACCAGCTATCGCAACTCGGCACACTTCTCCCGAAGTATCGCCCTGAATCGAAGCAGAGAATTTTTCGTAGTCGGATATCGGCAACAGCACCATCGGCTCGGGAAGCGAAGTGGGCCGCGAGCCGGGAATCAGCGCGATTAGCAAATCGCCATTTTTGTCGATCCCCTCACCAAGACCCGTGGAAAATTGGGCAAACGCAAGTGGTGTCGGCACGTTGAGATTGAACATCTGCAAAAAACGCTCGGCTTTGGCGCTCGTCTTATCCAGATCGCGAACCACCGCAAACCCAAGCGCATCCTCCGGCAAATAGCTGAGGACATCCTCGGCGCGAGAACCGTGAGCAAACGTTGCCAGGATCAACAATGCACAGACAATCTTTCGAGACGTTTCACAGACACAGTGGTTAGACACCATTAAATCGATCCTTACAAAAGTTCAGCGGACGCTATTTGGTTATTGAGAGATCAGCATTATCCGGGGTTTTCCGATTTGTCACAAGGGTTTTTGAGAGGACTGAGATCAGAGATCGGAGGTTTGGGAACTGGATAGAAGCTCCCTGACCTCCGACCTCTGATCTCTGTCCTCCGACCTCTTCGGCTACTCCGTAGTACTGCTAAGCACATCGTCGCGACTGTTCAGATCGGGGCGCGGCGAAAATGGTTCGCCATAATTCAGATGCGCCAACACGATGGTGGTTCCACGAATCTGCGAGGCGGCAGGAACAATTTCCAAGCAGGGCACTACGTCGTCGATGCGTCCGACAAGCCGGATTTCCTCGCGACGTTGGTTGAGAGGATCGTCGGCTTCAGGAAAACGAAACGCCAGTTGCAAAAGTTTATCGATATTCAATCGCTCGCGCCGCACCGACTGTTCTGCAAGATCGCGTTGCTCGGCAAACGGAATTTTGTCTTCTTCCAAAGAAAACGGCGTAAGCCCCAGAACTGTCGAGCTGCCGTCCCGCAGGGTTCCGATCCAGCTCGCTTCGTACGAAGGCTCTTTTGACCTCGAAAAATAACGGCGCACCACGACAACATCCTGCAAATCGAAGCCCGATCGGTTCTCCACCTGGGGATGATTCCGAGAGGACAGTCCCAATCGCAATGGGCCAGGTAAAGCAAACATCTGTTCGCTGTGGACCATCCGGGTCGAATTGGACGAAACCACCAAACCGCGCAGAGCGGTGTCGGAATGTTTTTCAAAAACTATATCGTGCTTCTGATCCGCACTGCGAAGTTGGATTTCCTCGCTGATCGGAAACGGTGTGGCCAGAGTATTGGCATCGTCGAATGCGATGTCGTAGGTGGTCGAAAGCGACGAATAGAGTGCCGTGAACCGGCTCAACAACCCGCGCGGATGGGCACCCTGCAATTCGAGCAGTGCAATTTCTGTTTGGCTGCGCACAAAGCCGATGTCGAGCTGCGCAAGGCGAACCACGCCAATCGTGCCGAAAATCGCGATCACCGGCGCGGCAAACCAAGCCCATTCCACACGCCCCAGCGAATGGAACACCATCCAGTTGAGCGGCACCAACACGACCAAATAAATTGCCAAACAGGCCAAGATAAAACCTGCCCCCGGCATTTGCACCCCGGCGGCAGCGGTCAACGATTCTCGCGACGTCGCGCTCACAGGGGAAAACTCTCCCCAACTTGCCAACCCTCCAGGCCGATCGTTGGTTACCACAAAGGCAGATTCCTGCACATCAAACCGGTTTTGGCTGCTCGATTCTGTCCGCAAGAAGTTCGCCTTCGTTGCCGCATCGCGAGCGAACAGCCGCAAGCCTGTCGTAAAATGCGCATCGAGACGCCGATCAAGGTAATCGGCCCAATCGACACGCAGCCCGCCATACACACCTTCCTGGAACTGGCGACGCGGTCTTCGCAGCAATACGGCATTCAGCAGGCCATCGAAACCAGGCCAATTGATCAGATCGCGTTGGGAAAGTTGTACCGCAGAAATAACGATACTCCCCTGCCCTACATCGCGCTCGTAAAACAAACCCCCACCGCCCGGCAATTCCCGCGCACCCGCGCGAGGTTCGAGCCGGATGCCAGACCAAGGCCGATTCACGACGACAGGTGATAGGCGCTCACCACGAAGACGTTCCGACCAGAACTCCGACCAATCGTGCAAATCGTCTGCCGTAAAAAGCCGCGTCCCGGTGCTCTCGGCCGGCAAAAATTCATCGAGAAACGAACCTCGCAAAGCGTCATAAGAATCAGGGCCATTGATGATCAATCGCCCTCCCCAATGGAGCCAATCTAGCAGTGCCTCTTGCTGGTCTTCCGCAAACTGAGCGAGATCGACTTCATCCCACACCAAATAGGCCATGCTCGACCAAGTGAGCATATCCGCCGACAAGGGTATTTCTTTCGAAGCATCCGCCAGAACGACTCGGTAGTGGGACTGTGACGGCTCTTCGTACTCTTCTTCCCACGGGGCTCGAACCGTGTCGGTAACCTTCAGGAAACCGTATCGCGAAATCTCTTTGGCCAGTACCACTAACAGATATTGATAGGAAGGCATCTTCACCAATTGGGGATCGGCTTGATGCACTAGCGACCCGGTGTTGCGGTTAAGCAGCCTGGAACGCACGTGCGTTCCAGTGCCATCCTCGGGAACAAAGAGCTCTGCTTCGACACCCTTCACACGTCCCTTGGCAAGCACGACGGGTCGAGTTGTTTGGAGACGAAATCGCGTGTGCTCAAGTGCCGTGGGCTGCTGACGACTGTCGATCAATTGAGCGGTTGTAGTGCCAACAAAATCATCGACGTTCGCCCGCATGCTCTGCCGGGTGGGAATCCAGTGCCCCGGCTTCACAAGAATTTTTGGCTGAGGATCCGCCAAAGCATCCTCTCCCAATTCCTGCCCCCAAATGGGCAGCAGTGGTCCAATTTCCAGCGGATCCTTTTTCTTTTTTTCCTCAGCAACTTTTTGTTTTTCGGCTTGGTCCTGTTCGTCTGTTTTCTTGTCTGATCCAAAACATCCCAAACTCGTAGTAAGCGCCAATCCCAACAGTAGCCAAACCATGCAACTCCCCGCACGCACCCGAGGTGCATGCGACAAGCGAAGCAAAATGGCAAGCCGATGAAGCATAATTTCTTGGAAGCATTCAAGACTGCGGATTAGGGGAGCGATTATTTTACACCATCGTCTGATCTACGGAATGAGTGAGAGGTCAGGAATCAGAGGTCGGAGGTCAGGGAATTGAGTGGAATTACCCATGCAGGTTGCCTAAACACTTCTGACCTCTCACGCTTCAGCGTCTGATTGTAGCCGATCAAATAGTCGCCAGCCCACCAATGCCAAAGTTCCTAAGACGATCGCCACCGTCAGACACAATGCCGCCACGCGATCTTCTGCGCCGTAGTGCAGCAACCCAAAAATGCGTACCGAAAGCGTTGAGATTCCCGGCGGAGTGACAAGCAACGTAGCAGCCAATTCGCCAAACGCCAAAACTAACGTCAAGCACAATGTCGCCAAGACCGCATACCATCGGGCAGGCAACACAATCGCCAGCAACTGCCGCCACCACCCGGCACCTTCGCTCGTGGCGCTGTCTAACACTTCTTGCGAAACCGTCGCAAACTGAGTCGTCAACAACAACGTGGCCAACGGCAACGTGCGACAAAACTGCGCCAGCACCGGGGCCAGGATCGTTTGGTCGTAAAACCAAGTGAGTCCCGACAACCAGGAACTTTCAGGCTGGTTGAGCAAACGGATTATCCAGACTCCAATCATCGGACCGGGCAACGCAAACCCCACAGCTAACACAAAAGCTGTCAGCGCAATAGGCAACCGACCGGTTCGCATGGCCCACGCCAAAAGCACTCCAACAATTGTCGCCAGCAGCGCAGCAGACCCACCAATGGCAACGGTCCATCCCCATTCGCGCCGATGTTGCCAAGCACTTTCGGCGACCCTCGTTACAGCCTGCGAGGCAGACCAAGATTGAACCACTTCTGACGGACCCTGCTCAAGCGTCCATCCTGCTTTGCCAGCCAATCCGATCAGAGGGCCTCCAACCACCAACAGTGCAACACTCCAAACCATGAGTGCCACCCAGACGTGACTTTTGTCTAACTTCCACCGCCAACGGGATTCTTGCGAGATGAGATTGAACGTCGGCAACCATCTCCAAACCACAGCCAACGCCACAGAAACTAACATGACTACGGCCAATGTTCCCAACCACAAGTCGCCCGTCGCAAGCAGTGGCGTTTCGTCGGTGACAATTGCACCATTCGCATCAATGGCCAGCGGATCGACCAACGCTCCAAAACTTGCAGCGGTATAAACTTCCTCGGCAAAAGTGCGTACTTGAAACAGGTCGGTTACCGTGATCTCTCCCACGCAAAACACGGCAATCCACAATGCCGCTGCAAGAATTCCAGGGATTGCGGCAGGCAAACTCACGCGCATAATTACTCTGAGCGCGCTCGTATCTTGTAAAGCCGCTTCTTCCAATTCCCTTGGCACATTTTTGAGTGCCGCTCCAACAATCAACACCACCCACGCCACGGCAGCCATGCCGTGAACCCACACGGCGCCGACCCAACCCTGGAGCCAAGGCGACGCCATGCTGTCGGAAATCAGCCAACCTCCCTGCCCAATCACCGCTTGCCAAGCGGCGGCTTGCACATAAAGCGGCACAAACAACAGGACAATCAGCATTTGTCCCAGCAACCGTTTGCCGAAGACCGTCGTCTTCGTCATTCCTACGGCCAACACAATTCCCAAGGGAAGGCTTACCGCAAGCGTCCCCGCAACCAACCACGCGGAATGCGCCATCAATCCCCGCAGGCGATCCCCAGCCAAAGCCAAACAGACGACCAAGCCCAGGCAACTCAGCGCGAGTTGCCAAATTCCAAGCGTGCGTCGAATGTTGCTGTCAGCCATCTATTTCCCGTTGATTTCCACTCACCGGTCAGTCGTTGCTATCACAATAATAGCCGAGTTCCCACTCTAGTGCTTCAAGGGGGCCGGCGATCTGTAAGATCGCGGCTAATACTAGCTAGCATCAACTCCCCAGTGCCAAGATACCGCAAGATGTCACAACTTGGCATGGCCGACCGCTTTGCTGTTTGCTAAGCTCCCGCCCTCAATTCGAAGACCTATTCGCCCGCAAATGGCAAGCCATCCTTCTCTTTTGCAACTGTCCCCATGCTTTCAAAGTTCATTTCTCTGATTTCGATCACTATCGTAACAGTCGCTTTGTCGGCTACTGGCTGTAGCTCCCTGCCATTCCAGGCGAAAGAGCGCTCGTCGATTATCACACCGGGGATGCGCGCTGCAGCAGTAAGGGAAATGGCACCGTTGGCCGAAAAGTCGGATTTGGCCGAGCAGCAACGGCTTTGTGAGCAACTTGCCACGCAAATCCGCACGGAGCCCGATCCCCTGGTTCGCCAGGAGATTCAGAACACTGTCTCGGAGTTTTCCACGCCACTTGCTCTACGAATCCTGACAGCTGGTCTGAACGATGAAGACCGGGAAGTGCGCCTCACTTGCTGCTATCGCCTGGCCGAACGCGGCGAAGAGTCCGTAGACGCGCTGCGAAAAGCAGCAGCTAGCGATACCGATATCGACGTCCGCCTAGCTGCGATCGACGGCCTGGGTAAAACCCAATCGGCAGCCAATGTGGCGGCTCTGGCCCCGGCACTGAGCGACCGAGATCCGGCGGTCCAATATGCTGCCGTCCAATCGCTAAAAACCGCAAGTGGCGAAGACTTTGGCAACGATGTCCGGGCATGGCAACAGTACGTCGCCGGGGAAGTTCCCGCCCCGCAGGCGAAAGCTTCGGTCGCCCAACAGGTTAAGCAGTGGTCGCCGTTCTAGCGGACCATTCTTTTTGCTAGCAGTACTTCTGCAATCTGAGGCCTGTATTCTGCGGTCACTCCACCCAGCCCCTTCTTCTGAGGGAGGAATCTCCTTCCACTAATTCCCGCCAAGCCCGCAAATTCTCTCTAAAACTCGGTGGTTCACCAGCAAAGTTGCCCCACCTTCTCACTCGGCCTCCTGAGACCGAAAAGTCTCTATCTGGCTGAACTTCCGACGCTCGTTTCCCGATATCAACTGCTGTAGGCCAATTAGGTGGGGCACCTCTTGGAAGCAGCGCGGGGGAACCTCTATCACCGCGACCCGCTGGCCTGCAAGCAAAGCTCACACAGAATTCAAAACTCGTTATCCAAATCGAGTTCGGGGGGATGGTTTAGATGCAACGCTGGTTGCCAGGCTTAAATAGCGTATTCGCCACACCGGGTGTGGTAGCGATGCTGATCGCAATTGCACTCAGTTCGCATAACATTGCAGATGCTGAAAATGCGCTGAAATGGATTCGGCCCGGCGGCACCCGTCCAGCTTCCACGCTCGACGCGCAGTTGCCCTCCCAAAGACCGATCGGTTCCGATATCCACGAAGCGGTTGTGAAAGGCATTTTTCCGACTACCGTTCATTCCGCCTCGCCACATTCCAACGCTACGCAGCAGAGCACATCGACTGCGCAAACTCAGGCGAACAGCGTAAGCAAGCCGAAGCGGACTCGTCCGACGTCGCCGTCGCCCTTCGGGAAATGGTTGGAAATGGTTGAGGAAGACCACACGAACGCGTCAAGCGAGTCTGAGAATTTGGCTTCGAGCCCATCGTCAAGCGGCCAGGCCGCAGCCAGCGAGAGAATTGCACTCCGATCTGTTCGCCGCTCTAGGAGAAATCCCCCGAACACAGATGCTCGCCGGTCCGCCGTTCGCAACTCTCAAGAAACTACCTCCGCCGCAATCGCCTCGGACAATTTAGGTGGACCGGCACCGGAAAGTTATCCCACCCCCGACAGCGATCCCACCGCAGATGAGAACGTGCAAACGCCAAACAATTTGCCGCCGCTCACCAAATCACAGCTGGCCCTTCGCACCAAAATTCGGCGCGTCCTCACGGATTACTACAATCGGCCACTGAACACACGCGATCGCAGCCCCTGGGAACTGATGCACGCGATGCTTTCCTTCGAAGTGAATAGCAAAGTGCTCCGCGATGGTCCTCAAGGTGAACCAATCACCGCGGTCGGGTGGCTTTGTTTTAATCAGCCCTGCAAACGCCGGTCGCTGATGTATGTGAAAGACGATGGAGAGCTGAGCGTGCGTGTCGGTCCCGCATTGCAGGGGCATCGGGGACAATTACTGGCCCTGTTGGCGCAAGCAAAAGTACAGTCTGATTATCCCATGCGCGTCGAGGGGCACGACTTCACGATCGCCGATCTGATCGAAATGGAAAAGAAAACCTGCTACCCACGCAGCGAGCTGACCTTCAAACTCATCGGCTTGATGCATTATCTCGATTCCGATGCCCAATGGGTCAACGATCAAGGAATGGCTTGGGACATTCAAAAGCTCATCTCCGAAGAATTGCGTCAACCGGTACGAGGAGCGGCTTGCGGGGGGACCCACCGTCTCTCGGGTTTGACGCTGGCCTACAAAAAACGCCAACAACGGGGCGAGCCGGTCGATGGTCAGTACCTCAAGGCCCATCGATTTGTTGCTCGTTACCAACAATATGCCTACCGATTACAAAATCGTGACGGCAGTTTCAGTACTGAATGGTTCCGGGGCCCCGGCAATGAAGAAAGTGTTGACCGGAAGCTGAAAACCACCGGCCACATTCTGGAGTGGTTGCTCTACGCCGCAACGGAAAAGGAACTCAAATCTCGAAACACCATGCGAGCGGCAAATTATTTGGCGAATATCATGGTCAGCAATCGCTCCAAGGACTGGGAAGCCGGTCCCCTGGGCCACGCGATTCATGCTCTGCTGTTGTACGATCGGCTCGTCTTTTCTCCGTACGACGAACCGGGCATGTCGCCAATCGCCAACAAACCCAAAGCCCGCAGCGCCAGGCGAAGTGCCAGGTAATGCCATTTCCGGCTCTGCCGAGAAATCTACGTGGTCCCAGGTGAATTGGCAGTTCGGGTGGCATGCCCTCGTCTGCGTGAGCATGAAGTGGGAAAGCCTAAACGCTGCAAGCATGGCCACGTCGGAGGACCTCCGAGGCCATGCCACCGCCAATCGCCAGCAAACCCAGTCGAAGCAAAAGGTAAGCTTTCTAGGTGTGGCATGCCCTCGTCCGCGTGGGCATGAAGCGGGTTGGCTAAGACGCCACAAACATAGCCACGTCGGCGGACCTTCGAGGCCATGCCACCCAGCAACAACCTCGGATTGAATTATCCCGGATGGTGCTGTAAATTACCTCTGCTGCGCGGTCCTGGGGCCGCTTCGGTACGTCTTTGTATTCGCCTCACGGATTGTGCGTGGCTGTGGTATGCCTTCGATCAAATTCACCGACCAATTGGAAACGTTTTGCGACATTGCCACGCGTTTGGCTAAACGCGAGGAAGCCGATGCATTGCTCTTCTTATTGGAAGGTTCCTACGATTGGAGCAAGTTGCGAGAGGCAACCGCCAAACAAAGCGTACTGCTCGCCAGCGACCGCCCCCAGCATCTCGCGGGAGCCGAGGACGCCGGGTTCGACACGGTCGAATTAAATATTCCCGACAGCCCGGTCTACGAGCGACTCACCCAAGCGCTACTGGAAAGTGTGGCCGACGATCTCCTCTCGCCGGGCGCCTGCGTGGTGGCGCTCTACAGTGGCTTTGAAGTTGGCACGATCGATTCGATCAGCGTCATCCGGCTCGACGAACATCTGGGCCGGCTCACGGTTCACGACCTACGTCAGCTCGAAACGCGCGTGCCACTCGATACGTTGAAAATCGCCGTCGATCTGGCTGTTGCCATTGGCCGAGAGGGTCGCGAAGGCAAACCGGTCGGCACCCTGTTCGTGGTCGGCGACCATCGCAAAGTGCTGAATCACTGCCATCCCCTGGGTTTCGACCCGGTGCGCGGTTACAACATCAGCGAGCGACGCATGGAGGATATCAAGGTGCGCGAGTCGCTGAAAGAAATCGCTCAGCTTGACGGCGCTTTTGTAGTTGCTTCGGACGGGGCGATTGTCGCCGCCTGCCAGTACATTTCCGCACCCGCCGCCGAAATCACCCTGACCAAAGGTTTAGGCGCACGCCACTGGGCAGCCGCAGCCATCAGCAAGGCAACCGGCGCGATCGCCATTTCGGTCAGCGAATCGAATGGCACGGTCCGACTCTTCCAGAACGGCGAAGTCATGCTCCGCATCGAACCATTCCGCCGCGCCATGAAGTGGAAAGATTTCGAGTACGATCCCCCCAGCGCCGATTAGCAGCCGCTTCACAACATGCCGTCAACTTTGGCGAGTGCTAGCAGTTGCCGATCCGGACTTGCGTACTAGCAGGTTCTCTTAAAGGGATTCAAATCGTTATGTCGATAAACCTTTCTGGGATTTTTGTAGAACAATCTCGCCTTCCCGCATCAAACTCGAGAGTATCTTCCATGATTCCGCGCCGACGTTTTTTCCTTCCATGCCAGATTGCTCTGCTTACAGTTTCGATTCTTAACCCGTTCAGTTCTGCTGCCCAACCGATAGTGGATGAGCCGACGCTTCCAGAAGTGGTTGTTGAGCCGAAAACTGACAAGGTCCCCAAAGGCGAGGCCAAAAAAGATGAATCATCAGAGTCGACTGGGACCGTTTCCAGCACGCCGAGACGCCGAGCTTCTTCGAGCCAGTTCAATCTACCTCAAAGTTTTCCGAACTTGTCCCAACTCCAGTTCGGCCAAACAGGCGAGTTCGGCGAGAGCACAGGCATCCTCCGCAGCCAGGGTTCACTATTCGATTCCCCGGTCGCCGGTTCAATTACGACGCGCCACCAAATCATCGAAAAGCAAGCGCCCGATATGTTCCATGCCATACAAAATGAAGTGGGCGTGTTGATGCAAAGCACAGCTGCAGGACAAGCTTCGCCTTTTGTCCGCGGGTTGACGGGGCAACAAGTATTGATCCTCGTCGACGGCATCCGGCTGAACAATTCCATCACACGCCGTGGTCCAAATCAGTATTTCAATACGATCGATCCCGGCATGGTCGACCACATCGAAGTGCTACGCGGCCAAGGATCGGTGCTTTGGGGTTCGGATGCCATGGGCGGTGCAATCAACGTGGTGACGCGCGGACCAGATACGCACTATGGCACCGTACATGGCGACTATTCCAGCGGCGAATTCACGCAGTATTACAACACGTCGAACTCTTCGCCCTATGGCCGAATGAATGTCGAGGGTTGGGTCGATAACATGGGAGTGTTCACAGGTGGCAGTTTTCAAAATGTGCGCGATTTGGACACGGGCCACGCATTTGGCCGCCAACCCGGTACCAACTATCAACAGTGGGCGGGCGATATCAAATTCAATTTTCTGCTCGACCAGTGGCAGATGCTCACATTCTCGTTGCAGCATTTCCAGCAAGACGATCTACCGCGCAGCGACCGTTTCCCCGGTTTTCCCGGTGATCTGAATGGCAGCAATTCGCTGGGCGGCGCACGGTTCTTCGATCCACAGCAACGCGATTTGGCCTACATTCGCTATCAGGCGCTAGAGCCAATTGCCGCCATCGATGCGCTGACCGTAACGGCCTCCTACAACCGTCAACGAGAAAATCAAAGACGCGGCGTGCCGACTACGCGATTCCAAGAAACCGACGTCGAAACGCTCGGCTTGAGCGCCGTTGCGGTAAAGGATCTCGATTGGGTGGGAAAATGGACCAGTGGCTTCGATTGGTACTACGACGATGTTGATTCTCCGTTCGGCGGCACGGCCAGCGGGCCGATTGTTCCCGACGACGCGTGGTATCAACGCATCGGTGCGTTTCTCAACTGGGATGTGGCGCTTACGGAGCGGCTCGACGCCGTGGCCGGGGTCCGCTACGAAAATATCAACACACACGGCACGCCTGTCGTCGCGGGCACGCCGGTATTTATCGAGCCGAATTATCACGATTGGGTCAGCCAGATCGGACTCGTTTACGAACTGAATCCATGTTTGCATCTGGTCGGTTCGGTCTCCGAGGGTTTTCGTGCTCCCAACTTGGATGACCTGATGGCCAATAATCCCAATGTCTTGCAACAGGGGCAAAGTGTTCCCAGTCTGGACCTCGTCCCAGAACGTTCGATTAACTACGAAGTAGGCATCAAAAGTAACTATCACCGGTTGCGAACACAAGCATTCGTCTTTTGGACCGACTTGCAAAACAACATTGTTTCAATCGTTACCGCACCCGACACTTTTGCGTCGGCCAACCAAGACTCGTTCGTCCAAGGTTTTGAAATGGATGGCGAATATTTGCTCCAGGACGGCTGGAGTCTGTATGGCAATTTTTGGTACACGTATGGAATCAATCGTGTGACCGATTCGCCGCTGAGCCGCGTTCCCCCGACTCAGGGAATTTTGGGCCTGCGCTGGCGTGATCGCAGATCGCGCAACTATTGTCAGGTCTACACTTGGGCTGTGCGTCGTCAGGACCGGCTCGAACAAGTCCGCGACATCACCGACGAACGTATCCCCGCCGGCGGCACTCCAGGCTATGCTACGCTCAACATGCGTATGGGCCGCAGTTTCGGCTGTTACGACCAGCATCGTGTGAGCCTGAGTCTGGAAAACATCACCGACAAGGCCTACCTGGTCCATGGGTCGGGCGTGTTCGGAACCGGGGCAACTGCCCGCGTTGGATACCAGTGGGTTTATTGAATTGAGGAGCGAGGTGCGAGGGTTTGCAATTTATCCTCGACCCTCACTCCTCACTCTTGCACACTTTGGACAACTCTCTGCATAATAGTATGTAGACGTTGTCCGAATTTTATTTCCTGCGGTGGTGGCTCCAAGCAATGTTCCAGTCCTTGGCCAATCTGTTCTTTTCGCAAACCGTAAAGGGGTGGACCTGCTCGGCGGCGTTTCATGCGGTGGCGCTCGGTTCTTTGACGTTAGTGACCATCGGTGTTACGGCACCTCGGGAAATTGTCTTTGGCGCGAAGCAGCAACCATTTTCGCTTACGCTTCTTTCTTCCTCGAAGGTTAACCCGAGCGAAGTTTCTCCGGTCGAGTTGCAGATTGACGTGTTGCCCGACGAAGCGCGCATCGCCCAGCGGGAATTTCGGCAAGAGCATTCATCAACTAGCTACTTCGAGATATTGCCCGATGTCACTGACGCGGCAGTTTCCGAGCAACCCGTTGCTCCGCCCAATCCCTCGCACGAAACTGAGTTTCCTGAGCAGGTAAACCAGCAGCAACTCGAAATTTCTCTGGAGAATTTGCTGGTAGAAATTCCGGGGTCCGAAACTTCGCTGCCAAGTTTCGAGGAAAACAGCCCCCCCGTTTATCCGGGCATTGCCGTTGCTCGCGGTTGGGAAGGGAGGGTGCTGCTCAGGTTGCAAATTGACGCGCAAGGTCAGGTTACCGAGGTGACTGTACTTGAGAGCAGTGGCCGATCGATTCTCGACGCCGCGGCGGCCAACGCGGTCAAATCATGGCGCGCCCAACCTGCTCGGCGTCGCGGCAAAGCGGTTGCCACCAACGTTCGGCTGCCGATCCACTTTCGACTGTCCCGGGATTGAATCTCGCGGCATCACTTGCATTTAGCAACGCTACAAGTTTGCCTGTTTCTTGCGATGGGTTGCCAAAGCAATTCCCGTCAAACCAAGTGCTGTGAGCAATGCGGTTGTTGGCTCTGGGACGCCGATGGGTTGCTGCCGAATGGTGAACGACGTGATGCCGTCGGGGACGTCAATATTGAATCGAAATTCCGGAGAAGGAAAGCCGCCGACGGGGAAGATTCCGTCAAAGGCGACCAGCACGTCTTCACTTTCGGAAACGTCGGCAAAGTAGCCCGAGCCGGTGAAGTCGGGAGGCGAATTGAAACTAGTGGCGTCGAAGTCGAGCCCGTCACCTGAGGGAGAGGGCGTAAAAGACGCTCCGACTCCAAAGCCAAGTTCTATTCGATAGGAACTCCAGGGAATGCCGGTACCGTTGTCGACGCCCTCGATGATCGTATACTCCGTGACTCCGCTGGAGGGCGCGACGGTAAACTCGATGTCGACCGGACCAATGCTGAAATAGGCCTTCTGCGTTACAAGAAGTACGTTCGGGGAGATCCCCGCCACGTCGTCGTTGTTGATAGCTGCAATCGGCGGAACACCAGCAAGTGCTACCGAAGCTATGCCAGTAGGGTCCCAGGCCCAGGCAGTGATCTGGCCAGCTTGAACAGAAGGGCTTGCCACGAGCAACATGGTAGCCAAGGCCAAACAAGCGGCGATCCGCGGAGATGCTTTTGAAAATCGATTGGTATTTGTCACAGTGGGTTCTCCTGTGAAAGTATTTAACGGGTATTAACTACAGAAATTAGCGATGTCGCCTCATCCCAAAAAGCACGAGACTGCCAACGGCGACAAGCGCGAGGCTTCCCGGCTCGGGGATCGCCGGGGTCGGGAATTCTAGGAGCCTCATCAATTCCACTCCGGTCGCCCCCGCGGAGTTGGGAAACACTTCCGCCTGTTTGTGGATTGTGAAGACATCGCCGGGCAACACCGGTTGAGAAAAAGTGTCGAGCCACAGTTCTTGCGTGCCCAGGCCCGTCGGGTTGAACGTAATCGGATTGCCGTTGATTTCGAGGCTAACAACGCCAAACCACTCGGCGGGAGGAAGGCCAGCGGGAGGCCCAACAATTTCCTCGTGCCAATCGCCCCAGGCCTCGGTCCCAACATTTTGAATGGTTTCGATGATATCCAGAATGCCACCACCGGCAATCTCAAGATTGTCGTCAGTAATACTCTTGAACCAAGGCGGACCGGTGGGATCCAAATCGATCGGAATGGGGTTGATCGCGTCGCCAATAATCACGGATGGCCCAGGCTGGACGACATGAGCTGTGAATGGTCCAGTCGCGGTGCCCTGCGCGACAACGGTGTTGCCAATCGTGAGCAAAGCCAAAGCAAGGACGGGGGTTAAAATCAATCTAGAAATTACAGAGTTCATCGTACTTTCCTTTCTTGTAGTAATTGATGACATTATCTATGTGTGGAATTTTGGTTCAGGCGGCAGTTCTGCGTCGGGCAAATGTCGCCACTCCAAGGTTGCCGAGCAGAATCAGCGCGAGTGAGCCTGGCTCGGGAACAGGATTGACGGTGAAGTCGACATCGTCCAGAAAGTTCTTCGAGTTCTCGGCCTTCATCGTCAGGCCCATGTGGCCCAGGTAATCCATGTTGGCTCCGAGCGGAGCGTTGGTAAGCACAACGTGATTCGTCGTGGCGACCGTTTCAAAGAACGAAAAGCTGACGGTGTCGTTCAGCAGGTCGAAAGAGAGATTGACCTGGTCGAAGTCGTTGAACGCGGCCGAAGCGTTGAAGCCCGCGTCGATCCACGTGCCACCCAGAATGCGATAGGCAACCGCCTCGCCGGCTCCATACGTGCCGATCTCGAAGAAGTTTGCTCCGCTGCTATCTTGGAGCTGAATGGTTGCACCGGGATCGCTCAGCGTGGAAGCATTTCCGCCGATCCCTGCATTCTGCGGGCACCATAAGAAATCCATGTTGACCACAGAGCTACCCAACGAACTGGGGAGATTGCCATCGAAGTCGCGGTCGTCGAAATCGTATTGGTACTCTGTGTCGATCCCCACGAATGCCGAGTTGCCGGTGGTCATCCCCAACACGTTGGGCGAGGAATGCCCACCGGGTGCAAAGTGCTGAATTACATAGTAGTCACTAAGTTGTCCTAGAAGTCGTCCGCCAGTAACGACTCGCCACAAGCCTGTGTCGGGAGTAATCAGCGCTACGCTGCCGCCGGGGCCGCCGTTGTTTGTGCCATACTGTCCCGCGTTGTAAAGAGTGACATCCCTTCCCGCTAGGTTAGAGGCCAGCGGACTGCCGGTGTGGTAACCATCGCCTGATTCGAAGCCGCCTAGATAAGCGTGAGCGGTTGAGGGCATAACAACTAAGGCGAAGATGATAAGCCAAGTAGTGATTTTCATGAGATCAAGCTTTCTTCAGTGGTTGTAAGGAGTCAGAGTTGGAAACAGCTGCTATTAGGATTTGAGAGAAAAGTTTCTCTTGCGTCGCAGTACGGCAACCATTCCGATCAACGCGAGTGCAGCACTCGTTGGCTCGGGGACGGCCACGCCGGGAACGCGGAAGACAAGGAACTCGTCGTGGTTGAAACCATCGAACGGCGCGGGATAGGGTACGCTAGTGCCGATGCCCGTGTCGTGCCAAATCCACTCGGCTGAAGCAGGAATGCCAGGGCGGCCGCCCCAGGGCAAGGGGCTACTGCCGTTGTCGTAACCCGGAGTCGAAGTTGGCGTGATCCACAGATTGTTACTCGTTGCATAGGCGACGGCCGTCTGGACCTGGGAACTCGTGGGTTGAACTCCCGGGGGCCAAACGGTAGCGGGAATCGAAGCATCGATCGAATTGAGCAACGCAAGATACTGCCCCGCAGGAAAAACTTCCCAAGGGGTGCCGACGTTGTCGCTTGTGACAAAAGTGTTTGCGGTGGTCGTGTTGGTAAACGATCCGATAAATCCCTGTGCGACGCTATGATCGGAGGCGGTGGCCACGTACAAAAATGCCGAGGGAGCGACGCCTGTGATCGACCAGCTTTCGGTGTTAGTCCAATCCGTGTCGCCTCCCACAAATGTCGGTACGGTTAAAAACGAGTCGCCGAAATAAATGTCGTATTGATTGTCGACGGTGATGGCCATCGTCCAATTGTCGGCTTGCGCCACGCCGGACTGAAATACGATTGCCATAATGGCAAGGATGGGAAATAGTCTTTGTTGGGTTGTAACCATGAGTCTCTCTCGCAAAAGTTGTTGATGGCAATTGGTGAAGGTGTTGTACTTGTAGAAATAATGTGCCGCACGACATCTCTTTGCCGCGCGGCACGAGCGAGCGAATGTTAGCTTCGTTGTCTTCGAGGGACAAATCCCATTGCGCTCAGGCCCAACAGCGCCAGCACGGCACCGGCCGGTTCGGGCACGATCGCAATAATGCTGCCGGAAGATGCGACGAACCCGGCCACATCGACGGACGCATCACCCACGCCTCTGGAAGTGATCGCATCAGGCGGCAAAGCAGGATGCATGTAATCTTGCAGTACAAACCGCCACTCTTCGCCGGCTTCCCAAATCCCGTTTTGTCCCGCGCTTTCGAAAAGCAGCGGACGATGAAGGCCGACGCGGTCAATGTGGAATGCTTCTTGCCCGGGAGGGAAGAAGGCAATATCGTTGGCTTCCCCGTCGAAATTCGTAATCGAGGTATCCCTATCCGCGACATACCAGACATCTGAAAAGTTTTTGGTGGTGACATTGGTAATCGAGACAAGCGCGTCGGGAATCGTGGGATTGTCGGTCGGCAAGCAAACCGGGTTGGCTAATCCCAGGTCGGCATGCAGTAGCGATTCATCCGGTGGGAATACCGCAGCGTCGCCGATCTCCTCGACATTCGTGGGAATGAAAAGTGGATCGCACTGGGGGGTGTCGATAAACGCGACCTGCGTTGGCAAGGCAAAAGCCGTTGACGAAGCAAAGACAACATTGGCCAAGATTGCGTAACATGTGAGTTTGACGTTCATGAGATCACTTTCTGAAAATTAGTGTTTGTGTGGAGCAAGTAACAGTTACTCGCTGAAAGAATGTTGGTCGACTCTTCTCAAGATTATGATTTTCCAGTCACAGGTTCGTCTTGCGACGCATTGCCAATACTCCGAGTATTCCGCCCAGAGCAAGCACTGCAGAAGCCGGTTCGGGTATTTTCGACCAACCAACAGTTACTCGCAGGTGTTGCGTGGGTGGGACTACGGTGCTTCCCATCGAAGTAAACGTAGTTGGTACAGGCGAGTCTGGGTCCACGGCGAGCACTTCCGAGCCAACCGAGTAGTTGGGGCCGAGACCGACAAAGCTGGCGAGGATATCTGCCCGAATCGTGGACGATCCCACAGTCAGATCCACGGCTCCCAAGTTAAGACCGCCGCCGCCCGATGGATTCGTATAAACCGCTTCCACGGTGACATAGTCGCCGTTGAGGTTAAAGTTCCCTGCAGCGTCGGAGTAGAACACATCGTACTGCTCGTTGGGCAACGAGGAGATGTCGAATGTACCGGGTCCCAGTACGCCAACTCCAAGTTGCGTGGTCATTTGAGGTCCATTAAAGACAAAGTTGTATGGAGTGACAGGACCCGTAGCCTCCCAGACAGTGACGGTCGTAAGCCCGGGAGTCGTGAGAAGCGCAGCCTGTGCAGTCGTCGTTGCCATAAAGCCAAGAGCGACCAAGAGTGCACATGTAATTGCGATATTTCGGTTCAGATGGTTTGTGATTTGAAACATGTATTGAATTCCTTCTGAAAGAGATTGTCTTTTTTGACGAAAAGGTAGAGTGAGCAGCTTTCCCGGCCCGCTCCCTGGTGAGCCCAAGGAGCGAACAAGGACACAACCAAAACGATTACCTGTGACGTCGACAGCCGGCGATTGCCCCCAACCCTAATAGCATCAACATGCAGGTGGCTGGCTCGGGAATCACCGTGTAAAGTTCGAATGCTAGGTCCTTGGAGAATTGACTAATTCCCGTGCCTGGAATTGGTCCTGCAGGGCCGTCGATGCCGTCCAAGTAATTTGTTGGATTGAACGTGAACGGATCTTGGAACACGTCGGGCATGATCTGCCCGTTGGGATTCAATGTTGTATCGACTGCCACAATGCCCGTGATGGCATCATCCTGAAAGTGCCAGACGGGGATGCCAGTACCTGGGACTACTCCAGGAGAGTGTTCGCCTGGAACCACTGCCGGTGGAACCGAGGCCAGCGGATCCATAATGGAGTAGTCGCGGTTGTGCCAACCCCACTGGGTGACATTAGTAGGCGGGTTGATCGGGTCGATGTTGACGCCAGGCGGCAAATCCACCAGGGCCACGATCTTCAGCCAATAGACCTCGTCTTTTTTCTCCGGGAACTCTTTGCCCAAATGCAATTCGGCGTTGTACTCGTAAAGCGTTTCGAACAACGGCGCTCCGCCGGGGCTGATCGGCGTTTCGGTGTACGTGCCCGAGCCGGGTGCAAGCGGGCCACGTCGCACGATCTGATTGAGCAGCGGAATCCCAGGCTGGCTGAACGATGTCGGATCGGTTGGATTCGCTGGTACGTCACTCTCGAAGGTGATCAGAAACTTATCGACGGCGAAAGCGGGGTCGATAATGTTGTTCAGATACGAACCCCACCACTTCACGTGGACGACGGGCGAATTGAATCCGTCCGCAAAATCATCCGCCATAAAGCGGCCCCGATAGAGGGGCACCACGCCGGTGGCGTCCACTGCTCCATAGGCCGTACTGAGTTCGTCGTGCCCGAAGAAACTTTGCCCTAGTCCTGTCGCGTCGACAATCGTGAAACCATCCAATGGTTTCTGTGAAAACTTCAATACGTCGCGGCCGGGTAAGGGGTCTGCATGGACCCAGGCTGTAGCGAACATCGCGAACACGACCGTGCATAAACCCCGCACAAGTAACTTCAACTTTTTCTTAGCGTTCATGAGATCTTTACCCCCAAACAATTTGTGAGAATTGAAAAAAAACTACCAAACATGGCATTCAGATTGTCCTCCGCACAAGTGCTTTGCTTATCTTTGTTTTCGGATTGCCAAAGCACTAGAACAACAGCATGCGATTCACCAGGCGCGATGTTTACGCCGATGGTGCATTCCACTGCTGCGCCTTGAAGTGCGGCGACTTGCCTTTCGCGACGCAGCCGTCCTGTGCGATGCCCGAATCGCCAAATGCGAACGATGCACGGGCATCACGGTCCTATCGGTACGACGAATCCGCTCAAACCGATCGGTGTCGTCGCAGTCTGTGCTGTACCGTTCTGTCGAAACAAGAGCTGTCATGAGCATTCTCCTTCTACAAAAACTGGGGATCGCTTGGATTTTGTGAACTAGCTGGCTTTCTCAACGGTTTCGGGATCGGAGCTTCGGAAATCGTGGACCCCGATTGGCAATCCTTTCCAAGCATCGATCCAAGAAAGCTGGACCGGCTTGCAGAGGTATTGGTTAGCCCCCAACTGCAGGGCCAATTGTTCTCGTTGATGGTGGTACTGGGAGTCGACGATCGCGGCTTTCAACTTCGGCTGCAGCGAGAGGAGCATCTCCAGCAAATCGATTCCGCACATATCCGGAAGCTGCGGACTTAGCAGCCAACAGGCATCCGAAAAGCTGGGCAAAAGCCGCAATGCGCCTCTTCCTGTTGACGTCAAGGTGAATCGCATCCGACGCTTTCGGGCCGATTTGGCTAGGCACTGATAGTCGTCAAGACACGGGTCAACAATCACCAAGCGCTGTCGAAAAGTTGTCACACTGTTTCGCGCAGTCATCCATCTGTCCCTTCTACATGAGGTTAGTGCTGTTCGCTTTGTGGCCCTTGTATTTTGCCAATCTCCTGCGAACATTTGCCCTGCGAGCGTTTGTTGGAAGAAGTGGGTAAGCATTCTCTATGCCAAACCGCACATGTTGCTTGACTGAATGACGTAACTCATTGCTCTTCAAAGAGAAGATGCAGGGCCGGTGGCAACGAAATGTTCAGAGTGAACAAGAGGTGATAAAGAAGCTGCGGTCGTCAGGGACCACAGCGGAGCGAATCGCCCCACTGGCAATTGAGAGAAGCGAGGCAAATCGCCTCATGAGGAATCTTGAAAGCTACAGTAATTCGGGGAAAACCGGGGCTAGCGCCCTGCGGCTAATTCAGAGTGTGATGCCCAGTTTTTTGAGCCGCCGCCGGAGCACACTGCGGTCGATGCCCAGGAGCCTGGCTGCGGCGGCTTGGTTGTTGCCCGTGTGCTCAAGAGTTGCCTGGATAAACCGTCGCTCGCAATCGTCGAGCGAGGGCCAATGATCGTTGATTTCCCCGGGAAATTTCCATTGAGAATCGCACTGGGCCCTACCTTCCGATTCGCCATCTGCCGGTTCCATCGGCGAACGCCCAACTAGATGTTGCTCGTGCAGAGGGGAATCGAAAACTAAGTCGCCTGCGGAAATCATGTCACCTGACGAGAACACCACTGCACGCTCGAGCACATTTTGCAGCTCTCGAACATTGCCAGGCCAATGGTACCGCTCGAGTTTCTCGAGCGCCTCAGACGAAAGTGGTTTGAACGGCAAACCGTGTTTTACACACTGGCTCGATAGCAGGTAGTCTGCCAACAGCTCCACATCCTCTATACGATTGCACAATGGCAATGTCCGCAGAGAAACAACTGCCAAGCGGTAGTAAAGGTCTTCCCGGAATCGACCGTTCGAGACCTCGGTTCTCAAGTCGCGATTCGTAGCGGCCAATACACGTACGTTTACTGGATGCTCTTCGTGACTTCCCACGGGGACCACAGCATTTTCCTGAAGCACACGTAAAAGTTTCGCCTGCATGGAGGGTTCTAGTTCACCAATTTCGTCGAGAAAAATGGTGCCACCGTCGGCAGCCCGAAAACAACCCTGGGCCGAATAGCTGGCGCCCGTAAAAGCGCCCTGGTGATGGCCAAACATGTGGCTCTCGAACAGCGTGCCGGATATTGCCGCACAATTGACGGGAATAAAGGGCGATTTGGCACGCAGACTCTTGGAGTGGATGGCCCGGGCTATGAGCTCTTTCCCCGTGCCGCTGGGGCCGACGATAAGAATGCTTGAAGAATAAGGAGCGACAGCGCGCACCTCTGCTTGGATCGCACTTACCCAAGCGGAACACCCCACTAAGGGCCGATCGCACGCGGCCCCATTCCACGATTTTGGTTGAATCACGAACGCCCCCCAACGCGGCAATCCTCAACCTGCACCTGTCTGTGCCAATGTCGGAATTATTAAAAACCCCTAATCAAAAAACCCGACATTCAGCCGCGCATTATAAACCAACTGAGCGTCGAGAGCAAATTATTGTGTTCCACCGTGAAGAAACAGCAGGAAATTTGCCAACATGGACTCCGAGGTCCGATTTAGCATCTCCACACCACAATTCGGCGAAAAGATGACCCGATTGTCCACAAACTGGCCTGCATGGGCTGCGCCCCTGTTTAGAATAGGCTTGGGGGTATTCCCATCTGCCTTCCGAATCTCCATGAAGTTCGCAACCTTGCACCTTGAAACGCAATAAACCAACGGTCAGTTAGGCTTCCTTATGCAAACACACCACCGCCCAACAGATAGGGCATACAGCCTCCAAGATTTTTCGAGAGCCTTTTTTCGTCACAAGAAAAAAGCGCTCGCCCTACCGCTGATAATTCTTTCACTGGCAACGCTCATCATCCTATTTGCACCGCGCAAGTACCGCTCCGAATCCAAGCTTTTTATGCAGGTCGGTCGCGAATCGGTCAAGCTCGATCCCACCGCCACCACGGGCGGCGATAAGATCTCCATGCAACAGAGCGATCGTTCGAATGAGATCGTCACAGTGATCGATGTTCTGCAAAGCCGAGGCATCCTAGAAAGTGTGGTCGACACACTGGGAGCCGACGTGGTGCTGAGCAAGTCGGGTCCCGGCTCGGGTACCAGCAATTTCTTTATCGATGCCAAGAATAAGACACTTGGCACTGCCGTTCGCTTGGTGAAAAGCATCGATCCGATTTCCAGCAAAGAAGAAGCAGTCATCACACTGGAGCGCAATCTGGCAGTCGAAGCCGAGCACGACTCCGCGCTGATTTCGATTCGCTACGATGCCAAAAGCCCTCGCTTGGCCCAGTTGGTGATGCAGACGCTCGTAGAAATCTATCGCAACGAACACTTACGGCTACACCGAACTAGCGGCTCAAAACAATTTTTTTCCGAGCAGCACGATTCTATCCAAAAACAGCTTGACGAAGCAGTCGACAAGCTGAGCATTGCCAAAAATCGCCTGAATATGGTTTCGATCGACTCCCGGCGCGGAACGCTAGAAAACCGCCTCGGCAATATCGAGCTCAGCCGATACTCAGCATTGCAGGAACATGCAGCCTCGGGAGCCCGAGTTGCTGACCTGAAAAAACAGCTTGAGATACTGCCCCAACGAATCGTCTCCGCAGAAACCACCGTTCCCAACACGGGAACCGACGCCTTGCGAGCCCAGCTCTACGAACTTCAGGTATTGCAGCTTGAGCAAGAGGCAAGATTCAGTGCAAACCACCCTGCACTTCAAGCCACGCGCGAGCAGGTTCGTCAAGCCGAGGCGATGCTGGCCCAAGAAACTTCCGATCGCCAGGAAACCACCAGCGACGTGAACCCCAACCATCGTTCACTCAAACTGTCGCTTGCCCAAGCGGAAAGCGATCTTGCCGGCGTGGTTGCCCGCCTCAGCGAGCTCGGTAGTCAGCGGAAAGTGGTGCTTGCCGATTTGAAAAAATTAAATGACAACGAACTAGAGATCGATCAACTCACGCGCGAAATCAGCATGGCTAGGGAAGAGTTTTTCCGATATGCCGACAGCTTGGAACAAGCGCGGATTGACGAAGAACTCGACAACCAACGGATCTCCAATCTGATCGTTGCCCAACAGGCCACTTTTGAAGAAAAGCCGGTCAGCCCCAGCAAGTTGTTGGTCGGGGCCTTGTCGCTGGTGCTTTCGCTGGCTTCGATGGTTTCGATCGTATTGTTCAGCGAAAAACTCTCCAGCAAAATTTATACCGAGGAACAATTGGAAGCGGCACTGGAACTGCCGGTGTGGGGCGTTGTCCCTAAGGATCGAACACTTGCGAACATCTCCGCCTAATTCCCACACTTACGAGTCACTTTTCTATAAGAGTTTTGACGATTATGAAAACCAATTTGAAGACGCCGCCACCCTGGGAAACTGCCCAGGATAGCGACCAACAATCTGAGTCGAAGCCTTTTCCCTCGCGGCAATATTCAAGTTCCGCTTCCAGCCCCGGCCTAGCGGCTATCGACGCCGTGGTTTGGCGATTGCAAGCACAGCAGGCTGTCGGAGAGTCGCTGCTGGTGGGTGTCACCGGCTGCGCATCCCAGGCAGGAACAAGCACGATTGCCACGCAAATTGCCCTCCGCGCTGGGCAGCACCAGTCGGACCGTGTGCTGTTGATCGACGCCAGTCGGCAACCAACCAAGTCGAGAAGTAAAGATGAGGACGGGCCTGGATTGGCGGAGATTCTTGCCGGAGAGGTTTCCATCGGCGAATGCACTCCTTCCCGAATTGCGGAGAATGTTTTCTCGCTCTCAGGCGGCCAAATGGGGCCTGAATCCGTGGTCCAAGTGCATCCCCATGCACTCACGGAAATGCTCGACGAATGCCGCCACCAATATGGCACGGTTGTCGTCGACCTGCCCTCTGCCGACAATCTACAGAGTTCGCTGACTCTGGCACGGCAAATGTCCGGGGTGCTGCTGGTCGTAGAATCCGAATCGGTTTCCACGCAACAGGCTCAGCGCATCCTCACTCGACTGGAACAAGACGAAGTCCGCGTCTGGGGTACGCTGCTGAATCGGTATCGCGATTACGTACCCCGTCAGCTCCGCAAGTGGCTGTAAAGCGGATTTTTTACCACGGAAACACTGAGGACACGGAGTGGGGATTTTAATTGCTGATTGTTTAACCGAGGTTTCAGCACAAAGCGATTCAGAAATCATCAATCATATATTCTTCCTCTTTCCTCCGTGCTCTCTTTGCTCTCCGTGGTAAATATCTTAGAAAACGCAATCTAGGAGAACATTCTTCCTCGCGGACGTTCGCTTTTTGCGCACACGTTTCTCGGTTTTTACACCGGGTGGCCCACGACTGTTGAAAACCTTAGCCGCTGTTGTAGACTGAAACCTGTTCTGTAGACTGAAACATGTTCGGCCAGTGTTCGACCCTTCGTTGGTTCAACATCCGCGCCGCTGATTTTCTTTTCCTGTGGGAGAGTGAAACACGTGAAACAAGACATCGCTCCGCTGAGCCTCAATCGTATTCGACAACCGCATTCGCAAAAAAAGAATGCTCGGTTCGTTTCGTCCCTAATGGTTCCATCGCTGCTGGCGTTGCTGGTCGGCTGCGGTGGCGGGCAGTCGCGCGTTTACCCGCCTGATATCGACCCTGGCGATGCTGCTGAACTAGCGATGGAATTGTACGACACCAACGGCGACGGGTTCGTAGCAGGCGAGGAACTGGAAAAAGCACCAGGGCTGAATGCCGCCATGGCCACACTAGACACGGACAAGGACGGCAAAGTTTCGGAAGATGAAGTCGCCGCGAGGATCCGCGTCTGGCAAGGCACGAATGTGGGAATTACCTCGATCGTGTGTACGGTACTTATAGATGGCAAGCCACTCGAAGGCGCTACCGTAACATTTGACCCGGAAGAGTTCTTAGGGTCCGATATTCAAGAAGCAGTTGGAATTAGTGGTCCCCTTGGGGATTTTTATCCAAGCATTCCCGATGGTAAAAGCCCTAATGCGGATGTTTACGGAATACAGTTTGGGTTGTTCAAAGTGCGGGTTTCCAAAGTGGTTGGCGGCAAAGAAACAATCCCTGAAAAATATAACGTAAACACGGTGCTCGGTCAGGAAGTCTCAAATGACGACCCCGCGATGCAGAGCCACAAGGTTGTTTTTAGAGTCAAGAGTTAATCTTCTCTATAGCCTTGTTGCCAGACAATTCGTTGCACTACGCCTACAATTCGATAATTTGTCCGTCCTCGCGGTCTGCTAAATTGCTATGGACCAATTCATCGATATCGTATTTCATTCCTCGAACAGAGCCATCACAAAAGACCATATTGAAAACCGCGGCGTGAGCGCTGCCAAATGGCTTACAAGGAAATCCACAATCTGTTCCGGCTCGATCCTGCTTTGGCTGAGAGAGGCGGGAAGGCGGAAACTGATCGGGGTTCCACGCAACGCGCTGATTGTCCCAATCGTAGCCACAATACATCGATTGGTTTTCGCCCCATGAGAACCCAGGACCGTTTGAGATACCGGTTCCATCATACCCATCGGCGCGTACATACTTTTCGCCTGCCAAGTAGGTGTTCGCCGTACCGTCTGAGATCCTACGAGCCTGGAGCTTGCTATGATAATACATGATTCCGCTCTGGCACCTGGAAAACTTTACTAGCGCTGGCCCGAACGATGGTCTCGTACACACTTCTGTGTCGTCCCACCAATTACTACCTTCTATAATTACAGAAGGAGGATTGTCTGCTTGCATATAAGAGCTCGGGGACCAAAGAGGGTTATCAGCACTGTTAACCAATGAATCTCCGGAACTAGCCGCATAATCGCTCTTTACTACGCCTGATTCTCGTGCGGCGTCTCTCAATAGGCCTCTGGGGTGCAGTTTGATATTACTCCACCTAGCAAGATACAAGCCTGCAGCTCGGCGCGATGGGCAATTGAATGCGCTGATAGGCGTTTGATTCAGTTGTACGATCGCCTCTTCATAACCAGGAGATCCGATTTTCTTCCCTGCACCAAGTTCGCGTAAATTCCCCTGCTCAATAAAGGTCAAGATATTGTAGATCCACGAACCGGGCTGGTCGGGACCCACACCACGGTTGGGATCGGCAACCCAAGTAGAACCCCAACCACCTGATGGATAGTGTTGAAAGGTACTCTCAAAATTCAAACAACCCAGACCAATTTGCTTGAGATTATTCTGACATTGTACGCGGCGCGCCGCTTCGCGCGCAGCCTGCACTGCCGGGAGCAACAGCGCTACCAACACGCCAATAATGGCGATTACTACAAGAAGTTCTACAAGCGTAAACGCACGCGTAGGTACGCGCACTATTGCAGTTTGAATTAGTCTTTTCGCAGCCACTACGAGACCTCATTCTCAGGTTTTGGGCAATGAACAAATCTTTGGCGGATGATAATGCCAAAATAATCACCTAGTGTTTAGTCACAGCTTAATTTCAGGGTTGAGGGTTGAGCCGAACGCGCTAGCGTCGGGTGGTCCTCGAAAAAACCCGCGGCTAGCGCCGTCGGCTCATATGATGAACCCTAATTCTTACGGTGTGCACAACACACTAGCCTCGCGGTCTCCTCCACAACCAACAGTCGACGTCACTAAATGATTAGACGTACTGAAGAGAACACCCGAGATACTCCATTCTTTACATTCTCAGCAGACGAAGCAACGCAAATGAGCGCAGCATTTACTCCGTTTTGCGCAAACCCCTCAAGGCATGCAAGCGACGAAAAACACTTGAAATCCCTCTGCCGAGTGTTGCAACGTTTTTCAATAGCCACGAGAAACACAAAAAGTCACAAGAACAGGTGCGGAGAAGATGTCGAAGTATTACATTTTTTGTGTCTCTTCGTGTTTTTTTGGCTTTCACCATTGGTTGCTACCACTTGCTGAACAAGATGCTTTCTTGCTTGGTGATCGAGCTACAAAATACACCGGTCTATAATAAAAACAATGCGGCACAGACCGAAGCAACCTTGCTCGGCCTGGGCCGCATACGTAGGGTTAACCCATTTCCAAACCAAGCGGACCTTGCTTAGCCCAACCCAGTCGCTTTTCAAATCAAAAAACTAGCGTAGTCTTCGTACGAATCCTACTAGCCCCAAGGCACCAAAACCTGCCATCAGTAACGAGGTCGGCTCGGGAATCGCTTCGACTACGAAATTGTCAAAAATACCAAACTGTGAGTTGCCTGGGCTGGCTACCGAACCGAACACATCTGCGTAGCTGAAGCTGGCCAAACCACCAGGTGCACTTCCACCAGTCAAAGTATCGTCGGCATTTCCAATCGAAGGGCCTACAACGACGTTTTGGCCATTGATTTTAATTCTGGTTGTGCCATTTTGAACTTCGATGGAGAGTGTGACCCAGATGTTCCCGGCAACTCCGTTTCCACCGAGCCCAACAACGCCATCGTACAAGGGCGCATTGGTTCCGCCAAGCAAGTATGTTGGCGAAGTATTGTTCACTGGAACGGCAGCCGCAGGATTCGTACCGCCCGGCCTCGACCAACGCCAGTCAGAGGAAGAGCCTCCATCACCCGTGTGCGTAAAGTAGGTACCGTCACCAGCGATTGGAGTGAAAATCGTGAAGGGAGTGTTCCCCGTGCTGCCGATGCCAACGCTTCCAAATTCCGTGGTGCCGCCCGTGCCGGTGACTCCCATGTACATATCGACGGTAACCCGCGCATTGGCCTGGATAGGCGTGTTGTGGAAAAGGGTTGCAGCACTGGCAGCTCCAAGCGTTTGGTTCGCTGTGATAAGCACACCTGTGGTCGAAGCGTCGCCCGTGTTGGGTGCGGATCCGACTATTCCACTGTAGTCAAATGCAAAGGTAACCGCATGGTCGGCTCCCAGTGCCACCTCAGTGTAGTTCGCAGAGGTGTCCGCATTCAAATCATCGTTAATAATTATCGCGGCCGACGAAACGGTCGCCATAGCCAATCCGAGTGCTACTACCCAAAGGGAGCAGACAGTAAACCGAGTGATCATTTTCATGAGACACCCCCTGTAATAAAGGAAAACGGAGCAGTTCAACCCAGCTGCGCAACCAAAGAAGCACTACCGCCAAGAAATAAACCACACAAAAGCTCTCTAAAAACAAATAACCGAAAATCACGTTAAAACTCGCTGGAACAGGTCTGAAAGGCAAGGCCCTAATCTCCCGTTCATAACTAATCAACAATCTTTCGTCCTGGAACGACATCCCACCAAGCAGGCCAAACCTGCCGCCAGGATTAGACAACTACTTGGTTCTGGCACACTACTGGTCAACACTGGGAGGGCGTTGACCTGTACATTGTCGACCAAGGTAAATAACAGGGTAAATGCTTGTGCATCGATCGATGAACCGTTGTTGATATCACCATGACCGAACAAAATATTTGATCCGCCAACCGGAATGGTAAAGTTCGACGTGTCAAGCACGATCAAGTCAATGCCGTCAATTGACCATGTGACAATATTGCCTGACTTGGTAATAGTGTGCTCATGCCAGGCATAACCCTGGACCCCGACGTCAGTTTTGTTGTCCGGATGTGCTGCCAATTCGCTTGGAAATAGAGCGGTTTGTGCAGCCGTGGGGAACGCGCCTCCGAAGTTATCTGTATAAAGAGTAGAAGTCGCCGCGTTACGGGTTTTGTGATCCACGGTTTTCCAGTACTCCCATGCTTCGAGATCCAACGCATCGACAAAACCATCTGCGTTGGCATCGCCATTCGCTTTTACTGCGGTACCGACGAAGTTCCCATTACCACGTTGCCATTGCAGAAAGTCGAAGCCATCGACGTCTAAATCACCGTCGAAGTCCGCAGGAGCCGATCCCCCTACAGCGAGATAGTTTGCATCAAGGTCTCTGGCATCGAAACCGGGATCTGTTGGTGGTAGAGCGTTAGGCTGGTAACTCACATTCTTGTCTGATGAGTAGACGCGGTAATCGGCGCCAGAATCCCCGTCAGTTGTCGAAGCAAAGAAAACACCATCGGCAGTGCCTGCTGAATTGGCAACGGTACCGGATGTCATAATGCCGCCGTATCCAAGATTGGTCCCACCGCTGGCTTGGCCTCGAATGATGCCGCCACCCGCGGGAAAAATACCTGCCGGCGGAACAAAAGGGACACCGTGGTAACTTTGCCACATGTCGTAGCTAAGGACATAATCACCTGTAAAACTCTGCCCGGTCGGTGAAGCACTCATACCGCCGAACAAGTTAGTGAACAAGTTCGCCTGCAGCTTCATACCACGCGTAGTACCGCCAGTAGAATTTGGCGCGGACGGGATTCCAACGGTGCTGTAGTCGAAAAAGAGGTCGGCATTCGAGTCGGTCGTGGGAGATAAGTTAACGGTCCAGTTCGCCGTATCATCGACATCAAAATTCTGGGAGTACAGCTGCCCAAAAGACGGGTTACAGAAGATAGCGAACACCGCAAAGCTGGCGACGCTGCACAAAGCAATTTTCATTCTCATGAGTCTATCCTTAAATCTTACGTTGCTAGAAAATACGTACTAACTTGAAATTCGACGCAAGGCGGCGTTCTAAACCTCAAACCGCCGAAATCTTTTTTGTGACAACAAAAACAAACCAGCGAGAATAGTTGTTAGCTTGCGAACGAACGCGCTGACGAAAACGGAGTATCGCCTTGCTGACTTTCCCTCCCCGATGGTGTGACAAGGTTTCTCAAAGAGCATCCAAGCCTCTTCGAGTTAAGGAAACAACGCGCTACTCGGTTCGGCTTCGACATTTGCCCCAACCGACAAAACCCGTAATGTTTCACTGACCCCATAATAACGTCGCGAAAAGAATCTCCTAACGAATCGTGCGCAAAAGTTTCTCCCCTTTGCGCAATGGATCAGGTGAGTTTATTAACCTTCTTAACCTTGTAATCTCAATCTGTGTAACACGCTATCAAGCAATGAGATACATCGGTGACGATGTCTATCAAAAAACTCTGGTTTAAGCACCAAAGCGAGACAAGTTCCAATGATCGTCCTCGGCCAACTCGGAGAAAGCTCTCTCAAGGGATGCAGTAGAGTTGGTCTCCGTTACCGCCTCAATTGCAGAATGCGAAGTCAGCACCCCAGAGCTCAGGTCAGACGATCGCAAGTTTTCCAATTGCTGGATTGTTGGACGGGCGATTTGCTCGATGCCCTGGTTGCGAGAAAGCAATGCCGATTCGTTGCTTTGGCGAGACCCCGAAGAATTCAAACCGCTGGCCAATTGGGCAACAGCAACAAACTCTGTCGAGTCGAGATTTGCGCTAACTGCCGAGGGTTGCTCGGCGGCAGCAAACGCTGCGGTGGCGGCGGCTACGATTGGTGTCGTGCCGTATTGTGTTGTCCAAATGGCAAGATCCAGGTCATCGACATTCCCGTCGGCATTGCCATCGCCCTGGGCAAGCGTGGCTCCTCCAGTTGTTCCGGCATTGCGTTGCCAAGCCAGAAAATCGAAACCGTCGATGTCGGTGTCCTGATCAAAATCGCCTGTTTCGGCAGCAATGCCGAAAAACTGGATGATATTTCCCATCACGGCATTTCGCATTGCCGGATCGGTAATCGTCTCAAAGGGAAATCCAAAGTTTACCAATTGCCCGACACCACCGCTTTCGAATTGAATTGCGGCCCCACCTCCAGTACCACCGACGTAGTTCAGCGCGGTGGTCGCCCCGCCCAGCGGGGAGATCACGTCCGGAAAATTGACGTCGTAGAACTGACTGCCATCATCGAACGAAAAAGAAAGGCCATCGAAAATCGAACCAGCTACGCCTTGGACATTGAAAGTATTGGCGTCGTCGGCCACGTAATTGGCGCGTAGCTGGCCATTATAGAAAGCTACACCATTGCCGAGATTGTCCAAATCCCAGCCAATTTCAGCGCCAGATACAAACAGTTTCCCTCCGCCGGCCAGATACGACGCTACCAGAGCTTGCTCGGTTCCATTGAAGGTATCGTCGGCCGAGGATTCCTCGCCGAGGATCCAGAACACGGAATCGTAGTCGCCCAGGTTCACGGTTCCGGCTATCACGTCTTCGTTGGAAGCCGTATCAACGACTAAAGCAGGCGAGCTGGCCTCGATCGCGGAAGCCATTTGCACGGCATAGTCGTACGAATTGCTCTGCCGCGGTCGAACCCGTTCGGCACCTGCCTGCACAGGATTTTGCGTACGTCCAATGCGATCGAAGCCGTTGACGATAAGGATGTCCTTCGTGCCAACGTTGGGTATCGCGGCAACGACTTCCGAAGCTGGGCTTTCGCCGCCCGCGTTTACCGCGGCAACCTTGAAGTAGTAGGCCCCTTCGGCAGGATCCAACCCAGTAAAGGTATGGCTTGTCGAAGCACCGCCGCCAACAAACGTACCGCCATCGAAGCCATAGCCGTCGGTCGAACCGTAAACCATGTAGCCCGTAGCGGCATCGCCATTAAACGTGTTGGCCACAGGCGGCGTCCAAGAGACGGTCACACTGGTTGCGCTAGCGGTTTCTGCACGCACGTTGGTCACTTGCCCTGGCAACATCACGATCTGCGTTGCACCGCCGTCGACATTATTGAAATACCTGATCAGTCCCTGGTAAGTCGACCGGGCCAAGGCATCCCGGACCCTGGCGTCGCGCATCAATTCGGCATCAAGCTGATTGTCGTGGAATGCCGTCTCGACAATCGTGGCGTCGAATTCGTTGTTGATCACCGAATTGTTGATCTCGCCATAATTGAACGTTGTTTCAAAGGTAATGTTGCTCCCTCGGTCGTTCCAGTTGTGCTCGAACAAACCATTTTGATCGACAAGGTCGTCGTTTACCTCTTGCCCGAGTAGTGTGGCCAACAGAAGTTGATTGGGCGTATCGCCGCCCTGGGTGGTGTTGTGCAATCCCACCACGCCACGGCCGCCGCCCGCGTTGGAATGGAAGCTGACAAACACCCGATCGGAAAGCGAACCGTCGGCCTCGCGGTTCATAAACTCCGAGAACCGCGGCGACAGGCTGACTGTTGCGTTGCGGTCGTTGCTGGTGGTTCGATACTCGCTTTCGGGGATACCCTGGGAACGGGTGGCGTGCCATTCGACCCAATAAAGTCCGGCCTCGTCCTCGCGGTCGCGCCCCGAGGTCGTGCCGCTTTGCTGGACGTCGCCCACACCATTGCCAAAGCGAATCATGTCGGCCACCACGATGCTGCCGGCATCGTTCGAGCGATTGCTGATGTCGACAAAACCGTTGGAACCTGCTTCAAAATAGTAGGTACCCAAATACACCGTGCCATTGCCCACGCGGCGGTGATTCACCGTGACTTCAGTAATCCCCCCCGAATGATTGACGCGATAAAGCTGGTCGGTAGCCCGATTGGCTCCGCTAGGAGTCCAGGCATAAACGGGATAATGACCGGCCTGGGGAATGTTGGGCGTGTATCGTGCAAAAGCGGTTTCGGTTACCGAAGTGGCTGCCTCGCGGAAAGGTACATCAGCGGCGCCGCCGAAGTAAACACTCTCGGCCCCATCGCTCCATGTACCGCTGAAGGTGACGCCGACGTCGTCGTTGTCGAGTACCACCTCGTTGGATTGGTGTCCCACTGGCCGAATCGGGGCGACCGTCGCCCCGGCACGAAACAAATAGTCGGCAAAAAACGTCATCTGGTCCTGGTTGCCGAGGTCTTCGATCATGTTCAAAAGCAAGGGTCGCTGAAATGCCCAGTTGCCTGCACTGGGGAAATCACCAGTAATGCCATGCCCGCCATGCGTGTAGACAATCTTGCCAGTAAGCTCCCCGACGGGCTGCGCACCAACGTCGACCAAACCAGCCGCGGCGAGCAGGGTACGGGGTTCGAGAGGTTCGAAGCACAGCGACTTGCCTCGCGCCAATCGCCGCGAATAATTCATATTGCCACTGCTAGACCGCAGCGCATTTTTCGCGCGGCGCCAGAATTTGGAAATGCGTTGCTTCATCTGTTCCGCCATAAATAGAGCTGGCCCATACCACTAAAGAATTTGGGGCCGTTACGACTGAATTAAAATCAATACTAGGGAACCCACAAGTGTGGATTATACCAAGGGAAACCCACCCTGAAAGCAATCGGCACACTATGCGCAACGAAAACAATCATTTGCGCAAAACCATGGTTCCAAGGTGTAGTTTTTTTATAGCTCTCTTCGCTGGTTTTAGTTAGTGTGCGATACTAGTAAAGACTCGTTCCTCATTTGGACGAACGTAACGCTATAACTTTTCAATCATTCTCATGCAATTTAGGAATGCATCATGTTCCTGCGTAGTACCCGTAGTTCCGATCTAAAAGCGTTCACTCTTGTCGAGCTTTTGGTAGTAATCGCGATTATTGGCGTGTTGGTCGCATTGCTGCTGCCGGCGGTTCAGGCGGCGCGCGCAGCGGCGCGGCGCACGCAATGCGTCAATCATGTGAAACAACTGTCGCTGGGGGTCCTGAACTACGAATCCTCCAATGGCACTTTACCGCCCGCGCTTGAATTTCCTGAAAACCAAAACCCGGCAACCACTCCGAATGTCGGGCCGAATTGGGTCATCGCGATTTTGCCATTTATCGAGTTGAGAAGTGTTTACGATAGTTTTGATCTCTCGCTCCGAATTTCCGACCTCAAAAATGAAGAAGCTCGCAGTCAGGTACTCAGTAGCATGCTATGCCCTGCGGACGATCGCAACCAAGAACCGATGAATGCAGGCGGACTGATGGGAAACAATTGGGCCCGCGGCAATTACGCCGCTAATATGGGAAATGGACCGCTGCTGAAAGGCGGAGGACTGTGCGACGAAAATCATAAACCCGTTCATTATATCTGCGGCCCCTATTCACCCGGTTGGACAGGAGGAAAAGAGTTCTCCGCTCCCGGCAAGCCCCCTATCCCCCCTCGCCGCGGCGTGATGGGCCCCAACGTGGCTGTTTCTTTGAAAAGTATTACTGACGGTTTGTCGAATGTGATGATGCTGGCCGAAGTGCGAGCCGGCTTGTCAGAACCAGATCGACGAGGGGTTTGGGCGCTGGGTACGGCCGGTGCTTCTGTGGTAGCTTGGCACGGATTTAGTGGCGACGCCAACGGGCCCAATGCATGCCTCGACAACGCTGATGATGTGGCCGGATGTGAAGCACGGCTCTGGCAAGAATACAAAAGTGAATGTATGCAGTGTTATTGGGGCGATCAATTCAACGACCAAGCCTCTCCCCGGAGTACGCATCCTGGTGGACTTCATATAGGCATGGCAGATGGCAGTGCCCGGTGGATTAGTGACGCGATCGAAACGACTGGGGTAAGAGGGCCATGTTGCTCGGCGTGGGACTACTTCATATTGAGCGCCGATGGCGAGATAGTCGGCGAACTTTAATGCGAACCTGTAATCTCGATCGAAAATTGTTTGTTGGCATATAAGTATCGGTTTGCGGCACTTGGTAGTGTGTGTGACATTCCTGGATTACGGAGAACCATATTAGGCCCGGCATTTATGCCGGGTTCTTTGAGGGAGAAAAAATCGAGAAGCCCCGTTAACGGGGCTTTCCTAATCTGCTCACCTGCGATACCCGGCATAAATGCCGGGCCTACTATCCAAACTAGCAGTCCAAGACATGGTTTCACAACCAATTGAATGTCAACCAGACCTTGTCGAATGATCTTTTATTGCAAACGTTATCTCATGAAACCTACCGCTAGCCCCAATTTTTCAGGAAGAATGATCATGCTTTTTAATGTAATCCGGCATCCGTCGGTTGGTGCTACCAAAACTTTGGGAATACTCGTTTGCGCTGTGGTACTTGTTACCCTGACGGGATGCGGCGAGAGTGGGCCTGCGATGGGAACTGTTACGGGCAAGGTAACGTACTCAGATGGAACATTCCCCACCGAAAAACTGGGGGTCGTTCGGTTTGAAGTTGCGAAGGATACTACTGCGGAGGTTCGTAAAGCGGCTTCCGGCTATATTCAATCTGATGGGTCCTATGAATTGACTACGATCAAACCTGAGGATGGTGCCTTCTACGGCAAATACAAGGTCGTTTTTTCTATCATCAAATCCTACCGGGACATGACCTCCTTGGTTGCCGAACAGTACACCGACTCGGAAACAACGCCATACGAATGCGTAATCGATTCTTCCAGCCATACATTTGACTTTGAAATCGAAAAGGCGCAATGACGTTGTCTAAACATCGGTCGAGACAAATCTACTGTCTGCTCATTGCGTGTACCCTCTTCTCGCATTCAACATTCCAAAGCGAAGCTGCGGAGCAGGTTTGCGTGGTTGCCAGTGTACGGCCGTTGGCAACGGATGCGGGCATTGCCGCCTTCGAGCAGGGTGGCAATGCAGTCGACGCCGCAGTGGCCACGGCCTTAACACTGGGCGTGGTGGATAATCACAATTCAGGACTGGGGGGCGGCTGTTTTATTTTGATCCGTCGGTCGGATGGAACCTTGCTGGCCATTGATGGCCGAGAAAAAGCGCCAGCCGCCGCCACCCGCGATATGTTTCTTCGCGACGGAAAAGCAGATCCCGAGTTGAGCACCATGGGCCCCCTCGCGGTCGGTGTGCCAGGCGCGCTGGCCGCTTACGACTTGGCACTCAAAAAGTGCGGCCTGAAAACACTGGGCGAATTGCTACTACCCGCTGCGGAAATCGCCGAGCACGGCTTTCCGATCGATCGCAACTATGCCGGAAAACTTGCCGACAAGGCCCAGTTCCTCGCGAAGTTCGCAGGCAGTCGGGCCGCGCTGCTCAAGCTGGATGGCTCCGCTTACGACGAAGGCGAAGTGCTTCGTCAACCCGACCTGGCGCGCTCTTACCGAAAAATGGCAGAGCACGGTCCCGATTGGTTCTACCGGGGCGAATTTGCCGCACAGGTTGGCCAGTGGATGGCCGAGAATGGCGGCATCCTTACTGCCGAAGATTTCGCCGACTATCGGGCAGTCGAGCGCACGCCGATTGTCACGACGTATCGCAATTGGAAAGTCATTGGCTTTCCTCCCCCAAGTTCTGGTGGCGTACATGTTGCGCAAATTCTCAACATGCTGGAAACCTTCGACATCCGCGCAGAACACAAGCAAAACTCTATCCATGCGACCCACCTGATTGTCGAAGCGATGAAGCTCGCATTTGCCGATCGGGCACACTGGCTCGGGGATGCCGATTTTGTGCCGGTACCCCAAGGGCTGATCGACAAAAACTACGCCAAGTCGCTGGCCAAGCGGATTCACCCCGATCGCACCGGAGAGGTTCCGGCTCACGGCAATCCCCCGGGAGCTGCGGCGAAATTTTTCGGACAGCACACAACCCACATCGCCGCTGCCGATTCAGGGGGCACTTGGGTGGCGATAACTGCGACGGTGAACACGTCGTTCGGCTCGAAAGTAATCGTGCCAGGTACGGGAATTGTTTTGAACAACGAAATGGACGACTTTTCCAGCCAGCCGGGAGTCCCCAATGCCTTCGGGCTGCTAGGTGCGGAAAACAACGCGGTCGCGCCGGGGAAGCGTCCATTGTCGAGCATGAGTCCCACAATCGTATGCGATTCCTCCGGCGAACCGGTGCTGACGGTTGGCGCCGCCGGCGGACCAAAGATTATCACGCAAGTGTTATTGACGTTGGTGCGCTGTCTCGATTTGGAAATGAAGCTAGACGACGCAATCGCCGCACCCCGCTACCATCATCAGTGGCGTCCCGACCACGTTTTAGTCGAAGCGGCCTTGCCACAAACCATCGTCGATGGATTGAAATGTCGGGGGCATTGCATCGAAACGATCGACTCGAGCGGCGTCTCCCAAGCCATTGGCATTGATGCAGGCGGGAAACTGCTCGGGGTTCACGATCCCCGGATCCCCGGCAAAGTGGGGCGTGGAGTCCGAACCGAGAGAGAATGAAGAACGGACTACTTCTCCGCTTGGAGTCGGCTCGCTACCTGCTCTGCCTGCCGCATCGCGCGCAACACATTTCCGCCTAGGATTTTTGTAATATCCGGTTCACTGTATCCACGGTCCAACAACGCCTGGGTAATCAGCGGAAAACTGCTCACATCTTCGAGTTGCTCGGGTAACATCGACACACCGTCATAGTCGGACCCCAAGCCCACACAGTCGACGCCAGCCACGTCGACCAGGTGGTCGATGTGATCCATGAGATCGTGGATCGTGCCACGTTGCTGAGGATTCTGGCTGTCCCATTTTCTCATTTCTGCTCGGACCTTCACATCATCTTTAAGCGTTTGTTTCAATTCTTTCTGAACTTCCATTCGGCGGACGCTGCACGCTGCCGATTGCGGCACAAGATACCCTGAATAAAAATTTGCCATCACCACACCCTGATTTTCAGCAACCAACCGCAGCACGTCATCGGGCACATTGCGCGGATGATCGGCGATGGTCCGCGCGGAAGAATGCGAAAAAATGACGGGCGCTTGTGTGATTCGCAGGGCATGTTTCATTGTATCTGGCGACACGTGCGACAGATCGACAAGCATGCCCAAACGATTCATCGCTGCGATAACATCCTCGCCGAAAGGCGTAAGCCCTCCGTGCTTTGGCTCGTCAGTCGCGGAGTCGGCCCAACCGAGCGTGTCGGAATGCGTGAGCGTCATGTAGCGCGCCCCCAGCCGATAGAGCTGACGCAGGACGTTCAAGGAGTTCTCGATCGAATGGCCCCCTTCCACGCCAATGAGCGAGGCAATCTTTCCCTCGGAATGAATCCGCTCAATATCGTCGGTGGTAAGCGCCAATTCGAACGTGCCCGGATAACGGTCGACCATGGCATGGACCATTTCGATTTGCTCCAACGTGGCGGTCAATGCGGTTCCGTCGTAGGCCGTGCTGGCCGGCACATAGACCGACCAGAACTGGGCACCGACGCCGCCTTGCTTCAATCGGGGAATATCCGTTTGCAGAGTTGGTTGCTGTTGGGATATATCCAGACGCTGGAAAGAAAGCGACCCTTGCGCACGAAGCTCCCAAGGCAAATCGTTGTGCCCATCGATCACTATGGCCGACCGGTGGAGTTGACGCGCCTGGTCGGTAAGCACGACGGGTCCTCGCTCGGCTGCGTCGTCAGCCGTGGCAACTCTATTGGTTTTCGCTCCGAGCACGGCAAGAAATAAGGCCAGGAGTAGTCTGAGATTGTGTGGATTCATCGCGGTACTCATAACTCCAGAGGTCACTGCGTCTCTACCCGTTGTCCAACAAGCATCAAAACCAGATAGAGCGCGACGACTTGCAGAGGCAACAAAATCCAAACCGAAACGCCCCAACCCAAAGGTAAGGTGCCACAGACAATCGACACCGCCGCAACCAACACCGCATAGGGAAGTTGAGTCACCACGTGCGCGATGTGATCGCAAGCGCACGACTGCGACGAGAGGATCGTGGTATCGGAAATGGGCGAACAATGATCGCCAAACACCGCACCGGCCAGCACACTGCCCACCGTGGCGAGCATGATCGGATCGGTCCCCGAAGCTCCCGCAGCACCCAACAGCGCGTGGGTGAGCGTCACGACAATCGGCAACAAGATTCCCATCGTGCCAAAACTTGTCCCTGTGGCAAACGAAAGCGCCGCGGCCAGCAGAAACACCACCGTCGGCAAGAGCTTCACCGTCCAGGTGGACTCCGACGCTTGGTTTTCTGTATTTGGAGTTTGATCGGGTTCGATTATTAGCTGCGCAAGAAAATCGCCCGTGTAAAGACGATGGTCTTGGTGTTGGTAAGCGATAGTGGTGGGTTCTCCTTCTACCGACTTGCTTCCAGTCATACGCGACAAGGCCGAGGCGCACCACAAAATGGCAATCGCCGGCAACACCACTCGGGCTCCCGCTCCCGCGGCACGCACAATTTGCGTGCTAGAAAGCAATCTTTGCACACTGGCCAACAACACAACCACAGCCAACCCAACAAGCGCGCCATATTGCAGCGCAAAGCTCGAATCGGCTGCGCCCAAAATATCGCGTAACGTCGGTGCGACGTCGCTCGACACATTGGCCAGCTTTTCTTTTCCAGTCGCCACCAGCAGCCATATCACCATGCCGAGCGTCACGACAATCGGCAACACGGCATTGAACCAACGGGCGGGCATGTCGTCGGGTAAATCCTCAGCCTGCTCTGGCGCGGTCGGTTCGTCTGCACCGAGCGAATCGCCACGCATGCGACGGCGCTCCGCCTTGAGCATCGGGCCAAAGTCGCGGCCCGTGAGCGCAATCATTGGAATTAAAACCAAAGAAGCGACGATATAAAAGCGGTAAGGAATACTGCCGACGAAAATATCGATCGCATTCAAATCGCTGGCCCCCTGCAAGGTTTCGATTCCTTCGCGCACATATTCAATTTCCACGGCCACCCAAGTCGAGAGCAGCGAAAGCCCTGCGACCGGGGCGGCGGTAGAATCGACCAGATAGGCAAGTTTTTCTCGCGAGATTTTCAATCGATCGCAAAGCGGGCGCAACGTGCCGCCGAGCAGAATCGTATTTGCGTAGTCGTCGAAAAAAATAGCGATCCCCATCATCCAGGTAACCATCTGCCCACCGCGACGCGTTTTGGCGAACGGAGAAATGATCTGGATCAAACCCTGCATGCCTCCGCAACGGCAGATCACGCCAATCATCGCGCCCATCAGGAGCGTGAAAGAAAAAACACGCAACTTTCCTGGATCGATAAACGTCGGCCAAAGATGCACCTCGCAGGTGTCGTAAAGGGCCCGAAAAAAATCGCCCCCGGTGGTGAGCAGGGCCCCGCAAAAAATTCCCATCAACAGCGAAACGGTCGCTTTGCGCGTAACAATAGCCAAAACAATCGCCACCAAGGGCGGCAACAAGCTCAGCCAACCGTAAGGATGTGATTCCATAACCCAGAGTGAAGTGATGAGGTGGTCAACTACTGTTCGGTGTTATCGCGAAATCCCAGTTCGTGCCAGGCCCAGCGATACAAATTTCGCGAGTCAACATAACGCGCATCGGTACTGGTGGCTCCCAAGACAACAACAATCAACGACCGATCGCCACGCGAGCCTCGTGATACCAGACAAGAACCAGCCGCATTGGTAGTGCCCGTCTTGATACCGTCGAAGCCTTCGATGCGTAGCAAACGATTGGTGCCCTTCCAAACCACATTTCGCTTGTATCCTTCCGCCCCGGTTACCGTGCTGCCACGTTCCGGGGTGGAAACATACTTACGAAACAGCGGTTGCTGCATGGCATTGTAAGCCAGAATCAGCAAATCGCGAGCTGTCGCGTGATGTCCTTTTTGGGGAAGGCCGTTGGGATTTTCGAAGCCCGATGCATGCATTCCCAAACGGTCGGCCATGCGATTCATTGCGGCGATGAATTGATCGTATGAAGCGGCAGTTTCAGCATTCCCGGAAGCGTCTCCCAGCCGAGATCCAAAGTGTTCAGCCAATGCCATCGAAGCATCGTTCCCCGAAGGTAACATCAAGCCGTAAAGCAAATCGCGGACTGAGACTCTCTCGCCAGCCCGAATACCCGCAGTCGAACCGCCGGTCTCATCTGCCCGCTTGGAAAATACGACGACTTCGTCCAGTATCTCGGGGTTCTTCTCCGCCAAGCTTGTCACGAGATAAGCGGTCATCATTTTGGTGGTGCTAGCAATGTCTCGAACTGTATCTTCTTCGAATCCCCAAAGCAGTTCCCCCGTTTTTGCGTCGCCTATCGCCCACGCCTTGCAGGTAACAAACGGAGGGCCTGAAAGTGTGTCGGCAGGTTGTTTGATCCATTCGCGTGAATTCACCTCGTCAGGATCCGGCGCGTCGGGGTCTTTGTCGACCAGCGTCCCTAAAGCCGCCCACATTTTGGGGCCGACTTCCCCCGTTTCTTCCAGTCCCTTAAAACGTTGGAAAGCCAACACTGCGCGCTGCGTTGCGGGACCGAAATCGCCGTCCACGCCCAAACCGGGCGAGGGCTTCAGGCGCGCATTAAGCGTTCGTTGCAACGATTCGACCAATTTCCCACCGGCACCGACTTTTAGCACCTGCGGAGTCGCGGACTGCGCTCCCCTCTGATCAGGATTGAAAAAATTGTACGCCTCTCTGGCAATATGCGAGCAAAGCAAATCGGCTGCATTTTCGTCGCTCCAACTGCGATCTTCGTTGTCGGTGGTCATCACACAAACGGCAATCGGCCCGCTCGGACTTTCGATAATGCCCGCCGATGCGCGCGAAGCAGAAACCGAGCCCCCTTTGTGGGCGATTTTGGTTCCCGGCGGTAGGAGCCGAGGAAACTTCGACCGACTTTCACAAGCAAACATGTGGGCTAGCATTTGCTTGCTTGCTGTTTCGCTCACCAACCGACCAGACTGTAGAGACGCGAGCAGCCGAACCATTTCGCGTGCCGTGGTACTCCCCAAGCCATACTGTTTGCTACGTTCCGGAAAAATCGACGTGTCCCGACGGAAAACTTTGGAGTGCAGCAACGTATTCGGACAGTCCAGTTTTTTCATCAATTCAGCGGTCGCGGGCAATCCGACTTGATCGATCACCAAATTCGTTGCCGTGTTGTCTGAATAGACCATCATTAGGTGGATGGCGTCGGCTAGCGAAATGGTTGCTCCCTCGGAAAAATGTGGCGTTAAAATTCCCGAGCCTGGCACCTTGTCCTCTTTTTGCAGGACAATCGGTTGCTCCAAGCTCAACTTGCCATCCGCAACCGCCTGATAGGCGGCCACCATCAACGGAAACTTGATCAAGCTGGCCGTCGGCATCGGTTTGTCCGCACGGTAGGCATACGAGTCGCCCGATTCACACTGTTCGACCATGACCGTCACCTCGCCCTGATGTGCGTCGATCAACGGTTTTAGAACGGCTGCGAGATCTTCTTTCGCAAAGAGTGGATATCCCCCCCCACCCTGTGCAACAAAAAGAAGTAGATAGGAAAAAAACGCCCGTCGAATCGTATGCAAATACGATTGGGAACCGCGCTTTGTCACAGCTTTGGAATAATTGTGTCTATGTATCATTCATGCTTCTCCCAAATTGCAGAAACGAACTCTATTTCGCATCGGCTATCAGACACACGCCGTGACCGTTGGCATCCGGGTAGCGACATCTTCCCTTTTCGACGACCACGCCCGTGGCGATGTCTTTGGCCAAGAGTGCGGCGCCATCCATGTCGACATAGTCCAACATCGGCAGCAATTGAGCAATGGCCGAAATGCCGACGGTTGATTCCGTCATGCAACCAACCATCACCTTCATTCCCAGATCGCGTGCTTCGCGAATCATGCGTCGCGCCGGAGTCAATCCGCCGCATTTGACGAGTTTGATATTCACGCCATGGAAACATCCTTGGCATTGCGCTACGTCGGCTTCTGCAATACAACTTTCGTCGGCAACAATTGGCAATGCTGATTCTTCAAACAATTGCCGGTAACCGTCCCAATCGTCGGCAGGGAGCGGTTGTTCGATAAACTCCACGCCTAGCGATTGAAGTATGTGCGAATTCTCGATCGCTTCCTGAACGCCCCAACCGCAATTGGCATCGACACGAAACACGGCATCGGTGTGTTTGCGCAACTCGCAGACAATGTCTAAATCGTGCGCTGTGCCAAGTTTGATTTTATAGATTGGCCAATCGGGGACTTCCCGCAACTTTTCGACCATCACCTCAATCGAGTCGATTCCTAGCGTGAAGTTCGAGAGCGGAATGTGGTCAACCTCAAGCCCCCACAGCCGATAGACCGGCGCTCCCTGCTGCTTGCCCCAAAGATCGTGTGCGGCCTGATCCAGCGCACACAGCGCGAACGGGCAATCGGCGATTCTCTCTGTAACCTTCTCCCACAGCGTTTCCGGCTCCGGACGATCGATCGCTTCGACCACTTCACGTACCGACTCCAGCGCCTCGCGCATCCGCTCGAACGTCATCCCGTAGTACGTGTTGGTGGTCGCCTCGCCGTAGCCATGATGCTTGCCATCGGTGAGCTCGACAATCAGCGTCGGTTGCACCTTGGTTGATTCGCGAGAAATCGTAAACGTGTGACGAAGGGGCAAATCGAACGTGTGCGTCAATAATTTCACGATACCCACTCAGGTCAAAGAAAAGCAGACTCTCGTAGTATTGAGGCACTAGATTTTATGAAACCGTCAACTGTGGCATCATTTGCCGAACGGCCTGAACCAAATCGTCGGGACCATGTCGGATTACGTCGCACACTGGCAAGCCAAGTTTGCTTTGCAGACGCTCGCGCTCTTGCTCCGCCTCGTCCGCCGATACTCGCCGACTATTCATGGCAATGCCAATGACTTTTGATGGCGACATGAGATTCGCCATCCTTTCGTAAACTTCGCACAATTCGTCAAGCGGCTTCAATGGCACATGCTCCATCCCATGCACAGATTTTCTGCCCACTTCATAACACATAATCATGCCATGCGGCATGCAGCCGTGAAGCAAACCGAGTGTTACCGCCGAGTAGCGCGGATGGGCCAAACTCCCCTGCCCTTCGATGAATAAAACGTCGTGATGCTGATTGGCAAGGACCAATTTCTCGACCGCCCCGCTCAAAAAATCTGCCACCACACAATCGATCGGACAGCCATCGCCTTCGACCATAATCCCCGTCTGTCCTGTGGCGACAAATTTTGAATCGATTCCCGCTTGGTTCATCGCGATTGACATTTCCAACGCAACGAGCATTTTGCCAATGCTGCAATCCTGTCCCACGGTGTGAATTCTCAAACAACCTTCACGGATATTTTCGCAATCGGCAACGTCGTGTTCATTATTCTTACGGACGTCTACAAGTTGCACTCCTTGCCTCGCGGCAGCCTGTGTGAACTCGGCATCCGATGAGAGGAACTCGTGCAAACCGGATATAATATCCAACCCGTTTCCGATTGCGGAGAGAATGACTTGCCGCCACGACTGAGGCAGGCGTCCCCCCGGCGGCGCGATGCCCAGCATCAGAGCATTGGCTTGCGGAGCGGATTCCAAATCTGCAACAAAGGGAACCGATCCCCCTACGCCAAACACTTCGCCTGAGGTCTTCCCGACTTGCGTCGAGTCGAGCAGCGCAACCACCTGCTCGGGCCGGTAACGCAAAACACACGTTGCCGTTTTGGCAGTGATCGGTTCTGAATGCCCTTCCGTCAAGATTATCAACCGGCGAGAAGTGCCCTTGGCACCGGCGTCATGGGGTACACAGTTGTCCATTTTTCATTCGTTTCAATTGTTAGAGGTCAGCATTGAGTTTAATAGCAACTTCACTCCGAGAGAAGAGTTTGCGCTTATCTTGACCCACTCTTTTGCCACCTCTTGGAGAAACCTTGACGATAAGGGAATCGCGGTTGTCGTTTAGCTATTGGGTTTAAGCCAACTTACAACGCAGTTCACGATTTCGCGCAACATGCTCTTGCGAAAGCGCATACTCTAGAGAATCTCTTAGAATCACGTTGCAACTAAAATATATTCTGCCAAAGCCACTTGCGAGGCGGCAACGTCGCTAAATGTACAAAGCTTGACAGTTGCTTCAAACGGATGCAGTGCTTCAGGAGTGCCGAGCGACGCCAACACGCACTCTCGCGATTCAGTAAGTTTCTTTACGAGAGCCGCTTGCTCAGGCAAGAGTCCGAAGCGGTGCCAAGCTGCCGGCTTGACAATAAACGCTATCAACAGTTGGTCGGCTTGCAATGCACGCTTGCAAAAGGAATCGTATTCAGTCGACTGACAATCGGGGCCGAGCTCATAATATTCGCAAGCATTGAACCTCTCGCGCAGCGCAGCACCCAATGGCTGTTCGGGAGGATCAAGATGCGAACCGTGCGGCCGCAACAGCAACGCGCATAACGAACGCCGCGAGGAAAGCGGGCGCGATGCGGAGTCGTTCGTTTGACAGATGATCGCTTTTCTAGCCACTTCTCTGGAGTGACCCTCCATCGTCTCTGTCGTCCGTGCCGAATCGTCAGTGTCGATGTCCGCCTCACGTCTTGGTGCCGAGAAAACAGATTGTTTCAACGCCCACACTCGCCGAAACGATTCCTCGACCCTCTGCAAAGGCAAATCTTCTCGAGCCACGGCAGTTTCCAGCGCCTCGAGGGTCGCGACTGGCTCGGCAAGGTCGCACAAAATGTCGATCCCTGCCAAGAGCGCTTCGACCGCCAACTCACCTTCGTTCGCATACTGGCTCTTAACTCCCTCCATCAATAGGCTGTCGCTCACTACTACGCCATCAAACCCGAGCTGCTCACGCAATAACTCGGTAAGAATAGGTCGGGAAAGGGTCGCCGGTTTGCCGCTTTCGTCCCACGCGGGGTATCGAACATGCGCAGTCATGATCAACGAAACGTTAGCAGAGATTGCTGCACGAAACGGCGCCAATTCGCATGCCAGCATTTCCTCTCGGCTAGCGTCTACCGTTGGCAAGGCAAGATGCGAATCTTCGTGTGTGTTGCCATGTCCTGGAAAATGCTTGGCAGTAGTCAAGAGCCCCTCGTTCTGACAGCCCTCGATGAACGACTTCACCAACCGGGCGACGCGCTCGGGTGAACTGCCAAAGGCGCGCGTAGCGATAATGGGATTTCGGGGATCGATATTCACATCGGCCACTGGGGCAAAGGCAATGTGAATTCCATTGGCAAGCGCCGAATTGGCTGTGAATTCTGCAAACTCTTGGACCGCTTGTTCCGCGTCCGGCCCCAGCGCATCGAACGCCATCGCGTGGGGAAACACGGTGTGGCCAAGTAGGTGCTGTCCCACTCCCCGCTCGATGTCTGAAGCAACTAGTAGCGGATAGCGGCTTTGTGTTTGTAGTCGAGCAAGTGTTTGCGCCGTTTCTCCTCGCCGCCCGTTGAAGAGCACAAGCCCGCCGACGGGGCATTGCTCGATCAACTCAGTAACTCGCAATTCGTCCTCTTCTACAGTCCGCACCGGCGGCAAGTTGGAGCCAACCCGTACAAACAGCAGTTGGGCAAGTTTCTCACGCAAAGAAGTTGGTCGGTCGCTGAGTTGTACATCGCTCATGTCTAGAATGTCCCCTATTCGGCTTCCAGTGGCAAGAATCGTTTCTCGCGCCTGCTTGACGCCCATCGAGGGGAATGTACATGTTGATCTTGGTCGCTATAATTGCCCGTTTGTGCGATCGCCCTAGTTGCCTACAGGGGCGGGGTACTGTTGTTCCGTCTAGGACTTTTCAGAAATGGACTTACGATCCTTATTTCTGAGAAGGAGGTTCAATTATGGCAACGGGTGTTGCAGTAGTCGCCTGGAATGGAGCCTCGCTTGGTCCCTTCCAGCAATGTTCTGCGATTCATGATTTGGCTCTGATTGTTCCAAATCAAGTATCTGCTCCGCCTGGAGATCACACGATTCTCAAGGCAGAAAACTTACAATCGTCGGCTGCTATTGCTGACGCCTTGAAGTGGTTTCAAGAAACAGACGCCGATTATCTGTTGTGGGTTTTGTCTTCGTCAGTGGACTTATCGACACAGGGATTGAAACGCCTCGTCGATTGTGCTCGCGAAACGAAGGCCGCGGCCGTCTACTCAGACTATCTCGATCAAGACATCGATCGGAGTACGCGTCTCCATCCCTTGATCGATTACCAATCGGGAAGTTTACGGGACGATTTTGATTTTGGCCAAGCGCTATTGCTCGATGGAGATCGGCTGCGAGCCATCTCCGCACAAATGCAGCAGGAATGTGCAGCCACAACGTTTGGTGGGTGGTATGATCTCCGTTTGCGGCTCAGCGAAGTGGGCCCGATCTTCCATTTACCAGAACCCACATACACCCTGCCTTTTGCAGCAGACGACTCTAGCGGGGAGGATCATTTCAGCTATGTGGATCCTCGCAATCGTGAATACCAGGGTGAGATGGAACAGATCGCCACAGCTCACTTGAAGCGCATTGGAGCTTACAGCGATCCACCAAAGGCTCCTTGGGTTGGCGAGACAAGTCCTTTTCTAGTTGAGGCGAGTGTGGTGATTCCGGTGAGAAACCGCCAACGCACCATTTCCGATGCGGTGGAAAGTGCGTTGTCGCAAGAGGCGGACTTTGCCTTTAATGTGATCGTGGTCGACAACCATTCTACCGACAAAACATCTCAAATTCTGTCAGACATCGCTCAACAGAATCCGCGTCTCATTCATCTTGTGCCCAAACGGACAGATCTTGGCATCGGCGGCTGCTGGAATGAAGCGGTCCACTCCGAGGCGTGCGGACGATTTGCAATACAATTGGACAGCGACGACTTGTACGCCAAAACCGATGTTCTGAAGCGGATCGTGGCCGAATTCCAACGCACTGGCTGCGCCATGGTGATCGGATCCTACACGATTGTTGATTTCGATCTCAATCCAATACCACCAGGACTAGTGGATCACCGCGAGTGGACCGACGAGAACGGGCACAACAACGCCCTGCGAATTGCAGGAATGGGTGCCCCGCGAGCGTTCCATGTCCCAACTCTCCGCAGTATCGGGTTTCCGAATGCCAGTTATGGAGAAGATTACGCGGTTGCCCTGAAGATTGCCAGCAGATACCCCATCGGTCGTATCTACGACTCGTTGTATTGGTGTCGGCGATGGGAGGAGAACTCGGATCATGCTCTGCCGATAGAGACGATGAACCGCTACACCACTTATAAAGATCGTTTGCGATCGATCGAAATTGCCGCTCGACAGAACCGACAACCATGAGCTGGGATTCCGTCTTACTCAATCCGTGGCCGTCAGACGCAAATTTGCCGTCTGCAATCGACCAGCTGTTTTCCAGTCAGCGCGAAGACTGGGAAACATTTCGGCAGGGCGTGGATGCGCTCTCGTCAATCAGAGCCAAGACACTCACGCACGATGGGACGCGGGTAGTGGTTCAGGCGAATCCGGGCCGCTGCAAATCGACGCACGCCAAAACGGATGCCGAATCTGTAGCGACTCGAAAGTGTTTTCTTTGTCCTGACAACATGCCTCCGCAGGAGCGTGGTATTGCCTTCGGCGAGCTGGTGATCCTGCCTAATCCCTATCCGATCTTACGTCGCCACTGCACGATTCCGGATCGCGAGCATCGACCCCAACAGTTGGCAGGGCATGTAGGAACCATGTTGGAATTAGCCAACAAGATCGGTCCCGACATGCTCGTCTTTTATAATGGTCCTCGCTGCGGAGCCTCTGCTCCCGACCATTTTCATTTTCAAGCTTGCGACGCTGGTAGTATCCCGTTGTTTGCAGAGCCGCTCCTCACTGATTCCTCAACACAGCCATTCGCTCACGAAAGTTTTGGACGGCGGATGCTGGTGTTTACCGACGCAAACGCCAGCGCCATTCAGGAGAAGATTGAACGGGCCGTGGCAGTTTTGAAAGAGATCACAGCTTCCGACGAAGAACCGATGTTGAATTTGACGGCCCGATACCGAGATGGACGTTACCTGGTTGTTCTTTTCCCTCGCGCCGCGCACCGCCCGGCATGTTATTTTTCCCAGGAGCCCGAACGGCTGGCTATCAGCCCAGCCACATTGGAAATGTCCGGTGTGCTCGTGGTCGCGGAACCAGAACACTTTGATCGGGTCGATGCAGAAACAGCCCGCAACATCTACTTGGAGGTTAGCCTAGATCCCTCCCAGTTTTCCCAGCTATTAAGCCGATTGCGATAACCTACCGTTCGTCGTACTCAAGCCGGCTCGTCCTGGTCTTGGTTTTTGCCGAAATCTGGATCGAGAGGAATAAGCCAACAGACGACAAAACTAGGGAGAGTTGCGATCATCACCCAAATGAAGAAATGTTGGTAGCCGATCAACTCCTGCAGCCATCCACTCATCATCCCTGGCAACATCATTCCCAAGGCCATGAAGCCGGTGCAGAGCGCATAGTGCGCCGTTTCATGCTCGCCACGCGAGACATAAAGCATAAACAACATATAGGCCGTAAAGCCGAAGCCGTAGCCAAACTGCTCGATGCCTACCGCCAGATTGACCATCACAAAACTCTCCGGTTGAACTTGGGAGAGGAACACATACACCGCGTTGGGAAGATTGATCGCCAACACCATCCACAGCAGCCAGAATTTCAACCCTTGCTTGGCGGCGACCAACCCACCCAAGATTCCGCCAATCGTCAACATCACGATGCCAACTGTGCCGTAGACAAATCCAACTTCACCCGTCGAAAGCGCAAGTCCCCCGACCTCCTTGCCATCTAACAGAAAAGGCGAAGCCAACTTCACGAGCTGCGCTTCCGCAAAGCGATAGAACAGCAAGAACCCGATCGCCAGTGCGATGTTTTTCTTTCGGAAGAAGGACTGAAATGGAACGAGAAACTCCCGGATTAAGTTACCAATGCCTTTCGTTTCTCTTGGAACATCAGTAGGTGGACGAGGGATTACTAAATAATGATAGAAGCAAATAACAAGAAAGAATCCTGCTAAGAGAAGAAACGTCTGCTTCCATGCCAGAGGACTATCCCCTGAAACTGCTCTAAAGGACGCCTGCGAAAGATGATCGAGCCGAGAGTCGACCTGCACAACCGCTACAAAGGTCTGGTTACTATTATCAGAGTTCAAATTGAATCGTGAGCCTTCAATAACTTGAAAACTACGGTCACCTTGAGCAAAAGAAAAACTCACAGCACGCGATTCGTCGCCTTGTAGTGGTTGAGCCAGACGAAATGAAATAAGCGCAATGTCGCCTACCACATCTGCTCTTCGGGATACCGGTTTATTCGGACCGAACCAACGCACGATCCATTCTTCTAGTGCATTTTGCCAGGCAGGCTTTTCCTTTTGCTGATGCTCTATCGATTTTTCCAAAACATAGAAACCATGCTCCACGTTCCAATTCTTGACTTTATTGATCGCCAAAGCGATTTGTTCGGGAGCGTGATCCGCAAGTGAAAGTCGGTATTGATCGCTTCCGACAAGTATCTGTTGACTTGAATCCATCGGAAGAGTTGTGAAAGCCTCTGGATTGAATTCTGCAGACGCCGTGTCTTCTGTCACTGCTTGAACGGTAACGGTAACCTCGGGTAAACCGTAGTGTACTTCCAATGCGCCAGCGAGCATCACCAGTAGCCCCTGCCCGGTAATCATCGCCAGTCGGTAGAAAGTGCTGCGAATACCAACGAACCAGGTCTGCTCGTGCGAACTCAGCGGCAGCATGTAGAAGCCGTCGGCCGCGATATCATGCGTTGCCGAGCTGAATGCCATCAGCCACAAAAACGCTAGCGTGTACTGGAAAAAATTCGATGTAGGAATCGTTAGGGCCACGCCGGCCAAACCAGCGCCTATCAAGAGTTGCATGGCTACGATCCACCACCGCTTTGTCCGCAAGACGTCGACAAGTGGGCTCCAAAACGGCTTGATCACCCAAGGCAAGTAGAGCCAACTGGTATAAAGCGCGATCTCTGTATTCGACACGCCCAAACGCTTGTACATGATGACCGACACGGTCATCACCACTACGTAAGGAAGTCCCTCAGCAAAATAAAGACTTGGAATCCACAGCCACGGATTGCGGGAAGAGTTTTTGGAAGAGGAGGAGGCCATCGTGATTATTGTTGTTCTTCAGGGTTGATCGTAGTCACGGGACCTTCCAGTCCGAGGCGATTTACCGCAGATACTGCTACGAGTGATGGGCTGGGGATTGCTGCAGATAAATCGTAAGTTCTAACGTGCCCTGGGACAATTTCAGTTTGCCAACGTCCGTTCGTTTTTGTTCGAATCACCCACAGCCAGGGATCGTTGTCTCCGGGAAGATCCATCTGAATTTTGAGGCCACCTTGAGATTTGCGAGAAGTCACTTCTGCTTTGTCGGGAAGTTGATTGCCTAACCAGTTTGAAGCGGGAACCAGCGCCGGCTCTTGGTAAGGACCGTTAGCCAACGCTTCCGCCACTCCGCGACGGTCGTCCATCAACGACTTCATACTAAAATGCACGTTGCCCGTGGCACCGGGTTGATCGCGCGTGATTTTTATCTGTTGCGTCAATTCCTCCACCGGCCAGTTTTTCAGCTCGGCATTGGCAACTTGCGAAGCGTAATTTCCCGGCCACAAATGCCGTTGTTGCCGATTCTGCTCGTGCCACCATTTCAAAAGCACGGGATAACTTTGCCCGCTGCTTTCGATCTGCCAATACAACTGGGGAGTAAAATAGTCGACCCAACCTTCGTCCAACCATTTCCGAGCATCCGCGTAGAGACTGGCATACGCATTGAATCCTTGGATCGACTCCGGATGCCCCGGCTTCCAAATGCCGAAGGGGCTTACGCCAAACTTGACCCACGGTTTTTCTTTTTTAGTCGCTTGATAAACCTGGCGGATAAATTGATCGACATTTTTTCTCCGCCAATCGTCGCGATCGAGCGTTTCCCCATCGGCAAGCGATTGCTCCCAACTGCGGTCGTCGGGAAATGGGATTTGCTTTCCCTGCTCGTCTTTTATCGGATAGGGATAAAAATAATCGTCGAAGTGGACACCGTCGATATCGTAACGCCGCACGACGTCGACAATCACGTCGAGCGAATGCCGCACTGCTTCCGGCTCGCCGGGATCGAGCCACAGGTATTTGCCATACTTTCGCACCACGTGCGGCTTTGTTTTGCTGATGTGCGTGGTGGCCAACTCGCTATGGCCACTTGGGTGCGATGCCCGATACGGATTGAACCATGCATGGAGTTCCAATCCACGCGCGTGCGCTTCCTTTACAAACATTGCCAATGGATCGTAAGCCGGCTGGGGCGGTTGGCCCATCGTACCGGTGAGATATTCCGACCACGGCTCAAGTTTCGAGTCGTAGAGCGCATCGCAATGGGGCCGAACTTGGAAAATGATCGCGTTGAGATTTAATTGCACGGCACGATCGAGGATTGCGTGCAGCTCCTCCTGTTGCTCGGATACTGTCAAACCAGGCTTCGAGGGCCAATCGATGTTTGCCACAGTGGCCACCCACGCCGCTCGAAACTCGCGGCGGACCTCGGGCAATTTCGTCGCGGAATCGGCTCGAATTTCCTTCGGCTCACCTGAAGCGATTCCCGTTGGTATCAACAAAAGGACGAAAATCAACCAATATTGGCAAATCACTAGCAGGAAGGTCGCATCGTGCGGTTGGTTGGCTGAAGTGCGAATGATTGTTCTCAATATAAAAAGTATGACAATTAGTTGGATGCGGTTTCGGCGCCATCTCGGGATGCCAGCGCCACGTACACTTCGGGATCCAGGGAGTTGTTGATAAATTTCACGCTTCCGTCAACTGAACTAAAATTTGCACCGCCAGGATGAAAACTACCGAATGGCAAGTTATTGAAAGGAATAATTCTCATCGCCGCGGGGACGGCCCCTGGCCGATCGTCGTCTTCGTGCTGTTTGTAATAGCCTAATCTGTCGAGCGACGCATTCACAGGAAACTGTTTGTCGATATTTTTTATCGCACTCAAACAGGAATTAGGAGCGGGCCCCGTGGGTGGTCGACTATTGACCGGGGTTTGCCAGAAAACGCCTGCCGTCCAAGCGCGCAGCTGGTACCAGCGTTCCCCGGCAAGCAGCGTGCTACTCATACCGTCGAGAATCTGCCGCAACTGGACGCGGCTTCCGTAAAAAAACACGCCATCGAAATTCACAACGCCACACAGTCCGCTATTGTCTCCCACAAATGCGTCTGTCTCACCTCGACTGGCCGCCGAGCCCGCCACGCCCGCATAACTACTGCTGGCAAGACCAATCCCATTGCGATTGTCGATCACCTCGCCATCGCTTGGGCAAAGAAATGAGGATATTTCGACTTCGTTCACCTGCTGCAAATCGTAAATATTCGGGGGCTCACGGGCTGGGTCGGTCCTGCGGAATTCGTTGACTTGGCGCTGAATCTCCTCACGCAAAGATCGCTGGTCCAGGTAAGGGAGAATATCTACCTGCCAGCTTAGGCCGTTACGTCGCACAACATTGTTGATTGTCGAACCCGGAGGCAACGCCCCTTGAGCCGATTCGTAATTGAGACAGGCCAAGGCAATGTTCTTCAGATTGTTTTGGCAGCTCATCTTGCGCGCCGCTTCACGGGCCGACTGGACCGCCCTGAGTAGCAGCGCAACCAGCAATCCAATGATTGCAATCACGACCAACAACTCGACCAGGGTAAAGGCCCGCTGCGTTGCACGACAACCACCTTTTGAAAACCGATGCCGAAACATCATTTGGCTCACACGCTCGACATACTTCGTTAGAGAGACTTAATCTATCTACATTTTACGGGAGTCTCCCGTACCATCAACCGTGAAGACATCCCAGTACCTCGTTGGTGCGCATCCGCTTCGCGCTTTTGCGAATCTCTCTGCCTCTAGTTCGTGCGCTAGGATCGGAATCGAATTATTTGTGGAAAAATGAGCAAACAACTTACCCACTTAGACCGCAGAAACATTGGCCGGCAGACGCGTTCACCTTATACTTACAACAGAAGTTTGATCTCACAAATGCCCGCTTTAGGTGAGGCCGATGCACAAGCTTGTTCCTTTAATCCTCTTGTCTTTGTTAATGGCTAGTCCTGCGGAGGCCCAACAGCGCGTGTTGGGGATCGACGTCTCGAGGTGGCAAGGCACCATGTTACCGACCACCTGGAGCGATCTCCACAACGTCAACAATCGCGACTTCGCTTTCATCCGCTCAAGCCGCGGCGGCACCACTGGCGAGGACCACCGACAGGGTGGTTACCCTTCGAACGACAACACATTTTTTAATCTCTCCCAGCGATACGATGATCCCAACTTCATGCAAAACATCACGCGCGCGACCAGCGCCGGGATGCTTGCCGGGCCGTATCATTACTCCCGACCCGACATTATCGCCAGCACACAGAACTCTGGCGGCATCGCCAATACTGGTACCGACGAGGCCGACCACTTTATTGCAATGGCTGGCGCCTGGATGCGGCCGGGCTATCTGCAGCCTGTGTTCGACCTTGAAGATGGCGAACTTGAACGGACCGACGATGAGTTGGCTCAATTCTCCATCGACTTTTCTGATCGCATTCACGAAGTGATGGGTATTCGGCCAGCCATCTACGTGAATGGCAATTACGCCAACTTCGTCCTGGGAGGTGCTTCGGCCGCGTTACAAGATCAAGTTGTGGCCGCCTTCCCTACGCTATGGAGCGCCCGCTGGCCAAACCAATCCGATCCCGATTCCATCGACGTTCAAAACGAACACCCTGGAACTAGCATCTCGTGGGTCTACGGCCCATGGGACGACCCACCCAATCCGACACACCCCTGGAGTTTCTGGCAGTACGCCAGTACCGCACGGCTGAGCGGATTTAATAACGGCAATAGCAACATCGACGTCAACGTGGCGCAGGGCGGAATGGAGTTTCTAAAAGATCACCTTGTTCCTGCTATATGGACAACCGGTTCCAACGGTCAGTGGTCAACACTCACCAACTGGAACAGCGGTCAGGCACCAATCGCGCCGGTGCAAGGTCCAGGACAGCTGCCTCGCTCCGGGTTCTTGACGCTGCCAAGCGTTCGACTACCTGGTTCCGACGACACGGTTGTCCTGGATCGGCCGACTGGTAGTGTGACGGTCACGCTTGCTACCGGCACGCATGATATTCGCAAACTTGAAGTACGCGAAACACTAAACATCACCGGCGGATCACTCACCATCAATTACGTTCCTTCGGCAGATTCCACACCCATCTCGGCCCAGTTTTCAGGGCCAGTTACGCTCAGCGGGGGCAGCCTGAGTGTTCACACGCTCCAAGTCGACGCCGCGCAGACTTTCTCGCTCGGTGGCGGAACGCTCACGTTCGACACCATCCATTTGATGCCCCACGCCACAACACCAGCTGAAATTGGCATGATTGGCGATGTAAGCTTCAGCCCGCTTAATGATGCGGCCGCCTCGATTGTCAACGGCGCCGGCGGGGGGAGTTCCGGCCTGATCGATTTGGGCGGGGCAAACCGCGCGTGGCAAGTTTCCGATGGCGCAGCGGCAGTCGATCTTTCGGTCAACGTGCCCATCGTCAACGGGGCATTGACCAAAGATGGCGCAGGTACGCTTGCACTCGGTGGAGCAAATTCCTACACCGGCGATACCACGGTCTTGGATGGAACCTTGAGTATCGACAGTTCCTTCCTTGCCGACGCGGCAGATCTGTTTCTGTCGACCGGCGCAACGCTCGATTTGAATTTCGGCGGTGGCCCGGACGTCGTCGACTCGCTATTCTTCGACGGCGTTTCGCAGACGGCTGGCACCTGGGGCGCGGTGGGTTCGGGCGCTCAATTTACTAGCCCTCTGCTTACCGGCACCGGGCTGCTGCAAGTTTCGACACTCGTTGCCCCGATTCCTGGCGATTTCGACGGCGATGGCGACGTCGACAACGCCGACCTATCCAAATGGCAAACCGATTACGCAGCCAACGCTGGCTCCGATGCCGACGGGGATGGCGACAGCGACGGCAACGACTTCCTCATCTGGCAGCAAAACTTCACTGGGCCGGGTCCCCTCGCCACTTCCCAAGCGGTGCCCGAGCCGGGTGGACTCGCCCTCTTTGCATCGGGTTTGTCCCTGCTGATTCTTTGCCGGGTGCGAATATAATCTTGTGACCGTTGCAGGTCACTTGTTACTCTGATGCAGAGCGCAAAAAAAGCCGTGCCGGTGAAGACCACCGACACGGCTTTCGGCAACGCCCGATCTCTTAACAAGTGCACAATGCACTCCCCCCCTGAAGATCGAAGCTGTTTCCTCAATTCTTTTTTCGTGGAAACACTGCCACACTATTTAGAGAGTCCACTCTAAATACGAAATCTGGTTGTTGCAACCATTGCCAATCCTGCGAGTCCGACGAGGATCAAACTAGCAGGCTCAGGAATCTCAACCAGCGTAATGTTGTCAACGCTAATCGTCGAGCTATTCCAGAAACCGGAATTAGCGTCGTAGTCGGGTCCCTCCAAATTGGTCCCCAAAGCAATCAAAACATTATCGCCAGCACCTGCCGTAAAAGTTGACGTCTCGACAAGTGTGGAAGGAACCGCAACACCTGCTGTGGTCGCTAGGCTGCCAATACCAGTACCAGCGGCTGCGTCAACAAGAACAGCAAGATCAGAAGGATTGAGACCGCGATGAACGCCGTTCACAACCGCGCCAATCTGATACAGCGTGATGCCCGAGGTAGCCGTGCTGTTGATGGCAATATCGGCCGTTACCTTGTACGTTCCGGCAGCAGGAACAATACCACTGTAAATCGCATAAACGCCATTGGTGAAACCACCATCGGCAACAGAGAGGAAACCCCCACCGTCCGAGGGCGTGCCAAACGCGTCGTTCGTGATGTCGTACCAAGTGGAAGATACACCGGCTCCCTCTGGATGGTTCACAGCGACAACGCCACCAGAGAAATCGTCGATGGTCGTTATCGACAACGCAAATGCGGTACTAGTGGCCAAAGACAAGCAGAGCACTAAGCTCAACAAACTCAAGAATTTCTTCATTAGAACGAGTCCCCCTTTAGAAATAAATTCGTACCATCAAAAGAGAAGATGATCGCACACTGCGGCGCGAATATTCGTAACCTTCGTTCAGGATAGTTCTCCCCCTAGAAAATGGCAACGAAATCTGCGCAGAAGTTTGTCTAGTTTGCGCATTCTAACGATTCTCTTTTCTGCTGACCCAATAACGGACACCCTGGAATTCCAAAAGGGGAATAAACTTCGATCCCATTACGGGTTCACCACTTCCTCGCCATTCTTAGACGCAAGTGCTTCGTATACTTCAAGATCGATCGAGTCGGGAAGAAAATGCCCACTGCCATCGGCGTAAACGAAGTTTGCTCCCCCCGGATGGAAGCTGCCGAACAACAGATCGTTGGTACCCATGTCCTGTGAAGCACCTTGGGGCATATCAGGCCGATCTTCCCCATTGCGGTGGAGAGTGTAATAGCCAACCTGATCCAAAGGGGCGTTGATCGGGTAACGTCGATCGATATTCTTGAAGCCAAACCCATACTGTCCAAACCAGGGACCGTCGGGCACGGACTTATTGAATCCTGAACCGATACCAGCCGTCCAATAACCGCCGATGGTCCATGCTCTAAGGCTATACCAGCGTTCGCCGGCAAGCATTGTCTTACTGCTGCCATCGGCGATTTCACGGGGCATAGTTTTACTTCCCATGTAGAAAATTCCATCGTAATTTATGGCCCCGCTAGAATCTGACGGACTACCGTAAAATTGATAGAGAGATTGCGAAGCGAGTAAACTGTCGGGAGCCCGGCTGGCGCCAGAACCAGCGATCCCAACATAGCTACTTGCTGCCAAGTCTTTATTAAATTTATCTTTCAATTCGTTCGGGTCATCGCTTGGGCATTGGTAGAACTCAGCTGCCAGACTGTTCAAGTCATTAAAAATATTCGTGTAACCGACATCGGGATCTGCGCCATTGTTTTTCTGTCGAAAGTCGTCAATCAATCGATCAATCTCATCGCCAGTCGATGCCTGCTCGATGTAGGGAAGAACTGTCACTAGCCAACTAAGGCCGTTCCTGCTGCGTCCGGTAGAATAAGGTCCTGGAATCGTCGATCCCATGGGAAACTGGCCACGTGCCGATTCATAATTGAGGCACGCCAGGCCGATCTGCCTGAGATTGTTGGCGCAACTCATCCGTCGAGCCGATTCACGGGCAGCCTGTACGGCAGGCAGCAGCAGCGCCACGAGCACACCGATAATGGCGATCACCACCAGGAGTTCTACAAGCGTAAAGCCGGCAATGGTTTTCAGACGTAGCGCTTTACGTTGCAGATTTTTGGTTCGACAGTATTTCATAGCGTGACTCTTTGGATCGCTTGATACCAACTACGCCTAAGTCGATCGCCGAAAGAAGATGCCCATCCTGCTGTTCTTTTATTTTAGATGTCGACAACAATCGGTCCAATAGAGCCATGCGCAAAGGGTTCTCGCGGTTGCGCATGTTTGCGCAATACAATTTCCATACTCCTACCCCCCAACCTACCTTTGCAATCCGCGACGGTGGAACAAAGTAAGTGAAGCTCCCACAGCCAGCAGTATCATCGAACAAGCAGCAGGCTCAGGGATTGACGTGATGGGGCCCACACCCGTTCCCTCATTTTGTTGCCAGATGAGGAAGTCGTTTCCATCGGTGTCACCATCGTCGTCAGCATCAGCCCCCGCCCCGGTGCCGTACGATGTTTGCCACAGAGTCAAATCGGCGCTGTCGACGTCGCCATCTCCATCGAAATCACCAGGAATCAGTGGCGCAAACACCGCCTGGGGATCCCAGAAGACATCGTCTAGGAAAATCTGCGCATCGGCCGCGCCGACAAACTGAATGGAATCGATGGTGATTCGGTCGCCGTCAACCACGCCGTTGCCCGCCGCGATCCAGGCTTCCCACTCGCTAGCTTCTTCAAGAAACCATTCGTACTTATGCCATTGGTTGTCGGCAATTATGTTTTTCAGCACGCCACGATCGCCCGTGGTGGGATCGTCCAGAGCGATACTTGCTTGGATGCCGGGAGCGCTGGTCTTCAGCCAAAAACCAATCGAGCCGATCGATTCCACCTGCACATTGTCGGTGCGCGAAGCTGCGTTGGTCCCGCCGTCAAGAAAACCATATCGAGCACCCGAGATATGCCTGACGAAGAAGTCGGTCCCCGACAATTCGTCGTAAGTGATGTCGATCAACTGTGAATGGGTACCACTGTGTGCCTCAGCGCTGGACCGGTCGGCGGTCGAACCGGCGACGTTGGCCGTGGTGCTTCCGGAGAACGTGGGCGAACGATGAAACGTTCCCTCGTGACCGGAAATCGTGGGATCGGTATTCCCCGTGTAGTCGTCGAAGTCGACAAGAGTTTTTAATCCGAATTGCACCCCGGTGCCGGCAGTCGCCGCGGTGCGGAGCTGGATGTCGGCACCGTAGTAGTATTTCAAAATATCGAGGTAAGGAACGCTGTTGTCGGAAAGATAGTCGGCACCATTCTGACTCTTTGCTCCGCGATTGGGCCAATTCGGATTGGTCGGCGTTCCCTGAAAACCAAGTGGCGAACCCGTGTTAAAACCGCCAGTCAAGCCGTTGGCATAGGTGTAGGTCACCCACTGTTCCGTATTGGTCGGATCGGGATCGCCCGGATCGACGATCACACCGGGGCTGTTAATATTGAACGGTCCGCTAGGAATCGCGCCTGCCACATAAAACGAGGCGATCAGTACGTCGGATTGCACGCCAATGGTGTCGCGGACATAGAGAATTTCGCCTTCCGTGGCTTGCGCGGCGGCATGGTGAATCGCGCCGGGGCTGCCGGCACAACTATAGACTTGGTCCCCCGTGCCGTCGTTGATGAATCCCTGAAGGTTGATTTTGTAATAAGCGAACGTTCGCGCGGCAACGGCCTGTGCCTTCAGCGCTTCGAAGCTTGCCTGACCGTTTTCGCACAGTACCACATTCGGCACGTAGTCCGACTCGGTGGGCACGAGCCCGGAGGCGGTTACGTTGATATTGGGCAAGGCAGCAAATTGGGCCAACGCTGGATAGCCATGGATCACGGCAGCAGCGCAACAAATACGCGCAAAAAGAAACCTCTTCATCCTAGCTCCTATGATCGAAGCTGAGAAAACCCGCCTCGCGGCTGCCCCAAACCGCGAAGCGGGCACAAATACTAATCCCCAAATCAATCTCTTGGAAATCGCAGCGATTAACGACGACGCGCCGCCAAAGCCAACCCTGCCAACGCGCTCAAGACCAGTGCCGCTGAAGTCGGTTCAGGAACAGCTCCGATCGGCGGCGGAATGTCCACCAGTCTGAGCGATACGTTGTCGACACCCAGAAACGGGTCGGCCGACGAACCTGCTGCCGAAGGGATGCCAAAACGCAAGTCGTCAAAACCTGCGGCAGTAACCGCAGCGGGAACGACATCTATGGCATCAACACCAGGACCTGGCGTGGCGGTCATGCCATAATCGGTTTCCCAGATGGCCAAGTCGGCGGCGTTGACAACGGTATCGCCGTTAGCATCCCCCTGGGAAGGCAACGTTCCGATGCCAACATTTCGCTGCCAGATGAGGAAATCTTCTCCATCGACTTCGCCACTTCCGTCGAAGTCCGCGGGTCCAGCGGAAGGCGCGTTGTTTATCCCGTCGGCAAACAGATCCAGTGTAAAGGTAATATCGGTCTGGCTGATAATTGCTTTGAAGCGATGGAACGATGGGTTGGCCACTTCGAAAATTTGGTCTAAACTCGGCGAGAGACCAAAAGGCTGCCAGTTGTCCCCGCCTGGTAAGAGTATAGCCCTGTGTGCGAACTGAAAGAATTCGCCATTGGGACCTGGAAGAAACTGGTTCCAAAATCCTAATTCAATGATATTTGCCCCAGCACTGGATCGAAGGCCTAACGAAAGTTTTTTATTCGAAGTCAGCGCTTCGTGACCAAGATCGACTGAGAGTTCTACATTTTGAGTTGCCGAGGGAGCAATGGCAAATGGCGTGGACCATTGATTCACACTGCCCGCTCCTATACCAATCGTTCCGTCGAACACGGCCGCCTGACCGGTGATGTTTGGACCAAAAACGACGTTGTCGGTAGTACGGAAGGTACTGGTGGTTGAGGCGGTCGATGAAACCCAAGCGGCCTGTAATGCACCGTCCGTTGCATACGACTCGAAATCGTCAATCACCACATCCACATCTACAGCGCTGAGCGGCGCGGCAAATGCTAGAAGCAGCAAGGTGGCTAAGATCGTACGGAATGTCATGATCGTTCCTCCCTCTTTCGAAAATACGAGCCTTATGTTCTCAAGAAGCGGCCCGAAATCGTGTTAGATTTACACATGCCCAAAGCAGTAGAAAAACAAATGCTGCCCCAGCCCTGATAGTAACGCAGAGGAGGAAACCAACGAAACAATAAGTGCGCAATTCTTTCTCTAAGTTGCGCAATCCTAGAACCCGTTCTAGAGAGTCGATCGCACTAGCTGCTTGCGGTAAGCCAGCGGAGTTAAACCGAATCGTTTGCGGAAAGCCACGCCGAATCGAGTCGCGTTGGCAAATCCACAAGCCAATGCGATTTCGCCTATCGACATTTCGGAGCGCGCCAGGAGTTCTTGGCCTTTTTCTAAACGAACGCGGCGGATCTCTTCGGCCGGAGAGCGACCTAAATAGTGTTGGAACTGAATTTCCAAACTGCGTCGCGAAACGGGCACTTCACGCAAGATATCCTTGACCGCAATATCGTGAAAAGCGTGTGCCTGAATAAAACGCAATGCGCGGACAACCATATCGTCGTCAATTGCCAAGATGTCGGTCGACTGCCGGCTTACAATCCCCTGGGGAGGGACCATATAAGGCTCGTGGGGAGGCGTTTCGCCTTGCATCATTCCTGCAAGCAATGTCGCGGCTTCGTACCCGATCCGCCGGCCAGCTACCGCAACACTCGATAGTGGTGGAGTGCAAACATCGCACATCAATTCGTCTGTGTCGCCCGCCAAAATTGCCACCTCGTCGGGAACACGTATCCCACTGAGATAGCAAATCTCCGCCAACTGCCTGCCCCGATGGGCGTCGACCGTAAACACGGCCACAGGACGAGGAAGCGACAACAACCAACGGTTGACACGGCGTTGCTGCTCTTCCCAGCCAATCTTTCGTCCGACGCGGTATCCAGGTTTGTACTCTCGACAATCAAAACCTGCCTGTCGAACTGCGGTGGTAAAAGCACGTCCCCGTTTTGGAGAATACTGACGACTGGGGGGAGCAAAAAATGCAAATTGTTCGAACCCCCGATCGCGTAAATGCGCAAGCGCAATCTCAGCCCGCTCGGCATCGTCAGTAATCACGTCATAAATGCCATCCAAGCCTTCAAAGATTGTGTCGACGTTCACCGTGGGAACCGAGCGATCGCGAATCTGATCGAGCTGCATTCGGCTGCCAATCCGAGCAATAATACCGTCTCCTGTCCATAAATCGGGTAGGGCCGATCGTTGCTCATGGTCGCGGGGATCGATCAACAGGTTCCAATGACCATGGTCCTGAGAGTAGTCCGCAATACCACGGATAACACTGCAGCCCCAGCTATCCTCGGTTTCAACGAGCACGGCCACCTGGCGAACATGTTTTTCCAGATCCGTCATGTGTATTGCCCCAACTGACCTGCTTGGAAAACCTCGTATTTGGCAAACTTGGCAGGGGAAGAATATTCGTGCACACTAATCTTCCGTGGACACCCAAATTCACTTGCAAAGCATCCCCTACACTCGACCTGATTCCATCCTAACCAGGAATGTGCGCAATTCCGAGAGGATATTACGTATTTTTTCCCTTCACCAACTGCCCCAAGTAGCTAAGCTATTAAATGCGGCTGCAGTAATCTATAAATTGCGGCTAGGCCCCAGTAAGTTGGTGCCTAGAAGCAACTACTAGTGGAAAATCGTCCTTAGAATTCCTAGACCTCTAATCACTCTTATTGGCCCATGTCAAAAATCGCAGTTGGAATGATGAGCGGTACCTCTTGTGATGGGGTCGATGTCGCGATACTCAAAACCGACGGAGAGAGCAAAATTGAGTTTCTCGGAGGGTCGACACTCCCCTACAGCGATGATTTGCGCATGCGTCTGCAAGAAGCCTCGCAACACGACGTTCCGGTAGTCGAGTTGCTTCGGCTGGAAAAGGAAGTCACAGAACACCATGTGCTAGCGGCACGTCAAATCCTTAGTGAAAATTCCTCGACGGCGAAGAAGATCCATCTCGTCGGCTTTCATGGACACACGGTTCGTCACTTGCCCTCGGAAGGGTTAACACTGCAAATTGGCAATCCTTGGACTTTAGCCAGGGAATTGGATATCCCGATTGTGTCCGACTTTCGTCGGTGCGACATGGCAGCTTCCGGGCAAGGAGCCCCGCTGGTCGCTATGTTTCATCGAGCTTTATTTGCGGATGAGCCACGCCCTACTTTGGTACTCAACTTGGGTGGGGTGGCCAATGTGACCTGGTTGGGAGAACGCGACGAGATTATCGCCGGCGACACGGGTCCCGGCTGTGGGTTGATCGACGAATGGGCTCAAGCCATGGCCGACCTGCCACACGACCGCGACGGTCAACTCGCTTCGACAGGCACAGTCCACCATGAAACTGTAGAAGCAGCGTTCGAGACACCTTTCTTTGCACGCCCCTTGCCAAAGGCCGCTGATCGTTATGATTTTGATCATGTCGACGTGTCGGGACTTAGCATTGAAGATGGAGCCGCGACTTTGTGCGCCGTAACAACCGAAGCAATTTTCCGCGCTGTGAAAAAACTCCCCAGCATGCCTGAAAGGATGTGGGTCACTGGCGGTGGCGTCCACCATCCGGTCATCATGCGGATGCTGGAAGAACGCTTTGGCGAAATCAAAAACGTCCGTGAACGCGGGCTGAACCCTGATACGCTTGAGGCAGAATGCTTTGCTTGGTTGGCCGTCCGTCACCAAAAACAGTTACCGTTGACGATCCCAGAAACTACCGGATGTGAAAAGCCTGTAAGCGGCTGCACGACAGTCCAGTTTGGCTAACGCGTGGCGTCCGATTTGGCTAGATAGTGAACTCGCAAGCCAACTTCACACAACCGGCGACAGGTTCCAGCACAAGTTCGATGGGGGTCGGCTTCAGACCAGCGCGCGATAAGCCCTCCCGCAACGATTTCCTCACTTGGCTACACCCACACAGCACGCCGCCGGTCAGGGCCAGGGGAAAATCTTTACCGAGCAACAATTCCTGAGCCACACTTTGCACCAAAGCAGCCAAGTGATCAACGCCCTGCTGCACAATTTGCTCGGCAACAGTATCGCCCTGCACGGCAGCTTCGGTTACCAGATCGGCCAAAGAAGCAACCGTCTGCCGAACATCCTTATTGCGTTGTAGAGTAGAAAGAATCTCTCGAGCTTCCGAGATTTTCAAACGCTCAAGCACGCACTGTTCGAGCGTTGTGCTCGGACCCCGACCGTCGGATGCTTGCGAAATGGCCCCCAACGCGGCCTGGCCGAGCCAATAAGCGCTCCCTTCATCGCCAAACAAGTATCCCCAGCCGCCAGCTACATACGTCGTCCCCTTGGCGTTGGTGCCATAAGCCACAGCGCCAGTCCCGGCTATCAAGGCAACGCCCTTTCCTTCGGGAGTACCCGCAGAAAGAACCGGCGCAGCATCGTGAACAATCTGTACATGCTCCGCAAGTTGCTGTTTATTTGCCCAGTCGAGCACTTGGCTTTGCGTCTGTGGATGTCCGGAACCCGAAAGAGCGAGTACGGCGCAGCAAGCCGACTGCGGAGTGCGTTGCGCGTCGCTCCAAGCCAATTCGACCGCGGACTTCAAATTTTCGAGCGCGACCTGCACTCCTGCCGCTCTCACATTCGATGAGCCTGCCACGCCACGCCCAAGGATATTGGGCTCCTTGCCTGGCGCACGGCGAGCCAGCCAGGCGGTGGTTTTGGTGCCGCCTCCGTCGACTCCAAGAACCAACCGATCGAGGGTCGGTTCTCCGGCAGAGATTTTTCCGGCGCAGGAAGAGGTTGTCATACCTGACTATTCTCTAATGCTTTTCTCAAATGCCCCCGTGCGGCATGCAAGCGCTGCCGCGCTTCTTCAGGCGACTTTGCGAGGCGATGTGAAACGATTGCCGTCTTAAGCTCGCCATCGCATTGCCGAAGCAACTCGTCAGCCTGTTCCTGGGAAAGATCGGTAAGCGTGCAAACAATGCGCTTAGAACGTTCGGTCAACTTGGTATTGGTGGACTGCAAATCAACCATCAGATTGCCATAGGTCTTTCCCATTCGAACCATAGCACCCGTCGAGAGCATATTGAGCACCATTTTCGTCGCCGTGCCGGCTTTCATCCGCGTGGAACCACTAACCACTTCGGGCCCCACCACGGGAGCGATACTCAGGTCTGCCCGTGCGCTGACGGTGGCATCTCGATTGCAACTCAAACCGATCGCATACGCTCCCTGACTGCGGGCGTAATCAAGCCCTCCGATCACATAGGGGGTACGACCACTCGTGGCAATTCCCACGACGACGTCGTGGCTGCAAAGTTCGATCTCGCGCAAATCTTCCGCAGCCAATTCGCCAGAATCCTCTGCACCCTCGACCGCACGCAACATCGCTTGCGGTCCGCCGGCAATGATCCCAACTACCTGTGCCGGATCGGAATTGAACGTGGGAGGACATTCGGCGGCGTCGAGAATCCCCAACCTGCCGGAAGTGCCGGCACCGATGTAAATCAAACGTCCGCCATGTCCTAAACGGTGCGCGATGACTTCGATTGCCTTGGCGATCGGTTCCGCTTGTTGGCGCACTGATTCGGCAACCTTCATATCTTCGGAGCAAATAAGCTCGACGATTGCCCGGGGACTTAGGGCGTCTAAGTCCTCCGATGCAGGATTGCGCGCTTCGGTTGTGAGATTATCTAACATCAATTCGATTCTAGTAAGCAGCTAGGTAGAGAAACAGCGTTTGTGCGCGAAAAAGAGAAACACGTGCGCTCGGGACCCTTTTTGGCACTGATTTGCCTAGGATACTGTGTAGAATAGCACGGGCCGGTGGTCTTCAACATAGCGTTTTGAAAGAGAGAGACCGGCCGTCTCTTTTCTGCCCACTGCTGCCGCAACGCCGGTTAGGATAGTCTCCCCCGCATCTTTTTCAGATCCTGCACTTGAACTCCCTGCTCTCTTCGACCGACCTGGCAATTGTTCTCGGCTACTTAGGCATCGTCCTGACCCTAGGGGTATGGGTGGGACGAGGCCAGCGTAGCACCGTCGATTATTTTTTGGGGGGGCGCTCGCTCCCCGGGTGGGCTGTGCTGTTGTCGATCGTCGCCACGGAAACCAGCACGGTCACATTTCTCAGCATCCCCGGCTTCACCTTTGCTGCCGAAGGCGGCGACATGCGATTTCTGCAGATTACTTTTGGCTACATTGCGGGACGCATCTTGGTTGTGTATTTGTTACTTCCGCTCTATTTCCGTGGTGAACCTTTTACTTCTTACGAAGTACTCGAGAGACGTTTTGGTGCCACTTCCCGTCGGGCAACTTCGTTGTTGTTTCTCGTGACAAGAAATCTGAGCGATGCGCTGCGATTGTTTCTTACTGCACTAGCACTGGATCAAGTAGTCGGCGTGGGGTTGCCCGGATGTATTGCGGGGATTGGAATCGTGACGATCGCCTACACTTTTTTTGGCGGCGTGAAATCGGTGATCTGGAACGATTGTTTGCAGTTTCTTATCTATTCGATCGGGGCCATCGTGACGCTGGTTGTGATTGTCGGACAACTGCCGGGAGGACTCGACCAATTGCGCGAGTTCGGCGAGCAGCACGATAAGTTTCGCGTATTGGACTTCGACATCAGCCTAGTGAAACCGACGATGACATTCTGGGCCGGCTTGGTGGGCGGGTTGTTTCTTACCGCCGCGACCCACGGAACGGATCAGATGATGGTTCAGCGCTACCTTGCAGCAAAGAGTCAACGTGCCGCAGGCTGGGCGTTGGCGGTGAGTGGCTTTATGGTCTGCGCCCAATTTGCGCTGTTCCTGGCAATCGGAATGGGGCTGGCATGTTTTTATCAGACTTTCCCACCAGAAACGCTGTTTACGTCTGCCGATGGGGACCGCGTATTCGCACACTTCATTGTTCACCACTTGGGCATCGGGCTCACGGGCCTGACGTTGGCGGCGGTGTTTGCCGCAGCGATGTCGACGCTCTCCAGCTCGCTCAACTCGTCGGCAACCGCACTGATCAACGATATTTATCTCCCACTCAGAAAACAGGAACTCGGTTCTGAACAATTGCTAAGGATTTGCCGTATCGCGACGGTCTGTTTCGGCTTCTTACAAATCGGCATTGCACTGGTAAGCAACCAGATCGGCGCTTCCGAGAACACTGTGAGCAGCGTGCTGAAAATCGCCGGGTTCGCGCTAGGCCCCGTCCTGGGAATTTACTGCCTGGCAGTCTTGGCCAAGCGTGTTCAACAGCCGGCTGCGCTTGGGGGATTCGTCTTTGGACTAGGATTGTTGTCGACCGTCGCTCTGATGACACCGCTAGCCTGGCCCTGGTATGCGATGGTGGGCGCTGTTTCGACATTTCTGTTCGGACTGCTGCTAAGTTTTGTTTTCCCGCAAGCACTTGGCTCGCGAGATTCTTCGGAAAGTTTCCCATCATGATCGACCATACTCTTCTGACTCGCTTCGATTGGAAAACGGTCGCCAAATGCCGCGTCCTCCTTTCGATAAGTGTGGCGCTAGTCGTCATAGGTGCAGCGCTCGCGCATTGTGCACCGTTGCCGCAAAGTGATCCGCTTGCGGTGGGGCTGGACGGAACGATTCTGGAACAAATCGAGGGGCTCGTCGCGTCCGAGATCCAACAGGAAAAACTTCCCGGCTGTGTGGTAATGATTGGCCGACAGGGAACGGTTGCCTTCGCCCGCGCATTTGGTCACCGCCAGCTTCAACCGACGCCGGAACTCATGACGGTCGACACGGTTTTCGATATGGCTTCGCTCACTAAGCCGGTCGCCACCGCTACGAGCATTATGATTTTGGTAGAACGAGGCCAACTGCGGCTGCGCGATCCGGTGGCAAACACCATTCCCGAGTTTGCACAGAATGGCAAAGACAAAATCACCGTCGAACATTTACTCACGCACCAAGGGGGACTGATACCCGACAATCCGCTGGCCGACTACAAGCAGGGGAGCAAAGAAGCATGGAACCGAATTTGGGCGTTGAAAACAACCGGTCCGGTGGGAAAAAAGTTTGTCTACACCGACGTGGGGTTCCTCGTGCTTGGCGAGATGGTGCGGCGTGTGACTGGCCAGGATGTGGCTCAGTTTGCCAAAGAAAATATCTTTCAGCCGGCGGGGATGCTTGAAACTGGATTCCTCCCTGACGAACACTTACGGGCACGCGCCGCTCCGACCGAGCAGCGCGAGGGAGAGTGGCTGCGCGGCACGGTTCACGATCCCCGGTCGGCACTCTTGGATGGAGTGGCGGGACACGCCGGTTTGTTTTCCACGGCTGACGATCTGGCCCGCTATGCCTCGATGATGCTTGCACGTGGCATATCGGATGGGAAGCAAATTCTCAGTTCGCAGACTATCCGGGAAATGATTCGCGGCCGAAATATCGCAGGTCAGCGTCGGGCACTCGGTTGGGACGTATCGAGTAAGTATTCCAGTAATCGGGGCGAACTCTTCAGCCGCCAGGCGTTTGGCCACGGCGGATTCACTGGCACCGCCATGTGGATCGATCCCCAATTGGATTTGTTCGTTATTTTTCTCTCGAATCGTTTGCACCCAGATGGGCAAGGGAGCATCAATCACTTGGCGGGGCGCATCGGTACACTGGCGGCAGCAGCGATCGTTGGAAAGAATCGAAAGACTTCTGCGCGGGAAAGTGTTGTCAAAGAACCGGCAAATAAGCAACCGGGCAATGTTCTCACGGGAATCGATGTTCTCGAACGCGACAATTTCCAGGCCCTGGCCAACCGGCGCGTCGGGCTTATCACAAACCACACCGGCCTCGACCGGCACGGCAAACGCACGATCGATCTTTTGCATGATGCACCGGCGGTGGAACTGGTTGCCATTTTCAGCCCGGAGCATGGCCTGCAAGGCAAGCTGGACGAACCCAATGTTGCCGACGCCCACGACCCAACCACGAATTTGCCTGTTTACAGTTTGTATGGGGAATCGCGACGGCCCGGGTCCGATCGATTGAAAACCCTTGATACGCTTGTCTTCGACATCCAGGACATCGGCACCCGGTTTTACACTTACATCTCCACCATGGGATTGGCCATGGAAGCTGCGGCTGAGCAAGGGTTGCATTTTGTTGTGCTGGATCGGCCCAATCCGATTGGCGGAAAGTTGGTCGAAGGTCCTGTCCTTGATCGGGGCGACGAATCGTTCGTCGGTTATCACCCAATTGCCGTGCGACACGGGATGACGGCTGGCGAACTAGCGCGCATGATTCGCGAAGAGCGTGGCCTCGATTTGGATTTGAAGGTAGTTGAAGTTGAAAAATGGCGGCGTGGTGACACTTGGGATCGGACGGGGCTAACCTGGATCAATCCTTCGCCCAACATGCGCAGCCTGACTCAAGCGATCGTGTATCCAGGGATCGGATTGCTGGAAACCACGAACCTTTCGGTCGGTCGCGGAACAGATACCCCGTTTGAATTGTTTGGTGCGCCATGGATCGACAGCCAGAAGTTGGCCGCGGCACTCAACCAACAAGGGCTAGCAGGCGTGCGTTTCGTACCGATTCGGTTCACGCCTGCTTCGAGCAAATACGCTGGCGAACTCTGCCAAGGGGTCAACGTCATCGTAGTCGACCGCCAGGTATTCCGTCCCGTCGACGTGGGGCTGCACATCGCTTGCACATTGCGAAAGCTCTACGCCGACGATTGGAACATGAAGCGATTCAATCGCCTGTTGATCAACCGCTCGGTCCTCGAAGCTATCCAAAGCGGGCAAGATGCCGGCTCGCTCAAGCCACTCTTCCAGCAAGAGCTAGATCGGTTTCTCGCGCGGCGTCGCAAGTTCCTGCTTTACTCAGAGTGACGTTCGTTCCACGTTTGGGTACTAAGCATAATGCTATCGTGGAGCGCGTTTAGGCCAATTCAGACCGGCTCAAGGCCTACTTTTCCGGCGGGTTTCTTGCCTTCGATAGTTTCACCCCGAACGCATCTATGAACGATTCGTTGTCAACCGCGACATCGGTGGGGGCAACCCATGCGTCGAACGCACCTGGGCTTGCGCGCGGAGGTGAAATTCACGGCCAGAATGAGGAGATACAAACTCGCTGAAGCTTGTCCAACCGACGGCAATTCGACTGACCGAAGCAGGGTTCGCTCGTGACAAATGACACGCCCACATTATACAGTTCTGTCAGCACCTTTTGTTACATCAAAACACCGGCAAAGCCAGTCCTACCAGCCGGTTCTTAGGGCGTTGCAATAGTCTTCCAGCCGCCTCCTGCTTCTTCACCCTGTTTCCTGCTAAAATTATGCCATGGAACACATTCGAAATTTCTGCATTATCGCCCATATCGACCACGGAAAGTCGACTCTGGCGGACCGGCTCATCCAAACTTGCGGTGGAATTGCGCAGCGAGATCTGCATGAGCAGATGCTGGATTCGATGGACATCGAACGCGAACGCGGCATCACCATTAAGAGCAACACGATCACGCTCGATTATCGCGCTCCGGATGGCAAAAACTACCTGCTGAATCTCATTGACACGCCTGGCCATGTAGATTTTTCGCATGAAGTCAGGCGCTCCCTGATGGCGTGCGAAGGTGCTTTGATCATTGTCGATGCGTCGCAAGGGGTGGAGGCGCAGACGGTGGCCAATCTGTATATGGCATTGGAACACAATTTGGAACTGCTGCCGATCATCAATAAGATCGATTTGCCCTCAGCAGATATCGAGCGAGCTCAAGAAGCGATTGACGCGGAGTTGGGACTCGACCCGTTCGAAGCGATTTCGATTTCCGCGAAGAAAGGCATCAACATTGAGGAAGTGTTGGTGGGCATCGTCGAGAAGCTGCCGGCTCCCAAAGGCAGTCCGGACGCGCCCTTGAAAGCGCTTGTGTTTGATGCTCACTTCGACAAGTTCCGTGGCGTGATACTGCAATGTCGCGTGATGGAGGGAACACTCAAGCCACGCGATACGATTCACTTCATGCACGCGAATCGCGACTTTAAGGTGGATGAAGTTGGCTACAACCAGTTCCAACTCAATCCCCGCAAGCAACTCAGCGCGGGCGAAGTGGGCTACATCGTTGCTGGTGTCAAGAGTGTGCAGGATATTGAAGTTGGCGATACGATCACGCTCCTTGATCGGCAGGCAGACGAGCCAATCCCTGGCTATCAGGAAGCACGGCAGGTAGTGTTCTCGTCCATCTACCCCATGGATACAGGCGAATATCAGGAACTCGCGAAGGCTCTGGACAAACTCGCGATCAACGACGCAGCTCTGACATTCGAGAAAGACAGTTCGGCGGCGCTTGGTTTTGGATTCCGCTGCGGGTTTCTGGGCCTACTGCACCTGGATGTCATTCAGGAACGCCTGCAGCGAGAGTTCGATATCGGCTTGGTGATCTCCGCTCCGTCGGTGAAGTACAAGCTGACCTTGAGAAATGGTTCAGAGATAGAGGTTGATAACCCTAGTTACTGGCCCGATCCAATGTCCATCGAGTTTGCCAGTGAGCCGTACATTAAGGCTTCGATTATCACTCCCGAAGAGTATGTCGGTGGGGTCATGGAACTGTGCCGCGAGCATCGTTCGGAGAGTCAGACAATGGACTACCTCTCCGCCAAACGACTTGAAGTGACCAGCGTCATGCCGCTCGGCGAAGTGCTGTTCGACTTCTACGGCAAGCTAAAAATGCTGACGCGTGGATACGGATCATTTGACTACGAGCCGATCGAGTATCGCAAGACCGACATCGTCAAAGTCGACATCCTGGTAAACAAAGAGCCGGTCGATACGCTTTCCTATCTCGTGCACCGGGACAAAGCACGCACACGCGCTTTGCATTACTGCGAGCAGCTGGCGAAGGAGATCCCTCGACATCAATTCAAGATACCGATCCAGGGTGCGATTGGTGGCGAGATTATCGCGCGAACCACAGTCGCTCCCTACCGGAAGGATGTCACCGAGAAACTCTACGGCGGCGATGTGACACGCAAAAAAAAGCTGCTAGAGAAGCAGAAGAAGGGGAAGGCCAAGATGAAGCAATTCGGCAGCGTGAATATCCCGCAAAAAGCTTTCATCTCAGTCCTCCGAGCGGACGATGATTAGTCGACGTCCTGTTTCCTGAGAAACCACAAAGGTGAATTGACACCCATAAAGCCAACATGAATATGCAATCGAACTCTGATAATCAACATTCGCTTGGGATAACTGGTGACTCCAAGCCCAACGTTCCTGTCTTTGCTTGCCTTGTTTACGTTCACACGAACGAAGATGGAGTGGTGACCGGAAGAGTGGCGAATCTGGCTGGCGGTGATTCTGGCGACATCAGGGCCAGCGGCAATTCGGAGCGGGATGTATTGGGCAAAGTAACGCGCGAATTCAAGTCACGAGTTTTCAAAATACTTGAAGAGGGCCAGGAGATTCCTTGGGTCGACCCTCCGCAGCCGCCCTTGGAAAACGAGCAAGTGCGTTCAGTTCCTGTGCACCTTTGAATGTCCTCCATGCTTACTTGCGGAATGGGCCGTGGGGTGACATTTCCAACACGGAAGACGCTGCAAATACGTTGGCAGCATCTTGGGGATTCCCGCTGCCAGGAAAACTTCCGTGGGTCGGGCTCTGATTACCTTTCCTTAAGGCATTGTGTGAGCGTTCGGTCCAATAGATTGGAGAACGTTTGAATATCTTTATGAGTGAGCGGCTTGGGGCCACTGGTATCTACGCCTGCCGATCGAAATTGTTCCATCAAGTCACGTGACGCTAGCCGATCATGCACGCTGTTGTCGTCGAAGAGTTCTCCGCGAACACCGATTGCAATTCCCTCTCTTTCTACTACGCGGGCAGCAAGTGGAATGTCGCCGGTAATCACGACGTCCCCCGGAGCAAGCATTTCGATAATCTTGTCGTCAGCGACCTCAGCCCCTTCGGAAACGAGCATTAGCCGAATCAATTCAGAGGATGGAATGTGCATGGATTGGTTGGCTACGAGAGTCAGCTCCACCTCTAACCGTCGGGCAGTCCGGTAGAGGATTTGTTTAATAGCGGCAGGGCAAGCATCGGCATCGACCCAGATTTGGAACGGATTATTCGCTGCGGTATCCATGATAATTTACGCGTTGAATTTGCGAGTCAAAGAGATTCGTTTTCTCGGAATGTCGATTTCCAGCACTTTGACTTTGACTACATCGCCAACGGAAACAATCTCGTTGGGGTCACTCACATACTCGTCAGCTAGTTGAGAGATGTGAATCAGGGCGTCTTGATGCACGCCGATGTCAGTAAATGCACCGAAATGAGTAACGTTGGTGATCACCCCTTCAAGAATCATGTTAGGCTTCAAGTCTGTCATGTTGTTGACGCTCTCGCTGAACTTCACCACTCGAAACTCGCTGCGTGGGTCGCGTCCTGGCTTGCCTAGCTCAGAGATAATGTCGACGATCGTCGGAATGCCAAATTGGGCGTCGATAAAATCCTCGGGCTTCAGCTTTTGGCTGAGGGTGGCATTGCCCACCAGAGCTTTGGAGTTAGTTTGCAGTTGCTTGGCCATGCGACTTACGATCGCGTAGCTTTCTGGATGCACTGCTGAGTTGTCCAGCGGCTGATCTCCACCACGAATACGAAGAAAGCCAGCCGCCTGTTCGAACGCTTTTTTGCCGAGCTTGGTAACAGACTTCAACTGCTGACGATCCGTAAACCGACCGTTACTGTTGCGGTACTCGACGATATTCTCTGCTAGCCGTGGCCCAATGCCGGCGACATACGAGAGCAAGGGGACGCTTGCCATGTTTAGATCAACGCCAACACGGTTGACGCACGACTCGACGACCCGATCTAGGCACTTGCGGAGCTGTACTTGATTGACATCATGTTGGTACTGGCCCACACCAATCGACTTGGGGTCTGTCTTGACTAGCTCAGCGAGTGGATCCTGTAAACGCCGTGCGATACTAATTGCCCCGCGGACCGTGATGTCCAAATCTGGGAACTCTCGAGCGGCCAGTTCACTGGCCGAATAGATTGAAGCTCCCGATTCGCTAACCATGACCTTAGTGATATCAAGTTGATGTTCTCGCATTAAGTCCCCCACAAAGGCGTCAGTCTCGCGCGAAGCGGTGCCGTTGCCGATGGCGATCAGTTGGACGTTGTGTTTTTTGATGAGGGCGAGCAGGGTCATGCCCGCTGCTATTGTGTCGCTTTTAGGGGGCGTCGGGTAAATGGCTGTATTGGCTAAAAATTTCCCAGTGCCATCGACTACCGCTACTTTGCAGCCTGTACGAAAACCAGGATCGATACCGAGAGTGATACGTGGCCCTGCTGGCGCCGCCATTAACAGTTCTCGTAAGTTTTTACCAAATACTCCGATGGCCTGTTCGTCGGCCTCTTCTTTCAAGGTTTGCAGAATGGTGGATTCGGTCGCTGGCATTAGCAATCGCTCGTGACAATCGTCGACGGTGGCGTTGAGATCGCTAAAGAATTCGAATTGACGGTTGTGGACGAGTCGACGCCGGAGCTCGGAAAGCTCACGTGTGCCTTCCAATTGCACGCTAACTCGCAAAACGCCCTCTGCAGCGCCTCGCATCATGGCAAGCAGTCGGTGTGATGGAACTTTTCGCACAGCCTCCTGGTGGTCGAGATACAATTCGAATTTTTCGGCTTCTTCCTTCTTCCCTCGTTTGACCTTGGAGACGATCTTGCCATAGGTCCTGGCTTGCTCGACCATCCAATCGCGGGTTTCGGCGTTTTCTGACCACTGTTCAGCGATGATGTCCAAGGCGCCCCGCAGTGCTGTCTGGGTGTCGGGGACTTCTTTGGCTGGGTCGACGTAGGGCTGAAGTGTTGCTTGCCTGGACTGCTGAAGTCTTTCTTGCTTGAGTAGCAAGTCGGCAAGTGGCTGGAGACCTTGCTCTCGCGCGATGGTAGCACGTGTGCGTCGTTTCGGTTTATAAGGCAGGTAAATGGCTTCAAGGGTTCGCAGGTCGCTGCAATTCTGGATCTGAGAATGCAGGGCGTCGGTTAATACTCCTTGCTCGCTGATCGTTTTAAGCACAGTCGTTTTGCGAGCGTTTAAGGCTTTGATGCGTTCGAGGGCATCTTCGATGGCCCGCAATGCAATTTCGTCCAGGCCTTGGGTCGCTTCTTTGCGATAGCGGGCAATAAACGGGATAGTATTGCCGGCGTCCAGGAGTTCGACTGCGGCAAGGACTTGGCGGAGCGGCAGCTCTAGTTCAACGGCAATGTTCTGGGAAGTATCTGTAGATTGTGTCTTTGCTGTCGAATTGCTTGGCATGGCTGCATTTTTACTCAGAAATAGCTTTGTGATGCGAGGAAGATAGACATAGAAGTCGCTCACTGGGAAGTGCGGTAAGGAGGTCTTCTTTAACACCAGTTGCTAATTTTATACGACGGTCGTGATTACCTCCGGCACTTACGGAACGTCTAATTTTGCTAGGGTGCAACTATGCCGCCGCTCGCAAAGAGATTTATACTTTTCTGCGGCAACTAGATCACCAGCGTCTGGTGATCGTCGCACTGGAGGTCGCGGGTAAAGCTAAGCATTGACCGCTGACGTTCAGGTCAGCGGTGCGTAATCATCTCATTCCTTATAGCCGAGGTATCTCGGAGGTAATTCCTTTTCAAAGACTTGACCATCGGCCATTTCGACACTCCATGCCCGAGCATCCTGACGAGAAGAAACAACTTCCATTAACTCCGATCCGGAGTACCTGAGTGCTACACCGTCGTCTGCTGCGATTCCGCCGACAAGTACTCTCTGCGTAATGAGGTGTTGATATGTTGGCCGACGCTGACTTTCGCCATCGTAATGGGGGCAATGACTACCGGGAAGAAATCCAAGACAGTCTGGAAGTGCTCGGAGTTGTTTTCCAAACGAGTCGGTCACACCACTTTCAAACCAACAGACTGCCCCGGCACTTAACCCACAAAGGATGACGCCGCTGGACCATGCTTCGCGTAAAATTTCATCAAGACCATGAACTCGCCACACGGCTAGCATATTTGCCGTATTCCCACCTCCAACGTAAATGACGTCCTGGTCAAGAATGAAGGACCGAAGGTCATCGATAGTTCTTCGAAACAGTGAGAGGTGAGTCGGAACACACCGACCATTACCGAAAGCCTCGTAGAACTTTACGATGTAACTATCCGAGTCGCCGCTCGCCGTCGGCAGGAAACAAGCCCGAGGGCTAGATTTTTCGAGGAGCGAGAGCACATAGTCATCTAGCAGTGGATTGTCGGGTTCCATACTAAACCCGCCACCACCCATCGCAACGATGCATGGTTCAGCCATTGTTTGCCTCAACAGTCCTATTAAAGGTGCCGCACTGAGGCTTCACAACCTCGGCGACGAACGGGGAAGTCATGGCGCGCACCAATGCACCGTAGTTCAGTTGGAATGTCATTTCGGAGCCGATCGTAAGGCAGTGGTCGGACTCCAAGATAAGGTGGTCGCTACTGGCTCCGAGCACATTGATGCCGCGAGGTGGGCGAAGGCCGCACGGATCGGTGTCCTGCTGCCCAATTGCAAGGATCGATTGTGAGATGTGGCCCCGATCTGTTCCGGATGGCCTCTCACCGAAAGCAGTTTGTCCTACCTCGCCCCATGCCTTCGAGGGCTTAACCTTGGACTCAATCACCTCAGCGCTGAGTGTGATCGCATCGGTGTGCAACCCGTCAATCGGCTGTCGGTGAAGAGGCTCGCAACCGAGTAGGATCGATTCACCCAAGCGGAGTTCGTTGATCCGCCCAACGTCTGCTCCGCTGAGTACCCATGGCAGGCTGGCGGAATTCCCGCCCGACACGATATCTATCGTCAGATCGAAAGTCGCTTCGATAGAAACTGCCAGGGCGGATAATTGAGCCATTTTTTCTGCGTCCGGTGAGACTCCGCTACGGCAAGCGAGATTCGTGCCGATACCCTTAAACGCAACATTCGGGAGGCGAAGCGTCTCACCTACTGTATTTATTAGATCGCCGGGCATGATGCCTTCTCGGAGATCACCTAGCTCGACCATGAGTATGATCCCGTGGATACGTCCGGCCTTCTGCCCAGAGTGAGAGAGTTTCCTGATCACGTCGAGCTCGGTATTGAGGCTAACGTCGGCGTGCATGACTACGCGATCCGTCTGGCTCAGCATTGGAGAGCGGATGAGTGTCATCGCCACGGGTAAACCCGCCAGGCGCATCACTTCGATGTTCTCGATGCGAGAATCGCCGATCGCCTTCACACCCGCCCGAATTAGCACTTCGGCAATCTCTCGTGAGCCTAAAGTTGCTTTGGTAACGCCAGTCACCGAGATGCCACGATCGGCCAACAGTTCAACCAGTGTATGGGCGTTATGATAAATCTTGTCGAGATCAATGTTTAATCTCGGCCCAGTCATTGTACGCACGCGATCACTCTCTCATCAAGCTCAGGGAATGCTTCAAGGACCATCTCCACCAGGCGCTCAGGTGACCGGGAGAGTGCATCGGTGGCGGGAATCCCCAGTTCGCATTCATACAGCGTAATGGCCGTGTCAATCTCAGCATCGGTCATATTCTCGTGGTTGATCGTTAAGCCGATGACCTTCGTGTCTGAAAAGGTCTGGATGAGGTTGATCTCGGTGGCCGGCAGCGGCATCGGCATCTGCCGGAAGTCACAGCGATGGGTCCGTTCCGGTGCGTGCTGCAGCACTACCGCGTTCGGGCAACTGCCTCGGAGGATGAAGCTTGAGGTCGAGTAGGCGGGGTGACTCAATGCCCCTTGCCCTTCGATGATAATCACGTCGGGGTTCTCATTCTCGAACGCTTCGACGATCGTGGCTTCCAGCTCGCCCGAGCAGAACTGCGACGGGACGGCATCGAGGGCGATGCCATAACGGGCACCTTGGATCAAGCCAGTCTGACCAGTGCCAACCATCACGGCTTTCAGGCCGTGATCGCTAAGGGCACGAGTCAAGATGGTGGCGGTTGTGCGTTTGCCGATAGCGCAGTCAGTGCCGAGCACAGCGATTCGTGGACACGTGACGTCGGAGATGCGACCGCTGAACAACCGCAAATCCTTCTTGGCGCGGGGCTTTCGAATGTCGAGGATCTCCACGTCCTTGGCTGTACTGGCCGCCGCGAACACCGGGTCGTCACTCAAGAACTCATGGAGACCGTTCACAACGTTCATCCCGAGGTCGATGGCCTCAAGCACAAGGCCACGCTCGTGTGACGACAACATGCCACTCGCCGGTGCCATCCCATAGATGAAGTAATCAGAGATGCCTCCGGCATGCGCAATTGCATCGGCAAGGTCGTGACAGATGGGGATTCCATTCGGCTCCTCGCCGAGCACCACGCCCGCATCGATACCAGCCTTTTTGCTATCGATCACCGCAAGAATCTCGTATTTTTCCGAGTGACGGACTAGCCCGTTTGCCGTTTTGCCATCGATGGCGCCAAAGTTTGCTTCGCAATAGACGATTGCGGTTGCGACTTGTTCCGGCGATTTACCAACCGGCGATTTAACCGGGACAGTCATAACGCTTCTGGCAATACGGACGTCACCGGGGAGAGGCTCACCCGGTAACGCAGAGAACGGGGATAGGGACATGGTCGCTCCTTGAGTTGGCTCAGAGGAGGCGACAGTATCGTGTCGGCCAGATTCGGCCGAAGGTCAACGAGTTGTCCCCGCTAAGTTGAATTGTAATCGTTAGCGCAGCTCAGGATGTTGCCGCGTGGCAGGGAAGTTGAGCCACGCTGCTAGTGCTTAGGCAGTCACAAGCCTGCGCAGTTCTTTTCTTTATCCATTCGATCGATTTTTATTATCTGAGTTGAAAACCGTTGCTACTTCAGTATCAATGGTCATCATCCGAAGGCAGCTCCGCAATAGTCCGATCATCCGTTTGCTCTTTCTTATTGCGACGTCGTTTTCTTTTCTCCTCTGACTTTCGCTTCTTTTCCATTTCTCTGCGTTGCTTCTCCATTGTGTTCTTGTCCTTCGCCATATTTGTCTTTCTTGTTATTGAAAAAAAGCCGAATTTCGAGTGCCTACTGCTATTAGCCTTACTGGCTTGATAAATGGAATTGGTGGTCAGGTTGGCGGGGAAGCACCATTCTCAATAGCTTGCTGTTTCTCCAAGGCCATCGCTTTTCTGGCAGCGATTAGTTGCGCTTGTCGAGGAGCGTCTGCTTGTGTCACTGCGCATTGAGGATGAATGCCATCTGACGAGTAAGACGAATGCCCACAAATAGGACAGGTCTTTGGGGTTGGCTGCGAGGCAAGAGGTGTTGGTTTTCTGTTGTTCATACTCTGTACTGCTGTGATGTGGCGGAATCTCAGCGTCCTCTCTTTGGTGATGTCCCTTGGTCGCTCTGCAAAGAAAACTTGTCATACAGGCCTTTCTCTGAGAAGCCGTAAATTGCCATGTAGATGCGGCCTGAATCTAATAGCGCCACTTTGGGACTGATGCGACTATTCCCGTCCATTAAGACGTAGCTGGGTGTACAGGCCATCACTTCGATCAATTGCATGATTGCACCTCATCCTTCAACTCGACTCGAGTATTGGAAGTTGTCCTTTCACTAGCAGTATGCCTTGGTGATTCAAAGTCTGGTTCTGCAATTCAGTACGCAATACTAGGATTTCCTTTGGGGCATCGATACCAATACGCACTTTGTTATGCTGTATCTCTAAAATCGTCACGACAATGTTGTCGCTAATCCTTATGCTTTCCAGTTTTTTTCAGCTCAATACCAACATCTTTCCCTCCTTGGGGAAATCTATTTCATGGCAAAAGTGAAACTACTCATCCTTGGTTTCTCTTAAATCAGTTCTCTCGCAACTTAGTTCGATTCGGAGTCCTACCCCTGGAATCGCAGCCAAGAGGCTAGCTAACTTTCGAAAAGACAGTTGCGAGCCGTACGCCACTCGAAACATGCACCGAGGTGGATGCCAGCTTTCCTCAATCGGCTCGCTGGTCTTGAATACAAATGCGTTACTGAGGCATCCGAGAATCTGCCGGGCGATTTCGACACCTTCCACACAAATGTGGCAGGCGAAACCTTCGTCTTTGATGGATACAGCGGATTTGGCAATGAGTGACGTGAGTGGTTGTCCTGTTGAGTTTCTAACTTTGCTCAGCTCTCTGTGGGTGAGCAGATTGCATCTCTTGCGAACGTTCCGTGACCGATTGAAACGGCATTCCTTTTACAAGCTTGTATCGCTCGGCACGGATAAACCAAAACGCCAACCCACCCGTATTGTGGGAAGGCGTGCTCTTCGATGCCGAGGCGCGAACCCCCAGTGACCCCTTCTTGCCGGTTTTCTTCCATCCTCGGCGTTGCATCACAATCCGTACTAAGACACCGATCGCCTGCCGAAATCGTTGAGTTTGTTGAGAATGAATTCCTGAAAGAAGTTGATCTATGGTTGGAACCGACTCAAGCTCCCGCACAACGCCAGCAAGGGGTGCACGGTCGTGATGTAATTCGGACTCTTCCATGCGTAGTTGCCGACTCTCATCACTGAAAAATGCGAGTACATCTTCAAAAGGTTGTTCGGTGTCCTTCAAGACATCAGCAAACGTTCTTCCCTGTCGGTCATCCAGGAAATCTTCACGGGTAATGGACACTTTTGACACTTCAACAACCTCATAAGAGCGATGCCACAAAGCCGATTTTTGAATCTACATATATTGTACTTGCAAAAAAGACCCTTGCAATAGCAAACGAGATTTGGTGCGAAATCGACAGAATCTCGCGTCGCAGGAACGTGGGAGTGTGGTTGGCCGCAGAGTGAATGGGCGCTTCGTTCGAGCCGTCTGTGAAATCGACCGACTGTAGTTAGCGACTGAGCTGGGGCAATGACTGCAACCTTCGACTGGATCAGGGAATTGTGACCATCACGTTCATTGAGCTTTCACAGCGTGCCGAGATCACCACCTACGCGAGTTTCGCAGTATTCTTGGAGCCGAAGGTTGCATCGCCCTCGGCAAACAAGGCAGAACCGTTTCTGACAGAGGTTATCACCACCTCGGTAGGAAACTGCACATTGCTTCGTGCACGAGGCGACGCCCACCGAAGCGATTTAGCCGGCGTTGCTAACTCCCCTCGTCTCATCGACCGACCGCACTTTCGGGCTTCTGGACTTCATCCCGTCTTCCTCTTCCCATAACGGCAATCTGGACATTGATTTTCGGAAAGGAAAGATGGAACACAGAGTGTAGGGTCTTTCGTAGGCAGAATTCTATTGGATAAGAAGCAAACCGCTCAAGCCGGCGTGATCAAATCTCTGCGAGCAAACAATCCAAAAGCGCCGCCCGTGTGTAGGAACAGTGGCAACCGCTGTCTGTCCTGCTGTCGGATCGAGTGCAGCATGCCCGTCATTGCTTTGGAAGTGTAACTGGGGTCGAGCACCACGCCTTCGGTGCGGCCCAGGAGGCGAATCGTTTGCACTGCCTCGGGGTAGGGAATCGCATAGCCCTCGCCGATGAATCCGTCGATCATTTCGATGGGCGTCTGTTCCGGGTCAAGCTCGAGCCGAAACTCTTCTACGGTCGCCCGTTCCAACTCACGAAGATAAGTTTGAAAGTATTCAACGCTGTCGCTCACCGGCACACCGAGGATTCGCCAACTGTCGCATCCCAACAGGGCTTTGCCGAGCATTAGTCCCACTTGCGTTCCGCCGGAGGACGTTGCGCAGTAGATGTCGACCGGCGCGTCGCGTCCCAACTGCTCGACCAATTCCGCCACGCCACGAATGTATCCCCAGCACCCAATCGGCACGCTCGCGCCCACGGGAAAGAAATAGGGGGTGTGCCCTGCCCCGCGTTCTTGCTCTAGAACTTCTTCAATCAGTTTTTCAAGTTGCGATCGATAAACCTCGGGTGCGTGGTAGCTGACCTCGGCGCCAAACAACTGATCGAGAAACAGATTGCCGTCCCAGTCGGGCGATTCTTCTTCCGAGCGCAAAACCATTCGCACACGTAAGCCCAGGCGCGCGCCGATGGCAGCGGTAGCCCGACAGTGGTTCGATTGAAACCCGCCGTGGGTGACCAAAGTATCCGCCCCAAGCGCCGTGGCCTCGGCAACCACGTATTCCAACTTACGAACTTTGTTCCCGCTGATTTCCAACCCCGTGAGATCGTCCCTTTTCATCAGGATGTAATCCACACCGATCCTCTCTGCAAGGTGGAGCAGATCGACCACAGGGGTTGGCAACTGCGCTAGCGGAGTGCGCACAGGTTCTCGTGGATGAATCATCACACAATCCTTTTACTCAAATGAACGACGCACCAAGCATAACAAATCTATGGTCGGTTGGAAGTGAGAGCCACCCGCCACTCGACTTGCCATCGCCACTCGAACCCCACCCGGGTATACTCGAACTCTATGCCCACCTCGCCCCCCCTCGAATCGGGTGTTTCCTCAGGAGTTTCTCCCCCCGATTCGCAAGAAACTCTCAATTCTGTCGATAACGAAATCGATCCGCTGCCGAAAAATTTCGGTTTGATGGCCCTGTATCAGGTCGTCATGCGCACCGGTTGGATTTTCAAAACGGAAACCATCATTATGCCCGCGGTGATCGATGTCATTGCAGGGCCGGCCTGGGTACGCGGGTGTTTGCCGGTGTTCAATCGATTTGGCCAGAGTATTCCGCCATTGTTGGCATCGGGGTGGGTTCGGGCGAAGGTCCGAAAGAAATATGCCTTGGCCACCACCTCATTTTTGATGGGTATCACCTTTTGGGCTGTTGCCGGACTTTGGCTGGTGACCGGTGGCCAAAAACAGTGGTGGATGCCAGCCGTGTTTTTGCTTTTCTACGCTATCTTTTTTGCAAGTACCGGTGTCAACATGCTTATCAGTTCAACGCTGACTGGCAAGCTTATCCTTCCTAATCGCCGGGGCCGGCTGATGGCGGTTTCCAACACAATCGGGGTCATCAGCGCTGTGGGCTGTGCCTGGATATTGCTACAAAAGTGGCTCACCGAAGACTCGGGGAATTTCTTCGCAATCTTTGCCTTTGCCGGCTCCTGCTTTCTTGCGGCAGGGGCTGTGAGTCTACTGTTTGTCGAACAGCGGGACACATTCGAACCAGAAACAAATGGCTTCGTGGGCCTATTCCGAGCGGCCGCCAACACATTGGCATCGGACCGTGAATTTAGAAAATTGGCACTGGTCGCGGCGTTGTTCAGTATGTCGACAACCTTGTTTCCCCATTATCAGGCGCTGGGCCGACAGCGACTCCACCTGGGTTTCGACGTTCTCATGCTTTGGGTGATCGCACAAAACGTCGGCTTGACGATTATGAGTATCCCGGCAGGTTGGTTTGCCGATCGCTATGGGAATCGGATCGTGCTGCGAAGTTTGTTGCTTACATTGTGCGTCGCACCGGTGCTGTCGCTTGTGCTTTCTCGGCAAGAGAATTTTGGAGGAGCATGCTACTTTCTAGTGTTCTGCTTCGTAGGAGCGATCCCCGTCACACTCCGTACTTTTCAGCACTACTGCCTAGAATTAGCACCACGCGAAGACCAGCCGCGATATCTCAGCACTTTGAGTCTCGCATTCGCCGCCCCTGCCGTCTTGACCTCGCCGCTAATCGGTGCGCTGCTCGACGTGATTGGATTCGAGACCGTGTTTCTCTTCGTGGTGGGATGCTTGCTGGTTGGCTGGTGGGTATCGCGCACCCTTGTCGAACCGCGCGTGGTTATTGACTAAGAAGAAAAACCGCCAAGAGCGCCAAGGTTTTTTTATTTGATTCCTCAGACTTGTATTTCAATCGCTTGTTGGAGGCAGTTTTTCTGCTCGCACTGAAGTCTTCCCGAATTTCTTTGCGTACTTGGCGCTCTTGGCGGTTCATTTTTTCTTTAGGCAAACCGGGTTTTCCAGAATCGTGACGCGGCGAGCGGCGGAGTCCAGCTCGATCTCGGCACCCAGCGGAAGCGTGACGTTGTCGGGCGAGTGGCCCGTGGGGAAGTTTTGCAGGACGGGGATTCCCAACTCCCCGAAGTAATCGGTAAAGATCTGTTCCAACGACAAACTGGCACCGTCCTCTTCAGGTTGACAGTCGGTAAACTGACCTAGCAACACGCCGTCAAGGACTTCCAGCTTCCCTGCCATGCGTAGCTGCGAAAGAAACCGATCGATCCGATAGGGCCGCTCGCCTACGTCTTCCAACAGGAGGATATTTCCATTGGCCTCGATTTCGTAGGGGGTACCCAGCACCGAGCAAACCAAAGACAAGTTTCCTCCCACCAGTCGACCTCGGGCCACGCCGGGCGCAAAGGTGGCCATTTCTTTTCGGCGCGTTTCAGGAATCTCAACGACGTAGCCCGAGGGTCCTGCACCCACGTAGCTTTCGGCAAGCAGCGCACGCCAATAGGTTTTTGCCGTCAGTTCGGTCATCCCGTCGGGCCTGCCCACGCCGTCCATGGCGTTGGGGCTGTGAAAAGTTACCAACCCGGTCTGGCTATGCACGGCGGAGTGCAGTGCGGTAATGTCGCTGAAACCGGTGAGTATTTTTGGGTGTCGGCAGATCAGTTTGTAATCGAGTTGATCAAGAATGCGTGTGACGCCCGACCCGCCTCGTGCCGGGAACACGGCCGACACTTCCGGGTCGGCGAATGCCTGCATGAGTTCCTCGACCCGCGCGTCGTCCTCCCCGGCCAGATACCCATGCGTGCTGAAAATATCACGATAGGTTTTGACACAAAAGCCACGCTCTTCGAGCCTGCCAATCGCCCGTTCGACCCGCGTCCGATCTAAAACGCCAGCCGGCGCGACCAGCGCGATCGTATCGCCCGCTTCTAACGCTCGTGGAAAAATCGGCTGCATAATTTTTTATCCAAACAAGAAATACCCGAGAAATACCGCGGTAAAAATTCCGACAATGTCGGCAATCAAACACGCGGGCAGCGTATGCCGAATTTTTTTCACTTGGATTGAACCGTAATACACTGTGAGTATATAAAAAGTGGTTTCGGTGCTACCCATCATCAGCGTGGCGGTTTTGCCAAGAAAACTGTCGGGGCCGTGGGAATCGAAGATTTCCAACAACACGCCGCGGGCTCCGCCGCCGGTCAGCGGTCGGGTAAGTGCCAACGGCAACAGATCGAGCGACTCGCGGTACGCGCCCAAGCCGACCTGATCCATCATCCAGCCGAAGATGATCTTCAAGTCCTCGAAAACACCGCTGGCGATGAAAACCTTAATGACAAACAAGATCGCGACCAGATAGGGGATAATCGTCACCGCGACGGTAAATCCTTCTTTGGCGCCAGTAACAAACGACTCGTACATCGGCACGCGCTTGTAGGCCGCCCACACGACAATCATCAGCATGACCCAGGGAATGGTCCACTGACTGACGGTATCCATCATTAGTTCCAATGAATCCATTACGAGTCCTCCCTGGGGGAGACTACGGACTCGGTGGCGGCATAGCGGGGCAACTTCTGCAACATGCGTACGGCAATGATCGCCACGATCGTAGTGACGGTGGTCGTGAGAATAATGCCCGCCAACGGCCCGGCAGGATCGGCACTCCCTTTGAGCACTCGATAGCCGATGATCGTGAACGGCACGATGGTTACGTTGCTAGTGTTGATCGCCAAAAACATCGCCATGGAATTGCTGGCCGTGTCTTTTTGAGGATTGAGGGTTTGCAATTCCTGCATCGCCTTGAGCCCCATCGGCGTAGCGGCGTTGTCGAGTCCCAGAATGTTGGCCGAGATGTTCATCAGCATGGCCCCCTGGGCAGGGTGACCATCGGGCACTTCGGGAAAAAGCCATCGCATCATGGGGCTTAACAATCGAGCCAGCGCGTCGACCAAACCCGCATCGCGAGCGATGTTCAACAGCCCCAACCACAGTGCCATGATGCCGATCAGTCCGATGCAAATCGTTACTGACAACTGGGCCGCATCGAGGGCCGCGGCGTTAATGTCTTTTCCCATTTCCTTCAAATTGCGATTATCGCGACCCGAAGTGGGCCCTTTCGCGGCCTCTTCGTCCACCGTCGATTCCACTGCAGCCGGCGCAGGACTTGGCGAAAAACTATTCCACGCAGCCTTGCCGAAGCCGTAGACAATGCCGATCAATAGCAGCCAAAACCAAATTTTGTTGAGCATCAGTTTCCTCCAACTCTCATCTGCCAACGGCAGGAGATGTCTTGACTTGAGCAATTATTTTAACGCAAAGACGCAATGGCGCAGAGATGCAAGGATCGGAAAAGTGGGACGAATGCCCCAGAAATTTAGATATTAGTCCCTTTGCTTCCTTGCGCCTTCGCGCCTTTGCGTAAAAAAAACGCGCCTCGTCTCCTGTTCTACGATGTATCCCTTTTCACGAACACGCAAGACGTCCCTTGAGCAGTGTTCCACCGGCGGTTGCATGAAGCTGTCCGTGTTTGAATACGAGGTTGCCACCCACGAGTACTTGTTGCAAGTTCGACCAGTCGATCGTCCGATCTTCCTCGATCAACGCCTCTTGCTTGATCAAAACCAGATCGGCCATCGCTCCGAGCTGAATCGACCCGTGGCGGGACAACTCTAAACGCTTTGCCATGCGAGCAGTCTGTTCGGACACTTCTCGACAGGACATGGCACTTGTCGAATTCTCGAGGGCATCGTGTTCCTGAATTCGAGGGACCTGAAATAAATCGAGAAGATGTGCCCACTCCGCGACAATTCCCGAGTCGATCGTACCCAGCACGCCCTTTGAAAGTGCAAAAGCCTTACGCTCTAGCAGTTGCTTGGCAGGCATCGTGGCAGACATTGCGGCCACGAAACCGATGTTGATAGGCAAGTCGAACGAGTCGCGCAGTTTGTCGAGAGCATTGAGTTGCGACTGGCTCGATATGTCGACGCGACCAATTACTGAAGTCACCCCCTGCGACAAGAGTTGCTGCACTTGTTCGTGGTCTGGCAAGTTTTCGGGCGACACATCGGCACCTGCGACAATTCGCCCCGGCAGACACACCAAGCCTTTGCCGTCAAGTTCTTCTTTCCCGGTCGTCACCGAGAGATCGCCCAGGTCCTCGAGAACTCCCTGGCCCACCGGTTCCACAGTGTGGAAATTGATACCCAGATCGGTGACAAAGGGCGAGGACTGTCTTCCATTGAACAAGGTCACACCCTGAATCAAGAGGCCGAATAAATCGTGTTCCCCAGTGCGCGGCAAGCGGTCGTATTCTGCCGGGTCGGCATGCAAAAAGTCATCGGTGGCAATCGCTTCCAGTGCGCGGACCACTGCGACACAATGCAATTGTACCAGCGGCGATGCGTCGACACTCGACCAACCACCCGCTTCGAGAGTAACCGTCGCCACGCCTTGCTGCTGGACCCACTCGCCAAAGCAGCGCGGCATAAAATCGGCCGGGTAACGCGAAATCATTCCTTGGCAGGTTGGCTCGATAGCATGCATGATGCTCACGGCGATTTTTTTTGCGTCAATGGTTTGTTCGGTTTGCGTGTCTTCTGCATCGAGCGGCGGTACAAGCAGCGAAACGGCAGCCACCTGCCCTGAGTTGCCCACCATGTCGCTCGGTCGCTGATTGTGCAGGTTCAAAGCAAATTGCGGACGAATGTCCTTGACCGCCTGTCGAAGCAACCGCCCTTCGGGACTTTGCAGGTGCAGGGCATCGCGGTTCACGTCGATATCTTGCGCGTTGCGTCGGATGTTGCGCTCTGCGCCGTCCGGATTGAGCATCGGGATCAAAACCAAAGTGCATTGGCTGAGAATTTCCAGTGCCGAAGGATGTGTGGGCTCCTTCAGTAAGAAATTCAACAGGTCGACCAGCACGGCTGTGTGGGTCGGCTCGTTTCCATGCATTTGCGACCAGGCGAGTACGCGTTTTGGCCCCGTGCCAATTTGAAGGCGTTTGATATCGCGTCCTTCCACCGATTTGCCGAGAGAAGTTACCTCCAAAGATTCTGGATGTTTTGCCTGAAACGCGCTGAGCATCGCCATCAGTTCGGCATGCCGAAATCGACTGGGCTGCTCGGGTGAAATGCGCACTCGTTGGTATTCGTCCCACAAAAACATGCTGCTCACTTACACGAAAACCCAAAGAGGCAGGCCAAAGCTATTCACACAATAGTGCAAGTACGGCCCAACATGCAACTGCCAGAATTGCCGCCTACGCGGCTGATGGCCAGATCAAGGGCCAAGTCGTTCAGCGGGTTCCCCGCTTGGAATAGGCCGGTCGGGTCGCGGAAGTTGATCGGGTCGTTGCCCGAGTAGCGGTAGAGGTTCGTGCCGTCGCCGACGGCGTCTTCCGAGATAAAGCGGCCTGTGTTGGGGTCGTACCAGCGGGCCCGGTTTTGATACAAGCTTGCATCGTCGTCCCACAGGACGATTCGCACGTGCGAATCAATTCAAATTGTCTATGGGGATTCTAGCATGGTTTTAATATGGGGCAAATATGGTTCTTGTGGCACAGTTTGTTTCACCTGAGCTACTGACGTGGACCCCGTTGTTTGGACAGCCAACAGTGAGACCAAATACATCATCAATAACACACTACTCCCCAACCAACGCCACACCCGAAGATGGCTTTCAGTTCTTTGAACAAGGGATGTTTAAGATCGCGAATGCAGTGAACTTCTTCATTCAGGCGTGTGTCTTCATAAGAGAACTCGACAGCTGCCCAAGTCTCGGAAATGACTTTTCCAGTTGCGAAGGAACGAATCGGATATGTCATTCCTAGCACAGTTATTTCGACAAATGGCAATGTGATTTCTGACTTGTTGCCAATATGATCTACATCCAAAATATAAACTAGTGATTTTAGCAAGCTTGTAAGTTGATATGGCTTTATCAAGAAATACGCGTACTCACTATTGTCCAGTGACTCTTTCTCGATAAGTTCTTCAAAAGTGACTGAATAATCGTCGGATGCTCTTACTTCTTCGGCGGTACCTTTAGCAAATAACGATAAACGTTCGTTCCTGAAAGAGTTTGTCAAGTTAAAAGTTGTTCCCCCGGGTTTACTGCGCACCGGTAGTGTTTTGCGTTTTCGCCTCTTTTTTACGAGTCGCCTTTTCTGTTGTCGGTTTTGTGGAGTCTTGATTCAGTCTGGTCGTCG
>JAJDED010000060.1 GCA_029259915.1 Planctomycetota bacterium | reverse complement strand
CCGAAACCTCTCCGAATTCTCGGAAATCGGATATTATCGGCCAAACCAATTTCAAATCGAAGCAGGTCATGATTTTCCGTAAGGTGATGAAAGATATGGGCTTATAATCATTCAACGTGGAAACGTTGGGACACTACTGATGTAAAATGTACGCTAAGCAACCCTTGGAAGTACATTTATCAATCTGCCAATGGCCTTTAGCGTTTCATAGCTCACGTGGTGTTCAATCCCTTCTGCATCAATCTCAGCCGTCTCTTTATCGACGCCGAGGGCAATCAGAAATTGCAACACTACACAGTGACGTTGCTTTGATTGTTTCGCCAGTTTTTGCCCACTGCGAGTGAGGAACACCGGGCCATACGGTTGTCTCCTGACAAGCTTTTCTTTTTCGAGCCTCGCCAGGATTCGGGTCACAGTGACATGGCTTACCATAAAATGCTTCGCGAGGTCATTGACGCGACAAGTTGACTTTTCGGCAATTATTTCAACAATGGCCTCAACGTAGTCTTCCGTAAGCTCTGTCGAATGGTCGCTTCGCGTTCGCTGATAACGGTTCTTCGCGGTCATCCTTGCTCCTGTGAATCTATAGGTTCGTCGGTGGGTGACACGTAGATTACTCCAGACATCTTCGCTAAGCAACGATGTATTGACGTAGTGGCAATGGGGCGTCTCTACTCGCTTAGTGAATCGCCGAGAAGTCGAGGAAGAACGCGTTATTGTCCTCTTGAATGCGGTACTGGAATTGCGCCAAGAAGGTGTGTTCCTCGTTCGGGCCGCTGACGATGAAATAGGGGACGTACCGCGGGTCGCCTTCGCTAATGTCTTCTATCCGGAACCCGATACCCGGTCGAAACCGATCGCTGTCGCAACACGCCCGTAAGTATTCGAACTCGCCACTGGCGCGGATTCGCTGGTTCGCGCCATCGCGGTCATCTACGCCCACACCCGCGGTGACGAAAAGATTTTCGTAGTTGTACACGCCCACTCCCGTTAGCAAGTAGCGGTCGTTGTCGATAAAGGAATGCATACCGATTGAGCTGAGACCCTTGCGGTAGAACGTTTCAAGAAACACGCCTTTCGTTTCTCCACGCAACTCAAAGCTCGCTTCCGTGTGAGCTTCGGTAGTCAACGGGACCGACAACTCACCTACGAATGGCACGGTGCCGAAGAAGAACAACCCGTCCGATGCCGACTGTTCGTTTTGCATCAGTTGCAGGCTGTATGTTACTCCTGGGGACCGTCCAGACGGACTGAACCCTCGCAACGAGGTAAGCCGAGAATTACCCGGTTCCGGGTCACCCGGCAGCCCGGCACTAAAGAGAAGCGGTTCGCTAACCGATACACGTCGTGAAACATCGACCTGGTTCAAGGCACGATATTGGCCAATCGTAAGAGTCTGTGCCTTGTCGGGCTGCCAGTTCAAGAAAGCATCTTCAAACCGGCCACTTCGGTCGCGTAAAGTTCCATCGCTGCGAGTCTGTTGACTGATGATACGCCATTCGACGAAGTAAGAGAATCGCTCGCCAATGGGTCCGCCACTGATGAGTTCGACCTTTGGCAAAAAGCCTTCTGAAAAATCCCTCGACGTCTGGTTTTCCTGTCGGAACGTATACCAAGCGGCAAACGGTGTCGTTTCATGGTCCGGGTCCTTCATTTCCGGCGGCAGCCGGTAACCGCGACTCCAATATTTCAGCCCGTTCTCATTCAATTTGGGAACGATTTGGTGACAATCGCTACAACTTAAACTGTGCCGCCGCGCATACAACGGGATGGCGTGGGCTTCCTCCAGAACAACCGTAAACGAGGCCGCAGTCACCACGAAAAGCAACAAATGAAAATGAACAAAACGAAATCGCGGCAAGCAATTGGCAAGCGGAATGCTCTCATTGGCAACTAAGTCTTTCATTACTTTCCTCGTCCTTGAGTTCGAAAGCGGCGCTGTCACGCATAGGCATCGTGATGGGCAGAATATCGCCCTAATCGCGGACAGGCAGAAAGCGGGGTAATGAAGTATGGGCTTACTCAAGCCGGTGAGCATATACCGGTCGTTCTATTCTATAGTGGCAGACCGTGCGGTTTGCGGTTGTTCTCGGTCCGTCTTTGTTCGCATGTAGCAATGGCTACATTATATTTTTTCGGCCACGAGCTTTATTGTGATTAGGAATTTTCCACAATTCACCCGACGCACCGCGACAGTCCCAAAATCGAGCGGGCGTGTTGAAAAACCTCAGCTGTTGCTAGCACGGATTCGGCTTGTTTTTTCTTGCGGATAGTGTTCTATGGAAATGTTCGCGTTTCATTTGTCGGGCGTTTTTTCAGTGAGGCGGCGATGCAAGGTACCAGCGTCAACAAATGCTCACGAAAAGGTTAACTCGAAAGAATGGAAACACAACAATAAGGGAGATCGTTTATCGACAAGCCTGTTTCGCACTTGACATTGCTAGCAACTTTCACTTCGACATACGGAATCGTCACCCACGCCATCGAATCCTCCCTCGTCAGTACGAAAGAGTAGCCAAGTGCCGGACCAATGGTTGGAATGTGCGATTGGAACGCAGGTACCGCACCACCAACGCAATAGCCATACGAGGCCTGATACAGCACTCCGTTCCTGCCATATGTCACATTGAGCGTTGGAATCCCCGTTGGCTACGACGCTACGGTGACTGCCATGGGGAGTTCGCAAAGTGTGTGAGATTCGCCCTGTAAGAAGGCCAAATCCTTAGAGTGAATTTTTTACGCGTACCTGGGCGGCTTTCTTAGAAAGGCAGTTAGCTAACTGCTAACTGCTAACGACTGATCACTCGTCGTCATCGTCGCGAAGCCCCAACGCCGAGAGCCAACGCCGTTTTGGTTTGCCGTCCGGTTCGGCGGGAATTTCTTCGGTCTCGGATTCCTCAGGCATGTTGGCCAGTTTTTCTTCCAAGGCGGCCTGCTCACGAGCCAAGGTGGCGCGTTGGACCGATATTTCTAACTCTGCCGTGCGGAGTTTTTCTTTCCACTCCTGATGTACCTTTTCGATTTTTTCGCGCTCTGCCTGAATGATTTCATCTTTGTCGAACAGCTCATCTCGGGCGGCCTGCTGTTGTGCTTCGAGATTTGGTTGATTGGCTCCCGCTTCTAGTTGCTCTCGAAGCTCGGCGATCTCGCGATCTTTTTCGCTTACAACACGGTCCGTGATCGAAATCGTTCCCTCGATCGTCGTTTGTTCCACACGTCGCTCGGGCGTTGGCGTTCCTCCATCTTCCGCATCCAATGCTGCCAACAGACGGGCTTTCTGTGCTTGCCAGTCCATGGCTCCTGAATCGGAAGTCTCAGCAGGTTGTGACGAAGAACTGTTGCACTGTTCGCGCAACTCCGAATTCTCTTGTTTCAGTTGCCGCACATCATCAACGGCCATTTCAAAACGTCGCTGCAAGTCGGACAATTCTTGCTCGCGATCTTCGTCCACCGGTGCGGCTGGGGCACTTTCAAGTTCGGTGATGCGCGAGGCCAAGGCATCGCGTTCCGCGCGGAGGCTGATCAGCTCCGCGGATTCATGGTCGGCGGCGGGGCGTGCGTCGAGCTCTTCCTGCAACCTGGCATTTTCTCGCTTCAGATTATGGACGTCGGCCAGCGCTAAGTCGCACTTGTCCGCGGCTTGCTTTTTTTGCTCCGTCAACTCGCTAATTTGCGTCTCGTATTGCGATTTCAGCGTGTCTAGTTCGTCGCTGCTTTCTAAGGCACTCTGTAACTCTTCAATGCGATGCTCGGCATCGCCGAGGCTGGCTGCCGACTGATGGCGTGCGGACTCTGCTTCCTTAAGAGATAGGCGGGCCTGCTGAAGTTCTTCGGTGAGTGCGTGCAATTCGTCGTCGAGCTGTTGGGCCTGCAGTTCACTCGCTTCCTTGTCTCTGCTAGTCTCGGACAAACTGTCGCGCAGTTGCGTGCATCCTTCGCACTCTTGTGCTCGCAATTCATCGAGTGCCTGGCGCGCGGAGTGGAGTTCGTTTTGGGCTTCCTCCTTTTCGCTGCCTAGCTGATTGCACTGTTCACGAAGGCTATTTGATTCTTGCTCGTGTTGTTCGACACTTGCCCGTAGTTGCCCAACCTCCTTCGCCAGCCGGTTGCACTCGTCCAGGTCTTCCTGGTGTTCCGTTACGAGTTGTTCATTCTGTTGTGTCTGTTCGGCAAGCTGTTCTCGCAAAGTTGCCGTCTCGCTCTGGGCTTGTTCTAGTTCAGTGCGACGGCGTTCGAGTTCTTCGCGTTGCTGTTGAGAAGCGGCGACCTCCATATCTTCGGCGACTTGATCGCGCGCCAATTCTTCAGACACCTGCTCGATACGTCGATTGAGATCGGCTTCGATATCCTCGATACGCCGTCGATGAGAGCCGAGTACCCCTTCGGCCTGATCGCGCAATGTGCGCAACATCTTCGCAGTATTTGCTGAGAGATCATCAGCTGAAGTGGGCAGCGGTTGTGGTTCTTCCATGATCGGTTGATTGCCGAAGTTGTCGAAACAAAGTGCGTACCAGTATCACATGGAAAACAGCCAATTCCCTCGTCAGGGTGTTCCGGCCATACGTGTAGTTTTCCAAGAGTATATAGGTTGCTGGGGCCCCTGGGTCAAAACTGGAGCATCGACTCGTAGCGGTCGCGACGGTTGTAGCAATCGCCACGTGCGGGGTGCAATTTCCTGTTCAAACAACCCGCAGATGTTGGCCAACCATCCGCTCGATTCTCGCGGAAAAATTCTTTACGATTTGCGCGCGGCACAGGCTGAGCTTTGGGGTAAGTTCTCCACATTCTACGCAAAAGGCTCTGTCCAAGATTTCAAAAGGACCGATTTGTTCTTCCCGACTTGAGCCGCCCAGAAGGCGATCAATCTCTTTTCGATAGAGCTCTCGGATTCGCGGATGCGTGACCGCTCGCCGTCGCGACCAAACCCATAATCGTTGCCGACGGATGGCAGATTTTATTGCGTCGGGATTGGGCACAATCAAAGCCGCCAGACACTTCTGTCCGTCGCCCATCACGCAGGCGTATTCAATCAGCGGTGAACCTGTGAGACGTTGTTCAACAATCGTGGGAGATACATTTTTCCCAGTCGAAAGCACAATGATTTCTTTCTTGCGACCGACGATGCGCAGATTGCCATCGGCTTCGAATTCCCCTAAATCGCCGGTGCGTAGCCAACCATCGGCAAGGGCTTCTTGTGTCGCTGGTTCATCCTGCCAATAGCCGCGCATCACGCTGGGACCGCGGACGAGAATTTCGCCGTCGGCAATCTTCACCTCCAAGTTGAATAACGGTCGTCCCACGGTTCCCGGGGTGGTATTTTCACGGGAACTCGCCGAAACCACCGGGGAGGCTTCCGTAAGTCCATAACCGGATAGCAGCGGCAAGCTTTGGCTTTCGAAGAGAGCTTCGACTTCCGGCGCAACAGCGGCCCCTCCGCAGAAACATCGTTTTATTCTACTCCCCAAAAGTTCGTGGATAGCACCAGGCTGATCGACTTGGTCGGCAGCTTGGATATGTTCGGCAATCTTCTGGTAGAAATAGGGTACGCCGTTGATCACCGTGGGCTGTGCGATTTGGCAATCTCGCACGATCGTTTCGCGGCTTTCGGCCAGCACCAGCCTTGTCCCCCGGTTCAGCCAAGTGGTGAGGTCGCACGTGCGTGCGTAAATGTGGCTCAGTGGCAAAAAACAGAGCCGAGTTTCATCGCTGGTCGAGCCGACGGCTTCGGCAGTGGCAATCGCATTGCTCACCAGATTGTTGTGCGTAAGCATGACCCCCCGCGGTCGCCCGGTTGTGCCAGAGGTATAGAGAATCGTGGCCAAGTCGTGAGGTTGTGGTCCAAGGTAATTGGTCGCGGCCGAGCCTGCTTCTTGTGAGGCGTGGCGGGAATCGAAACCGATAATCTTCAGTTCTGGGGCAAGTTGCTTGGCAATTCCTGTTGGTGCTTTGTCTGACAGAAACAGAACTTCGGCTCTGCAATCGGCGAGCTGCGCGATGATTTGCTTTACGGAGAGTGTCATGTGCATCGGAACATGCACAGCACCGAGCGACAGAATCGCCAAGTCTGCGAGTATCCATTCATAGCGATTTTCCGAGATCTGCGCGACGGGCTGCCCTGGCCCGACGCCGGCACTGCTTAGCGTGCAGGCCAACTTCTGCACATCGGCATCAATTTCTGCCCAAGTCCGCCACGAAAGCTGGCCTTGGTTGATGGTTCCAAGTGCTGGTTGAGCGGACGCGCAGGCAACGGTTGCTGCGAAAATCTGCGGTATGGTGGTGGGGAGGACCGGTGTCATGACACGATTTTCACCGCTACGCACCAGTCTCGCAAGCGGCTATGCCCGCAGTTCTGCGCCGACTTGTTTGCCGGCGGTTGCCACGATCTTGTCGCGGACTTCATCGGCTCGTTCGTTGGTGAGCGTGTCGGTGTCCGAGCGCAAGAGAATTGAGAATAGCAGGCTTTTCTTGCCTGTGCCCAGGCGTTTTTCGTCCCGGTAGATTTCTTGGAAGGCAATTTCCTCGAGCAGCGTGCCTCCGCAATCGGTCACAATTGTTTCGACCTCAGCCCAACAGATTTTCTCGTCGACCACCAGGTTAAGATCCCTGCCCACGGGCGGGTAGGGCGAAAGGGGTTCCACCTTTCGGATTAACTGTGCCGCGTCGACCAGCACGCCAAGGTCCAGCTCAGCAACGGTGGATGCGCCGCGCAATTCGAATCGGTCGAGTCCCGCCTGGCTTACTTCGCCCAAGTAGCCGAGGACTTTTGAACCGAGCTTGAGTTGGCAGCCGCGCTGGGCGGAGAATAGCGGTTCGTCGTGGGCCACGGTTTCGATCTTTTGGCCGGGAGCGATTGTTGCTAATAGCAATTCCACGATCCCCTTGAGGTGCAAAAAGCTGCTGCCGGAGGTGATGGCCAGCATCCTCCGTTCGTCGGGCAACTCACCCTTGCGAGGCAAGTAGACGTTGGCAATCTCGAACAACTCGACCACGGGGTTCGAGAGCGTTTCGTTTGTGCGTCGGGCTGCCAGCAGACTGGGCAGAAGGCTCTGACGAAGGCAATTGGCACGGCGTAATACCGAGGTCGAAGTTTCCAACGGCGGAGCGTTGCTCCAAGCTCGGAACGCTTCGACCGCATCGGGCTCGACAGTGCTGAGCGTCATCGCTTCGCTGCAACCGGCGGCGGTTAGCACTCGGCGTACTTCTTCAATTACTCGATCCTCTTGGCCCCGCGTTGAAGCGACCATTTTCACCCCGGCGTCTTCGGGAATCTTCTCATAGCCATAAATGCGGGCAACTTCCTCAACAAGATCAATCTCGCGTGTCAGATCGGCTCGCCAACTGGGGGGAACCACTTTCACGCAGTGATCGCAATCGTGGGTTTCTTCGCAGCCCAGGTTGGTGAGAATTTTGCGGACCGTGTCGTTAGGGATTTCTATTCCTAGCACGCGTGGTAGTTCGGTGTAACGAAGCTTGATTGGCTCCAGCGGTTGCCAGGGGGTGCCGACGTCGATCACGCCCTCGGCCAATTCACCGCCGGCCAGTTCCAAAATCAGTTGGCAGCAACGTCGGCTTGCCCAGTCGATTCCCACAGGGTCCACACCGCGTTCAAAGCGGTAGGACGAGGGGCTGTGGAGATTCAGCTTTCGGGCCGTGTTGCGAACTGAGAGGGGTGCAAAGTCGGCTGCTTCGATTAACAAATCGGTCGTCGATGCGCTCACCTCGGTGTCGGCCCCACCCATCACACCGCCCAAAGCCACGGGCCGTTGGCCATCGGCAATCACACAGGTGCCCGCCGGCAGCTCGTACTCTTGGTGGTTGATGGCTGTGAATTTCTCGCCCGGCTTCGATTCCCGGACGATGATTTTCTGCCCGGAGAGTTTGGCAAAATCGAACGTGTGCAGCGGTTGGCCGCATTCCATCATCACATAGTTCGAGATATCCACGATGTTGTTAATCACCGCGATTCCCAACGTGCGGAGCCGATTGGCAAGCCACTCGGGGCTGGGGCCAATCTTCACACCCCGGATCACTCGGGCCGTGTAACGCGGACAAAGTTCCGGACACTCGACCGCGACGCTCGTAAGCTCTTTGGCGCTTGGCCCGCTGGATTTTGCTACGTTATTGGGAGCCTTTAACCGCTTATCCCAAAGCACGGCAACTTCACGGGCAACGCCGATATGCCCCAGGCAATCGGGCCGATTGCTGGTGACTTCCAAATCGATGGCCACGTCGTCGTCTACCTGCTCGACGCCTTCCAGGTTGAGCCCGGTAAGCGTAAGCCGATCGGTAAGCTCGTCAACAGTCATCGACAGTTCGACGTAATCTTTCAGCCAGTTCCAAGCGACGATCATGTTTTATTTCTCTCGCAGAGACGCAGAGACGCGGAGATAATTTTTATGGGGGACGATGCAATCATCTTTAACATTCCAACGTTCTTCTCTGTTTCTATTGACTCAAAATGAAAACGGTAGCTTACCAGAGAGAACCACGAATAGACGCGAATTCACACGAACCGTGCCCTTTTGCGTGAACTTCGTTCACGGGCAAGCGGCCAATCCCTTTCGTGTCGATTCGTGTCGATTCGTGGTTCATTTTCCCAAAGTTTAAGTGAGAAAAAGGAACGTGGTTTCAGTTTGAGTATTTATATTCTCTCAGTAGTGTCCCAACGTTAGTCGAATAGTAGCAACTGGTTAGGACGAGGGGGTTGTGGGTTATTGTAGTCGGATTGTGAAAACAGCTCTGCCAACGGCGTTTTCTCGAAAACCGAGACGCTCAAAATCTGTAGGATTGTG
>JAJDED010000059.1 GCA_029259915.1 Planctomycetota bacterium | reverse complement strand
CGGTGCCTTCGCCCTTCAAGCCCACCTCCCAACCAAGGTTCTAAGGATCGAGGCGCGAGTTACGAGTTACGAGTTACGAGTTACGAGTTACGAGTTACGAGGCGCGGGGTGGAATGTGGCGACATCGAACCCCGTGCTTCGCAACGCGCGCTTAGAAAAAGCCCCGGAGAGGACCTGTAAGCCGGGTTCTGTGGCGGCGCTTGCGCGCCACCGGCGATCATTCCTCTAGGACGACGGTTGCCCGTGCGCCTCCAGCGACCTACCCGAGAGTCGTAACGAGCCGGACCGACTCATGCTCTCTGCTTGATCTTGCACCGGGTGGGGTTTACCAAGCCAACCGGGTCGCCCCGGCTGCTGGTGCGCTCTTACCGCACCTTTTCACCCTTACCTCTTGCCTCCTCGCGAGGACGAAGCAAGAGGCGGTATATTTTCTGTGGCACTATCCCTGACCTCACGGCCGGTGGACGTTATCCACCACCCTGTCCTACGGTGCCCGGACTTTCCTCCCGCGCCGAACATGCCGGCACCGGCGACCGCCCGGCCCTCTCCAGGATCGCAATCCATTGTAAACCCTTGCGGATGGATAACGTAGGGGCTGCCGCTTGCGGCTTAGCACCTACAAAATCGAGGACAAACACAATTTTGTTGACTGGCAGTTGTCCTACACAGAGAATAAGGGGCATCGGAGCGGCCCTAACGATCTCGATTTCAAACACGGAGCAAGCTCATGAGCTATCCCAGAGTTGACCGGGCATCCAAGCGTTGCCAGCAGTTCGTGATGTCGCTGCTAGTTGTCGCGATTATTCTTCCGCCGGCCCATTCCGCAAATGCGGCTGAAATCTTGCTTCGTAACGACACGATTCCAGCAGGTGGCACAAACAACCCATTGTTGGCATTTCTCCAAGGCGAACAGACCGCCACTTGGCACACCGCCCCTGTCACGGGAAACATCGTGGGCGTTCAAGTCCAATGGGATTCGCTGTTCGGCGGCAATCCTGCTTCGCTGGAAATGTTCGTCAACATCTACGCAGGCGGAACCTTTCCGACACCCGGCCCGCTGCTGGCCCAAATACCGGGGCCCCTTTTGAACGACGCCTCGGCAAACGAAATGCGCCATCTCGACCCGCCGACTAACGCAGTCCCACTTCTCGTGCCAGTGACCGCAGGCCAAACGTTCGTCGTCGCATTGGAATACCAAAACACCAACTCGGGCAATCAGTTCGGTTCTGGAGTCGAGATCGATCAGGACGGCATTCAAGCCGGAGCGAATAGCGTTTTTGTGTTACCTGGCGGCTGGGCCGATGCCATTCCGCTGGGCGTGACGGGCGATTTTGGAATCCGCGCAATTGTCCAACAAATCCCCGAGCCCATAAGCTCTACGCTCTTGTCCTTCGGACTCGCTCTATCGTTGCTGGTTTTCCGACAACGCTAAACGCTGCGACGGGTACCGATAACTCTCGGATGAAATCCGAGCCTCGGCTGTTTTCCGTGGCGTGCATCTAGCGCAAATCCAGCTACTCTGAATGCGTTGATTCCATTCGGGAAATCGGACGCTTGAATTCTTGATCAAACGCCTGGCCGCATTTGAGGAAAACGATGAGCAGTGATACAGAGACCAAAGATTGCCTCCATTCGCAAGATGAGTCGTTCACCGGTATCGCCTCAACCTACGAAAAGTATCGGGCCAGCTATCCTGCGGCCGCGGCGGAAAAAATACTCGAAGGTTTTCTGCCGCCTGTTCGCGTTGCCGACATCGGGTGTGGCACCGGCATTGCCAGCCGCGTCTTGGCTGAGCACGGTGCCCAGGTCATCGGAGTAGAACCCAACGCCGACATGATCGCGCAAGCCCAAAACTTTGCTACCAACTCCGAAGCACATCTCGAATTCCAGATTGGTTCTGGAGAGAAAACGGGACTGGACGACGGTTCGGTCGAGGTTGTGGTCTGTGCACAATCCTACCAGTGGTTTCGGCCAGAAGTAGCCTTGCCCGAACTGCACCGCATCTTGCGTCCGGGTGGCCGCTTGGTCCTGATGTGGAACGACAAGTCAGACACGGACCCATTTTCAGTAAACTTCTCACGAATTCTCAAACAGGCGCAGGCCGAAGCCAAACGCACCGGTCAGTGGCAGAAGCGAAACAATTCAAGAGACCCCAGCACCTCGGGCTTGTTCGATAACGTCCGCAAGTGGAGTTGTCCCAATCCGCAACCGTTGGACCTAGAAGGGGTTTTCGGCCGAGCTCGTAGCGCGTCGTTCTTTCCCACGAATGAAGAATCACGAAAACCGCTCGAAGACCAACTTCGCACGCTGTTCGATCAACACGCCCGCGATGGCCAAGTCGTGCTACACCACGATACGGAACTCACCATTGCGGACCGTGTTGGCTAACAACGAGAGAATTATTTCTCACCGCAGTGATCTGAAATAAGTCTGAAAGAGTCTGGTTGCCATGTCTTTTCAGGCACCAGCTTCGCGCCAGTCTTCCAATTGCAAAGGATAGCCAAGATCTTGAATCCGCTTGAAATGTTTGGTATTGCCCGTGACAAGCGGAATGCCTGCTTGGATCGCAATGGCAGCAATGAAAGGATCGCTCCTGCCGATCGGCAATCCAGAACGATGAAGGTCACCAAAGAGAAGACCGGCAAGCTTCGCCGCTTCCAAGTCGAGCGCGAGGATTTCGTGATTTTCGTTTTCCAGTTTGGATTGAAGCTTAGCAATTCGTGATTCAAGCCGCTCTCTACGCAATCCATCGATCAACTCTGTGATACTAATAACCGAAAGCGTAAAGCGATCAAACACGCTTAAATATGCTTCCGCCTTTTTCAAATGGTTGCATCACGTCCTCTCAGCACTTCTGAAAAAGTATCAGTGTCAAGGAGAGATCGTTCCATCGATTCAGACTCGTGGGACTACTGGTCCGTACGAAGCGGGCGAGAACGTTGCTCATAGACCGACTGCATCACGCGGTCCATAAGTCCGGGCTCGTCAGAGAACAGCCCAATTAGTTCGCTACGGGGCTTCGTGCCATTTCCAGGAGAAGTTGTGCTCGACTTAAGCTCCTTGTCGAGCAAAAGTCGCAGCTTTAGCTTTTCCTCATCGCTGAGGTCGTAGATCGAACCAAGAATAGTATCGAATTGTAACATTACTGAATTATAACATAGTTTGGCTCAATCGGGATGCCAATTTTTTCCTTGCCAGGTATCGCGGCGTTCGAATTCCGCTTCAATGGCCCGTTTCACCGCGGGCTTGTCGAGACACCAGCTCGGACCCACGAAATAGTCGGGCGGTGCGTCGCCGCTGATACGCTCCACGACCATCGTCGGCGGCAACAGTTCCAGAAAGTCGACAACAGTGCGCACGTACTCATCGCGTGAGATTAGTTCGACTTCCCCTGCCTCGACCTGCTCGGCAAGTTTTGTATTCTTCACACAATAAAGATTGTGAATCTTTACCGCACCGATGTTCACTCGTGCTAATTCGCGCGCGGTGGCCAGCATATCTTCGTGCGACTCTCCCGGCAAACCAAGGATCGCGTGCGCACAGATTTCAAAACCCCGCGGACGACTCCGCTCAACCGCGTCGAGAAAAGAATCGTGATCGTGTCCACGGTTCATCCATTCGAGCGAACGGTTGTGCATCGTTTGCATTCCGTACTCGACTGAAACATAAGTCCGCGCTGCCAGTTCTTCCAGCAAATCAAGCACGTCATCAGGAACACAATCGCTACGGGTGCCGATGGCCAGCCCGACAACCTGCGGATGGGAAAGTGCCAGCTCGTACAGCGGGCGAAGTTTCTCAACCGGTGCGTAGGTGTTCGTAGCGGGTTGAAAATAGGCGAGATAGTGGCTGCAGTTTTGATAGCGAATTCGCAACCGCTCGATGCTTTGGTCGATTTGCCCCAGAATGTCTGCCCGCGGAAGCCTCCGGCTGGGGCTGAAACTGCGATTGTCGCAAAACGTGCATCCACCCCTGGCAACCGTACCGTCGACATTCGGGCAGGTAAAACCTGCGTCGATGCTCACTTTTTGGACACGCACCCCAAACCGCTGCTGAAGAGCGAAATTATACGCCTGATAGCGGAGGCCAAACTGCCGCCACATCGGTCGTAAATCGGCTGGTGCAAGAGAGTTGGTTGACGACACTGCGGGGATTACTTAGAGTAAAAACTGTTCAAAAAGAGAGTGCCCAAGCAGGCCAGACTTGCGTACTATCGAATTATCCCATCATTTTCCCATCATACTGTCTCAGGGGCAAAGTCTGATCCCACACAAAGTGTATCACAATGAATGGTGAACTCATACCATTGGGCGGCGGCGATCCCATCCCGTTGCTCAAAAAACAACTTCTGATCGGGCGTCGCGAAAGCTGTGATATCGTACTTCGCTTTGCCAACGTCTCGGCCCACCATTGCCAATTATTTATCAATGGTGGCTATTGGTATATCCGCGATATGCAAAGCCGCAATGGCGTGAAGGTAAACGGAATCCGCGTACAAGAAAAACGAATCGATCCAGGTGATAGTCTGTCGGTTGCCAAACACAGGTACGAACTGCAGTATTCGCCTGCCGATCTCGGTGCCGTGGGTCCCCCACCGGCCGACGACCTGCCCGCGGAAATCATGACCGAATCGCTCCTGTCGCGTGCCGGCCTCCGTTCCAGCGCGCCAGGCGAACAACCGAAAAAGGCGCAGCGCACCGACAAGTACAACACCAAACGCTACGATGTACTCGATGATAGCGCGGGACAAATAAAGCTCCCTGATGATCCGGTGTAGTGCGTCAGATATCTTCTGATTGGACTAACCTACGCGCGGTGTGAAATGTATGGCCAAAAAAAAGAAGAAGCTCCGCGCAGAATTTCGCAAAAACCGTAACGTCCGCACTCGCGAAAAAGATCTCACTCGCCGCTTCGATTCTCAAGACGAAGCTGTCGATGATGTCGAAACTCGCCAAAGCGTGAGCGGCAAAGGGGAGCTCACCCGCAAGCGAACCCTAGCAGGTGCCGAAGTTACGGAAGATGCCTCCGGCACAATCGTCTTGCCAGCAGTCGATAAAAATGTTTGCTGCCAGGGAAGAGTTCTTCGCGCGCATGGATTGGCAAGCACGGTGCTGTGCGATGACGGTATACTCCGGCAATGCGCGACCCGAAGGTTGCTGAAAACCCTCCACACCGACCAACGTCACGTGGTGGCTGCCGGCGATATCGTCTGGGTGCGCCCCGAGAGAGCCGACGAAGGAATTATCGAACGCGTCGAACCCCGCAGCGGCGTGCTTTGTCGCACGAGCCGTGGACGCCAGCACTTGCTGGTTACCAATGTCGACCAGATATTAGTGGTCGCCAGCGCGGCTCAGCCCCGATTGAAACCAAACCTGCTCGACCGCTATCTGGTAACGTCGGAACGGGCGGGAATCGAACCAATCCTCTGCATCAACAAAGTCGATCTGGTTGCGCCCGAAGAATTGCAGCCCTTGGTGGGCGTTTACACTCAGCTTGGTTATCGCGTGTTGTTGCTCTCAGCCACAAAAAGCTGGGGCATCGAACACCTGAAATCTATACTTGCGGGTCGCGAAACGGCCGTCACCGGGCAAAGCGGCGTCGGCAAGTCGAGCCTCCTCAACTTGATTGAACCGGGACTCGAACTGCGTGTGCAGTCGGTCAGCGATGAAACTGAAAAAGGCAAACACACCACAACCACTGCCGAACTCATTCCACTCTCGCTCGGTGGTTTTGTTGTCGATACCCCCGGCATTCGCCAGTTTCAACTTTGGGATGTGATTGCTGAAGAAGTCGCCGGTTATTTCCCCGAGTTACGCCCCTACGTCAGCAGTTGCCGCTATCCCGATTGCACGCACACACACGAAGAACCCTGCGCCGTAAAAGATGCAGTGGCCGACGGCTACATCGACGTCCGACGTTACGAAAGCTATCTGCAAATCCACGCCGGCGACGAAGCCTAACACGTCCCAAGATTTCGCCAACAACACAGACAGGTGCATATCCTTTAATTGCTCAGCCACAGAGAGCACTGAGAATAAAGAGAAGATTTCCACCATCAAAATCTTCTCTGAGACCTCTGTGCTCTCTGTGGCTAAATTCTTTACAGTAGTGCTTTAACGGGGGGTAAAATCTGCATCTGCTTTGATACCCACAGCAAAACCTGCCAAGAGATCCGCGCTGGCGTCGATGTCTTCGAGCGAGATCATCTCCACGGCACTATGCATGTAGCGATTGGGTACGCTTACCAACCCGGCCGCCACGCCGGCACGCGAAAGCTGGATCGCATTGGCGTCGGTTCCGGTTCCACGGCCGATGGCTCCCCATTGAAATTTGATGTCGGCGTTGTCCGCCGTCTCGCTAAGTTTTTCGACAACGACCGGATTCATATTCGGCCCGCGATAGATCACCGGCCCCCCGCCAAGTTTGACGTCGCCTTCTTGAGTTTTATCAATCGTGGGACAATCGGTGGCGTGGGTTACGTCGACGGCAATTCCCACGTGTGGATTCACACCATACGCACTGGTGGTAGCCCCGCGCAGACCGATCTCTTCCTGAACCGTTGCCACGGCATACAGCGAAACTTCCAGGGCACTCGATTTTGCTCGCCGCAACGCTTCCATGCAAACCCACAAGCCGGTCTTATCATCCATCCCCGGCGAGTTGGCAAAGCCGTTGCGCATTTCCTGGTAGCCCAATTCCAAGGTGACGGGATCGCCAATGCGCACTACCTCGGCAGCTTCTTCTTTATTTTTCGCTCCAATGTCGAGCCACATTTCCTTAGTCTTCACCACCTTCTTGCGCTCGTCGTCTTCCAGAAGATGAATCGGCTTGCGGGCAATCACCGCGGGGACGGGCCCATCGCCGGTGTGGATCGTCATCCGCTGCCCAATCAATTGCTGTGGATCCCAGCCGCCTATTGTATTGGTATAGATAAAACCGTCGTCACTGATATGGGTAACCAACAGCCCAATCTGATCGGCGTGCCCGGCAAACATCACACGCAGCGGAGCCCCCGGATTGCAACACGCTATCACATTGCCATGTAAATCGGTGGAGACTTCGTCGGCAAATTTCCCGACATATTCCCGCACCAAATTCTGCACCGGCTGTTCGTAGCCCGAGGGACTGGGGGTTTCGAGGATCTGTTGAAAAAACGTCTTAGCCGAGGCGTCCATGGGGTGTCCAATCGGTTGAAATCAAAAGAGGAATGAAGCACGAAGTGCTAGCGGATTTTAATGGCAACTCTCGAGTGCAAGCAACACAAGACGACTAAACAAACCCAGATTTTTACCCACAGAGTCACGGAGGGCACCGAAAACAAAGTCAGCAAATCACATCGAAAAAGCCTTCACAACAACTAAAAAACACAGCACCTCGAGGGATGCTTGGGCAAATCAAAATATCTTCTCTGTGTTCTCCGTGACTCCGTGGTAAGTCTTATGAAAACATTGTCGAGCAGGACGCTAACTGCTAGCACCACGCCACGAAATCATGGCAATCTTTGACGATTTTAACGATTTTCTGGCCGTTGGGGAGACTGGTTGTCGATAAACCCCAGTGAATGTTTCTACAGAGTTTCGTCAGTCTAAAGAACCGTTGCACTGGAACAAGCAACAAAAGTCGGAGCCAAACCATCATGTCGACTCGTCACATCTGCTGTTTATTTCTAGCCCTGGCATGCGTAGCCAACGTAGGTTGTTGCGGATATTTGCGCGGCTGTGGATGCGGCTTTGGTGGCCAGGTCTACAATGACTGCTGTCCAAGTTGCGGTGTGGCCGAGGCAGACTGTTGCTGTCCCGAGCCAGGCTGCAGCTGTCCTGAACCAGACTGTTGTTGCCCGGAAGCTGACTGCAGTTGTCCCGAGGCGGACTGCTGTTGCCCAGGCCCCAGTTGCGGATGTGCAGAGCCAGCCTGTGGATGCGACGATGTTTACTGTGACGATGTCTGTTGCGACACGCAAGTCGGATGCGGTAGCTGCGTGGGTGGGGGCTGTCCTACTATCGGCAACTGCTGGATCCTGCAGCGACTGAGAAACGCCTTAACTGGTTGCTCTGGCTGCGGGACCGACACTTACTGGAGCGAATGGCACAACGACCCCCCAAGTAATTGCCCAACCTGCAACCAATATGGCGGGTCCACTGGCGGTCATTATGGCGGACAATTTGGTCGGCGGGCATATCTTTCCGAGCGTCACCAAAACATCAGCGAAGAACTTCGCTTCGCCGAAGAAGAGTCGGGACCCATCTACCGATAGTTTTGCGAACCGTCTATTCTAAGACTTATCGAGTTGAAACAGCTCAACCGCATTGGCTGTTGTCTGGCTAGCAAGCTCTTCCAGCGAAATGCCGCGCGCTGATGCTACACATTCGGCAGTATGTCTAAGGAACGCCGGTTCGTTGGGCTTCTTGCCGCGCATGGGTTCAGGAGAAAGATACGGAGCATCGGTCTCCAACAGCAACCGATCCCATGGGATCGTAGCAGCTACTTCTCGCAACTCGTGCGACTTTTTGAATGTGACCATCCCCGCAAAGCTGATGTGCAGCCCCATCTGCACACACTCTTGGGCCATCGCCTGATCGCCAGTGTAGGAATGCATGATTCCCTTAAGCGGACTACGGCGGTTTGCGTCGCGGAGCATCTCGAGAATCTCCTCATTGCAATCGCGCATGTGGACGATAAACGGCAGATCGTGCCGCTGGGCGAGGCGGATGTGGCGGTCGAAGTAGTCTTGCTGGTGGTCGAAGGGAGTGAAATCCCAATAACGGTCGAGACCCGTCTCGCCAATGGCAACCACGCCCGGCTGGCCCACAAGCTGCTCGATGCCTTGCCAATCGTCGAGCTCCGCTTCCGCAATGTAATTGGGCTGAATCCCCACCGCGGCAAAAACGCCAGAGTATTCAGCAGCCAATTCAACACATTTGCGGCTAGCAGAAAACGTCGTTCCCACGGCGACCACTTGCGTCACTCCCGCAGCCTTCGCTCGGGAAATCACGTCGGAACGCGAGTCGTCGAATTCTTCTTGATCAAGATGCGTGTGCGTATCGAAGAGCATTCGTTACGAACCGACGGCTAAATCGGCAGACGCCAGTTCCCGCAGTAAGTCGAGATGGCCCTTGGCCAGTCCAAGCACCTCTTCGGCAAGCGATTTTGCGGCGGGAGCCGTTTGCAGTTGTTCGACCAACTGGCTGATCGCTTCGATATCCTGCTGCTGGTAGGCAAGCGCTGCTTGCACAAGATAATCGATCCCCAAATCGTGCTTATCGGTAAATCCCATCGGAAACTCGCCCGTGCGGATCGGTGCATGAGTATCGATTAGCATCTGACTAACACGGTCGGCAAGCACGTTTTGATCCGCCGCGATTTCCGCGAACGTGTCGGCACAGTTGTTGCGCCCATTGGGAATATGAGGCCGCGAAAACTGTAGATATTGCGGGAACGAGCGACTGAGGTTCGCTAGAAGCCGGTTGAGCAAAAGTGTGGAGGAATCCTGATTCATACCGAGAAAAATTCCAGGACAATACGTTATTGAAAAATTTGGGTCACGGCCTGATTGGCCCAAAGGGAAAACCGCTCCGGCAAGATTCCCAGCACTATCACGGGCAAACTAACCACCAAAGTGTACGCCACTGGCAGGAAGCCGAGCGTCACTGGCATGCGCGTGTCGGGCTCCGGGTCGATGCAGATCGTTTTCACGACACGCAGGTAATACACAAGCGAGATAGCAGTATTCAACCCGGCAGCAACGAGCGTAAACATCATCAGCGGTCCGCCGGCGGTGTACAAAGCTTGCAGCACTCGAAGTTTGGGCCAGAAACCGGCTAATGGCGGCAGGCCAACCAAGCTCACCAAAATCGCGGTCATTAGCACCGCAATCAGCGGACAGCTACGAATCAGCCCGCCGTAATCGGCAATTTCTTCGCTCTGCATCGCGTTGCGCAGAAAAGCAACTATCGCAAACGCTCCCAGATTCATAAACAAATAAAATGCCATATAAAGCAGTAGCGCAGCAAGTGCCGACTGTGAACCCGTTCCCCCCTGCCCTAACAACGAAATCGACGCGGCAACTGCCATGATCATGTAACCGGCATGCGCAATGGTCGAATAAGCGAGCATGCGTTTGATGTTGGTTTGACCATAAGCGGCCAAATTGCCGAAGGTGCATGTCACCACAGAAACAACCGCCAAAAGAATCACCATGAATCGGCGCACCGGCGACAACGGAGAGTCATCTGCCAGAGCTTCGTGTTGAATAGTTCGGTTGGAAGTGTCGGCAACTAAATGAGTTGCTTCCTCTGCCCTATTGGAAATCGTGGACGCAACGTGAACTGGCGACGTCTGCTGCATCGCCATCACTTCCTGCGACGCCTCGGGAACATGCCCCAAACCAAAACCAACCCGCACCAACAGGGCAAGCGCAGCCGCTTTCGAAGCCACCGAAAGAAATGCGTCGACCTCGGCCGATGCCCCTTCAAATACGTCGGGACACCAAAAATGAAACGGCACCGCAGAAAGCTTGAATGCCAGGCCCACCCCCAACATCAAACCGCCCAGTGCCAACACCATCACCGTGAGACTTTGTTCGCCCGAAACGAGCATCTCGGGGATATCGAGTGCAACCAACTCGCGTGCCATGGTCGGCAAATGTGCCGTGCCCAGCACTCCTGCCAATAAGCTGATCCCATAAAGCATCACCCCGGCAGTTCCCGCACCGTAAACGGCATACTTCAGTGCGGCTTCGCTGCTGCGCCGGCGTCCCTTGACGATTCCTGCCAGCACGTAAGAAGGGACACTAGCCATTTCGATGCCTAGGAAAATTGTGAGCAAATGGTTTGCCGAGGCCATGATACACATGCCCAATATGGCACCCAGCGCCAGCGTATAAAAGTCTTGGCCATCGTCACGATCGGCAATCCCCGTCATGCGCACTAGCACAATAAACAGCACCGCAAAGCAAAGCAAGAAAACCCGCATGTAAGCAGTGAGCGTGTCGTAAACCAACATGCCAGTAAAAATTTCCGCCGGCTCCACACCCGCCCAGGAAGCCAAACCTTCGCGGGGCAAGGCTAACCACAACGCCACGCAAGAACCAGCCAGTGCAATGACGAACGACGGAATATGCTCGCCACCACGAAAGACGCGCACCAACAGCATCAACACAATCGTGCCGCAAAGCGCCAGCTCGGGCTGAAACAGCGGCAAGCTGGTTTGCAGCGTATCGTTCAGCAGAGAATCGATCAGGGTTTGTAAATTCACCTTAGCAAGCTCAATTCAAATAAAATTTTTGTCGTCTTCTTATCAAGGATTGGCAGCCGCCATTTGACCATCTTCTCCGTCGAGCGGATTGGCGGCTGTTTCGCGTTCGTCGTGCAGTTGAGTCCAAGATGCCAAGTTTTCAATTTGTCGATCCACCGAAGGCTGCATGTAGCGGAGCAAACTGTTGGGATACACGCCAAACACGATCGCCATCACCAATAACGGCGTAGCGATTAAAAGTTCACGCATGGTAATAGGCACCAGCGCTTCACCATGGGGCCCCTTGTATTCGGCCCCCAAGTAGACTCGCTGGATGGCCCACAAGATGTAACCCGCCGTCAGTATGACGACCGCTGCCGAGATCACCGCGAGCACGGTACTGTATTTCCATACGGAGAGTACCACCAACACTTCGCCGATGAACCCGCACAGCCCGGGCAGTCCCAAACCGGCGAAAAAAATCCCTATCGCCAATCCGCTGTAGACAGGCATCTTGGCAAACAGCCCGCCAAAATCGTCCAGATTGCGATGATGTACCCGGTCGTAAATCACGCCCACCATAAAAAACATGCCAGCCGAGCTGATACCATGGGCAATCATCTGGAACATCGCGCCGTTGGCGCCCATTTTCCAAAAATCGGGGTTGTAGCCAGTGCCCGCCACCGCACTCCACACGCCCAATCCTAAAACAACGTATCCCATGTGACTGACCGAGCTATAGGCCACCATCCGCTTGAAATCTTTCTGGGCCAAGGCAGCAAACGCCCCGTAAACCATGCTCACCACGCCCACGAAACAGACAAAGTAAGCCAACTCGTATCCCGCCCCAGGGCAGATTGGATAACAAATGCGAATAATGCCGTAGCCGCCCATTTTCAGGAGAACGCCAGCCAAGATCATCGAGATTGGCGTCGGAGCTTCAACATGCGCGTCGGGCAACCAGGTATGCAGTGGCACACTCGGAACTTTGATAACAAAACCAATAAACAACAACAAGAACGCCCACCATTGGATGCTCTTTCCAAAGAGCCCTTCGCCGTCGAACAAGTCGGTGTGCTGTCCCATCTGTTGCAGGGCAAGGATATTGAAAGTGTGTAGTTGTTTGCGTTGGGCGGGATCGCTTTCCCCGGTCGTGGCAACAAATTGCTGGGCTAATGCGTTGTCGCTTTGGGTCCACTCGCTCAAGGCCTGCTCGGCGGTGGCTTCCTCAGAAACCTGCAAAATGCCGGCGTTGGCCAACTGCTGCGCGTCGAGCCGTGTAAGATCGCTGTTGAAGTACAGCATCAAGATCGCGATCAGCATCAACACGCTGCCCACCAACGTGTAAAGGAAAAACTTGATCGCGGCATATTCTTTCCTGGGTCCGCCCCAAACGCCGATGAGAAAATACATCGGCAACAGCATCACTTCCCAGAAGACATAGAAGAGGAAGTAATCCATCGAGACGAAGACGCCCAGGATGCCCACTTCGAGCAGCATGAGCAGGGCGTAATACGCCTTCTGCGCCTTGAGGATGCTGAAGCTCGCCGGTACTGCAATGAACAGCAGCAGCGTGGTCAGCCAGACCAGAGCCAGGCTCAACCCGTCAACGCCCACAAAGTAGTGAGCGCCGATCAAGTCGATCCACAGGAACTCCTCTTGGAACTGCAACGCGGACGACGACTTGTCGAACAGGCTGAAGTAGAGCCAAGTAGCCAACACAAGCGGCAAGCCCGTGGCGACCAAGCTGATCATTTTGACCGCGGAGTTGTTTCCGCGCGGCACGCACATAATGGCGGCCATTCCGATCAGAGGAATGAAAACGATCCAGGAAAGGATGTGTTCGGTCATCGGGGTTGTCCCAGAAGCGGCGACAAAGAGAAGGAGTCTGTTAAGCGAGGATCACCCAAGCGGCGACCAGAAGGCCGCCGGCAATGGCGATGGTGGCGTACTGCTGAATGCGCCCGGTCTGCAGCAACCTTGCCGCCGAACCGAATGCTTGAGAGAGAAGGCCGACAAAGTTGACGATGCCGTCCACAAAGGTCTTGTCCACCCAGGCCCAGAAGAAGCCCAGGGAGCGGTTCGTGCTTCCAACCGTCAGAACCGCGCCGTCGATCACCTTCTCGTCCACATTCTTGAAGAAGCGGCAGAGGTAGAGCGTCGGCGCAATGAAGGCCGCGTTGACCATCTCATCGATGTAGTAACGGTGGCGCACCGTCTCGTACACGATGCCGAATTTACCGGCAATCACGGCCGGCAGATCGCGCCGGCGCATGTAGAGGTAATAGGCCAGGAAGATGCCGCCGAAGGCCACGAAGAGTGAGAGTCCGACGGCCAAGCTGTGCGACAGGTGAGCCTGGTGCTCCAATTCGTGGGCACTTTCGGCCAGGGCGTGATCCGAGGAATGGAGGTTGGCTTCGATGAACTCGATTCCGGCCGGACTTCCGCCGCGAATGCCCGGGGTGATCTTTTCATTCACCCAAGGAGCAATCTCTTCGCCGTACATGTTCTCGACGGAAACGAGCTTCGTAAACCAAGGCTCGGAGTGCGTCGGGTTCACCAAATGATGTGAATCAGCAAGCCAGAAGTGCCCGCCGAACATGCCGGCGAAGGCCAGGATGCAAAGGGCGGCAACGATCGGGAACGGTGACTCGTGCGGTTCGTGGCCGTGATGATCGGCGTGACCGTGATCGTCATGCCCGCCGTCTTCCGGTCCATGCTCGTTGGGATCGGGACCCTCGACGCCTTCGGCAGCGATTTGAGCCGAGTACATGTGCTCTTTCATGTTTCCTCGGAACTCGCCGAAGAAGGTCATGAAGATCAAGCGGAACATGTAGAAGGCCGTCATCATGGCCGCCAGGGCCAAGGCGATTAGTGCGAAGAAGGACCAACCCGAAATCGCGCCCGGCTCAACCAAGCCCGACCATCCCGCGAGGATGATCATGTCCTTTGAGTAGAAGCCCGAGAAGAAGGGCACACCGGCGATCGCAAGCGTGCAAATCAGCATGCACACGAAGGTGATCGGCATCTTCTTGCGCAGTCCCCCCATCAGGCGCATGTCCTGCACGTGGTGGCAACCGTGGATCACCGAACCAGCGGACAGGAACAAGCAGGCCTTGAAGAAGGCGTGCGTGACCATGTGGAACATGCCGGCGACCACGCCGCCCATGCCCACCGCCGCAACCATGAACCCCAGTTGCGAAATGGTCGAGTAAGCCAGCACCGCCTTGAGGTCGTAGACCGTCATGCCGATCGTGGCCGCAAAGATCGCCGTGAAGGCGCCGATCACGGTCACAACCGCCAAAACCTCGGGCGACATCAGCGGGAAGGTTCGTCCGAGCAAGAACACGCCGGCGGCAACCATGGTGGCCGCGTGAATCATGGCCGAAACCGGAGTCGGACCGGCCATGGCGTCGGGCAACCAAATGTGCAGCGGGAACTGAGCGGATTTGCCGATCGTGCCGCCGAAGATGCACAGGCCCGCGGCCTGCAGCCAGGCGGGGAAATCGCCGCCGTTTTCGGCGACAGCGTCGCGCGCACCGGCCCAAAGCTCTTCAAAGTTGAAGGTGCCGAGGTTGCGCCACAGGAAGAACATCCCGATGAACATCAAGCAGTCGCCGACGCGCGTCGTCAGGAAGGCTTTCTTGCAGGCCCAGGTTGCCCAACGGTGGAAGAAGGGCGAGCTCGGATCCTGGGAGAAGTGGCCGATGAGCAAGTAGCTCATGAGGCCCATGACTTCCCAGAAGATGAACATGAACAGCAGGTTGTCCGAAAGCAGCAGGCCCAACATCGCCACGGTGAACAAGCTGATGTTGGCGAAGAAGATGTGGTAGCGCTTGTCGCCGTGCATGTACCCGATGGAGAACAGGTGCACGCAGAAGGAAACCACTCCAACTACCATCAGCATGGCCGCCCCGAGCGGGTCGTACATCATGCTGGCGGTCATGTTGAGCGCATCGTCGGCGGACTTGGCCGACTGGAAGAACCACGAGAAACTCATGCCGACGTCGGCCGAGTTGAAGAAGAAGGGCTCCGCTCCAGGGGCACTTGAGTGCGCGATTGCCTTGGCACCCAGGAACACCGTGATGCACATCACGGCGAACAGACCACCGGTCATCAACCAATCGCCTTTGCGCGGCAAGTGGCGACCGAAAAAGATCTGAACCACATAGGCCGCGAGCGGAATCAGAGGTACCGCAAGCAACAGCTTGAAGTCAGTCTCGGGATTAAATTCGAGGGACATGGGCTGGTGGAGATCGCGTGCTGGTGGGCTGGTTGGAAACCGTCGGGGCTTCGAGCGGAGCGCCTATTCGCGCAGGAGGTCGGCGTCGCTGGGCTTGATCGAGTCGTAAAGCTGGAAGAAGTTCAAAACGATGGCGAGCGCCACCGCAGCTTCCGCAGCCGCCAGAATGATG
>JAJDED010000058.1 GCA_029259915.1 Planctomycetota bacterium | reverse complement strand
ATGGCCTGCTTTCGAAATGCGGCCATCAACCTACTTCGCCTCGCCAAAACACCCAACCTAGCCGCCGCTATCAGGGAAAATGCTTACCGTGTCGACCGCCTATTGACCAAACTGGGTATCATGAAACTTTGAATCGCCCTGATTCTTTCGCCTGGTTTTTCGCGTGGCCTGGACTCAATGCTGACCAATTCTATACACAGAGACCACACCTGCCATCGACGAGATTGAGAGATTGGGCACTGGCATTTGCAAAAACAGTTATTGGGCTAACGCTGTTCTTCGTTCTTGGCCCTCAGTTAGTTGCTTGGAACGAAATGGCTGCGGGATGGGTGGCGATGGTAGGAATTGTATTTATCTTCCATTTTGGCCTCTTCCACATCGTCGCACTTGTATGGCGTCAAGCTGGTCGTGATGTCTCGCCGATTATGAACTCGCCCATTTTGTCTACTTCACTGGCCGAATTCTGGAATCGGCGTTGGAACGTCGCGTTTCGCGATTTTACGTATGCCCATGTTTTTCGACCATTGGCAAAGCGATACAATGCGACAATTGCCACTTGGGTTGGCTTTTTGTTTTCTGGCTTTATTCATGAATTGGCGATTTCCGTTCCCGCACACGCTGGATACGGCTTGCCCATGACCTACTTTCTGCTGCAAGGGATAGGCATTACAGCTGAGAGACGAGCCCATCAGCATGGTTGGTGGACGCGTAAAAGTGCTTGTGGTTGGTTGTTTGTAATACTGTTCACGGTCCCAGCGGCCTATTATCTATTTCATCCGCAATTCATTCAGCGTGTGATTCTGCCACTGATCCAAGCATGACCGTTGAGGAGGCAAACTATGCCACTTGAAACACTGATATTTATCTCGGGAATTCTGCACCTTGGTACACTAATCGGAAGTGCTCAAGTGCCCAAAGAACTTGACTTCAAGAACGAATTACCGAAGCTGTCACCGATGTTGAGACACTGGATTCTCACAGCGGGTGTTTATGTCGTCATAAATCTGATTGCGTTCGGGTTAATATCACTCTTCTTTGCAGGACCGTTGGCATCCGGAACTCCTTTGGCAAGAGCTTTTTGTGCGTACGTTGCCGTCTTCTGGATGATTCGCTTGTTGATTCAGTTCTTTCTATTCGACGCAAAGCCTTACCTGCGAAATTGGTTCCTCAAGGTTGGCTATCATGGTTTAACGATTGTATTCACATGGCACACGTTAGTTTTTGGCTATGCTGCTCTATTTGTTTCTAAATAGGCGATTTCCGAAGGTACGGCGGAGGGCATGTCCGACCGAAGAAACTGCAATTGGCCAACTAGCGGCGGTCACATCTACTGCTCTACTGCACAAAACGTACAGAATCCTATGGCAGATTTGGGATCTTTGGTCACTTTCACCCAATAGGCACGAGAAGAACTCAGACGGCAGCGGTCAATTCCCCAGGACTTCAATCACCGGCTCGCGGCTGGCGATGAATTGGTCGATGGCTCGACGTCCGAGTCCTGCTTTTTGAGTCTCGGCGGCATGGTGTGCCAGAAACGACGCCGGCGTGCCGGAGCCTGCTTGGATGAGTTCTTCCAAAACCGATTCCGCAGCCGTCAGATCGCCCGATTCGAACAGTGCAAGCGCTTGGGCATAGCGTTCCAGATGCGATTTGACGCGTGTTGTATCGCTGGCTGGGTAAGCGGTGAAAAGATCTAGCTTCTGCTCCAATCCGGGAAGCTTCGCGGTACAAAGTCGTAGCGTGAAGAACTCGCTGGACAACTTGGCACGCGTCGCGGCGGTTAACACGAGCGGCACCTCCAGTTGTTTGCTTGCCGCCTGTACGCGATTGGCAACGTTGACCGTGTTTCCTCGCGGACCGTACTTGATACGGCTGCGTGTCCCGGCATTGCCGACCAATGCGGGACCGGTGTGGATGCCAACGCCCAGGCGCAGCGGTTCGCCCAAACGGTTTTGCCACTTATCGCTAACCGCCGGCAGCGAATCCAACATTTCAACGGCAGCCGCGCAAGCCAATGTGGCGTGGTCGGTTTGTTCGAGCGGAGCGTTCCACAGTGCCAGGAGCCCATCGCCGTAGTAGTCGACCACCACACCGCCCTTACCGACCACCACCTGGGTGAGCAACTCCATCACATTGCCCAGCAGATCGTAACAATCCGCCGGCGGCAGCGACTCGGCCAGGGTTGTGTAACCTTGCAAGTCGGCAAACAGCAATGTCACGTCGCGAAGTTGTCCCACCAAAGCGTCCGGATGCTGTTGTAAATGTTCGGCAACGGTGGGCGAGAAAGCTTGTTCCAAAAGTACGCGTGTGCGGGCGGCTTCGGTTTCTTGTTCCAAACGGGCAATGCCAACCGAAACGGAATCGGCCAACAATTGCACCAGGCGTGCTTCGAGAGGCCGGACGCCCCGGCGGCGGTTTTTTCCCCGAGTGTCTCTCGCCCCGTAGATGGCAGCCACCAACTCGCCCTGTTGATTGAGCACCGGTGCAACCACCACCGCCTGCGGGGGATCGCTACCATTCGATTCATCCGACAAATGGCGGTCTGTAGCTGGCTGGTACCAAGTGACACATTGTTTTTGAAGAGTGGTGAGGATCTGATCGTCGAACCGGGGCTGGCTGTCGGCGAGCCTCGAATGGCTGCCAGCGATTAGCCACAAATCATCGCACCGTGAGAGTACGTAAGCGCTATCGAGCCCGACGACTTCCACGGCAAAGCGTGCCGCATCGGCAAAGAATTCCGCGGAACCTGCCGCAGCGCGATGCAGGCGTCCCAATTCGGACAGCCAGCGAGTGATCGTTTCCGAGCATGGGCCTAAGTTCTCGGCGTCGGGCGAATTCGGATCAAAAAAATCGACCTGATCGGCAGGCAGGAGAGGTGCCAAGTTGGGAGCACTGCGTTGATCGGCTAGTGAGGTCATAGGTGCGGCGGTAGAATTGGTCAAAAATTTTTGCACTGGGGGGGATTGGCGAAACCACAAGCGGTGGGCTCAGCCAACTTAAAAAATTGAATCGCTTGAGACAGTGAGCCCTATCAGAAGATAGGTTATTGCGGCATCACTTTGGCCGGCACGATCGGCAGGATCGCTACGATTGACTGCTATCACTCCGGCAGACGATCTGTACTCGACAGGCCTCGAACATTGCGAAATAATGCCAATTCTAGTGCCTTGGCCGCTGGGATTGCGGACCCTCGAAATCATCAAGCAAGGAAGCAAAGTGAACTGGCAATCGCTAGGAATGGTTTCAGGAGCAGCGGTGCTTGCGGCACCCGCGCTGCAAGCATTGGCGGCTTTGTTTCTCGTGCGCCGACGCAGAAAAATGGCCCAAACTGGTTATCTTCGGCGGCGTGCCTCCTTCGATCGGCAATTGCAAACGGCGCTACAATGGGCGCGTGCTGCGAAACCAATATTCAAAGCTTGGACGGAAGCCAGGCCTTTTCGGGTCGCGGCAGTGATCGACGAATCGATCGATTGCAAGTCGTTTTATCTGGTGCCTGTCGATGGTTGTCCCTTGCCACGATTCGAGCCGGGGCAATATCTCACGTTTCAGCTTCCCGGTGTGCAAACCCAGCAACCGGTGGTCCGTTGCTATTCGCTTTCGGACCGACCGTGCGAAGATTATTTTCGCGTGACCGTTAAGATCGCCAGCCCCCCGATTGGCAAACCTGAACTTCCCCCCGGTCGAGGCAGCACGTTTTTCAATCGGCATGTCGAAGTTGGTGACACGCTCTCCGTCCAGGCGCCGCAGGGCGCATTTTTTCTCGATCCCCGCGATCAGTCGCCGGTGGTGTTGGTGGGCGGCGGGATTGGCATAACTCCGATCATGAGCATGGCCAGCGCAATCACCCAGCAGCGCAGCGGACGCGCAGCCTACGTCTTCGCGGGATTCCGCAACAGCCGAGAACAACCGTTTCGCGAAGCGCTGCACGAGTTGACAACTTTGAATGAAAATCTGCACTTAGACATCAGTTATTCGCGTCCTACGCCTGCCGACCAACTAGAACGCGACTATCACCACCGCGGGCATATCGACGTGGCCCGATTGCGTGAAGTGCTTCCTTCGAGTAATTTTCATTTCTACGTGTGCGGGCCTCCCGACATGATGGAAAGTTTGGTACCGGCCCTGTTGCAATGGGGCGTTCCGGAGTCGCACGTTCATTTCGAAGCGTTTGGTCCGGCAAGTGTCCAGGGACTCAGCCGAACTTCGGAAGTGGAAGGCCTCGATACGGCCCCCTGCTCTGTCGACTTTGCCGTCTCAGGCAAAACGTTTTCTTGGAGTGGCGAGCAGGCGTCGTTGTTGGAGTTTGCGGAGAGTTGCGGTTTGACTTTGGAGTCGGGATGCCGCGCGGGTAATTGCGGGCAATGCGTGATTGCGGTGCGTGCCGGCACGTTTCGTCATGTGAAACAGCCCGGATTGGTCCTCGGCGAAAACGAGTGTTTGGCATGTGTGGCCGTTCCACAGGGCGACTTGGTTCTGGAAGCGTAAGAGAATAAGGTTTGGGTAAACGGTTATGCACTTAGCACATCATTACGACACTCGATTACGTCCGCTGTATACCACAGCCGGCAACGTGATACCCTTTGCAATGGCGTTATCGATTGTCTTTTCGATTGTACTCATCATGGCGAACGTTGCTGGGGCTGAGATTCCCGGTGCCGCGGTTACGTGCGATCCGGCGCAAGTGTTGGGAGCGGAGTCTTGTGCCAAATGCCACGAAAACGAACTTGCCACCTGGAAAGAAACCCCGCACTGCAAAACGTTCGAGGCGCTGCACCGTCTTCCGGAAGCGAAAGAAATTGTCAAACGCCTGGGCCTTCCCAGCGTAAAACGCAACGAAACGTGTGTCCACTGTCATTACACGCAACAACAAGTCGAGAGCCGCACGCGCGTGGTCGCGGGGGTTTCGTGCGAATCGTGCCACGGTGCATCCCAAGTGTGGCAGCCGTTGCATAACGATTACGGCGGGCCGAATGCCACCAAGGAGATAGAATCTGCCGAGCACCGCGAGCAACGGCTCCAAGCGAGTATCGCAGCGGGAATGAACAATCCGCATAATCTTTATTTGATCGCTCGGCAGTGTTTGGCATGCCACACGACCCCCGACGAACGATTGGTCAACGTAGGTGGCCACGTGCCGGGCAGCAAGGATTTTGAACTCGTGGCCTGGTCGCAGGGGATAGTGAGGCACAATTTTTTGCGCACCGACGGCAAGGAGAACGCTGCCGCCTCGGTGGACGAGCTGCGCGTGATGTATGTGGTAGGCGTGATGGCCGATTTGGAGGCGAGTATGCGGGCTACCGCCCAAGCGATGCGTAAAGCGACCTTTGGGATTACCTCCGCCCAGCGCGCTGCGAATCTCAAACGACGTTTATACGACATCCAGAAATTGCTCCAAGACCCACACGTACAAATCGCGCTCGACGCCGCACTGGCGGTGCCGCTGAAGCTCAACCGGCGCGAGGCGTTGCTCGCTGCGGCAGACCAAGTGGGGGAGGCAGCCTATGAGTTTGCAAAAAATGCGGATGGTAGTCAGCTCGCTGCGATCGATTCCATGTTGCCTCACCCCGACCAATATAAGAAATAGGAAATGCGAAAGGGGAAAGTGGAGATGATAAGAGATAGCAGTTTCAATTTCGAATACAAGTCTTCAGAGTGTACTTTAGCTAGATAGTTCTATCGTGCATCCCCATCACACTTGCCTCCCCACATTATTCCCCTTTCCCCTTTCGCATTTCCCCTTTGGTGAAAAATATGCTCGATTTAGAAATTGCTGTAAATCGCCCGCAGCGTTGGGACGTGCCGTTTGGCAGCGATATGCGCGACGAAGATGTCGATCGTTTGCTGCAAGTCGAGCCCTTCCGGAGCATGGATGCCGATCGATTTCCCGCAGCACTTCCCCTACGCGGCATTCTCCAAAACGACACACGAATTACCGATCATCCGGACGGATCGATTGTGGTTCGTGAAGGCGATTACGGGCATAGCGCGTTTCTGGTGTTGCGGGGCCGCGTGAATGTGGTGCTCGAGGGTCTCGATCCTGAGACTTTGGGCCGTCCCCCCAAAGCTAGCCAGGGGCTTTTCAGGTCGCTTGCCAAAATGTGGCGCAATCCGTCGCTGCCCGAAGTGCGCAAGCATCCTGTCGCAGAAAACAAACTAGCTGTTAGTCGCGACCAAACTGGCGATCTTGCCAACACCCGCGTTTTTTTGCAGGACGTGCCCCGCATACTGATGGGAACACGGTCCGTCTCTTTGCATTCTGGCGAGATCTTCGGCGAACTTGCAGCGCTCACGCGCACTCCCCGGACAGCTACGGTGCTTGCGGATGGCGACGCGTTGTTGCTTGAAATCCGTTGGCAAGGTTTGCGCGATCTGATGCGACGGACCGATGCACTGCGCCATCACATCGAACGCTTGTATCGCGAGAACAGTTTGCGCGTTCACTTGCGCGAAACTCCCTTGCTGACACAATTGCCAGCCGAACAACTCGAAGCGGTCGCGGCTGAGACTGTGTTCGAAACCTACGGAAATTTCGAATGGCAGGCGAATTCGGAAGCAGATGGAGAGCAATCGCCGACGTCTGCTATTGTTAATGAACCGCTAATTGCTGAGGAGGGTTTGCCTAGTGCGGGGTTGATTCTTGTACGTGCGGGGTTTGCACGCATGAGCCAGCGGCATGGGCATGGGCATAAAACGTTCGCCTATTTGGGCAAGGGCCAGATGTTTGGCACCGCGGAGGCGATCGAGTCCTACCGATCTGGAAATACCGCGGCTTTGACCACTTCGCTACGGGCTTTGGGTTATGTCGACGTTTTACGAATCCCCCAAAGTGTGCTCGACAAGCATGTGTTTCCCCATGTCCCCGACAATTTATTGGAAACGCTGCACGACAAACGAGCCGTCTATTGCACGCACCACCATTGCGATCTACCCCACGAAAAAATTGGCGGACAACCTGGTTCGGTCGACACGGCTTTGCTCGAATTCTTAGTTGAAAGCCGGTTCATCAACGGCCAACAGGCGATGGCGATCGATTTGGATCGCTGCACGCGTTGCGACGATTGTGTGCGCGCTTGTGCGGCCACCCACGACAACAATCCCCGTTTTTTGCGGCACGGGCAACGCCATGGGTCGTACCAGGTGGCCCACGCCTGCATGCATTGCGTTGACCCGGTGTGCATGATCGGTTGCCCGACCGGTGCGATTGGTCGCGACATGGCCACCGGCACGGTGCGGATCAACGACCAGACTTGCATCGGGTGCAGCACGTGTGCCAACAGTTGTCCCTACGACAATATCCGTATGGTCGAAATCCGCGACTCGCGCGGGGCGATTCTTGTCGACGATGCCACCCACCAGCCGATTCTCAAGGCGACCAAGTGCGATCTCTGTGTGGATCATTCCGGAGGACCGGCCTGCCAACGCGCCTGCCCGCATGATGCGCTGGTGCGCCTGGATTTAGGCAACCTGGGGAAACTTTCCCAGTGGGTGAACCGGTAGCTCAGCACTCCACGCACCTAAATTTGCGTTTCAAGTTAGCCGCGATCTAACGGATCGCAGGATCCGGCGATCTGTTAGATCGCGGCTAGGCCGTCATCATCGTGAGCCATAGCCGCTGGCACCCGCCTACGGCTATGATATTGCTTGAACTTAGCAATTCCGCTGTCCGATTCACCCAGGCCATCCCCCACAGCAAGAGCCAACACTTATGAGGCCGTTCGCCAGTCGGAGACTTACGAACAGTGTGCTGACGGTTGCCGGTGTGGCCGGCATCACGGCTTGGACCGTGTGGCAAGAAAACAAACTGGGCCGAGCCGATTTTCACACCGGCTACGTGTTGATCGGGGCGGTGCTCTTCCTGGCTTGCTACAATCTGCGCAAAAAGCTGCCCGTCTTGCCATGGACGACATCGTCCGCCTGGCTGCAAGCACACATCTACATCGGGTTGGCTTCGGCCGTGGTATTTGGATTGCATGTCGGCTGGAAAGTGCCGAATGGGTTTCTGGAAATTTCGATCGCCGTGCTTTATTGCCTCGCATTCGTCAGCGGGATTGTGGGGCTAATCTGGACGCGCACGCTCCCCCCGCAACTTGCCCGGTTGAGTGAGGAAATCATTTTCGAGCGCACCGCCATGATCCGCGCACAGTTGCGCGATCGGGCGCAGCGGGTGGTTTTGGAATCGGTGCATGCCTCGGGAGCAACCACCTTGGGCGAGTTCTATGCCGAGCGTTTGCAAGAGTATTTTGAAAGACCGCGCCGGCTGGGCTACTATCTGTGGCCAACCAATTCGCTCCGCCGAGAATTGTTAGCCGAACTGACCGCGGTGCGGCGTTATCTCTCGGATCCTGAACAGGAAAAGTGTGAACAACTGTTTGCCTTGGTACGTCGTCGCGACGACTTGGATTTCCAAGTGGCATTGCAATGGCGACTCAAGGGGTGGTTGTTCGTGCATCTTGGGCTGACGTATCCCCTGGTACTGGCATCCTGCCTGCATGGTTGGCTTGCGCATCTGTTTGACGGAGGTGCGCTATGAGAGGACCGCTGCAGGAATCGCAATCCGACAGCTACGAACGTCCCCAGCAGGCTTGGGTGTGCGGCTTGGCCGACGCGGAATCGCCCTGCCCTCTGGGACCGGGAACATGGGGCCGATGTCCGAAGGCTGCCGCCTGCCATCCCGTGCTGGAGGGAGATCGCTGGCGCTGCAATCGCTCGTCCCATCGGGGTGGACCCTGCGAGCTTGGGCCCTCGCCTGAGGGCGAATGTTGTCTCGTTTATCAATGCACGCCACAGCGGTCGCTACGTGCCCGCCGGGGACGATTTGTGACGGCATGCACTCTTATAGCTTTGGGCACTTTGGTCACCATATTGAGCAACGATTGGCGCAACGAAGTCCTCGTGCCCGGCGAACTCGCGGCACAGCACGCGCAATTGCTCAATCAGCATCAACCCACCAAGCGCTGTGCCAGTTGTCACGCGGCAGGTTCACAATCGTTTGGCGAGTGGCTTCGCCATGCGACCGACGACACTTTGGCCAAGCCATCGCAAGTCGATTTATGTATGGAGTGCCACCGCGAACAGATCGCCCCTGCGACCGCAACCTGGGCCCATAATGTTGAGCCCCAAGAACTTTTGCAGCGTGGCGAAGACGAAACGCATATTCCCGCCAGCGATCGCGCGCTCGATCCTACCGAGCCGATTGTCTGCAGTGCTTGTCACCGGGAACACCATGGCCGCGAGTTCGATCTTACGTGGATGAGCAACAAATCTTGCCAGGGGTGTCACAACAAACAAACCGACAGCTTTGCCACAAACCATCCAGAGTTCACCGATTGGCCCACGCGGCGTCGCACGCGGATCGCTTTCGACCATGGTGCGCATGAACTGAAACATTTCCCTAAAGAGAAGCAAGAGTATGCTTGCTCCGTTTGCCATGAGCTGGACGAAGACGGAGCGTTCCAAAAAACCTTGGCGCACGAGTTTTCTTGTGTCAAGTGTCACGACAAGCCAATCGCTACGAGTTGGGAGGCGGGGCTGCCGTTGGTTTTGTTGCCGATGCTCGATGTCGATGCCTTGCAAGCGGCGGGGCACGATATTGGTCAATGGCCCGAGGAGGCCACGGGGGAATTCGACGGCGCTTTGCCGCTGGTGGCTAAGTTGCTGTTGGCGTCGGACGCGCGTGCGGCTGCGGCTTTCGAAAAACTGGGGCCCGATTTTGATTTCTTCGATGTCGACCCGGAAGATACCGAACAACTTGCCGCGGCAGCCGACGTGGTGTGGGCGACCAAGGAAATGCTCTTTGAAATTACAACCGTGGGCCACGAAGCGGTGCGGCGGCGGATTGAGGGATTCGTCGGACGCGAAGTTTCCAACGCCGAATTGGCGGAATTGGTGGCGCACCTGTCGCCTGAAAATCTGGAGGCCATCGGCGAGCGTTGGCTTACGCGCTTGCCACAGGAAATGGCTGCGCGTTTGCCAGAAGTTGAAATAATGCCTGAGGCACGTTCCACTGAGAATTTGTCTTTGCAAGACCGCGCGCAAGCGCAGCAACGCGTCGTTGCGGGCGGCTGGTTTCGCGATGATCAGACGCTTTCGATTCGCTATCGCCCCACGGGCCATGCCGATTTGTGCGTCACCGCATGGATCGATTTGCTGGCCGAAGCATCTACTGGAAAACATGCGGCGCTGGCCCGTTCGCTGCTCAAGCAGCGGATGTCGCCCACCGCCCCCGGCTTATGCGGCAGTTGCCACAGTGTCGATCAAAACACGGACGGAACATTTGCTGTACGTTGGATAGCCAAGCGGCCAAGTGACGCGGCTATGCAATTGTCGACGTTTTCGCATGCACCGCATATCACACAAGTGGAGCTGGCCGATTGCCTGGCGTGCCACCGTGTGAATACTGAAGTAAAAGTGATGGACCACTATCAAGGCACCGCGGCGGATGAATTTGTGGATGGTTTTCATCCCCTCACCAAACAAGACTGCGCCAAATGCCACACCCCCCACGCCGCCGGCGACAGTTGCACGCAATGCCATCGGTATCACGTGGGCGTGTATTGAGTGCCGGCGAAACCGCAAGCGATCCGCTTGCGGTTTCGCCGATAAAAACGTGAAACTTGAGGCACTCGTCCAACCATGTCGACTACAATACTCGCATGACTACTCTTCTCGCGGTTCTGCTGTTCACGTCGCTCGCATGTGTGGGATTACTGGCCACCTGGGCGGCCACGTCGGGGCGGCATTGGTTTTTTCGAACAGCGGTGTTCGTCGGCGCGATTGGGCTGTTACTGTTGATTCCCGCTTACGAACCGTTTGTGGCATTCGCCCTGCAAGGTGCCGTGGTGGCGGCAGGTGTACAAATCGCGCGGGCGCGCAAACAAGGATTATCGACAAGCTTTTCCCTGGCAACTCTGCTGCAAGGTACGGTATTTGTCGCGATCGCAGCGGCAGTCGCATCCCAAGTGCCGGCGCTCAATGCACGGGCATGGGTATCGGTCGCCATGATCGGCCTTATCGCCGGGTTGGCTACGCTCTTAGGCCTGTGGATGGTCCACGGGCGTCTGGTCCGCTTGTGGTTGCGATTGGCACTCGGGCTTATTTTAGCCCTGAGCCTCTCGCTGCCATTGGTGTGGGGCGATTGGTTTGTGTTCTCGATGTCCACTGTCTGGGCGCCAATTATTGCTGGTCTCGTCGCGATTACATGCTTGGTTTTCTGGTTGCTTGTCGCGTTTGGGTTTCGCAGCCGTGCAAAACGTGTTGTTGCAGGAATTGCACTGTTGCTATTGGCTGTTGTGTTGGTGAGTCCACCTGCCGGCGTGTATTACCAACTGATGACGCCGCTGCCGATTCCTGAGCAATTGTTGCCGAATCCCAATGGCTACGACGATATCGTTGCCGCCGGCAAGATTGCCGAGAATTGGAAATTCAATAACACGACGTACGGCTACGACACCGCCCCTCAAAAAGAGCTGGCGGCAGCCGTCGAACAGATGCAGCCAGCCTACCAACTTCTGCAAGTCGGACTAAAAAAGAGCGTACTGTCGCCTATCGACTATCTGTCAACGGATTCACTTAATATAGACGTTTATACGAACATCGGGACTTTGGCACGTTCGCTTACCGGTCGAGGGAGGATGGCAGAACTTGAAAACAAAATCGACGATGCGTTTGGCGACTATCTGGAAACAATCCGATTAGGATATGTTGTGCGACGTGGCGGGTTAGTGGTCCATGCGTTAGTCGGAATTGGGAGTTCTGGGAAAGGCAGACGCGGTCTCTTCAAGCTTCGCAATCAGATCGCCCCGAGAGAATGTGACAAGATTATCTCCATATTGACAGCGCATAGTGAACAAGCGGAGCCAGACGAAAATTTTATCTACCGCGATCGTGTGTGGACTCAGCACGCGATGGGTTGGCACGGTCACTTCATGCAAATTCTGGATGACATGTCAGAAGAGAGCTCATGGTCTGCAATGGAATGGTTTATTAGAGCTTGTCGGCGAGAACGCGCAGAGATGCGTCTTTTGCAAGTGGAACTTGCACTACGAGCTTGGCAGGCAACGCACGGCGGCCTGCCGGAATCGCTGGACGATTTGGTTCCCGAATTTCTTTCTGCTGTGCCAGCCGACCCGTTCGATACCGCAGACAGCCCGCTGAGATACCAGCGGACGGAGGAGACTTACGTGCTCTACAGTGTCGGAGCAGATGGAAAGGATGATGGCGGCGTTCCTCCGGAAGATTGCGAAGATACGTCTACGTGGGGGGTATTGGGCGATGGCGACCTGCGGCTCGACTTGCTTTACGCGGACGACCCTGCCGCGGTGCCAGCCGAAACGGACGATGACGACGCGGGCGATGACGAAGCGGACGACGAATTGCTTGAAAGTGAGTAGAAGTGTAACACCTTCGGTGTAACCGGTTCCATGGTAGATCGCCACCCAGGGTGCGCGGCTGCGCCACGACCCTGGGCTGTGGTGTGAAACGCCTTCGGCGTAATCAAAGGCCTGGGTTTTCCAAAGCGCTATCCCGACGCGGGTTCTTCGACCGGCGGTTGTTTGCCGGACTCGAACCATTGGTGCTCGGGGCGGGCCAAAATTGCGTCGATCACCGCTTCGACCGCTGCCGCGGCTTCTTCCTTGCCATCGGCAGCTGCATGTTCGGCAATTTCGCGGGCTTGGGGAATCAGCTCCTGGTAGAACCGCTCGGCCACTTCGTACATCCCGTGCCAATGGGCATAGTCGGGAGCCATCATCGATGCACCGTGCCGTGCGCGGCGTCCTTCGTGATGCCAGAGATAGAACCAGGTCCATTCGATTTCTTCGTCGAACTGCGTGGGGGTGATCAACTCGGTTTGCTTGAGCACCGCCATGATTTTCTGGCCCGGTTTGGCAAACTTCTCGTTGTAGTTCACTACAAAATCGTCGTACTGTTTGTAGAAACCATTCACATAGTTGCTGGTATGGCAATGCAGGCAGACGTCCTTCATCCGATCGCGTTTGTTTTGCCAACTATCGTGAATGAGTTCTTGCCGCTTGGTGGGGTCGGTTTCTTTAACGACCCGATGGCTCTTGTCGGTATCCATCTTCAAGCTCACCGGTGGGCGATTGGTCCAGGAGATTCGCTCACCCGGGTCGTGGGTTACTTCCTGGCCACCCGAGTGGGCCGACATGTGGCAGGTCGCGCAGGTGGGCGCCTGGGTGTAATCTTTGCCGAGTACCCAAGTGTGGGCTTCGAGATTCATGTGCTCTTTCGAATCGCGGTACGCAACCCCGTGTTTCGATTCTTCGTAAATTTCCTTTTGCGGATGATCGGGGCCCAGGTGGCACTTGCCACAGTTCTCTGGTTGCCGCGCGCGACGGGGCGAAAAATCGTGGCGCGAATGGCAGGCCGAACAGGAACCGAGCGAACCATCCAAGTTGATCCGCCCGATGCCCGTGTTGGGCCACGAGGCGTTGTGGAGCACGGGCTGGTTGTTCTCGTTGCGGACAATGCGCCCCATCGCTTCAAGATTCGTGGGTTGACCATTTTCGTCAGGTTCTAAATCGTCGGCGGTGACTTCCGAACCATCTTTGGCCAGCAAAGCCACTTTGCTGCCGTGGCATTGTTTGCAACCGGTGTTCACGCTGGCCATGCCGTTGACCATGTCGACATCCATGCCGGGTGTTGGCGAGTGGGGATTGAACGGCTCGCGCGCTCCCTCGACCGTTTCTGCAAGAAAATTGTCGAGCGATGCCAGGATGTTGCCCGCCTTGGCATGATGGCTATGTTCGAATTCCTTGAACTCCTTGGGATGGCAGCGGGAACAATCGAGCGGCGTGACGACCGTGGCGATGGTTTTTCCGTGATGATGGAACGAATCGGCGTCTTTTTCATCGGCCTGATGGCATTCGACACACCCCACGCCTTTCTCCGCATGCGTGGAACCTTCCCAGTGGTCGATGATGCCCGGTGAACTTCGGTCGTGGCACCAGATACATGCTTTGGAAGAATCGGGGATCAGCACCTTGTGAGCCGACAAGCCGGCTTCCTGCTGTTTGCGCGCCACTTCCATCCATTGCACAAAGATAAGCGATCCGAGAAATACGAATGCCAACACCGCAATCAAAAGTTGTTTCACTTTGAGGTTCATGTTTTTTGCCTGCCGATTCACTAGAGGGCATTTCAAAACTGTAGCTGAAGTTGCAAAACTTCAGAAATCGGCTGAATTCTTGCGAATCCAGCTACGGAAGCTGGGTTTTGAAATTCCCTCTAGGGTTAGTGAGCCACGGCAGCCTCCCATACGGTCAGACCGATAATCAAAAATACGGCGAGAATGCCAAGATACGTGCTTGTTTCTTTACTGCGTGTGACGCGCACCAATAGTTTGTCGATCCATGGCCAGAGGAACATCACAAAGACAATCAGCCCCATGCTCAGCACGGCGAATGTCGGCCCGAACAGTTTCAGCCAGCGGAACGTCGCGTAAAAAAACCACTCGGGCTTGATCACTTCGGGGGTGGTGAGCGGATCGGCACGCGGGCCGAGCATCGCGGGAAAAATTGTTGCCAACGTGCTGAGCAAAATCATCAGCACCAACCCCAACGCCAGCTCGGTGAGCATGTGGTCGGGGAAGAAATTGAAGTAGTTGGATTCGTTTTCGGGATCTTCTTCCACTTCGATCTCGGTGACCCCATGCAAACGAATGAAGGCGACGTGAACGACCACCAGCAGGATGAGTGTGACGGGCAAAATGGCTGCGTGCAGAATGTAAAAACGGGGTAACGTCTGTTCGTTGTATTGCTCGCCGGCCAGGAGCATCTGTTTCATTGGCCCACCCAGCACCGGGACGGTGTCCATAATGTTGCCGCCGACCGTGGCGCCCCAGTAGCTCAATTGCTCGAAGACCAAGCTGTAACCGGTGAATCCCAATCCCAAGGTGACCATCAGCAGCGACATGCCGATCAACCAATTCAATTCGCGCGGCCGACGGTAAGCGGCTGTGAAATAGACTCGCATTTGATGCAGCACCACCGCGGCGATCATCAGTGTCGCGGCCCACTTGTGTACACTCCGGAAGTACCAGCCGTAGGAAACTTCCTCGGTAATATGCCGCACCGACTCGTACGCGGTCGTGGAAGAGGGCTGGTAGTAGATGGCCAGCATGATGCCGGTGATAATCTGTACGACGAACAAATAAGCAGGCGTCCCCCCCAGCGCGAACCACCATTTTTTCATGTGGTTGGGAACCGGTTCGTTGGTCAATTCGCGCAGCTGCTCCCCCGAAATGGGCACTCGCTCACTCCACCACTCACCAAGCCGCGACACGATTGCAACTCCTTGGGATTCTTATTGTGTTAGTACTACGGCGCTAGATTGAACCACAACGACACAAAGGACACGACGAACGGAACCATAATAACAAGAGTGCCGCGGCCCAGCCTGTGGCTAAGTCAAGCAATCTTGGTAATTGTAAGGAACCGTGTGTTTGTTATTTTCAAAATCTTGACTTAACCTTACTAGTTTGCATATCGTTGTGCTCGTCGTGTCGTCGTGGTCCAACAAACATAGCGTTGTAGTACTAGGTGACTCTTGCTAAACAGAACTGTATGGCATCTCGATGTAGAGCGCACCCTCGACAATCTTTAGTGGGTATCGCGGTAAATTTTGTCCATCGGCTGCGGGGGGTCCGCTCACTGCCTTGCCTCCCTGGTCGAAAGCGCCGTTGTGGCAGGGGCAGAAAAATCGATCGTTCTGCGCTTCCCAATGCACACGACACCCCAAGTGCGGACAAACACTCGATAGGGCAAAGAAGCTTTCTTCGGTGGGATTACTTGGCGAGGACTCGCTTTTGCGAGTGATCGTCACACGAACTCCCGTCGGCGACGAAAAGGGGATCGATTGTCCTGGCTGAATTCCCTGGACATCGGTCACGAACATCCAAGCTTTGTTCGACCCCGAAGGAAATAAAAACCGTCCCGCCATGGCGAAAAACGTACCATAGCCGCTCGCCAGCCCGCCGAACATTATCAACGATGTCGCTGCCGTCAAAGCCGAGCGCCGATCGTGGGTCTCATCAAAGGTGTCTTCGTTCTCGGAAATGATCTCACCCAACTGTAGGAAAGCCTCGCTTGAGGGCGCCTTCGACCACTGTATCGGGGCGCAGGCATCGTTGAAGATCGCTTTAACCTACAAAGGCCAACAGCATATAGCAACTCTGCACGAACACCAGCAATCGACCTATAGCTCAGGTTGATGCTGCAAATAGTGTAATTAACCGTAAGCGGACGTCAAGGTACGGTATGTTCTTCTTTTCGCATAAGTTAGTGTGTTAAGTAGACGCTTACCGTGGGTGGCGGTAGAATCCTGGAAGTCGCAGTCTGATGCGCATTTCATAACCGATACGCTGTCGTGGGGTAGACCGCTGTTCTCTCAAACCGCCGATTATGCGCTCCGCGCCGTGGCTCAGTTAGCCTCGCAGCCGGGTCTGACGAATACTATTCGGATCATTGCCGAGGAAACGGGAGTCAACGCACCCTATCTGCGGAAGGTTTTGAACCGTCTTCGAGATGCCGGCATCGTGGAAACGCAGCGCGGCTCGGGAGGCGGCGTGACATTGGTCGTCCAGCCAGATTTGCTGACGATCCTCGATGTCCTTAACGCGGTCGATCCAATTACGCGGATCAAGCAATGTCCGCTCGGGCAGGCGGAGCATTTAGAGCTCTGCCCTCTTCATTCGGAGCTGGACAAAGCCATTGGGCAAATCGAAATCGCACTCAGTCAAAAGACGATCGGCGAGTTGCTACAGTCGAAATGCAGTCAGAACTCGCAATGCAATTTCCCACGTTCGGCTGATTGCTACAAACTCTGAAGTGAGGCGAGAGCCTTCCTTGTGGAACATCAACCCAAAATTGTCGGGTGCCAACAAAAAAAACCGGAGGCCAAGCCCCAAGCATGGGGTTGACCTCCGGTCGTTATTACTTCTGGTGATATATTGACTCAAACCGAGTGCTTTGACTACTTTGAAATAGTTAAATGACAAAGCACTAATAAGTAAGAATCATGTCCATCGCGACGTTTTCTTGGCTGAGTCCGGTGGCGGGTACCCAGTCTTTGCGGTACTCAGGCCGAACGACCAGATTGTCCAACAACTTGATGTTGACGCCACTGGTGTATTCGTAGTTGGAAACACCGCCGTTCTTCCACCACTCGATACGAGTTCCCAGCCCAACGTAATCGTTGTACTGATAGATCAAGTATTGATTGATGCCGAACTGGTTGTTCTCGATGAAACCAGGTGTTCCTGACACGCCAACGTCGTCGGCGTCGACCATATCGGACTGGGCTACATAGAGCAGGTCGTTGGTCAACCCGACCGTGGCAACAATGCTATGTGCATAGCTGTTGCGATCGCCACCATCGCGGGCACCGAAGTTGCCGTAGGTGTTGATGTAGGTGACGTTTACCGCATCGGTAAGTTCCGCACTGAAACCACCAATGAAGTTGTTGCCACTGTTGACATTGTCAAAGCCAGTATCCCAACCCAATGTCCATCCACCGTAAAGCGTAAGGTTCTCGAAGCCGTTGTAGGTCGAGAGCACACCGGTATGGGTGAAGGGCTCGCTGTTGAACATGGTGAGCGAATGACTGTAGAAGAAGTTCTGCGGGGCAGGAACGACTTCGTAGCCAACCAGGGTGAAGAAGTGACCAATTTTTACGGAAAGATCGTCTACGGCTATTTCGCCGTACAATTGAGGAATCGCCCAACCGTACACGCCATGGTCAAAGCCTTCGTCGAAGCTCCCAGCAGGATTTCCAAACGCCTGGGTCTTCTGGGCGTCGGTACCGTAGATAAAGTCGGCACGGAAACCGAAGTCCACACCACGGCTGCCATCGGCTTTTTTACCAATGTAGAACCATTGCTGTTGCAGGTTCAGATTGTCGGGCACGTCGTTGAATGCCAGGCCGTCGCCACGAGCTGTGGAACGCGGATTGAAGTCGTCGTGGTAGCCAAACTGCGTCCATCCGCCGACGTCCCAATTGCGGACACCGAGGATTTCAGAAAGGCTGAACGCTTCGATGCCGCCACCGATGGCCATGCCGCTGAGCAAACCACCGCCACCGCAGCAGCTGCCACAGTTGGTGCCACAGCAATCATCGCCGCAACAACTGTCTCCGCAGCAATCATCGTCACAGCATTTGTCTCCACAGCAACTATCGCAGCCAACAGGAATCACGTTTTGGTCGTAGGACCATTGGCCCAAGCCGTCCTCGGCGATTGCAGGTGCCGTCGCCAAAGCGAGAACAGCAATTCCGACTGTCCATGTTTTGAATTTCACCTCGAAGCTCCTTCTGCTTTTGCTTTGCTGCTCGTCTGGTTCCAACCAGTCGCTGCAAAGCAAGGTTTATTGAGCGAAAAGCGGGTGGCCAGATGCCAAACCGATTCGCGGGGTTTCCATACTCCTCGCAATCTTGTATCGACTCGGCATTCGATGCGAGTGGAGTCGACGGCGGCTAAATGACCCGAAATCTGGGAAGAAATGGGCCTATCTTGGGAAACCTTGCCGATTGGAAGGATTCCTTCGTTTGCCAATTTCGGCTTTGCGAAAGTCCGTTAGTTCGCCGACCAGACCCGAGGCCGTTTAAGTGAACGCAATCCGCAAAGTTTCACATGACCTGCAGGCCGTAGACTGTGACGAACCGTGAAACAGAATAGAAACTCGAAAAACCGCACTATTCTGTTGGGAAGCCGAGACCCCACGAATCGACTAGCCAGAATACGGTGCCATCTCGAGTTAAAGCCCGCTTCAGCACGAGCGAAATCTGTGCCGATTGCCCGTCTGCACAGGCCGCCTGGTAATTGGCAACCACCTGAGGTGGTCGGGTAGTCAAGAAAACTTGCTTCTCTGCGGAAAGGAAGACGGCTTGAGAATTCGCCTTTCCGCAGCGGGCTGCGTAAACCAGCGGGTCCTCGGAAAATAGCTTCGCTGCAAACTCACGCCCCTGGTCCACTGGCGGGGTATTGGAACCGGCGGTCTGTTGGATTCTCATGTATGCTGTGCCGGTTATGCCTTCCAGCGCTTCCGCAAAACGATTGGAACTCACGTTTGCCAACCACTGTCGTGCAGCGACGTCTGCCTGTCGGAAGGTAAGTTCGCTGCGCACGATATCACGCACGGACGGAGCGACCGTCAGTGCGATTGCCAGTGCCAACGCAACGCGAGCCAGACCGCTTCCGATTAACGAATCGCGGTGCGAACCGATTCTCGCCAAGGCTAGCAAGGCCGTGCCAATCGCGGCCAAGGGCACCACAACCAACAATGGCGAAATAAATGCCACCAACGAACAAAGGCTTAACAACAATGCAGCGACCGCCAGAGAACTCACGGAGCGATACGGCCCCAGTTCGTCGGCACTGCGAAAATGTTGGCTCACTTCATCGTTAAGTTGGTGTTCCATCATCGTTTGTTCTGTTGTGGCTTGATAACCACCTTCTTCAAAAAATTAATGTAAAAACCGCCAAGGACGCCAAGGAATCCTTTTTTTCTCTAATGCTTTGCTTTCAGTCACTCATCGAAGGTGTTTGGTCTGTTGGGACAATAAATGTTCCTTGTTTTCTTGGCGTCCTTGGCGCTCTTGGCGGTTCTTCATTTCAGTTTGAGAAAAAACTCTGAACACAGCCATCATTATTTGGAAACAAATGCCACGTCGGCTCCCTCGGCTGCCATGAAAATTTTGGCAATATTCAAGAATGGAGCTCGGGCGTAAGTGAAGGTACTTTTCTGCCAGTCCTCGGCTTCGGAAATGTTCCATTCTCCCGCTTGGAGGGGAATTCGCTCCAAGGTATAAGCAGCAAAGCTAGTGAACATCACCGCAACGAATAAGCCCATGAGCGGGCCCGCAATTTTATCCAAAAGCGGAATAAACTTCAGTCGAAACCGCGAAGCATTATCCACCAACAATCGAATCACGGTCACCGACACGGCAAACACAAGCCATACCATTCCGAAGATGAAGTACCAAGTTGTTTCAGTACTCGCATCAGCACGCTCGACAATCCAATTCCCAAGGGGAACCCCGAGTACCACTCCGAACAAACCCGCCAAGAGTATCGAAAACAGCGAGACCGTATTGCTCCATAGCCCTTCGCCCACAGTCATTGCAACGCCCGCAAAGAAAATGAAAAACAGTAGTATCGTTAGATACAGCATGAACGATCCTCGGTAACTTTTGTAGAAAGCAACAACTTCTGCGTGAACCCTAAGACTACTATTTGAGAACCCTCATCAACTCGGGGATGGAGGTAACTCCCCGAGCCACGAGTAGGACGCCCTCTTCCTGAAGCAATCGCTGATGGGAAGCGCGGGCCGCTTTTCTTAACAAATCGACGCGGGGCTGCTTCACCAGGATTTCCCGCATCGCATCGTTAATTTCCAACAACTCGAAGATGCCTGTTTGTCCCTTGTAGCCCAAACCTTGGCAAGCATTGCAGGGCTTTTCGATCTCCTCCTGCTTGGGTGGACGAAAAAGCTTTTCGATCTTTCCAGCCGGGATGCCCAATTTCTTGAGGACTTCGGGCGGAGGCGTGTAGCCGACTTTACATTCCGTACACAACAGTCGAATCAAGCGTTGATAAAGCACGGCTTTCGCGGCTCCGGCAAAATCTTTTGCCGGCACCTTCATTTGCAAAACTCGCAAAAGTGCTTCGGCACCTTCCTTGGCTTTGATGTTAGTGATCACCAGGCGTTCGTCTTTGACTTCGCCGATGAGTATTTTCGCTGATTCAAGGTCGACCATGTCCCGACAGACGTAGACATTCGGATAAGTGCGAATCAGCTTTGGAAGAATTGTCGCGGGAGTTTCACCAGCGGAGGTATCGTAGGTGTGAATCGCTAGATTCTGGATTTCCATTTCGCGGTGATGAAGTTCCTCGATCGACACAAAATCTCGCATCAACCGATCGGTCTCTTCCAGCGACACGTTGGTGATGGTCGTCAATCCTCCACCTGGCATCGTCGAAAGAATAACGATCCCCTGCTCGGCAGCCATCATCTCTTCCCATTTGGATTGGAGTCCCTTGCGCATTCCCAACTGCGAATAGGAAGTAAAATGGTGCTGATCACCCCGCAAAGAGATGATCACACGCTCGCCCGAGGCAACACCCTGACTTATCATTGGACACAGATAGGAATGTCCTTCGTATTTTGCGCCGAATTGTCCATCTTGCTTCTTACGGCGTTCCTTCACTTCGAGATTTGCCAAAGTCTTCATCACCGCCAACATGACGTCGCCCGATTCTCGATCGCGTGCTTCGCCGTTGTGCCACATGCCGTCGATTTCGTAACGGACGCTGACGCCTTGCTTGGTAAAGTCGAGCAACACGCGTTCCGCAAGTCGCGTGGTCATGTCGACAATCAAGTCTTTGACTAGCAGATACCCGGGCGAATGCCGCGCGGAAAGCAGATTTGCGTTATCGGTGGTCGGATTATCTGCTCCCATAGCAAACAACTCGACGGGAGCCCCTTTTTCGTAATCCGCTTTGCGCTCGGAGCTAACTTTCACGCCCACTTTTCCCGCCAGACTAACAAACACATACCGCCACCACGAACCGGTCAGTACCGTCCGGTGCCCCTCGACGTTTTTATTGTGGACCACAACGTAGGGGACCCACGTCACAAGAAACACAACGAACAACACCGCCACACGTATCAACGCCGGCACGGGCAGGAAAAACAGCAACAATGCGACTGCTGCGAACGGGAAAAAGATAATCGCGTTCCACTTGAAATGACCCAATCCATGCGTCTGCGCATCGCGACCCACCCAGTCGGCAGCGCCAACCCACATCCATAAGATCAACACGAGCGATAGCAGTTTGATCGAGCGAACAAAGTTGAACTTAACTTCCATCGCCCGAACAGCAAATTTTTTGGTTCCACCGACGGCTGTTCGCTTGCGACTGGGAGCTTGTGCCACTTTTTTCTGAGCAGGTTGTTTGTTTTTATTACGCTTGCTATCCAGTTCATGGCTGGCAGCCGTTGATTCGAGCACTTCAACAGCGCTAAATTGCGCACAAGCCTGGCTGGGAGCCCAGCAAAGGGAAACCGTTACAACAAGCAAACCGGTCGCGACTATCAGCGTGTGGTGCCCAATCTTTTCCAGCATTACATGATTCCGCCTTGAGATACGTCGATTCCTTTGAGTGCCATCTTCAATGCCTCGCGATTGGGGGCCACTTCCATCGCTACCTCGCGGTCGATCAAATCTTCGTCGACCAATTTTTTCAAGCTCTGGGTAAAATCTTGCATACCGTCTTCCGCGCCGACGCGGATCGCATCGCCCAGTTTATGATCTTGTTCTTCCAGGACAAGCTTCTTGACGGTTGGCGAAAAGTTCATGATTTCGACCGTGGGCACGCGGCCGACACCCGGCTTGATCGATTTGAGCAATTTTTGCGCGACAATTCCCCGCATGTTCATAGCAATCGCGCTACGTAGTGCACCGTGCATATCTTGCGGGAACAGGTCTAAAATTCGACCGATCGTTGAAGCGGCCGTACTGGCATGAATGGTTCCAAAAACCAAGTGGCCCGTCTCGGCGGCGTGAATGGCGGTCATAAACGTTTCTTTGTCACGCATTTCGCCCACCAGCATCACATCGGGATCTTCACGCACAGCATGCTTCATACCAATCTCGAAGTCGACCACGTCGAGCCCGATCTCCCGTTGGTTGATCAGACATTTTTCTTCCGTAAAGACAAATTCGATCGGGTCTTCGAGTGTCAGGATATGTTTGCGAAAGCGTTTGTTGATCCAGTTAAGCATCGAGGCAATCGTGGTACTCTTTCCCGAACCGGTCACGCCGGCCAACAGAATCATACCTTGGTCGTAGGTACAGAGTCGCTCGATCGAAGACGGGAGATTGAGTCCTTCGAAATCGGGTATCCAACTACTGACCCGCCGGGCGACCATGCCAATGTGCCCCAACTGCTGAAGCAAATTGACGCGGAAACGCCAATTGGTGCCATCCACGTCCAGCATGTGGGCGAAGTCGGCCCCGCCCTCTTTGTCGAAAATCTTTCGGCTTCGCTCGTTCATCAGCGGAAAACAAAGCCGAACCATCTCTTCGTCGTCGATCGGGCCGCGGTTCATCGGTCGCAGCGAACCATCAACACGCACCATAGGCGGCCTGTCGACCTTCAAGTGCAGATCGCTTGCTTCGAGTTTTACGCAAGCACGGAAAAGCTTGTTGATTTCAAGCTCCTGGTGACGTGCGACAAAACTGTCGTAGTCCGATTCGTTAATCGAGGTTTGGGTCATATTCAGTTGCTCCGGCGAAAAGGTCGATCACTTGGAACCGAAGGGGTCTCAAGCATCGAGTGTTGCCGTTCGGTCATGCCACCAATCGTACTGGCACGCCGTGGCTTGCCATGACACGTTTTGTTTCTTGGATCGTAAACTCGCCAAAGTGAAAAATACTAGCGGCAAGCGCCGCATCGGCTTTGCCGATAGTTACCGCTTCGGCCAAATGCTCGGGGCAACCCGCCCCGCCGCTAGCCACTACCGGCACAGAAACCGCCTCGCTCACTGCTGCGGTGATTTCCAAATCGTAACCGTCCTTTGTGCCGTCGGCATCCATACTCGTGAGCACAATTTCTCCTGCCCCAAGTTCCACCACCCGGCGCGCCCAATCGACCGCTTCCAGCCCCGTGCCGATCCGCCCGCCGTTAATGTGAACTTCCCACACCTCGCGTCCTTCGCGCTCTACGCGCTTGGGATCGATATTCACTACAATACATTGGCTGCCAAACCGCAGCGCAGCAGCCCGAACAAATTCGGGATCGCGCACCGCTGCCGAGTTGATCGACACCTTGTCGCACCCTGCCAACAACAGGTTGCGAATATCGTCTAAGTTGCGAATGCCACCGCCGACGGTCAACGGCATAAACACCTGTTCGGCGGTGCGCCGTACCACGTCGAGCATAATGTCGCGGCCTTCGTGGCTGGCGGTGATGTCCAAAAATACTAGTTCGTCGGCACCCTCACGTTCGTAGCGCGCAGCCACCTCGACCGGATCGCCCGCGTCGCGCAGGTTGACAAAATTCGTGCCCTTCACAACCCGGCCACTTTCGACATCCAAACAGGGAATGACTCGTTTGGCTAGCATAAGTGCGAGGGGTGAGAGGCGAGATGTCGGAGGTCAGGGAATGCGGGAACAGGGTCGAAGCCCGAAGTCCCCTAGACTATTCAGTTTAAGTACGAAAATGGGGGTGGTCAACCAGTCGACCCTCGAACCTGAATAGATGGGTGCCACTGTCTGGGCGAGCCAGATAGGGAGACTCTCGATTGATTTCCCCAACCAATTTTTGGTATCGTGGATCGGCGTCTCCGGCGGTGGCTGACTGCTGCCGCAATTGCGCAGGAACTCTTGATTAATGTAGGAATCTAGGAATGAAAAAAACTCATGGTTTCACGATCGTCGAATTATTGGTTGTAATCGCGATCATTGGCGTGTTGGTCGCGCTGCTTCTTCCGGCGATCCAAGCCGCCCGCGAATCGGCCCGAGCTACCCAATGCAAGAACAACATGCGGCAACTCAGCCTGGCCGTACTGAATTATGAAGCCGCGCAAAAACATCTTCCCCCAGGTGTGGAAGTCGATCTGAACGTAAGTTCGACTGGCAACAATGGTTCGTGGGGGGTACACGGTCGCATCTTGCCCTACTTGGAGCAAGCAAATCTTTATAGCCAAGTCGATTTATCCACGGCTTGGGATTTTCAAGAAGCCATTGATGGACTCAAGATATCGATCTTCGCTTGCCCAAGCGATCCGCGCAGCAACGAGCTCCGCGATCCAGGGGGAGGGAAATCGCACCTTTACCCGACGACCTACGGGTTTAACTACGGCACATGGTTTGTCTTCGACCCAGTGAGCCGATCTGGCGGCGACGGTGCATTTTATCCCAACAGCTATCTGAAGATGGCAAGGTTTCTCGACGGTGCAAGCAAAACACTATTGGCCGCTGAGGTGAAGGCGTGGCAACCCTACACGCGTAACGGCGGCCCGCCCACGACCGATGTTCCCCAAACGGTTGCCGAAGCCGAGGCTGCCGTAGCGAGCGGCGTGCAATTCAAAAACACCGGCCATACCGAATGGCCCGACGGCCGAGTGCATCACACGGGCATGACCACCACGATGACACCCAATACGGTGGTGCGCTACGATCGCAACGGCGAAATGCTTGATACCGACTTCAACTCGTGGCAAGAAGGAAAAAATGGCAACATGGGCTCAGCATCCTACGCGATTGTCACTTCGCGCAGCCATCACACCGGCTTTGTACACGTGGTGCTGATGGATGGTTCGAGCCACCTGGTCCGCGACGAAATCGACCTGGACGTGTGGCGCACCTTAGGTTCGCGCGACAGCGGCAAGGTGCTACCGGGCGATTGGAACAACTAGGTTGTGTTGACATTCATGAGGCAGGTTTATTGGCCAACGGCCATGTTCATCGTAGCCTGGGGCAACGCCCTAGGAACACAGGAGGGGTACCATCGATTTGGCTGAAGGCCATATTCACTGGTTCAGATAATGAGTATGGCCTTTGGCCAAATGAGGTTTCTATGTTCCATGTCCTGGGGCGTTGCCCCAGGCTACGGTAATAGAGGCCTTCGGCCAAAATTTGCAAGCAACCGTATAAAGTGCTCAAGCTGCACTAATCTCCGAAGTGCAGTTGGGGCAGCGGGTGGCTTTGATCGAAATCTCTGAGCAGCACTGGGGGCAGTCTTTTGTCGTGGGCTCTTTGGCGGGCTCTTCTTCTTTGCGTTTCATTTGATTCATGCCCTTGATAAGCATAAAAATGCAAAATGCCACGATCAGAAAGTCCAGCACGTTATTAACGAACACACCATAGTTGAGCGTGACGGCTTCTGCTTCTTCGGTCTTTTCGCTGAGCGTGACCGCCAGATTTGAAAAATCGACGTCGCCCAGCAGCATGCCCACCGGGGGCATGATCACGTCCTTCACTAGCGAGCTGATTATCTTGCCGAACGCTCCGCCGATGATGATGCCCACGGCCATGTCGACGACGTTGCCCCGCATGGCAAACTCTTTGAATTCCTTGACCATTCCCATCGCATAAACTCCTTTGTGAATTATGGAAAAAAGAGCGTCAGATACTTATGGATTGTCGAAAAAATGCAGTCTGAACGCCCCATTGGTTTATCGCGGCTGCTGCGAAAGGTCCAGATCAACTTGTCTAGGGCATTCGCGATTGCAGGCTGAATAGAGCAGATCTAATAATGGAGATAGCCACAGAGTACACAGAGTACACAGAGAGTGAGTTAGCCAATGGGTTTGTCAGGTGCGTCACCTGGCCTACTAACTTAACAGTTGAGGTTGTGTTCAAGCAGAGTATCGCCATCGTCGAGAGAGCCAATCACGTGAAATTCAAGTTTACTGTAAAGTGCTGACGCCGCAGTGTTCTCGGGCTTGTGCATTGTTCTAATACGTTTTCCGCCAAGTTGTCCGATTTCGAGCATCGCAAGTTTCATTGCGCATGTAGCAATACCATTTCGTTGGTGATCCTTGTCGACCATCAACCTGAAAATCCAGTAAAGTTCCACATCTTCTGGGTCAGTTTCGTGGCAGTAGGCCAGCATTCCGACCAGTTGCTTGTCGCTGTAAATCGCACGTAGTTGGTAATGCTGTTCGTATTTTGATTCAGCGATAGTGGCGACATTGCTGGCAACGTATCCCAACTGATGGTCGTTCAAGGTCAGGCGAGTGCAATCAGCCCAATTCTGCTCAGTTACATTTTGCAGTGTCAGCATTGGCTAAGCCAAGTAGGGGTTTGTCAGGTGCGGCACCGGGCCGAGATATAACAGAATTCTGTGGATGAGTTAGGTTGAAAAAGGCGGCGTACTTGGGTTTGATTTGGTTTATTCAAGACCTCAACCCCAGGAGCACGCCACCATGTGCGAAGCTAACAGTTCCACGATCGAGTTTCCAGCCC
>JAJDED010000057.1 GCA_029259915.1 Planctomycetota bacterium | reverse complement strand
AGAAAAAGTGGCGCGTGCTGAATGGTTCTTCCCTATTGCCCGACGTTATTCAAGGAATCCAATTCATCGACGGAATAAAAACAACCAAGGATGCCGCCTGATTCTCAAATATTCTCATCCACAGGTTCTTGCAATATCTCATTTGCGTCACATCTGCCCTACTGTGGCCAAGTATAACTTGTGCCGCTTCTAAGCCAAACTGATCACGAATTTTCGTCGCAGCAGTATGCCTGAGTTGATGGGGTGACCAATGCTCACACTCTGCCTTTTTGATGGCATAAGCAATGGCTCTTCCATAACTGCCTGAGGTATACCGTTCTCCAGGAGTACGTTGTGGCTTACGTTTGGGTCTTCTCTTGGCCTGGCTAGGAGTCATCGGAGTTCTGCGTGATTCCCTACGCTTGGTGTTTCTTTCCTCCATCGCTCTACGAGGACTGAACACAAAAGCCTCCAAATCACCAACGAGGAACGGTTTTAGGATTGCCTGAGCTTGAGGACCAAAGAAGATTGTTCGTTCTTTTCCTTGATAGGCTGTCTTGTGAAAGGGTGGACGATACTCCCAAACATTGCCTTTCATAGTGATGTCACATCCTCGTATCGCAGTCACCTCACCGCTACGCATTCCAGTCAACAATTGAAGCTGAATCATTGACCAAACTTCACTCGCTACATAGGGCTTCACAGCCTCTACAATCGCCTCTGAGACGGGCTCAATTGGGGCAGTCTCCTTTGCATCTGTGCGCCCTCGCTTAAGTCCTGAGACGGTCTGGAGCGCCTGAAACACTGCTGGTGGGACAAGCTCGTTTTCTACACCCCACTTAAATATTCGCTTAATCCTACCGATCTTTTGATTGATATGTTTTCTAGCTAATCCATTTGCAATGAATTGTTCGCGAACAGTTTTCAGGGCCAGAGGACCGAAATTGGCAGCTGGTGTATTCGCATACAAAGCGCGCAAAGGCTTCATCGCTTGACGGTAAGAAGCCAACTCGTTGGTAGGTTTTCCATCGAGACCTACGTAGTACCGCTCTGCATGTTTCCAGTAGGCGGCTAGAAGTTCTTCCATGCTGGTGGACACTTGGTCCACCTGAGGCAACCTGCGGCCATTAGCGAGCCATTCAGCAATGAGGCGGTCATATTCCACCTTGCTGGACTTGGTACCATAAGTACCCAAATAGAAGTCTTTGCCATCCAAGGTGACAATTGCTTGTCCAGAAGCCTTGTGACGGCGGTATTTGGGTAGAGAATTTGCGAGTTTCGGCATAGTACAACTCCTATCTTCTAGGGGGCAAAACGGTATGTACCGTTTATTCCCAAGGATTAAGAGCTGCACTGCCGAACGCTGGCAGGTAATTAAATACTTGTTTCAGCTAGACTTACGTCAGTGCTCCCTCTAGGACTCGAACCTAGAACCTACTGATTAAGAGTCAATTGCTCTGCCAATTGAGCTAAGGGAGCGAGGGGGAAATTCGGAATTCGGATTGTCGCCACGGCGACTCGCCTGTGGAGAGCGGAATTGGGAATTCTTGCGTGATGGCGCATTGTAGCTGATTGGGTGTGGCTTGCCAGGGGCGGCTATTTTGGGAGTGGGAAGACCGTGCTGGTGCCCCAGTTCCACCAATGGCCGCTATGTTCCGTGGGTATGAATTGGAATGCCGGCTCGGTGTGGGTTTGCTGCTCTTCTGGAGGGAGGTCTTGGTCCTCGGGATTTATGACTTCGATGGTCTTTTTCGAGGGCACGCAGTTGCCTGCGCCGACGCTCCAGAACAGGGGCGCGTTGGCAGGTACCGGACTTCCTCCACCGGCGACTTGATCATCTAGTTGCAGGTGGAATCCATGCGGGCGGTATCTGAATGTGTCGTCCGCGCAGGGATCTTTCGGCAGGGCATTTAAGTAGTCGGGGACCAGCGCAGAGAGCGCTTGGGGATATTCGCTGTGGTCGAGTCGGTAGGCAATCAGCGCCAACTGCAACTTTGTACCACGGAACAGGGTCTCGGTACCGACCATCGCATGAAGAAAAGTTGTTAGGCGAAGGCGCTCGTTGAGTTCCTGAGTGACGAGATAACTGGTTTTGCTTTGTCGTGCGATGTGGGCACGGTCGTGGAACGAATCCTGCTCGCCGTATTGCCGGGTCGACCATTCGGCAACAGCGGGCCCTCGCACCGGCACTTCGCGGACCAGCCGGCGAAGCTTGTGACCATCGACTGCTCCAAGCATATCAAAGGTCTTATGCGTCAGCGAAGAATTCACGACGTCGATGTAATTCAAGGATTGTGTGACCAAATGGTCGAGCGCCACGAATGCCCGCTCGCGTTCCCAAGGCAGTTCGTTGGCCAGATAAGTCAGGTAGCGCGACCAACGGCGGTTTTCATTCTCTAAGAAAATTGGCGTTCCGCTGCCTAGCAGCACATCGCGTATCTGCTGGTAATCGGTAAGAATCGCATCGCGTGGATTGGGCCAGTTGGCATGGCACTCGTCAAGCTGAACCATGGCTTTGCGGATGCGGTCGCTTGTTTGCCCCGGGGCTGCCGCCCATTGTATCAGCGATCGGTATTCAGAAGAGCGACGCGAAAAGTCATATAACAAAAAGGTAGGCTGAAATCCGGTTAAGTGCCCTCGCATTCGCAAGGCGGCTAAGTGAAGCTCCAGAGCAGAGTCGAGTTCGCCGGCTTTTTGCATCCGCATGGTTTCCTGATGCAAGAGTTCTTTTAACGTGTTGACCTGATGGAACAGATGGTTTCCACCAAGCTCCACTTCGGGGGGAAACGCGCAGTGCGGGAGCTTGCTCAACTTAATGAGCTTTTGGATGGCAGGCTTGTTTGCTTCCAGATAGGCCTGATCGTCGATGATTTCTGTGTCCGGCAACAATTCGTCCTGTGTCGATTTGACCCAGGGTGTTTTCAACGTCGCAACCAATCGCTGATACTCGTCAGCCGTCATGCGGCCCGTTTTGTGGTTTGCCTGGTAGCGCTTGACGGAAGCGTCTAACGGTTCCTGCAAAAATGGGTATTTTGGTATGGGTATGTCCAACAGGGAAAGCCTTGCGCTGGGCAACTCGACAGCGATGAGTACCAAGGGCAGAATTGTGGCCGTGGCTGGTTTCCACCAAGTGCGTAGATGGTTACGTTCGGTGAGCCAATCGGGCGCGCGGAACCAAGTGGCCAGCATTGCTCCTACTACCAGGGGCAAGATGAACCATACGGGGTTGAGATTCCACAGAAAAACAACCAGCACCCAAGCCGACAATACCATTGAAAGCAAGAGCGATAAGAAACCGGCGAGGATTTCGCTGCGGACAATCATCGAGCAGAGTTGGCCCACCGCGTAGGCGGCCAGGATTGCGGACCAGCCTACTGCGGAGGCTTGCGAGATTCCGCCCAAAGCAGTAAGAAGTTCCTTGGTGAATTCCTCAGTCCCATGGTAGTTCGAGAACCAACCATCGCGTAACGACAATTCTAAGCCACGACCGAACAATACTGCAATCGCGCCCAAGCCTACTAGTTGTAAAACGATGCCTACAACTACCAGCGCTGTGAGCCAGGCCGCATGGCGAACTATCCATACGTAGCGGTGCGGTGCTGCATGATCGACCAAGAAACGAAATCCTTTGCGGCGTTGATCTGCGCGGAACACCAAGGCCCCAGATAGGGCAGGTAGAAATAGCGCAGTCAACAGCGGCAGCGGCAGGTCGATGTGCCAATCGGCACTCATGACAACTCCCATCGGCAACGATATGGCGAACATGGTCACGAGCGCAAGCGGCACTGCAGCTAACATGGTTCGCCACGACTCTTGCCATGTTTGCCAAACGAGCCGAGCGACCATGGCGCGACGTGATGCCGAGTTTGCTGTTGCCGTTTCTTCCTTTACGTGCGTATCGACGCGAGCAGTGCCCTCAACTTTTGACGACTGCTTAAGTTTGGGGGAGAGAGACTTTTCTGGTGTAAGCCAGTGCCAAGCCATCCGGATATCAACTGCAAATACGATTGCCACGATGAGCAAACGGATTGGAAGAGCAGTTGTATACGAATCGATGGTCGACAGGGACGCGGCTCCCGAGTTGACCATACTTGTAAGCAATTGCACAGCGATTGAGGTCAAGGCAATTGACAGCAAGGCAGCCAGCAGCGGACGTTTTAGCAAAAGCGAGAAAAATGTTCCCCATGCCGATGCTTCGATGATTGCAAAGCCGAATAGACCGACCACACCGGTCATTGTGGCAGCATGTGGTAGCGTACCGCTAATCAGCCAGCCAATGAGAGATAGCGCAGCGGCCAAACCGACAGAGCTTACCGCGGTGAGCACGATCTTTCCGATGAATACGGGCTTCCACACGACGGGCAAACCTTGGAGGAAGGTATGCGTTTCTTCTTCGTGTTCGACGGCGAACAATGTCGCTGCTGCACCGACGGCGTACAATGCAGCCGCCCCCCAAGCCATCGTGAAGAGACCATTTGGCACATGCGTTCCCGGTTCGGATAACATTATCAGCAGCCATTGGCAAAGCACAGCCAACGCGCCCACCGCCAACCAGAACCCACGGAGCATGCGATACTCCTTCCACACAAACCGGTGGAGTGCGGATCGCATGGGGGTGGAATCTGGTTGGTAGATAGTGGAGCTCATGGTGGCAGAAATCACATTTGAGGTTCGTTCATGTCGTAGGCTGCGCCGGGAACTTCCGAAGAAGTCGCGACCGACACCGTAGAGGGTCCCGCTTGCATGTAAGCAACGAAAATCTCTTCTAGCGTCGGAGTACGCGACTCGACGGCGACAATTCCCTGCTGGGACCCGAGCGTGGAAAGCTGTTCGTCGTCCGCGCCGCGAATCAATAACTGCCATTGCCGCGTGCGCCGGCGGCTGCGGACGACTTCGCCTGCGACCGGCGGCGGAGAGAACGAGTTTTCCGCCACGGTAATCGTCAACTCGCGGGTGCGACTTTTCAGTTCATCCAAACGCTCGACTAACAGCACCCGTCCGGCACGCATGATGGCAACGATATCGGCGACCCGCTCCACTTCGTTGATTTGGTGGCTGGAAAGAAGAACCGTACGACCTTCTGCGGCAATGTCGACCATGCTTTCCAGAAATTCACGCCGGACTAAGGTATCCAACCCAGAGGTAGGCTCGTCCAACACCAATAATTCTGGGCGATGGGCCATTGCCAAGGAAAGCGCCACTTTGGCCCGCATGCCTTTGGACATTTGACTGAGCTTGCGATCCAGCGGAACAGAAAATTGCTCGACCAATTTGCGAAATTGGAATTCGAAACCGTCTGGGTAAAAACCGGCTGTGAACCAACCGATTTCTGCGGCCGTCATCCAATCGTACAACGTCGGTCGCTCGGAGAGGTAGCCGACGCGACGACGGATTGCCAACCCCTGGCGATTGCTATCTAAGCCCAGTGTTTTGATTTGGCCTGCCGAGAGTTCCAAGAGGCCCAAGAGCATGCGTACCAGCGTCGTCTTGCCGGCACCGTTTTCTCCCAACAAGGCAAAGACGACGCCCCGCGGCACATCGAGCGATACGTTTTCGACGGCCGTTTGCCTACCGAACCGCTTGGTCACGCTGGCAATTTCAATCACGTTAGACATGGCAACCTCGTTCGCAGAATCACGATTCATTTTTTGGCAATTTTCCCGATTTCGGTTCTGATCAGTTTTTCTATGTCTTCCAATTCCAATCCGCTACGGGCGGCTTCGTCGAATACCTGGCGAATCCTCTGGCGGATGAGTTTTTTGCGTTCGGTTTGGCAGATGCGTCGGGCTCCCGCGGCAACGCTAAGGCCTGTCCCGCGAACTTGTTCGACCACACCATCGCTTTGAAGATTTTGGTAAGCCCTCGCGACTGTGTTGGGGTTGATCCCCAGCTCGCGCGCCAATTCGCGCACGCTAGGAATCAATTCTCCAGAAAGCAGAACTTTGTCTGCCACGGAAAATTTTATTTGGCGGACAATCTGGTCGTAAACCGCTAGGCCATTACTGGGGTCGATGTGGAGAAACATGACACTATTTGTTAATACAGGTGAAAGCAGCTATTTGTACTATCGTACTAGTACAGTAGTCGATTGCAAAAAGGATGTCAAGCCAATTGAAGATGTTGGGGCAATAAGTTAGCCGACTTGGGTACTAGCCCCGGTTTTTCCCTTTGAACCGTGGCTAGCGCCGGACGGCTAAGCCGCGAGCGGCAAGCAGTTATTTCAGCCGGGACATGCGGCGTAGGAACTCTTTTTGGAGTTCGTCGAGGTCGTTGCCGAAGTGGCGGCGGAAATCGGCGAGGCGGGTTTCGGGATCGTCTTGGACCAGTTGCGGCTTGGCGGACAAGGTTTTTAGATAGGCTGCATATTCTTCGGTGTGCCAGGTGATTAAGAAGTAGTTCCAGGCCCACGCTTCGGCGTAGGCGTCGACTGCGGTGCCGGGGTTGCGGATGCGGTCGTCGGTTGCGATCAGGTCTTTGAGCAGGGGGACTTTGCCGTTGCTGAAGTTTTTTCGGAACAAGTCCCAGCGGGAATAGTTGACTTTGCCGATGCCACTCCAACTGCGGCTGCTGGAGAGGTCGGGCGTTTCAAAAAAGACGGCCAAGCCTTCGCTGAGCCAGACGGGGTTGTCGGCATAGCGGGTTTGCATTCCGCAGTTGAACGAGATTTGGTGGGTTGCTTCATGGACAATCGTCGCGACCAGAGGTTCCGCGGAGGGTTGATTGAGCAGTGCGGTGATGTCGGAGAGTCGGCCGCGCTTGGTGTTTTGGCGGCGCAGTTCTTGCATGCCGGTGAGATCGTACATTGCGATACGATTTGTTTGAAAGCTGTAGTAGCCGATGGCGTTTGTGCCGCCGGGTCCCAGTTCCTTTTTGGCATAGCGGAGATAGGAATCGCGATCGCTAAAAACGAGCACAGCCAGTGGGGCTTTCGGTTCGTGGACGTCGCAACCCCGTTTTTTCCAGTAAGCGAGGAACCCCTTTTGGAGTCGTTCCAACAACGAGCTGCACCATTTGGCGTAGGTGCGCGTTGTGTTGTAGACGACGACATAATGTTTGGAATCGTGTACCTGAAAGTCAGGGCCCAACTCGCTGAGCAGACGTTGGGCGAGTTCGTCTTTGTCGAGCAACTTCAACGGTTTGTCGTCTTTGGAGCGGGTGCTGATGAAGTCGACATGGATTGGCCACAGGGCGCCGTCGTCGGTTTCGAGCAACATGCTGCCGACCGAATCTTCGACGACCACTTTGCCAGAAAGCTTACGCGGCTGGCCGTCGATGTTTGCCAGCACATGCTCCAGGGCAGTCGCAGCCTGAGAGCATGTGCCGAGCAATAGCCAGGCTGATAGCGCAATCCAGCGGTAAGAGATCGGTCGAGTCATCCGGTCCATTGGGTTTGCAATACGGTTGCGGTGTTTGACTGACGAACTACTCGGTTTTGGTGGGGCATTCGCCACAGCAGCATTTGCTCACTAGCAAGTTGTAGAGCAAGCCGAAGATCAGTCCGCCCACGGCGCCATCCACCACGCCGTACAGCGAGCCGACTACCGCGCTGCCGAGAGTTCCGTCCATGTGGTAGCCCGGATAAATCGAGTCGATCATTTGCAGGAAGGCCTCGCCGTAGGGCGGCCACTGCATGTTGGCCAGCCCGCACAAAAGTATCGACCCGCCCCAGAGAATCGCACACGTGATGGTAAGTGGTCTGATAGCTAATTTCATCGTCGTGTCTCCTTGTGTTTGGCGGCGAAGGCCCCGTGGCCTCACCAAGACAAAGACAAACGCCCTCACTCCCATTGTACCTGGCCAGGGTGGTGCCGCTAGCATGAACCCTGAGAGAGAACTTCTCGGAAATGCCTCGTATACCGCTGGAAAAGCACCTGTAACGCCGCTGGTGAGAAGATTTAACGATTGACGAATCGCTGCGGTTTGCAGCGGTTGTTTCGGCGTTGTGGCAAGTTGTCCACCTGTGGTCTTCCACAGTCGAAGATAACTCTAACAGCGGAGGAGCCGCTGGATTGATCAATTTGGATTTTGGGAACGGTGTATTGCGGTGCGTCTCCCGGGATCCTCTCTTAAAATCGTGGAAAGGAATTCCAATGAAGCGTTTCTTTACGTGGACCATGGCCGCTGCCATGGTAGTGAGTTGTGCCTCAGCGACCCCATCCCAAGCGGAAGAGGGTTTGTACGCAGGCGTGGATCTGTTGTTTTTGTCACCGAAATTGAACGCGGTGAATTTTAACAATCTTTTCTACAATGGAAGCCCGGCCGTCCAAACGGTTGATGGTGCACTCTCCGCACCTTTGGAATTTTCGCAACGCGTGATCGTCGGCTACGAAGGCGATCAAGGTGGTGGTGTGCGAGTACGTTGGTTTACACTTGACCACACAGTCGGTTATTCGGGACTTGGTGAAGACTCTGTGAACGGTACGATTGCCATCGCTGGTAACATGAATTTTGATGTCGACAGCATTGATGCCGAACTGACGCAGCGCGGTAATTTTCGTGTTTGGGACTGGTTGGCCTCAGCCGGTGCACGCTATGCCCGCGTCGACATCCATGAACACTTTAGCGACGAATTCGAATGGGAAAGCTTCGCTGACGCGCAGTGGTTTGGGTTGGCCGGCATGGAATTTGAAGGTGCCGGTCCCACGGTAAGCGTGCAAGGTTCGCGGCCGATGATTTGGGAAGGTTTTTCTGTTTTCGGCAATGCCCGCACGGCACTGCTGTTCGGCGAGATCGAGCTGGATACCATTTACCGGACGAACGGTGGCCCAGCGGTCATTCCCGACGTATTCGCCCAGGTTTGGGAAGTTCAAGCCGGTGTTGAGATGGTGCACGAGTACGACGCAGTTGATTTGGTTTGTCGCATCTTCTGGGAAGCCCAACGTTGGGAGAATGATTCCAACATTGGCGAATTCGCCCTGCACGGGTTCGGTGTTCACACCGGCCTGGTGTACTAAGCGACCGAATTTAATTTTGAAATGCTCCACCGCGGGGACGTGGCTCCAGATTTCTGGATTATCACGTCCCCGCGTTTTTTTGTTGTCGTTGGCATGCTGTTTAGCCGGACCGCCACGCGGTCCGGGGATTTCGGAGGGCGTGGCCCTCCGGCTATCCGTGGTTCCACATTGCAAGAGTGGGTGAGTTCTCTACACTCAAAAGCATGGAAACGATTTCGGTAAAATCGGCTCGGGTGAAGTTCGAGGCGGTGCGCGATGATGCAGGGACGGCGCATGTGTCGGCGGATAGCTGGCACGATGCGCTGTATGCGCTCGGTTATCTCCATGCGGTCGACCGACCGACTCAAATTTTCTTTTCTCGTGCCGTGGCTTCTGGGCAAGCTGCCGAGCGAATTGCTAACAAGCCGCAGTTGATCGAAACCGATCGATTCTTTCGCCGGGCCGGTTTGCATCTTGGTTTGGAATGCGAAATAGATCTGATACGCCCGGAAATCCGCGAACAGATCGATCAGTATTGCGATGGGGTGAACGATGGGCTCCAAGATGCCGGTCGGACGCTACCGATGTGGGTCACGGGTTTTCATCCCCGGCCTTGGCACGCGACGGCAGTGCTTTCGATCGGGAATTTGCTGAGTTTTGCCGGTTTGGCAGTGGCGGCTCAAGAAAACGAACGCATTTTGTTGGAACTAGTACAGGCAGGTGTTCGGGAAGACTTGCTACGCGAGTTGATGTCTCCCTATTTAGACGACGTCGATTTCGAAGCCTTGAAAGATATTCACATCGAGCGGCGGCTATCGGACGATGCATTGGAGATGCTTGCCGACTTGCCTCGTTTGGCTGGCAGCAATGCTTGGGCCGTTGGTCCGCGTCGCAGTGCCACGAGGGGTGCCTTGCTTGCTTCGGATCCGCATTTGGAAGTGAATCGGCTACCGGCCATTTGGTACGAAGTTGCCCTGCATTGGGGCGACAATCAATACGCCATGGGCGCTACGCTTCCGGGCTGTCCGCTGATGGCTGTGGGGCGCACGCCGCGGCTTGCTTGGGGTGTGACTTACATGCAAGCCGATACGAGCGACTTTTTTGTCGAAGACTGTCGACCGGGCGGCGCGACCGGCTGGCAATACCGACGTGGCGACGAGTGGCATGATTTTCAGGTTCGCGAAGAAGAAATTCGCCGCAAGGGTGTCGAGTCGGAGTTGATGCGAGTGTACGAAAACGCCGAGGGGACACTGCGTTGGGATCTGACCGACCAACAGCCGGGAAAGTATCTCTCGGCAAAGTGGATCGGCAGCGAGAGTGGTGCGGGGCAATCGCTGGGCTGTTGGCTCGACGTGTTGCAGTCGGGCAGTGTGAAAGAAGCGATGGATACGGTTCGCAAGAATCCACATCCAACGCTTGTTTGGGTTTTGGCCGATCGCGAAGGACACATTGGTCGGCAGGCGAGCGGTTGGTTGCCGCGTCGGCCTCCGGGCAACCTCGGACTACTTCCCTCCCCTGCCTGGGAGATGACCCATCATTGGGAGGGAATCCAACCGATGGAATTGCATCCAAGTTTGTACGATCCTCCCGAAGGCTATTTGGCCAGTGCCAACGAAAACCTCGACCGGTCGGACGAACCGATGATCCACAGCCATGCGCTGCCCGACTATCGCAAGCGTCGGATTGTGGAATGTTTGCACGATTTGCCGCAGGCAACGGTCGAAGACATGCAGCGACTGCAATACGACATCACCAGCCTGCAAGCCCGGCGGCTGTTGCCAATTTTTCTTCCCCACGTGCCCGAGGGGCCGTTGCGCAAACAGCTCGAGGCGTGGGATTGTCGCTATACGCCAGAGAGCACCGCGGCCACCATGTTTCAGCATCTCTATCGGCACGTTTTGCTGGAGATATTTGGCCAAGAAGAAGGGATCGGTTGGCGGCGGATGTTTTATTTGTGTACGCGGTTAGGGTATTCGTCGATGCTGCTCACCGCAATCGATCGATTGTTGGTGGGAACGAAATCGGCGTGGTGGAAGACACGCGACAAGGGCGAATTGATTCGCTGTGCAGCCGAGCGGGCAGTCGAAGATTCAGCACCGCCCTGGGGCGAAGCGAATTCGTTTCATTTTACGAATCGCTTTTTCGAGGCGGGCCGCGTGGGGCGGATCCTGGGTTTTCATTCTGCAAAGAAATCGATGCCCGGTTGCCAGGCGACGCCATTCCAAGGGCACCTGCTGACCACAGCCACGCGCGAATCGAGTTTTGCGCCCAGCTACCACTTTGTGACCGATCTAGGGACCGACGAAGCATGGACCAACCTGCCCGGCGGCGCGAGCGAGAGCCGCTTTTCGAAGTGGTACCGCAACGACATCGCGCGCTGGTGCGAAGGGGAGTTTCGAGCTCTGCGACCGATTGTTGAATCGTAGGTGTTTGGCGATAGAAAGAGAACTGGGAATCGTCTGGGAATTTGGCATTCTGTCATTTCGAGGTCTGCCGAGAAATCTGCCCAGAGTTTGGTGAGATCAAATTTTCCAAGCTTCCCAGTCACCCGCAGGTGGTTACAATAAGACTAGGCGCGGAGGAAGTAACGGTCTGCATTGGCTAGAGATTGATGACGACTTATCTCGAGACAGGACTAATGGTTTACACCCTCGTCGACGCAGCTCTATCGGCTGTCCGCTCTTTTCTGAAGAAAGCGTTGGAGATAGACTTTATGAATGCCAGAATATCAATTCACGCCTTATTTCGAAAAGGAAGTTCTTCGAAAGCGACCCTTTCTCACCAAGGAGATGTGCCTTCGTGTTGTCCAGAATCCGCTCCGAACTGAACCACAAGAGGGCAATCGCTTTAGGTTTTGGGCGTCAGTGGATGAGTTGGACGGCCGATTCTTGCGGGTAGTCACCCTCGAAGACAAACTTACAATTCACAACGCTTTTCCCGATCGGAGATTTCGACCGTGAAACTCAACTATTATCCCGAGACAGATTCGCTCTACATTGATCTGTGTTCTAAGCCAAGCGCTGACAGCCGAGAGATTTCCGCTGGCGTAGTTCTCGACTACGACTCGCAAGGAAATCTGGTCGGGATCGACATCGACAATGCAAGTGAGAAGTTGGACTTACAGGAAGTGGTGACCAGCCAGATTCCACTTGCCAGCGCCTAGTTCTTGAGTAGCGTTGGTCTATTTTCCGTCAGCATCGCGTGGAGTGGAGCAGAAGCCAATTCGTCGCCGGATTGATGTGGGGGGTGGATTTTGTAATCCTTGTAGCACTTCGGAAAAGTTTCCGCTCAAATGACGCGGCCCTAACAAAGAGGCTGGGCAAAGGTATGTGTTGACAAACCAGGTCAAATGTAACCAAGATCTATCTTTGCATTGGGAAGATGAATTCCGTAGATAATATGCACGGCACTCTGTCCAAAGCTCGAAACTTTATTTATTGCAACGGCAGGCTGCTTGAACGTCGGATTTATGGATCACTATTTGAGGGTGATGAGAAAAATTCCGTGCGGGCGGCGCTGCGGGCGTATCGGAATAACGATGGCGGGCTAGGCCATGCGATTGAGCCTGACCTTCGTTGTCCGACGAGCCAGCCGATTTTTGTCGAATTTGGTCTTTCCTCTTTGCACACAGCAGGGATCCGGGATATTGAATTCGCAAAAACGAGTGCAAAATATCTGGCTTCCGTTGCCGCCGAAAATGGGCTTGTGCCAGCCATCTCTGCCAACGCACTCGATTACGACTGTGCCGACCACTGGAAAGATCAGGGAGCCCAAAGTCCACGCTTGAATCCCACGCTCGGTTTGTGTGGCTTGCTGCATGCACACGGACTTTCTTGCCCTTGGCTTAGCCTTGCCACTGATACTTGCGTGGAGATGCTCACGAGCGCACCTCCACGGGAAGTTCATGCTTTATTAGGGGCTTCCCATCTTGCTCAATATATCCCGGATAAGAAACGCTCGGATGACATCGTATCGATCATTGGAAAGACTCTCCCCAACGCTGATTTTTTTGCAGGCAGTGCTCCGACTGCTGAGTATGCTTTAACACCATTGCACTTCGCACCACTTCCGACGAGTCCTTTTCGTTCTTTTTTCTCGGACAATGTCACCGATGTTTTCTTAGAGGACCTGCTAGGAAAACAGCAAGAGGATGGAGGTTGGGCGATTGCCTGGAATCCACCCAAGGGATCAGCCTCCCTGGAATGGAGAGCCATCTTTACTTTGCAGGCGATCATTACTCTTGCCGGGTATGGAAAGATATAGGTGTGGAAAACGACTGCTTTCTTCGCTTGAAACGTACCCCCGCGAGTGAGCTAAGCTTTACGGGAGGCATCACGGGCCTCCGGCGTAGAGTTCCAAAGGGCTTGGTTTCGCGGGGAATTGCTGATGGCTGGACGGTTGTTTTTGCGCGTGGCTGCGATTCTTTTTGTTGCCGTCGGCGTCTTCTTTCTGATTGGATCGAGTGCAACTGCCGGCGGGCCGGCGCGGTTTATGATGCGTACGCTTGTCGGCGAGCGGGTGCTTGAAGGTCAGCCACTCGCTTGGACGGATGAGACCATGTTCTTGCTTGGCCGCGATGGTCAGCTTTATGAATTCGCGCCGCAGGATGCGCAAGATTCCCGCAAGCTGGGCCCGGCGTTTCGGGGGTACACTTCGAGCGAGATGCGAACTCGGCTTCGCGATGAATTCGACAAATCGTTCGAGATCACAACCACCCAGCATTTTGTGGTGGTTCATCCTCGCGGTCCGTGGAGCGATTGGGCCGACCGGTTGGAGGCGCTCTATCGGTCGTTCACCCATGGCATGCAAGTACGCGGTTTTCGGATTCGTTCGCCTCAGGTGCAGTTGGTGGCGGTAGTGTTTCGCAACCAAGACGACTACTTCCGCCATGCCGCGGCCAGCGGGACACCGCTTCAGCCTGGCACCATGGGACATTACGCACCGCAGTCGAACCGCATTTTCCTGTTCGACATTAATCAAAGTTCCGGCGAAGACTGGTCGGTTAACGCGGAGACGATTATCCACGAGGCAACCCACCAGACGGCTTACAACGTGGGAGTGCATCGTCGTTTTGCTGTGCAGCCGCGGTGGTTGGTCGAAGGATTGGCATTGATGTACGAAGCGCGTGGCGTGTGGGATGCTCGGTCGATTTACACGCGTGACGATCGGGTTAATCGAGGCCGGCTCGCAGATTTTCGTCACTACCGGCCGCAACATTCCGGTGGATCGATTGCCGAGCTGATTGCGTCGGACCAGTTGTTCCGCAGCAGCACAGGATTTGCGTATGCCGAGGCGTGGACGCTTTCGTTCTTTCTCAGTGAGACACGTCCACAGGAGTACAGCCGCTATTTGGAATTGGTGGCGCAGCGCAAAATCTTTGCACTGTATCCTGTTCAGGAGCGATTAGCCGACTTCATGCAGATTTTTGGTACGGATCTGAAACTGCTCGAATCGCAGATGACGCGATTTGTTGCGGATTTAAAGTAACCGCACTTGTGGAGCTTCAATCTTGGTACCCGCTTTGCACTGCTGGACGAGTTCGCCCCAGCGAATCCGCCGTGGTGGACCAGACAGCGACCCCCGGCGATCTGTAAGATCGCGGCTAACTTGGTGCAAAATTTAGGGTCGCAGTCTGCTAGCGATCGGCGATGGGTTGGATTTCGCGGAGGTTGTGGCCCGTGTAAATCTGTCGGGGACGGCAAATCCGTTTGGCGGGATTGGCGTGCATTTCTCGCCAATGTGCAATCCAGCCGGGTAGTCGTCCCAAGGCGAACAGGACCGTAAACATCTGCACGGGGATTCCGAGGGCCCGGTAAATGATGCCGGAGTAGAAGTCGACATTCGGGTAAAGCTTGCGTTCGATAAAGTATTCGTCCCGCAGTGCGACCTCTTCCAATTGTTGTGCGATGTCGAAGATGGGATCGTCGATGCTGCGTTTTTTGAGCAGCTTGTCGCAGGACGCTTTAATGATTGTTGCGCGCGGGTCGAAATTTTTGTACACACGATGACCAAAACCCATCAGGCGGAAGGCGCTGTCTTTGTCCTTGGCCATGTCGACATATTTGGCAACGTTTCCGCCGTCTTGACGGATTTTTTCTAGCATCGCTACACACGCCTCGTTGGCTCCGCCGTGCAGTGGTCCCCAGAGTGCGCTAATGCCGGATGAAATCGAAGCAAATAAGTTCGCGTTCGACGAACCGACCATTCGCACGGTCGACGTGCTGCAGTTCTGTTCGTGGTCGGCATGGACAATCAGCAGCAAGTTGATCGCTTCGACAAAGTCGGGATCGATTTCATACTCTTCGGTAGGAACTGAAAACATCATCCGCAGAAAGTTTTCGCAATAGATCAAATCATTACGTGGATAGACAAAAGGCTGCCCCACTGATTTTTTGTAAGCAAATGCGGCGATGGTGGGCAGCTTTGCGAGCAAGCGGACAATCGATACGTTTACCTGGGCTCCGTCGTGTGGGTTGAGCGAGTCTTGATAAAAAGTCGACAACGCACCTACAACCGAGCTGAGAATCGCCATCGGATGGGCGTCGCGAGGAAATCCGTCGTAAAACAGTCGCATATCTTCATGCAGCATCGTGTGACGCCGCAAGAGCATACGGAAGGATTCCAGCTCGTCGGCAGTTGGCAATTCGCCGTAAATCAACAGGTAAGCGACTTCGATAAAATCGCAGTGCTTAGCCAACTGTTCAATCGCGTAACCACGGTAGCGTAAGATGCCTTTTTCGCCGTCGAGAAAGGTAATGGCACTCGTAGTGGAGCCTGTGTTGACGTAGCCATCGTCGAGAGTGATCAAGCTGGTGGAGGCGCGGAGTTTGGAAATGTCGAGGCCACGTTCCTCTTCGGTCCCTTCGACTACCGGCAATTCAATTTCTTGATCACCAAGGGTGAGTGAGGCCACATCATTTTTTGAATGAGGTTGTTGCACAGTGCTGCTCATAATTGTTTGGCTCACGAACGGTTTTTGAAATATCGCCAGAAAAACGAGTAGAAATTACCCGATTACGATTTGGCGAAAGCAGTAGCTACAGGCTACTGTGAGTGTAGCTTACTATTTGAGGGGTGCTTACTATTTCAATGGAGCCCACCTTTAAGTGTAGTGGGATAACCCCCCATAGGCAATTGAAGCTATTCAGCCGCGGGTTCCAAAACGCGATCGGCAAGCTGGTTTTTGTGCTTGTGGATCACCGCAATTTTCGCAACGACAGTGGTCTTTCGGAAAAATCGCTTCTATCGTCGTTGCGGTTGATCGAGCAATTCGGCAAGCCGTGGGCCAGGAAGATCGCCATCGAAAACGGTCCACACACGACTTTGTTTGCGCAGCTTAGCGAGTTCCGCTCGGACGAGTTTTTCTTTCCGACCGCTTTCTAATTGTTTGCGGATTTCTGCTTGCGCTTCGGTAAAGGGAGTACGGCCAGCTTCTTTTCGTTCGAGCACACGTACGATGTGAAAACCTTGTTCGGTTTCGATGATGTTGCTCAGTTGGCCTACTTCGAGTGAAAACAGAGCTTGATCGACGGCCTTGTTGCGGAGCGCGCCCTTCGTAGTCCAGTCGTGTACGCCGCCCTTCTTGGCAGTGAATCCGTGGGAATGTTCTTTAGACATTTTTGAAAACACGGGGCCGCGCAAATTTGGATTTGCCACGACACGTTGCCACAATGTGTTCCCGAGTTTGGCAATGTCTTGCCAGGCGGCGGCACGATTGCCTTGGTGGCGGTCGAACCGGATCATCAATTCTTCCCACCGCGCTTGTGAAGGATAGTCGTAATCTTTTTTGTGCTCTTGGTAATATTCGAGCATTTCGTCGTGCGTTGCCGGTTTGGGATTGGGGGCCCGTTGGCGAAGCCATTCGCCGGCAATGGTTCGTTCGCCGAATTGACGTTGCAAGTCGGAGATCGACGTACCGAGTTCTGTTAGGGCTGCGGCCAACTCGCGTCGGTCGTTGACTTCCAGCACTTTGATCAAGCGAGGGACTTCATGTTCCTCGAAGGGCTTTGCCAGATTTTCTTCGACGTTGGGGATGTTTTCCGCAGGCACGGTGCGGCGAAAGTCGGCGTAGAGCAGCTTGGTGTCGATCAAACCCATCAACTGCTGACGCAGGAGCATTTTCCGTACGTTGTCGATTTCCTGAGGCGGAATCCGATCGCGATTGGCCTCGACGATTTTGTTGACTTGCCACAACACGTCGCTGGCCAACACGATTTGGCCGTCGACGCGAGCGATAATTTCGCCGCCCTCCAAAGGTTGGGCGTTGGTCGTTACGGATGCGGAGTTTGTTGCCGGTTGCGAAAATGATTTCTGCTTCGGCAGACTAGGCGAGGCTGGTGCAATAGCTGGTGCCATGTTTGCCGGCGATTGTGTCGGGCGCGCAGGATCGTAAATTCCACGCACGCCTGTTGGTTGTTGTCCCGCGGGAAGCGGTGGCGGGGCAAACGCTGGTTGCGCGTGGATCTTTGCGGGATTCGTCCCCACAAGCAGTGCCAGGATCAAAGCTAAAAACGCACGGTTAATCACATCTAGTTCTCTGAGCGGTCGGGACGAGTCCTATTGTCCGGCAATGCTGACAACTGATTCGTGCAGCAATCCCCGAGAAAAGCGGCGGGATTCTAGTGTTCAGACAGCTCGGGCCGCAAGAGCGATTTGAGCTCGTTGAGAATCGTGTCTAGGCCGTTAACTTGTTTTCCCATAGGCAGATAGGCACTTTGGGCATCGGCCACGCGTAGCCGATTGTTGGAGCGGTCGCGGAGAAACTCGATTTTCCGCCGCTCGGTAAACCCGAGGACCAGATATTTCCCCTCTTGGTGGATGGACCCAACCCGCCAGTGGTGTGCCCAAATTCGCAGCCGAGTTAGTTCCACTAGCTGGTCGACGGCTGCCGGACGGGGGCCAAAACGGTCGGCAAGCTCTGCTTGGAAATCGTCGAGTTGGGCTTCGTCGGCAATTTGGGTGAGCCGGCGATAGAGATCAATTTTGGTTCGCATGTCGGCAACATATTGCCGAGGAAAGTATGCTGCCACGGGCAAGTCGAGCGAGACGTCGACCGACTCTGGCAGGGGCAGTTTTTTGAGTTGCCGCACGGCGCGGTCCAGCAGCGCGCAGTACAGTTCGTAGCCGACCGTGGCAATGTGTCCGCTTTGCTGAGTGCCCAACAGGTTTCCCGCGCCGCGTAGTTCCAAGTCGCGCATGGCAATCGCAAACCCGGCGCCCATTTGGCTGAATTCTTCAATTGCACGCAACCGGCGCGCCGCTTCGGGGGAGAGGTGACGGTTTTCGTCGATCAGCAGATAGCAATAGGCTCGATGTTTGGATCGCCCGACGCGACCGCGCAGTTGATGCAAATCGGCTAGGCCGTAGCGATCGGCGTCGTCGATAAACATGGTGTTGGCATTGGGGATGTCCAGGCCGCTTTCGACAATCGTGGTGGCCAACAGAATATCAAAGTCGTGCCGAACGAAACCGAGCATCACTTCTTCCAATTCCGACTCGCGCATTTGTCCGTGGCCGATGCCAAGGGTTGCCTCCGGCACAATTTTTTGCAGGCGATCGGCCACGGCTTGGATGTCGTGTACGCGGTTATGCACGAAGAAAATTTGCCCGTCGCGATTCAGCTCGCGGAGTATGGCATGGCGGATCAGCGAATCGTCGAATCGGGAAACGCGTGTTTCGACAGCCAGGCGATCTTCGGGGGCGGTTTCCAGATTGGAAATGCTACGCACCCCCAACAGCGACATGTGCAGGGTGCGCGGAATCGGTGTGGCGGTCATGGTCAGTACGTCGACGCTTGCCCGCAGCGCCTTAAGGCGTTCTTTCACCGCGACGCCAAAGCGTTGTTCCTCGTCGATGATCACCAATCCCAAATTTTGAAACGCAACATCGGCGGACACCAGTCGATGGGTGCCGATCAGCAGATCGATATTCCCCTCGGCGGTGCGCGCGAGAATTTCCCGCTGTTGTTTGGCCGTGCAAAAGCGTGAGACGGCAGCGATTTCGAAGGGGAATTCTGCCATCCGCTGCGAGAAGGTACGCTGATGTTGCTCGGCTAGCACCGTGGTTGGGACCAGCACCGCTACCTGATAGCCGGCATCGATTGCCTTGAATGCGCTGCGAATCGCCAGTTCCGTTTTGCCGAACCCTACGTCGCCGCACAACAGCCGATCCATCGGTTTGGGGTCTTGCATGTCGGCCTTGATGGAAATCAGTGCCGAGAGCTGGTCGGGAGTTTCTTGGTAGGGAAACGCGGCGTCGAATTCCTGTTGCCAACCGCTGTCGGTGGGAAAAGCGATTCCGGGTCGAGCGCTGCGAGCCGCTTGCAGTTCGAGCATTTCGACCGCCAGATCGGTGACCGCTTTTTCGGCAGCTTGTTTTTGCCGCAACCAAGTTTTGCCGCCGATCTTGGCAAGCTTGGGCACGGCCTTGCGACCGCCGACGTATTTTTGCACCAGATCGATTTTGCTCGTCGGCACATAAATCCGGGTGCCGCCGTCGAATTCGACTTCAAGATGCTCTTCGGCAGCGTCCTCTTTTTCCAGTAGCTTCAGCCCCCGATAGCGACCGATGCCGTGGGCGACGTGCACCACGAGATCGCCTTCGCAGAGTTGCAGGAAGCTATCAATGGCCCGACCGACTCGACGCTGCGCCGGTCGTGCAACATCTTGGCGTTGAAACAATTCGAGGGCACTGATTAGTACCACTTGCTGATGGACCAGACGAAATCCGCTTGCCAAACGTCCCAAAACGAATTGCAGGCGTCCTTCGGTCATCACCTTGGTTTCGCCAAAGAGTTCCGCAAGTCGTTGCGATTCGGCCCCGGTTTCTGCCACGAGATAAACGTGTTGTCCCGACGTTGCTTCGTCGAGTTCGCTGCGCACGCGTTGTACATCGCCGCTGAAACGTTCGACAGACTCAAATTGCAGATGGGCCGTTGTCTCGAACGATCCCGAGGGGATTCCCGAAGCGGTGACCGACGGGAATTTGTAGATTTCGCTAAAAGTGGTCGCCGTGGCGAAGAAGTCTTCCGGATGTTCCAATCGCTGATGGTAGTAGCGGCCTTCTTCTTTCAACTGGTTGGGTTCGACCAGCAGGAACCAACTTTGTGGCGGTAAGTAACCGGTGAAGTGTGCGCGATTCGAACGATTCGGCTGCATTAGCGTGAGATCGACCGATGCGAGCGACTCGATGCTGCGCTGTGATGCGACGTCGAACGAACGAATTGATTCCACCTCGTCGCCAAACAATTCGATTCGGACTGGGTGCAAGGCGTCGGGCGCAAAGATGTCGATTATTCCGCCGCGAAGCGAAAACTCGCCGGGGAGTTCAACAGCCGTTGTGCTTTGGCATCCCTGATCGGCGAGCCAACGAGTGATTTCTCGTCCGTCGAGCGTGTCGCCCACTTGGAGCGTGCGTGTTGCCGCCTGCAATTCTTCATGGCTGGGGACCGGCTGCAGTAGGCTTTGGATTGCCGTAACGACCACCGCTGGCGGACCGTACTGTGTCGCATTTTTTAATTGTTTTAACAGCCGTAAGCGCTGGCCGAAGATTTCGTCGTGCAGAACGCGTTCTCCCGCATCGCTTTCCCAGGCGGGGAGTTGTTCGACGGTTGCGGAGGTGAACAGTGCGAGATCGTCGCAGAACGAATCGAGATCGCGGACGTGCGGTAAGACGACGACCAAGGTTTCGGGGCAAGATTTCTCGATTGCCGCAGCGACGAGCGCGCACGACGATCCCCAGACTCCGCCCAGCGTCCCGCCATGGCCTGCGGCCAAACTGGCCAGCACTTCGGTGAAGTCGTCTTGCTGCTCAAGTTGGGATGTCAGATCGCGTAGCGTGATGGGTGCCGACGATCCGACTGAAACGATCGTGTCCATCGTGTTGCGAACGATTGTATCCCGGCGGAGACCATGCGGATAGAGCGGTGTGGGTTCTTCGCTAAGCCGCAAGCGGCTCGTGAGAATCAGGTTTTGAGCAGTCCCACTTTCGCCAGTCGGGGAGTTCCGGCTGCGGGGGGCGTTTGCCAGCCAAGAAGGAAACCGTGGCCCGGGCGAGGGTTTCTGCGGCGACGCGGGTGGTTAATATCGAAAACGGTTCCGCGGCGATTTGATGACGTAGATTCGTCAGAGCGGTTCGGATGTAGCCAGCGCGCGCGGCTTGCCGTGCCCATTTTCCTACGGCTGTCGAGCGGCGTTTTCGACGTGGCAATGCGAGAGGAGCCGGCGCGGGGAGCCCACGTTCGGAGTGTGCTTCGGCAAGCATTTGCCACATTCGTTGTTGTTGCTCCGCCTGCCGAGTGGCACTGATGCTTTGTGCGTGCAGACGGTAATGCAGCAACACATGTGAGATGTTTGCCAGTCGGCCATGTCGGGCAAGTCGCAACCACAGGTCGGCGTCCTCGATCCACTGAAACTTTTGGCGATACATGCCGAGCTCGATCACCGTGTCGCGGTGCATTAACACCGCCGGGTGCGCGAGACTTCCCGCCTGGCGTGTGAGCAGGTTGTGTTCGATCTCAACGTGGGTGGTCGCGTAGCGTTCTTCGCGAACAGGACTGCCTTGCGGGTCAATCAACAGGACATCGCTGCCGACGGCCAGACAATCGGGATTCTGTTGTACGAACTCGTGTTGGGTTGCAAGGCGCTGGGGCAGCGCGATGTCGTCGCTGTCCATGCGTGCAATCCATGGCCCTCGCGCTGCCTGGACACCCCGGTTCAGCGCGCCGACGATTCCCCGGTTCTCTTGTTCGAGCAGGCGAATTCTCGCGTCCTCTGCGGCGAACTGCCGGAGAATTTCCCCGCTGGCGTCGGTCGAACCATCGTTGACGCAGACCAATTCCCAGTCGGTAAACGTTTGCCAGCGGATGCTGGCCAACGCTTGGCGCAGATATTTTGCCCCGTTGAAAACAGGCATCACCACGCTAATTGCCGGAGGCGTAGGCATGATTGCGCTGGAGGGCTGACACGCGAGGCTTACCACAGTCGCGGTTCCGTTACGCAGCTTGTGCCGCGTCGCGGTAGAGATAGGGATTGAGCGTCGGGTCGTTGTACATCTTCATTTGCCGATAGACTTTCAGCAGCTTGCGGCCTGCCAACAGGTCTTCGAGCAATTCGACCAGCGACTGGGAAAGATCGCGCTGCTGCAAACGACAGCGGGCCAGGCGTTCGCGCACCTTGGCCAAATGCTCGTCGTTGACGTCCGTTCGATCTAGCTGTTCCGCGAGGTGATAGACTCGCAGGGACATAATCGACAGCCGATCGATCGAGCTGCCGGGAGTTTCGGTGTTGACCCGCGCGTCTTCGTCCGGTTGTATGCCGGATGTGGCAAAGTTTTGAATCAAGGCTTCGTCGATACGTTCGATCCAGTCGTTGCGATTCTGGTTGTAGCCGTCGATTGCCCGTTTGACCTCGGCGATTCGGCTATCACTGACGTCGGGGCAGCGGGCGATATCTTCTTCGTGCCAGAGAAGGAAATTGAATTGGTGCTGCTGACAAATCGTTTTTAACAGTCCGGTGTAGGGATTATCGGGATCGCAATCGTGCCAGCGATTGACCGTTTCTTGTTGCAGTTGATTGACATCCGCGACGAAGTTCACCGGGTCGAATAGATTATCTGAAGACATGACAGCCATCCTTGGTAGTCGGGTGCGGGGGCGAGACTCGCGAAAACTTGGAGCGGATTCTAAAGTGCCACGGATTGAGCTACAAGACGAGTTGGGCACCATCGCCGCAGCCAGGATAGAGGATTCGACATTGCGTTGGCTTTGGAGTGCGTGCTCGCCTCGCTTGCGTAGCTGAATTCGCTTACAATAGAGCGATGGAAATGATCACGTCGAAACTTTCATGTTCTCCGAAGTTGCTTGCACGTTGTGTGCTAGCAATTTGTGCCATGGTTGCCATTTTTTTTGGTCCGAATTGTGAAGTTGCATTGGCGGAGCAATTCGACGGGAAGCGGGCTTACGACTATCTCAAACAAATCTGTGAGCTGGGCAATCGTCGCAGCGGGAGCCCGGGGATGCAGCGCCAGCAAGAGTTGCTGGAAAAACATTTCGCTGCTCTGGATGTCCAAGTCGCCTATCAAAGGTTTCAATTGCCGCGTCATCCGATCACCGGCCAACCGGTGCCGATGGCGAATTTGATTGTCCAATGGCATCCGGAGTCGACCGAACGGATTCTGCTTTGTGCGCATTACGACACGCGGCCACTTCCCGATCAGGAAGCCGACCCGCGCCGGCGGCGCAAAGGTGTTTTTCTAGGGGCCAACGATGGTGCGAGTGGGACGGCCGTGCTGATGGAGTTGGGCAACCATGTCCAATCGCTTCCCAAACGTTACGGTTTGGACTTTGTTTTTTTCGACGCGGAAGAATTCATATTCGATGAAAACCGCGACCGCTATTTCCTGGGCAGCGAGTTCTTCGCCCTCGACTATCGCGACAACCCTCCAGCGCATCGATATGCGGCAGGGGTGTTGCTGGACATGGTGGGCGACGCGAAGCTTAGTATTTATCAGGAACGAATGAGTACGGTTTGGCCCGACACTCGGCCGATTGTGAAAGAGATTTGGGGAACTGCCAAACGGCTTGGAGTGAAAGAATTCATTCCACGCGTGGGTTATAAGGTGCTGGACGATCATGTTCCGCTGCATCAAATTGGCGGCATCCCGGTTTGCGATGTGATCGATTTCCAGTACCCAGACCGACACAATCGCTATTGGCATACAACGGCTGACGCCCCGGGGCGTTGCTCGGCCGACTCGTTGGGGAAAGTGGGCTTGGTCATCCAGGAGTGGCTTGCTGAGAAGAAATAAGCAATTAGCTGTTAGCTATTAGCTATTAGCTTTTGTAGGTCAAAGTGTTTCAAATGAAAAGCTAACCGCTAATAGCTAATTATGCTCTCAACCATCATCATGGGGCTTGTCCTGGTAGCGATTTCTGCGGCGCTGTTGATTTCGCATTGGCAGCAGTGGCAGGCGAACAGATCGCGCGCCGGCAGCGACGCCGATTTTCGGCAGTTTGTACATCGACAATTACGCCGACGCACGGTTGCAAGTTCCCTGGCGGGGATTGTCGGTTTTGCCTTGATTGCCTTCGAGCAGGTACCGCGTACGCCGTGGTCGATTACCGCCTATTTGCTCAGCTTGGTGCTGGCTGCCAGTTGGATGCTGTTTCTAGGGTTGGCCGACCTGCGGGCAACCCGCAAGTTCCACGAACGCCAGCAGCTTGATAAAATAGCTGTCCATCTGCGGCGTGCGCAGGCCAACCCTCAGGCAAGAAAGGGCGAGGAAACCCGAGTCCGATGATTCCTGATCCATTACGTTTGGCCATTGCACTGGTGCCGTTGGCGTCGTACTGCCTGTTGATTGGGCTGTTGAACGCGCGGCGCAGGCCGTTTCTCACTTCTGGCGGGGCCGACTTGGCGGCGCTCGGGGCGGCGCTGTCGGGATTGGTGATGGTCGGACCGGTGGAATTGTTTCGCCCCGAAGCGGCATCCACGGAATTTGGCAGTTACGTTTGGGTGTTTTTGATCGTGTTTTATTGGCTCTGGGTCTGGCTGGTGGTGCTGCTCGCCCGTCCGCGATTGGTGATCTACAACATTAGCGGCGAAGAACTTCGACCGTTGTTGGCCGAGGCGGCGCGGTCGCTTGATCCCGAAGCGCGCTGGGCGGGCGACAGCTTATCGCTTCCCGCTTTGGGCATCCAGCTTCACATGGAAACTTTCGAGATCATGCGCAACGTGTCGCTGGTTGCCAGTGGTGCAAAGCAAAACCTGACCGGGTGGCGGCAACTGGCCGGCGAACTTTATCAACGGTTGGAACCTTTGCGTGTGGCGCCCAATCCACGGGCATTGGGAATTGTCTTGCTGGCGATTGTGCTGATGTCGGTCAGCATGGCCCACATGCTGTCGCATCCGCAGCAGGTTGCTCAGGCGATGGAAGAGATTTTTTCGTACTAGCGTGGGGATAGAGGTCAGGGGTCAGGGAATAGTGTCATTCATCGTTCCCTGACCCCCGACCACTGACCTCCGCTTCCTTCTCTTTCTTGGTCTGATCTTCCAGGACGTGGAAAACGACGCGAAAGGTTTTGTAACCCGCTTCGATTTTCTCGCCGTAGATCGACTCGATTTCGTTGCGTAGTGCGTCGGCCGTTGCAAAGCCGTCGGGAACTGCATCGGCGTCGGTCAGTTCGTCCAGATGGACCTCTTCGACCTGGTCGATCCGAATATACCCAGCTCCAGGGATGTAACTCCGCTGGCCGGTACGCATCATCCGCCACTTCCAGAGCCGGATGGTCTGGGTCTTTTCGCCGGAGTGAATGGCGGGCAGAAACTTTTTCTTGAAAAGCAACATGGGGCGTCCCTGGTGCGTTTTACCTTTTTTTGGTTCGTAAAAGGTTTCCAGAATCACAGTGTCGTGGCCGACACCGCCAACGACCCATTTGCGGGATAACGCCCCCCTGCGAACCTGTTCAACTGTGCAGACTATGGTAACAACTTTTCGCCCTGGCATGGAGCACTGGTTGGGCAAGATCCCCAGAACCGCAAGGTCCCCTTGCGTGCCCCCAGGAGGGTCATATAATCCGGGGACCCACTGATTTTGGGGATTCTGCGTTTGGCGTCGTTTTTGCGGGCCTGGCTGCCAGGAATCCTCGTACGGGCAGTGTGGATTTGCGGGTGTAGCTCAGTTGGTAGAGCACAACGTTGCCAACGTTGTTGTCGTGGGTTCGAATCCCATCACCCGCTCTTAATTCCTGTTCGTGGGGCCGAACCGGTTGGTACTTTTCTCCGGCGGAGTAGTCGCTGGCGTTCTAGTTTATTTGAGATTTGTTTTTTGAAACACATATTGTAGGTTGAAAGTTCATGGCACCCGAAGAACTCGATGAATCTCCGGTCGATACGATCCCGGAAACCGAAGAGCAAACCGAGCGCGATTCCGAGGGTTCGGACGAACTCGATCTGGAAGTCGAAGTGACTAGCCCCAGCGCGTGCGAACGGCATGTAACGGTCACCGTTTCCCGCGGCGACATCGATCGCTATCTCGACGACGCCTATAGCGAGCTAATGTCGACGGCAGCAGTCCCGGGTTTTCGCGCGGGACGCGCTCCGCGCAAGCTGGTGGAGAATCGCTACCAAAAAGAAATCAGCGAGCAAATCAAAGGCACGCTGCTGATGGACAGCCTGTCCCAGGTTAGTGAAGAGCAATCTTTCACTGCGATTAGCGAACCGGACTTGAATCTCGATGCGGTCGAAGTTCCAGAAGAGGGACCGATGACTTTCGAATTCGATATCGAAGTGCGGCCCGAATTCGACATGCCGAAGTGGAAGGGATTGAAGCTCAGTCGCCCGGTGCGAGAGTTCACCGACGAAGATATTGATCAGCAACTCGAAAAGATGCTGACCCGATTTGGCCAACTTGTCCCCCACGATGGCCCGGCCAGCGAGGGCGATTATTTGACGGCCAACATCACCTCGACACTCGACGGCAAACAGGTCGTTGCTGACGAAGAGCGAATTCTGCGCATTCGTCCCACGTTGAGCTTCCAGGATGGTAGCCTCGAAGGTTTCGACAAGCTGGTCGAAGGTGTGAAAGCCGGGAATAAGCGTGCTGGTCAGGTGGAGTTGACTCAGGACGCCCCGAATGAGGAACTCCGGGGCAAAACCGTGGATGTCGAGTTTGAAGTGCTTGATGTCAAACGGCTCAAGCTGCCGGAATTGACGGAAGAATTTCTGCAGGAAATGGGGGAATTTGAATCGGAAGAGAAGCTGCGAGAAGCGATTCAAGCCAACCTCCAACGTCAACTGGAATACGAGCAACAGCAGAAAATTCGCGGCCAAATCACAGAATCGCTCACGCAGTCGGCCGACTGGGAATTGCCTCCCGCACTGCTCAAGCGGCAAAACGAACGCGAGTTGGAACGGGCTGTTATGGAACTGCGTCGAGCCGGCTTTGGCGAAGCGGAAATTCGCGCACGCGAAAACATGTTGCGACAGAACAGCGCCGCATCGACCGCCAAGGGCTTGAAAGAGCACTTTATTCTCGAACGGATTGCCGAAGAGGAAAGTATCGAAGCGGAAGAGGGCGATTTCGAAAAGGAGATTTTTCTTATCGCTATGCAAAGCGGAGAATCGCCTCGGCGTGTGCGGGCTCAAATCGAAAAACGCGGCTTGATGGACGTTTTGCAAAACCAGATTGTGGAACGCAAAGTCCTGCAGGTTGTCCAGGATGAGGCCAAGTTTAAGGACGAACCTTACGAGCCCGAGCCGATGAATGTCGAAGCAATCCATCTGGCCGCCGGCGGCGAAGGTGCCGATGCCATTCCCGAAGCGAAAAAAGAGAAAACTGACGACGCCGAGCAGGCTTAAGCTTCAATATCTACCCGCAACACATTATGGAAAGCAGTAGAAGGGATTTGGACATGAACAAGAATGCGTTGCACTCGATTCCCCCAGTCGTCGACCCACAGCTTGCCTCTGCGATGCGCGATTATCAGCGGCAGCGGCAGATGACCTTGGGCGATTTGCTGTTGGAAAATCGCGTGATCTTCCTGCAGGGCGAAATCTACGATGGCAACGCCAACGAATTGGTGATGAAGCTGTTGTATCTACAAAGCGAGAATCGCCGCAAAGATATTCACTTCTACATCAATTCGCCCGGCGGCAGTGTGACCTCCACGCTGGCGATTTACGACACAATGCAGATGATCTCCCCGCCCGTGTCGACGTATTGCGTTGGCCTGGCTGCCAGTGGCGGAGCCGTATTGTTAGCCGGGGGTGAGCCGAAAAAGCGGTTTGCTTTGAAGCACTCCAAGGTAATGATCCACCAGCCCCACGGCGGCGTTGGCGGGCAGGTTTCTGATATCGAAATCCAGGCGGACGAAATCCTGCGGACCCGGACCACCTTGAATCAGATTCTTGCCGAGCATACCGGAAAGCCGATCGACGACATCGCCGCAGCCTGCGACCGCGACTACTACATGACCGCAACCGAAGCCATGGAATACGGCATCGTCGACGACATCCTCATCAAACCTCCCGGTTCGGAAAACGAAGAGGATGAAGAGTAGGGTGCCACAGAGAACACAGAGGAAATATTGATGATGGGAATCTTCTCAGTGTTCTCTGAGATATCTGTGGCTAAATAATTGAATGGCCTCTTTGGCACCCGATTATCAAATTGCAACTCACTAATTTCACTACTTAAAATCTAAACAACGGATTGCCAGCCATGACGCTGATTCCTTACGTCATCGAAAAGTCGGGCCGCGAAGAGCGGGCCATGGATATCTATAGCCGGTTGCTCAAGGATCGCATTATCCTGATGGGTTCGCCGGTCAACGACGACGTGGCCAATAGCCTCGTGGCGCAGATGTTGTTTTTGCAGTCGGACGATCCCAAGTCCGATATCCACTTCTACATCAATTCGCCCGGTGGAAGTGTCACCGCCGGCATGGCGATCTACGATACCATGCAGTTCGTCACCTGCGACGTGGCCACGTATTGCCTGGGCCAGGCGGCTTCGATGGGCGCCCTGCTGTTGGCCGCGGGAGCGGCCGGCAAACGCCATGCGCTGCCCAATTCGCGAATCATGATCCATCAACCGTCGGCCGGCATGGAAGGCACTGCCGAGGACATCATGATCCACGCCACCGAATACAAAAAAACGAAAGACAAGCTCAACCGCATTCTGCTGGAGCACACAGGCCAAACGCTGGAACAAATCGAGCAAGACACCAACCGCGACAAATTCATGTCGTCCGAAGAAGCGCTCGAATATCGGCTGATCGATAAAGTGGTCGCCAAGATGGACGGGTAGTAGTTGGCGTTATTTGATTTTGAGGGTTTATCGCGATTCTTCCGCTAAGCCGCTTGCGGCTTAGCGGAGGGGGCACCCATCCTATCATCGCCTTGGTTACTGTGCAGTGTGCAATGCAGAAGCAAGTTACGACGCTGTAGCAGACGAATATGTTCAGCGCATTTCCGATGAGCTCAAGGGCAAGCCGCTCGATTGTGAGTTGCTGGATCGCTTTGCCGCTCGGGTACGAGACGTTGGCTGTGGACCGGGGCACGTATCAAGGTATCTGTACGAGCGCGGTGTGCAAGTGTGCGGAGTTGATCTTTCGTCCCAAATGGTCAAGCATGCAAAGAGCTTAAATCCGGATATCGAGTTTTTCCAAGGAGATATGAATTCACTTGATGTACCCGATAGAGAGTACGTCGGTATCATTGCCTTCTACTCGATAATTCACATTTCCAGAGGTCAAGTCGTTGAGATAATGCGTGAGTTTAAGAGAGTCTTGCGGCCCGGCGGAGTCTTACTTCTTTCGTTTCACATTGGTGACGAGGTTGTTCACGTTGACGAGTGGTGGGGGCACGTAGTATCGCTCGACTTCACATTCTTCCAGTCCGAGGAGATGGTAACGTACATCGAGGCTGCTGGTTTCAAAGTCGACGAACTTGTCGAGCGAGAACCGTATGCTCCGGACGTTGAGCATCAGAGCCGTCGCTCTTATATCTTTGCCAGCGCGTAGGATGGTCACCTATCTTTTTCAATTCTTTTCGCAGTCAGAGAAGAAAATCTCGCAAAGGCGCGAAGGCGCAAAGAGCAGACATATTATTTGAAATCGTTTGCGCCTTCGCGCCTTTGCGAGAGGCATAGTAGATTCCTCGGCGGACCTCGGAATGGCATGGTTGAGGAGTGAGGAGCTAGGGGCTAGATGCTAGGCGCTAGTAGCCGCGATTCAACGAATCGCAGGGCCCGGCGATCTGTCAGATCGCGGCTATTCCTATTCTTTCAATTCTTCTCCGCGCCTTTGCGTCTCTGCGAGAGGCTTCCCTAGGTGGCCAAAAATAGTTGTTGCGCGGCGCTTTGTGGTTCACTACAATGGGCGACGACTGAGGGCGGACGGGCTGCACGGCGGCGGACCAGGTTGCCTTTTCGGATCGATGTTGGCCAACGCGTCGCTCGTTATGCATCAACGAGCGGATTTCTCTCTGGAGGTCGATCTGACTTGGGAACGGGTGATCGCGTGTATGCTAGTAGCTTAGTCCTGTTTTTCGAGACTGAACAGAAATTGCATTTATGCAAATAGGCTGCAGTAAACTCGAATAGGCAGGCACGGAAACCCTCACGCTGGCGATGGGATCCCATCCTTTTTTATGTTAGGAGCGAGGATCTAGGAGCTAGGGATTAGGGAATTGAGAAGCTCTTCGCTCCTCGTTTCTCGCCCTTCGCACCTATTTCCCCCTGCTAGCACTACTGATCGCCGTTGACGGCGACCGGCGGTTTTTCTATTTCTTGCGGCCTTAATAATTGGGCTCGGCTTTGCGCGGTCGCTGCGCAGCCGGAGCGAACGGCACTCGGCACATAAACCAGGCATGCCCGTCTGATGGACTTTGGAATCAATTGGTTGTGTTCACGCTTGAAACCTAGCGCGGCGTTTGCGCCGTGTTGGGTTCTGGTGGTCGCGATTTCTTTGTCGGTGTTTTCCGGTTGTCGGACGACGACGGATAACCAGATGGATCTTTTGGAGCGCGAGCTTCGCACGCAAGAAGACTACATCTACGAGCTCGAAGATTACGTGGTGGAGTACTCCGAAAAACTTCGCCAATGTCGCTGTACGCAACCCCACCTTGTGAAAAGCACAAGCAAGCCCAAGAAGAAAAAGAGAACCAGCAACTCGGTTCTCAAAGAGCGTGCTCCCGAATACGAACCCGAAGAACCACAGCCGATTGAGATCGACGACGAGCCGGCTTTCTTAGAGGAAGAACCTGCCGAAATTCCAGAACCGACCCCGCCCGCGCTTCCGGCGGTGGATCCCGAAGAACTGGACGTGCCAGATTTGGATTTGGAATTCGGCGAACCGGTTGGCAAGATTTCACGCGAGCCGACGATCCTGCGCACCGTGGCTGTGGATCGCGAAAAACTTTCGACCTCGACCGATGCGGTGATAGTGATTCCTGATCCTGCCGACTATGAATCGGTCGAGAACCCTGACAGCCAAGAATTGTCCGCGGCGAATAACGAGGACCTCGCGGAAGAAACTTCTGAGTCTCTCGAAGTGGAAGATCGTCGGCCCGAGCGGATTGTGGTGGCGGAACTTTTCCGTGGCGAGCCGGGTGAAAGTCCGCTGGCCAGTATGCTGACAGTCGTAGAGGCGCTCGACCAGCATAACGAACCGGTTGATTTCCAGGGCGATGTTTCGGTGATGGTCATGACGCGCGAGGACGGCAAGCCAGTGCGGGTCAAGCGTTGGGATTTCACGCCCGAGGAAGTTTCCGCAGCCTGGCAGTCGTCCCATTTGGGCGATGGCTTGCATTTGGAATTGCCGCTTGAGGAAGTGGTGCTTCCAGAAGAATCTTTAGAATTGTGGGTTCGATTTGTTGACTTCGAAGGGCGCAAGCTGCTCACACAGATTCCCTTTGAACGTGTTTCGCTCGTGGTATTGGAAGTGGAGACAGGCGCCCAAGAACTTCAACCTGCCCAATTGGCTGCGGACGACTCTCCGACCGACAGAGGCAACGCAAAGGCCGAGTCGCCGACGGAAACGTCAGGTTGGCGTCCTTCGTTGGAACGTACCGATGCAACATCCCAAGGCTTTTCGTCGACAGTGAAAAAGGCCAGCAAATGGACGGCGCAATCTCTTGAACGTCAGTTGCAATCTTCGGGTGTTGCACAAGCGCAGCATCAGGCAACTAAAGATAGCCGCCCCGTGTGGACAGCAGGACGCAGCAGTCGCACGGATTCGCCTGCATCGGCAGGAGAGAACCAGCCGGGTGAAGTACCGCAGTGGTCGCCTTTTCGGTAGGGCAGATGCAGAATGCAAACAAAAAAAGGGGTTGGACTGCCACTTGCAATCCAACCCCGTAAGTTTCGCTTATTCGGTCTGATCGAAATCAGCAATCAGCCGCCGCAGCCACAGCTGCTGCAACCGCCGCATCCGCAAGCAGGCACTTCGATTTCTTTTTCGACCATTTTGCAGACCCTTACAGGTACCTGTTTTTCGACCTGAACAGGCTTGCAAACCGTGTAGGTGCAGGTTTTTTCTTCAGGAACACACTCGTAACTGCAAACGGTGTACGTGCAGGTTCTTTCTTCTGGGACGTACTCGCAGTAGGTGACTTCGCGGCTCATCTCTTCGCACACCATTTTGCAAACTTTGTAGTCACGAGTTTTAGTCACAGGTCGACTCTTGCAAATTCTCACGGTGTACGTCTTATCTTGTGGTACCATCTTGCAAACCTTTACCGTTCTTTCACGGCTTTCGGTTCGGCATTTCCGTACTTTGACCGTGCAAGTCTTTTCGACAGGTCGGGTCTTGCAGACGGTATAGGTGTACGGCACTTCCTCGGTCACGCAATCGTACGTTGTGCAGGAAACCTGACGTTCTTCGACCGTGGGTACCCAAACGCGCTTGCAACAGGTGCGTGTGCATCCGCCGCAGTTGCCACAACCTGAACCGCAGGCAGGCACTTCAACAGTTTGAGTTTCCCAGTGACCGCTGCAAACTTTGACGGTCTTTTGGGTCGTCACAGGGACCCGTTTCGAAACCGTGCGAGTCCCTTGCACTTCTTCGGTATAGCGTTCGCAAACCGTGTAGGTTTTCTCGACGTCTTCGCAGTACGGTATTTGGACTTCGTAGGTGACCGTCTTTTCCGAATACTCGGGAACCATGACGGTGCAGGTTCGTTCTTCTTCTTCCGTGTAGTATTCGCAGACGGTGTACTCGGCTGTTTTAGTTTCCCAGACTGGCTTTTGGACGGTGTAGTTCACCGTCTTCGTGCGTTGCTGGGGAACCATGACGGTGTAGGTTCTTGTTTTTTCTTCTTGAACAGGTACTCGCTTGACGACGGTGTAGGTACGAGTTTTTTCTTCTTGTTCGTACTTGGTGCACATCACGGTGCGCATCTCTTCGACATACGTGGGGACCATCACGGTTTTGGTCACCATTTGAGGAGCACATCCACAGCCACCCCCGCAAGCTGATTCACAGCCACAAGATGGTGCTGCACAACAGCAATTCGGTTTACAACATTTCCTTCCACGGCGACCCGCCCAGGCATCGTCCTGGACGACTGCCGTCAGCAACGCGGTTGCTGCGACAATACATAAAATGCGACGTAACATAAAAAGCCCTCCTAAGATGAAGCAATCAAGAAGTAATCATCAAAAACAAAGACGACAGAAAAATATATTAACACAAACAGGTGGCGGAAGTTAAGCTATTTGCGTATTCCAGCGATTTTAGCTAAACCTGGCTGGGGGGCAAGCTTTATTCGGTGTTCCTTTGGAAATGCCCTCTTTTATGGGAGAAGCTGCCAGTTGAAAGGTACTAACAGGTGTTATTCGATGCTTATCAGTTCCACTTCAAAAATCAGCGCCGAATTCGGTGGGATCACTCCTCCTGCCCCCGATTCGCCATAGGCAAGATTGCTCGGCACAAAAAGTTGCCACTTGTCGCCCACCTGCATTTTCTGCAAGGCTTCGGTCCACCCAGGAATCACTTGGTTCACTGGGAAAGTAGCCGGCTCGTTACGGGCATAGGAGCTATCAAATTCGGTCCCATCGATCAGTTGGCCGCGGTAGTGGGTCTTGACCCGATCGGTAGCTTTGGGCGAAGGGCCGTCCCCTTGTTCGAGTACCTTGTACTGTAAGCCACTGGGAAGAACGTGCACTCCCTCGGCTTTGCTATTTTGTGTAAGAAATTCTTCGTTACGCGTCATGTGCGATTGCATCCTTATCTCTGAGAGTTGTTGCATAGCCTGATTACAGGTTTCTCTGTCGTACTTGGGGTTGTTGTCCTTCAGCCCGTCGCGAAGTCCGGAGAGTAGGCTTTCGATATCGAGTTGAACTTTATCCGCATGGAAACTACTGCCGATCTCCAAGCCGATGGCATAACTGTACTGACGAGCATCATCGGCGGCGGATTGCTTGGTTTTCTCGTTGGCGACAGGCAGATTTTCTTCCGCTCCAACCCAACTTCCAATCGCAAAAAACGCTAACCCGCCAACGACCGCAATGACTTTGACCATCTTCATATTCCTGTTTCCTCGAAAAAACGTTTTAGTGAATAGTCACAGACGCCAAGTTGTCAGAGATGCATTTTCCCCTGACAAGAGCGACGGATTGAACCAAGTCGAAATCGTCTGTGAGTATAAACGCTTCCCCGCCCCGGCAAACGTCCCCTAGGCAGAAAATTTTCCCGAAAGCTAGCTGCCAACCACGTACCGTGGCCTGTTGGCTGCAGCTAGGATAGAAAATCGCCCCCCATAGACCAGACCTCGGAGATTGGTATCAGCGTGCAGAATGACGTATAATCTAGGACATCGTAGGTGACGGTAGGTGGCAGATTTCTAGGGTGCCGTTGTATGGCCGCGAAGACGTTCGGGGACCGGCCTTTCCTTGTCCCTCCGCTCCCCTATTTTTCCGGCCAAGACGAATTTTCCAACTCGTTGAGAACTTGCGTGCGCATGACATATTCGACTCGAAGAAAAGCCGCGCCGAAACAGCCCTTTATTGCTGTTCACAGATTCTCTGGATTCAGTCTGGTTGAGTTGCTAGTCGTCATTGCCATTGTGGGGATATTGATCTCGTTGCTGCTGCCTGCCGTGCAGTCGGCACGCGAGTCGGCACGGCGGATTCAGTGTGTGAACAATCTCAGGCAGTTGGCGTTGGCAACCCAAAACTATGAAAGCGCCCATGGCAAGTTGCCTCCATCGGGTTTTGTCGAGTTGGTGCCAAAAACATATAAGCAAGTCACTTACGATTCATTTGAACAACGAATGGGCATTCAACTCAGTTGGGCCGTGCTGTTGTTGCCTTACCTGGAACAACAGAATCTGTTTGACCAATTCGATTTGCAGCGTAACGCAATGCAGCAGCCAAATCGACCTCAAGAACAATTTATCGATCTGTATCTTTGCCCCAGTGACGATGCCCAGGGACGGTTTTTTGCTGACCTTGATTTGACCAATGGTCGCCAGTTCGCCAAAGGGAACTACGCTGCCTTTTGCACTCCCTACCATACGAACCTACAACAAATCCATCCTGGCGCACTGATTGCAGGTGGTCAACCTTTGCGTCGAATCAGTGATGGGTTGAGCAATACCCTCGTGTTCGGCGAAGTGAGAACTCGCAACCATCCGCAAGACGAGCGAGGAGTCTGGGCATTGCCGTGGACTGGTGCGAGCCTGCTGGCCTATGACATGCATCATGACGAGAACCATCCATTTGATTCGCCATTTGTCGCCTTTGCCATGTATGCTGATCAAACTCAATTGCCCAATACACTTGGGCCGAATAGCGACATGCTACAAATCTGTCCTGATCTTCAGAATGCCCAACTGGAGGGGATGCCTTGCTTAAATGCTAACGGGATACGCTGGCTTTCAGTTGCACCTCGCAGCCTGCATATCGGTGGCGTCAATGCGGCGTATTTGGACGGTCGCATCAGTTTTTTGTCTAACGATGTTGATGAATACGTGATGGCTTATTTGATCAGTGTTACCGACAGCCAGATCAACACCTACGATGAATGACGTCACAAACGAAGCGAACAGACGCAAGGAGAGCTTGGATTTTTTTTCATTTTCCCTGGGTACAATCCTGGTTGGAGTGGTGCTAATTCTATCATCGCTGTTGCCGTTCGGAGGCCTTGCGACTCATTTTCAATGGACCGAAAATGATGCCGAGGATTTCGCCGTCATCTCCGAGGAATACCACAGGTCTGCTCTCCAATCCCCCGAAAGAGCAGGGCTGACTGAAGAGCAAATGGACGCGCGACGCGCGAAATTAAAAAACTCCTTCGTAGCGATGCGCAAGAAGCTAGAACATGCCCGCCAGCAGCCACGACAATGGAGCCGGTATTTGCTTTGGTCTGGCGCGTTGCTTGCAGCTCTCGGAGGCCTAGGCCATTTGATCGGCCACTCTCGACAAGGCTGAGTGCATTCGCGACCCGTCTGCTAAGGTCCAACGAAGCTGTAACCATCAACCGACTCAGGATAGAGTTCCTGCACGTCGGGGTTGCTTGATGAAGAGAAACAGTAACAGAGCAGAAACGACTAAGGCCCATGTGCCAGGCTCAGGCACGGCGACAGCCAGATTGTCCAGCGCTGCGGTGAACAATCCGTAGTCTGTTTCAAGAATTGTCAGATCATCTTGATCGATATCGCCATCGCCGTCGGCATCGCCTTGGCTATGCGTAGCGCCGAGCAATGCGCCAAACCCTCGTTGCCAAGTGAGGAAGTCGACGCCGTCGACTTCGCCATCCAAATTGAAATCGGCCGAGGGAGTGTCGAACAGTGTGGTGGTGCGCCAAGCAAGGCCGAAGTCGCGAGAAAAATCGGCTGTCGATACTTCTAGGCGATAGGTCCCCGGAGCGAGAGAACTGACTCCCTGTCCCGCGCCAATGTAGATGTGTTCCACGTTGTCGACAGTGCTGATGCTTTGGTCTACCACAGCACCCATTTCGTCGAATAGCTTCAAGTCGAGCTTCGCGAGCGATTGGGTTGTAAATGATGGATTCACGTCGACATTCCATGTGAGCGCGATCGACAATTCCTGAGCGGTGCTGCCGAGGGGAATCTCGAATTCATAATTCAGAGGCGAACTGGAGGTGACCGTGCGATAATCCCAGCCGTGGTTATCCACGGGTGTTGGCGTGCCTGTCGATCCGGCAAACTGCCCGCCCAAGGTCATGAGATAACTGTTGTAAACATTCACTTCGCCAGCGCCGTAGGTGTCGTCCAATGGCTGATTTTGCGTGCGGCTCCAACCGGGGAATTCGTCTTTCGTAGCACCGGCCAGCAGCAGCGCTTTGATGGCTTCCGAATTTGTGGCGTCGGTTCCCACGACGGTAGGGCTACTATGAAGAAACGTCGCGACCGAGCTCGTTGTGGAAGCTGCGGAGCTGGTCGATGGCCGCGGTGCGACCAGATCGGGTTTGCTGCGCCCCGGTCCATAGCCAGCCAGAGTGGTAAGTCCCGAACTATGCAGTGCATCGCTACGGCCCATGGCAATCGAGTTGTAGCTATGGCTTAAAAGTATGGGGAGTGGGTTGGTATTATTATCCAATCCCACCACAGCAACGATGTTATCCGAATCAATTACCGAGTCGAAACGTCGCAATGCCTCTCGATCCGTACTATCGGTTCCAAACGAGGCAATCCAGCTAAAGTTTTGCACACGAAAATTTTGCGTCAGCGGGCTACCGCCGTTGATCTTGAGCACATTGTTCAGGTAGTCGCCAGCTTCGTAAACGGTGACGTTGTTTGCTGCAGGGGAGATGCTATTGAAATTTCCGAAGAAAAAAGCCGACTGATTATTCGAGTGGTTGGATACCCCGTTGGCCTGTCCGCCGCTGCCGTCGACAAAATTGACGGCCGTTCCCAGCGGATCCAAACTGGAGTCGAACTCAGTACTGGAGGTGTCCGGAAAATAGACAATCGGGGGGTTGCCGCCAGCTTCGACGATAGAGATTGGCACACCAGCGCCGTTGGGGAGATTGCCGCCGAGTGCGTCGACGAGCTTGAAGTAATCGATATCCAGCTTCCAATCGGCTTGGACGGAGCTTGCGAAAGCAAACACACACAGAGCCCCAATGACGAGCCGCATACTGCTTTGCAGCGCCAACGACAACAGCCGGGAGTTAGCGTGAGGAAAGTGCATTGCAGCTGTGGTCCGTGGGATCCAAATTGGCATCGGCGACCCGGAGTTCTGCGGGTTCCATATCCCCAGCGCCAAAAGAATGCCGCCGCCGCAAAATCGAGAGTCTCTGTTCCGTAAAGGTGTGGACAAGAGCGCTTCCCCTGGTCTCCCCCAGGGACTCCTGCCACGTCCCATTATCTGGGGGAAGCCGTTTCTAATCAAGCTATTTGCCAAATGTCCGGAAAACGAGCATTTTACCAGCTTTCGCCTAAAGACGAGAAGTTCTCGAGCGGATCGCCAGCGGCCCGTTTCGCGACGAAGTTTGAGTTGTACTCCATCGGATAGCAATCTAAACTAGCGGGTTCGTGGATTGCCGACCGTTAGAACCCTTACAGTCGTAGTCGGCCACCAGTGGGGGAAATTCATTTCCCACCTCCCTCTGCGACAGGCCCCCTCCAGGGCTTTTTCAGTAATCGAGCCAGAGTAAAAAGCGAATTTCGCCAAACCTTGCCATACATTATGACCACCTACAATCTCACCCATCTCAAGCAACTCGAAGCCGAGAGCATCCATATTATTCGCGAGGTGGCCGCCGAGTTCGACAACCCGGTCATGCTGTACTCTGTCGGCAAAGACTCTTCGGTCATGGTGCGACTAGCGGAGAAAGCTTTTTATCCGGCCAAGCCGCCGTTTCCGTTGATGCACGTGGACACCACCTGGAAATTTCGCGAGATGATCGAGTTTCGCGAAAACTTGATTCGCAAACAGCTCGGCTGGGACCTGATTGTTTACATCAACGAAGATGGTGTGAAGCAAGGCATTGGACCGTTCACGCATGGTAGCCAGGTGCATACCGACATCATGAAAACAGCCGCGCTAAAACAGGCGCTCGACAAATACAAATTCGATGCCGCCTTTGGTGGCGCCCGACGCGACGAAGAAAAATCTCGCGCCAAAGAACGCGTCTATTCCTTCCGCGACAAAAGTCATCGCTGGGATCCCAAAAACCAGCGCCCCGAACTGTGGAACATCTACAACGGCAAGGTTCACAAAGGCGAGAGCATTCGCGTGTTCCCGCTTTCCAACTGGACCGAACTCGACGTTTGGCAATACATCCATTTAGAAAACATCCCAATCGTGCCGCTGTACCTCGCAGCCAAACGGCCAGTGGTGGATGTCGACGGTACGCTGATTATGGTCGACGATGATCGGATGCCAATTGAAGAAGGGCAAAAAATCGAAGAGCGCGTAGTCCGCTTCCGCACGCTCGGTTGTTATCCATTAACTGGTGCCGTGGAGTCAACTGCCACGACACTCCCAGAAATCATCCAAGAAATGCTCTTAACCAAAACGAGCGAACGCCAAGGCCGAGTCATCGACCACGACCAAGCCGGCTCGATGGAAGAGAAGAAAAAGGAAGGCTACTTTTAGGTCGCAAAAAACAAGACTCTCGCAGAGACGCGGAGACGCAGAGAAAATTTGAGGTACTTTCCTCAAAATACTTACTTATCTTCTCTTCTGTCTCCGCGCCTCTGCGAGAAAATTCCCAACATATTCAACATTCCAGCAATCCGAACTCCGCATTCCACCATGTCCCATCAATCTGAACTTATCGCGACCGACATCGACGCTTATCTCAAGCAGCACGAGCAAAAGGAGCTGCTGCGATTTCTTACCTGCGGTAGCGTCGACGACGGCAAGAGTACGCTCATCGGGCGGTTGTTGTACGATTCGAAAATGATCTACGAGGATCAGCTTGCCGCCATCGAGCGCGACTCAGTCACGCTCGGTTCGGTCGGCGGATTGTTCGACCCGGCACTGCTGACCGACGGATTGAAGGCGGAGCGCGAGCAGGGCATTACGATCGACGTGGCGTATCGATATTTTTCCACCGCCAAACGAAAATTCATCATCGCCGACACCCCCGGCCACGAGCAGTACACACGCAACATGGCCACCGGCGCCAGTACTTGCGATCTGGCGATTATTTTGATCGACGCTCGCCACGACCACGGGGTACTCACCCAAACCAAACGGCACAGTTTTATTGTGTCGCTGTTGGGTATCAAGCACGTGCTGGTCGCCGTGAACAAAATGGACTTGGTCGATTTTTCCGAAGAGCGGTACAACAAAATCAAAAGCGACTACATCGACTTCGCAACACGACTCGACATGAAAGATTTGCATTTCGTGCCGATGAGCGCGCTGCTGGGGCTCAACGTGGTCGACAAAGCGACCGAGGAAATGCCCTGGTACGAAGGGGGCACGTTGATGCACATGCTGGAGAACGTGCATATCGCGTCGGACCGAAATCTGATCGACATGCGTTTTCCCGTGCAGTATGTGAATCGCCCCGACCTGCACTTCCGCGGCTTTTGCGGGACACTCGCCTCGGGGCGTGTGCATCGGGGCGATGAAGTGATGGTGTTGCCATCGCGCAAAACAAGCCGCGTAAAATCGATTGTCACCTTCGATGGCGAGTTGGAAGAGGCGTTCTCCCCCATGGCGGTTACGCTTACACTTGAAGACGAAATCGATGTGAGCCGGGGCGACATGCTAGTGCGCCGCGACAACGTCCCGCAAATGGCCGACTCGTTCGACGCCACACTGGTGTGGATGGCCGAAGAGCCGATGGTGCCCGGCAAACAGTATTTTATCAAGCATGCTTCAAAAATGGTGACCGGCAGCATTTCCACGCTGCGATATCAAATCGACGTGAACACGCTCCATCGAGCAGAAGCGCCGACGTTGGGCCTCAACGAAATTGGCCGTTGCCAGGTGCAGCTCAACCAGCCGATTGCCTACGACGGATATCGCAGCAATCCCGGCACGGGCGCTTTTGTGGTGATCGACCGGATTTCGAACGTCACCGTCGCGGCGGGAATGATTTTGCAGCGTTCGCCCGGCGACAAGCAAGATCACTGGGACGATCAAGCCAGCCAGACTTTGCAAGACGAGCGTAGCAATGTCACCACGGAAGAACGTCAGGCCCGATTCGGCCAGCAGCCCGCGACGATCTTGCTCACCGGTTTGGCCGGCGCGGGAAAAACGACCATTGCATACGCACTGGAACGGCGGCTCTTCGATGCGGGTCGGGCTTGTTGTGTGTTGGATGGACAGAACATGCGCCGCGGGATCAGTCGCGATTTAGGGTTCACTGCCGACGACCGTAGCGAAAATCTGCGCCGCAGTGCCGAGGTGGCAAAATTATTGAACGACGCTGGCATGTTGTGCGTGGCATCGTTTTTGGCACCGCGCGAGGAAGTCCGCCAAAAGGCTGCCGAAGTTGTCGGCAGCGACCGATTTCTGGTAGTGCATCTCAACGCACCGATCGATGTCTGCCGACAGCGCGATCAGGAAGGAATGTATGGCGCAGCCGACGAAGGCGAAATCGCCAACTTCCCCGGCGTCAGTTCCCCCTACGAAGTCCCAACCAACCCCGACCTTGTCCTCGGCACACACGAGCTTGACGTCGACGAATGCGTCGAGCGGATCATCAACCTGCTTGCTGAACGGGGCGTGGTGAAATGATGAGCGCAACAACAATTCGCTTGTCGGCAATTGTGTTGTTTTTTTCATTGTTTCATGCCACGATTGTGCGTGGCGAAACTGCTTCGGCGGAAGCCGATTCTTCGCAGATCGAGCAGTTGCAGGCAAAACCGCTTTACGAATTCACCGAGGCGGAAGTCGACGCCTATCTGCAGTATTTGTCTGCCACAGAACCCGACTTGCGGAAGCGGATCGTCCATTTGGCGCGAAAAAATCTGGGCCAGCCGTACGAAATTTATCTGCTCGGCGAAATGCCGTTCGAGCACTACGACCCGCAACCTCTCTATTGTTTGACGAAAAGCGACTGTCTGGTTTTTAGTGAACACACTTACGCTATGGCCTTAGGCAACGACTGGCGAAGCTTCATGGCATGGTTGCAACGCATTCGCTACCGCGACGGGAAGATCGGCGTCGTCACACGCAACCACTACACCGAGGCCGATTGGAATCCGTCGAACCGGTGGCTGGTGGAAGACATTACCGAGGAGTTGGCTGGTGAACGTGCCGTCAATTTTCAACAACGGATCGACCGCGCAAAGTTTTTTAAGAAGCGTTATCAATTGGATGTTGCGTTGCCCGTTGAGGATCACCGCGACGTTTTCCTGCGGGCTGAGGATATCGACTTGGCGAAGCCCCATTTGCAGGATGGCGATTTTGTGAACATCGTCCGCGGAACCGTCGGCAAGCAATCTAAGCCAAACGCCACCTTCGGCGGCAGCGCTTGGGTGGGCCACGTAGGCCTCGTGGTACATGGCGCAGACGGCACCGTGAACCTAATCCACTCGACCAAACCGGCAGTCCGCGAAGAACCAATCGACACCTACATCCAGCGTTCCCTCGACCAAGCAGCCAAAGCCGCCGACGAAACCAAACCGCGCTTGCTCGGTTTTAAGTTCCTACGCCTCACCGAAAACCCGCTTGCCAACCTACAAGAAATCGACGGGCCCGATGCGCCGCGCGTGACTTTGCCGTGAGGCAAACACTTTTGCCAGTGTGAAGCAGAAAAGGTACAATATGCTTAGGTGATATCTAAACTGTTGAGGTTGCTATGCAAATTCTTGTTTGGGCTACCGTGATTGTTCCGTTCGTATTTGTCTACATCCTTATTTCAAGGTCACTTGCAAGACGTTCTCAACGCCGTAGTGACAATCCGCGGCTTCCGTTTTGGTGGGTGCCCCCCTTTTTGTTTTGGGAAGTGGGTCCATGGGCACACGGTAGTTCGCAATCAAACGACGAGATTACGAGCGACGACTCCATGAGCAGTTTTAGCGATGGTGGATTCGATGACGGAGTCGGCTATAGTAGCGGAGATGGATTTAGTATGGATTGCGATGCGGGTGGTATTGATGGGACAACATTTTGAGAGATACCATTCTTGCGCCGCGTGCCACGGCTAGAAAAAAAGAAAATTTTTACCGACCCGAATTGCCCGCCGCGGAGTTTTATAGGTGGGGCCTACTCTCATTTTCTCGGCGGAAGGAAGCTATGTTTGCACGGCAAGCGGTCGTTTTTGGTTTGGTAACACTCCTCGGTTTGGCAGCTTCCACGGCTGTTTGTCAGGTCACTCCGCTGAATGATTTGGGCGCCGGGTTGTACCTCGACCAGTTCCAGGGCGGACTTTATCCGGGTGGATCCAACGTGATGCCGACGGCACACGCGGCAACCGGGTTGACCCGGGCGGCGGCGATCCGGCCGCTCGATACTCTGGGGCAGATCGATCCTCTCGGCAATGTTGCGATGGTCTCGATCGGCATGTCCAACACGTCGCAAGAGTTCTGCGGTTCAAATCCACCTGCGGGAGGCTGCCAACCGTGGAGTTTTGTGGGGCAGGCCGAAGCGCATCCGTCCGTCAACCACTCGGAGTTGGCGATTGTCAACGGTGCAGCCGGAGGACAATCCACTGCGACGTGGGACTCGCCCATCGATGCGAACTACGACCGCGTCCGAGACAATGTACTTACGCCGAACGGCTTGGGCGAGCAACAAGTGCAAGTGGCATGGGTCAAGCTAGCCACCGGGAGCCCCACCACTTCGCTACCCGCGGCGGGAGCTGAAGCGTTTCAAGAACTTCAGTTGATGGGCGACGTGATGCGTGCGCTCAAGGTCCGTTATCCCAATCTCCAGCAAGTTTATCTCGCCAGCCGCATCTACGCCGGCTACGCTACCACGCCGCTCCATCCCGAACCGTACGCTTACGAGTCGGCTTTTACTGCAAAGTGGTTGATCGAAGCGCAAATCAATCAGATGAACAGCGGCATAATCGACCCGCTTGTGGGCGATCTCAATTACGAAACCGGCGCGGCACCCTGGCTCGCTTGGGGCCCCTACACTTGGGCCGATGGTCTCAATCCGCGCAGTGATGAGCTGATCTGGGAACAATCCGATTTCAGCCCCACCGATGGCACCCACCCGTCGCAATCCGGACAAGAAAAAGTCGGCACGATGCTGCTCGACTTCATGCTGACCAGCCCCCACACCCAGCCTTGGTTTCTCAGCCCCACGGCAGGCGACTACGACACCGATGGCGACGTCGACGGCGCCGATTTTCTAAAATGGCAACGGGGCGAATTGTCCGACCCACCCAGCGCAGCGGACCTCGCCGTTTGGGAAACCAACTTCGGCAACAACACACCACTCACGGCAACCGCCGTACCCGAACCGGCAACAGGGATCATGTTGCTACTGGGGGTGGCGGGTTGTTCCATTGCCGCCGGTCGGTTGAGTCAAAATCCCATGCCAAGCAGAACGCTGTCGTGGGTGGCCAGGCACATGAATGATCTAACTGGTGTCTCATTCTAGCTTTGCGGATGATGGCACCGATAGCCGAGGGGACGCTAGGAGCCGCTGAGCGACTTTTGCTTCACAAACGAACCACAAGTTTCTTAGCGAAGATCGCGAATTTTTCTTGTTTCAGCTACCCAATGTTGATAATATCAAAATCGACGTGAATGGAACGTAGGTACGCAATTCTAGAGAGTTAGAACTAACGTAAAACCGCCACGAATCAATGCACATGGTTGCCTCCGGGTTGCCAGCGGTGCAAGATTCGTGGCGGTTTTTTTTGTGCGCTGCGATCTTCTTTGCTCCAGGAGACCTAATATGACCCATGCCCATCGCCATCGGATGAATCTCGGAAGCCGGATGACTTTCAAGTGCCTGACAAGACTTTTTGTTTTCGTTGCTTCGCTGGTATTTGCCGCTCGTGCCCAGGCGCAATTGGGAACTCTCGGTCAGGACTTTCAGCTCACGATTGATTCGCAGTTCCTAACAGTGAACGATAATTTCTTCGAGCAGATTGGCATCGATTTCGACTTCAAGATTGGCGACGGGCTGGACGATTCACAGTTCGGTTTTGTGGAGTTGAACGACAGTCCGATTACAGTGCTCGACATCCCTGTATCGCTTGCCCAGACGCGATTAGAATCTGAGGGAGCGGTATTTCCCGATCCAGTAGCGAACGGCCCCGCGGAGATTGGCGGCTCGACCAGTTTTTCAACCGCCATCGGTTTCGACACGATTCCCCGCACAACTTTAACCTTCGACTTGCGCTCGGGCATAACAGCCACGCCGGGCACCGCCGGGCGGGTGCAAAACCAGGGAGTGGCGGCGCTGAAGCTAAACATTCCGCTGAACGTCACCGGCAACCTTGAATTTGAAGTCGAAACTTCGTTCGATGCCGACATCGTCGAGCCGTCGGATGGCAAGTTTGGCCTGGGAGCTTTGGTGGAACTCTCCACCAACATCAGCGAATTTCGCTTCTTTGGTCCCGCGCAGCGGTTTTTTTTCGAGTCGGACAAGTTGGGGCCTTTTGGGAATCTCTACTCGACGTCCGATTTCACGAACGACAAGGGGGTGCTTCTGTTTCGTGGACAGAACACCATACAGTTTATGATCGACCCCGCAGACATAGTAGCCGAGCAAGTGTTCTTCCAAGTCTACAACGACATCCTCCTACAGAACTTCGGCATGACCTCGGCGCAAGTCGACGCCGCGCAAACCGCTTCGTTCACACTAAGAAGCCTGACGCCGGGAGTGACTTTTCAGAAGTCGCTTGCAGTGCCAGAACCGGGAACGCTGTGGCTAGTTGCCGTTGGACTGTTTTGGTTGGGTACTAGCAGAAGCTTCGGAGATGTGCGTCATTTCGGCGCACAAGGGCTACCCACTGCGCGCTCTTTCGCTCCCTCCAGCTCACTCTCTCTGGCATTGCCGTAAGCAATACAAAGCCATCGCCGTGCCGTACTGCTGGTGGTAATTGTAGAACGGGTAGTCCCACCAGCAGCCATCTTTCTCTTGTAGAGGCAGCAATAGGTGCGCAAGATGGTCCTGGAAATAGGGGCGCTCGTCGGAGGGCAACTGGTTGATGCAGCAGGCTGCGTAGTAATGTCCGTAATAATAAAAGTATCCTGCCACCAGAAAAAAGCTCTCGTGGGGAATCGGCCTCTTCCGGCCAATGCTTAGCCATCCATTGCGGGCATACAATCGATTGAGCCACGCTTTCAGCACCTCGTCGGTGACCCGTTCGTCTCCGTACAATCTCAAAGCGACATTACACGCTTGGCTTCTGCCAAGACTGCCCGCGGGGCGATTGATGACCATTCGCGGCATCATTCTCAGGTACTCGCCGTAGGCGTAGGTAAAGTCGGGATTGCGCTGCCGCTCGATCGACGTCACAGCCTTGTCGATTAGCTTCTCAGGAAACGCGACTCCCACGGCTGCCGCTTCATGCAGGGCAACTAAGACCGTGGCGGTGGTAAAACTATTGGGGCTACTAGCAGGAATCTGCGTACCATGCTGGAAATCGTAGTAGCCCCAACCGCCGTTGAGAAACGAATATCGCTCGAGTTTCTCCGTTTGCGTTTCAATCGCGGCAAGCAATTTATTTTGAAGTTCTTCTTCCGCCTCAGCGCGGTGGTAAAGTCTTACCAAGCCTTGGATGGCGTAAGCGTGCCCCCAAACATTGTAGAGAGCTCCTGGCTCCGCCCGGCGTACGCGATCGTGATTTTCCAACATCCACTGAGTGCCTCGATCAATCGCTAGGCGCACCTTTGCTGCTCGCTCTAGATCAAGTGTCGGCTCACACTCGACAAGGGCAGTCAACACCAACCCGCCCACCGCTAACTTGAAGCCCTGGTGGGCACCCGGAACAGGGGCATAGATATTCAAACCCTTAGTTCGCTCGGCACTCCCCCAACCTCCATCGGGTCGTTGGTCCAAGAGCAGAAAGTCAACGCCACGGTTGATACTCTGTTGAATATCCTGAGGGGCAGGTGGATCGATAGCTCTCGGCACGGGGCCACTTGTTGCCAGCGGAGAGTTAACGATTGGCTGATTCGCTGCAGCATGATCCTCAGCAAGGCCACTAGGACATTTAGAGCTTAGTAGCAGCATCGAGAGAATCACGATTTCTAGAATTCGCTTCATAGTTCTGGGCTGCAAGGGTTCGAAAATCTTCGTCGAGCAAACTACTAAATCCGCCGGCCTACTCTTGCTGCTTCTCTTCATCTTCCAAAGAGATGATGTCTCCGGCAGTCAGCCCCGAGATGATTTCGACTCGCTTGTTCTTTTTCTTCCCGGTCTTCACAACCACCTTTTGTACATCTTCGTCGCTAACTAACCAGACAAATTCCCCGCCAGTTCGTTCATCTTCGTGAACGGCATTTTCGGGGACCAGCAGGGCATCTTCCTTTTGGTAGGTGACAACGGTTGCCTTGCCCGACATCCCGGGGACGAGCCAGTCGGGTAGTTGGCTGGTGAATGCAATCCTTGCCTCAAACTTGCCGTCGGCGATTGGAATGGCAGAGATGGAAGCGACCATGCCATCCAAGGGCTCAGACCCCTCAACTGTGGGCTGGACCTCAACACTTTGCTTTTGCTGGATACTGATAAGTAGCTTCTCGTCGATCTTGGAGACAAAATACAGCGAAGAAGGATCCACAACGGTCATAATGACGGAACCCTTGTCTACACTTTTCCCGGGGTGGATTTTCTTGCGCATCTCGGCCAGCTTGCTCCACTTCCCATCGACAGACTCTCCGTAGAAGACGATACCTGCTGCAGGAGCCTTAAGCGTCATTAGCGACTTGTCGGCTAGCAAACGGACATGTTTTTCGACAGATTTCTTCCGCTCCCTCTTCTGTTCTTCCAATTCATAACGTGCAATGTTCAGGTTGACTTGGTTCGCTGTTTGGGCTCGATCGAGTCGTTGTTTCGAATCTTCCAGCGATTCTTCAATGTCTCGGTCACGACGGGGAATTATCACCCCTAGCATCTTGTTGTAGCTGTATTTGGACAACTCATAGTAGAACTCCCCTTGTTCAACCATGAAGCGTTGTCTCCGAAGGACGATCTCTTCGGTCTCTTCGGTTAGATCATCGGCTTCGTACATTTTCTCCAATTGCTCTAGCTCGTCTCGATAGTAATCGAGATAGAACTTCGACATTTTTAGACTCATGTTTGCCGAGTCTATCGACTGCTCTCTCTCGGTCTCCTTGTAGGTTCGATAATCTTCCTCGGATCGTCGCAAAAACTCTTCTGCATCGGCGAGTTGTCGTTCTAGAGCACGTTCTTTCTGTGGAATTTCCTGTTCGGAGCGTACGATCTTCTGTTCGCTAAGGTGAAGTTCAATTTCGAGATCGGCAAGGTCGTCTAACAAGTCCTTGCTCTCGAATCTAACGAGGGTTTCCCCTTTCTGGACTTTTGTTCCGTGTGCAACGACTTCTTCGATCTTGAACGTAGACCATTGCTCGGGGTGCAATGAGACTTCTTTCGCCTTTTTGGCAACAAACGCGCCCTCTAAGGTCGCTTCGATTCTTATCGGCTTTGGGAGAACCTCAAACGTCTTCCCGCTGCCCTCATCGGCGTCAGGATCTTCATCGCGAGTGTTATTGGCCTCACTCGGAGATACCGATTCAGAATTATTTTCAATTGCGGCTTCCGTTTGCAACGTTTCCTTGGCGTAGAGCCAAGGATCTGAAGAGAAGCTGACGAAAGCTACGACTGCGACTGTAAATGTAAAAGCGCGATTCATAGAAGCTACCTCCGGTTTTCGAAACCCGCATTCCATGGAAGAAACAGTGTGTGCTTCAAAAAAGAAAGTGTTTCTGCATGGACTAGAGCTCTTCAGTAACGTGTAACAATGCCAAGCATAGTTATTGCGGGATGTATCTATGTGCGTTCCGGAGCACTGCTTCATAAAACTGAAACATACTGAAAGCCCATTTGTTTTTTCATTCTCACCCGCTTTACTCAGGAATGCAACTTAATTCTTGTCCAATTCCAATGGACGGGGGCGGGGAAATGCGAAAGTCAAATGGGAAAGCAGAGTTGATTCAGTCGCATCCCGACCTCGCCCCTCATCCCTTATCAGAGCGCAAATCTGCCGGCACATCTTCCAGCGCCGCATCGCCGAGAACGTAGGACCGACCGATCAACTCTGCGTCGTGGTTTACCAGGTCGGGAAAGCGAGTGCCGAGGAGCACTTCAACGGCAAAAATTTCTTGCACGGCATCTTCAAACCGGCAGAAGGCGACCATTTCGCCCGTTTCGATGTTCAGCACCCAGACGCCGCACGTGCGTTCTTCAAGTCGTTCGACAAGTGGAATGCCGCTGAACACGGCCGACTCGCGCACTTGCGACAAACCAACAAACGCCAGCGGGCCCAGGAAACTCAAACCGCGTGTAAAACCGGGAAGCTGTGCGATCGGTTCGTATTTTCCTGTGTCGAGATCGACCGTGCCGATGCTGCCGTTTCCCGATTCCAATAGCCAGAGCTTGTCGCGATACCAGCGCGGCGAATGGGGCATCGACAATCCGCGGGCGACGATTTCGTTTGAGTCGACGTCGATCAACAGGCCGCCGTCACGTTTATTCTCTCGCCAGCCGCCGGGGGTGTTGGTTTCTCCCAGCGCGGTAACGTAACGCACGCGGCCATCGCGGAGCGCTAACCCGTTCAAATGACAAAGATCGCCGGGGATCAATTGCGTGATAAACTTCGGTCGCCAGCGCGGTTCAAAGCTGTTGATTTCGCACCGAGTAGCCAGACAACTAAACGCGGTGTTGACGAACCATAGTTCGTCGTCGACCCAGGCCATCTCGTGGATTTGCACGTCGCCGGTGGTATGGCTGCGGCGCGGGAGAAAACAGGCGTCGTGCTGGACCGACTTCTCTTTATACTCTTCCGATTCGTCCAGCTTGGGGCAGACGGCTGGCACATTGTGGAATTCCCAAATGTCGATACTGCACCCGACCGCCATTTTTCCGCCCTGAACGGCCAGCCCCATCGGTTTGAGGAAGTTGCGGAAATGCGTGTTGAGCACACCGCCGTCGTTGCGCAAGACGACCAGTTTCCCCGCTTGGTAAGTGGTCACCAATACAGAAAAATTGCCCTCGGCAAAAATCTGCGGCAGGTTGGAAGTATGCACGCTGCGCAGCGGCGGTTCGGAGGGAGCGGAATTTTCTTCGGCTGTTGAATCCGTGGCATCGTTCTGCGGTTCGTTCATGCGAGTATTGTAAACCGGTGCAAAGTAAAGGGGAAATGCGAAAGGGGAAAGTTTGAGTCGACTCCCCTTTCCACTTTCGTATTTCGACTTTTGCAACTCCCTACGCGGCGCCTTCGCGGGGATCGTTGGGAGCCTGGTGGCGACCGGTGAGCTGGCCGCGGATGGCGGGCCGACGGCTTTGCGCGGTGTGGGGTCCTGCGAGCCCCATCTCCATTCCTTCGCCGAAGTAGTATTTGCGTGCCGCGGGGTTTTGCAGCACCACGTCGCGCGTCCCGTGGCAAAGCACCTGCCCGCTGCGGATTACGTAGCTGCGGTCGGTGATTTGCAGCGTCTCGCGCACTTGGTGATCGGTGATCAATATCGCAATCCCACGCGAGCGCAAATCGCGAATGATGTCCTGGATGCTTGCGATAGTGACCGGATCAATTCCTGTAAAAGGTTCGTCGAGCAGGATGAGCTCGGGGTCGGAAACCAGACAGCGGGCAATTTCCAATCGACGTCGTTCGCCGCCGGAAAGCGACATCGCTTTGCTCCGCCGCAGCTTGGTGATGCCAAATTGTTCCATCAATTCGTCGCAACGTCGCCGGCGCGCTTTGCGGGGCATGCCGAGCATTTCCATTACGCCGAGCAAATTGTTTTGTACCGAAAGTTTGCGAAACACGCTCGACTCTTGCGCCAAATAGCCCATGCCTCCTTCGCGTGCGCGGCGGAACATGGGCCAGTTGGTCACGTCGTGATCGCCCAAATAGACCGTCCCCGCGTCGGGTTCGATCATGCCGCACGTCATGCGAAAGGTGGTCGTCTTACCCGCCCCGTTGGGGCCCAACAGTCCGACGATCTCACCCCGATCGACGGTAAAGTCGATACCATCGACCACGCGCCGTCGGCCATAGTTTTTCACCAATCCGGTGACTTGCAAAAGGGTCACTGCAGTTTGTCCTCCATGACTGGGAAGGGGCGAGAAGCGAAGGGCGAGGATCGAGGATTTTCTTCCTCGCTCCTCACTCCTCGCCCCTCACTCCTCATCTAACAATTCTCATGTCTCCAAAATTCGGGAAACCGGGTAGCTTGTTCAGGCCTGGGATGCCTCCCCACGAGTGGGGCCAAAACACGCAGACTGCCTTGCCGGTGAGCAGTTGCCGATCGAGATACGCCCCGCCCGGTATGCCATTTTCGCTAGTATTTCTCGACCACAACCGACAGTCTTGACTCGACGGGCTGTTGTCTCCCATGACAAAAAACTGGTCCTGGTTGATTGTGAATTGTCTTTTCCTACGCGTAAGAAATCGGGGCCAAGTCTCGGGGTCGAGCAGCAATTGGCGATCGCTTTGCAATTTCGGCAAGTGCTGACCATCGACGTTAGTCACTTCGAGGTGTGCGGGAATATAATCTCCTAAGATCATGCGGTCGTTTGTCGAAGCGGCGATGTAGTAAATGTCGCGTAGCACTTTGATCCGCTCGATCGAGAGCGATGCGTTTTGCGCGCCGATCCCCACCGGGGCCAGATCACCGGGGTCCTCGGCGCTGGTGCGCGGAAGTATCTGTCGACGGTTGCCAAAGAGTTGCTCCACATCGTAGGTGGTGTCGCCGAAGTCGACCAGTTTCTCGTCAATCCAAAACAAGAGACGGTCGTCGACGTTGGCAAACCGCAGCGCATAATTGCCCTTCGATTTCAGGGCTGTAGAAGCAGTCGGCTTGAAATCGGCAAAGCCCTCGATGCCGAGGGTTGCTTGCCCCGTTTCTAGTTGGATGCGGCACTGAAAATGTCGGCCCCCTTCCACCAGATCGAGCAGCAGTTCTCCCTGCGGCTGGTCGACTTGCACATCGAACTCAACCGCCAAATCGCTCACCCAATTTTTCCCCAAGCGTCCTTGCGGTAGTTGCCAACCGCCTTGGTTCGTTGAATTCCGATTGATATTCGTGTTGTAGGAATTGAAATCCACAATCAGTTGCGGTCGAGTTTCGCTCAACCATTGCTGCTTGGAAATGCCTTGAAAGCTCCCGCTTTGTTGAAACGATCGGACAATGCCCCAGTCGTAAATACTGGGAATCATATTGCGGTAACGAAGCCAACCGGGCTGGCCGGCGTCATCGTTCGGTTCGATGGAAAACCTTTGTTCAACGGTCAGTTTGTTGGGTGTCGTCTCGACCTGCCAACCGCCATCCGCTGCCGCTTGCCAGCGCATGGGCCAACCTGCCCGGGCGAGCAGTGCGGATTGATATTCGGTGTCATGCACCGGCTGAAGCATGGCCGCGACTTTGTCGGCCGGTTTGCGTTCGATCCGAAATGCTTCGGAAGAATTGCTCGGGCGCGTGAAAAGATCGCCCTGATAAATTTGCACCTCTTCGTTCGGCAAACCGACTAACCGTTTGATGTAATTCATTTCGCCGTTGCCGGGAAATTTGAACACCACCACGTCCCACCGCTCGGGCTGGTTGAGGGTATAGCCATATTTGTTTACCAGGATGCGATCGCCCGGGTAGCTTGGATGATCTTCGGCAGCATTCAAATCGATTGCCTTGGGCGCCGCGGCGGAGAGGTCGCTTCGCAAGGGCATCACCTGTCGGCACATGGGGCAAGTTCCACAGGCGGTCTCGAACAGGCTCAATTCATACAGGGCCCCCTCTTTTTGCGCTCGACTGGCTCGGGGATTGTTGAGCATGCTCAAGGGCCCTTGAGCATCTTTTCCTTCCTCTTCGCTCGCTGAAACGCGGAATCGATACCCGCATTCGCTACAGTCGACGTCCTTGTGCCGACCAAGCAACGAAGGCGACATCGAACCGGTCGGAATCACAAACGCCTCCGCCTCGAACGTGCGGAAAAGAAACGCCAAGACAAACGCGATGACGATCGATTCGATCGTTTCGCGCAAAGCGTGCATGCCGCTACCCGACTGCGGTTTGTTGGCGGGAGGTACGTCTTGTTGAAAGCGTTTTTGTGATGTTTTCTTCTTGGCCATCGGGTTATCAATCTGATGTTGTCAGGTAAGGAATTCGATTACGGTCGAGGGGCTATTCGCCCCAGACAGGGCAATATAGCGAAAAAACCTGCTTACGGGAAACTTGAAACTAGTATTCCATGGCCCATTCTCATGGGTTTAGCCGCGATCTTACAGATCGCGGCTACCTTGAAGCACAAACAAGGTGTGACGCAGTTCCAGGCCATGTGCGACAGTGCTAGCAGCCGGTCACGTTTTAGGATTTTGAATGTGAGACGTCTCTTGGAACTAGAAGCTGCCCTCAAACTGCCTCGGACGATGAATTGAATAGCACGTAGATTTACCCAACCCCTTTCATCATCTCGGCTTTGATGACGTGTCTTGGTTTTCTGAGGAAGGCGAAGTGTTTGGGTCTACGCTTTAGTAGTCTTGGCTCG
>JAJDED010000056.1 GCA_029259915.1 Planctomycetota bacterium | reverse complement strand
GTGGTCCTGAATTGACGGACACTACCGCTCATTGATCTCGCAGGTTCAAATGCAACGCAACGTTAGCGCTAGTGATCCAACGAGGTCGCCTGCTGGCATTCAAGCACCAAACAACCGCCCGGGCCTAGTCGCCATCGCGAGAAATTTTCGCCACTAGATTCTTGGTGTGCTTCAAGCGAAGCGACCACTGCGGAGGGCTGCCAGTTGTTCTTTGGCTCGATCGAGAAGGCAGCGCTCTTAGTATAGCTGTCATTGGCGATCACAACACGCCGACGGTCGCCTTGCACAAACGTCCCGACTACCAGCTTGCTGTTCGTTCCAACCAGCGAGAAACAGGTCGACGGGCTGCCTTCCTCCAACTTTCCATTTTCGTAGTGGGCGATGAATTTGTTATCCCACCCCAAGAGCTCACCCCCAGCCTTTCGCAAGAAAAGATTGGCCTCGCGAACCGTATCGTAGAGGGGCGTGCGTTTGCCCTCTTGGGAAATCATACCGCCCAGATGCTGAACGGCCATATAGTCTTCCCCCGCTTTGTTGACCGGAATGCCCTGCGATGGCGGGGGGGTCCAGTAGGTGAACCACGTAACACCCCGCGCGCCATATGCCAAGACCGTCCCTACTTGCCAGAACACTTCCGAACGATTGGGAATCCGCAGATAATCTTCGATTCCCTCGCTTTGTAAGCAAATCCAAAACGGAATGTTCGCTTGCCGCGATTCGTCACGAATCACTTTCAGGTCGTCATACCAGCCACTATCATCAAGCCCCGATGCGAGGAAAGGATAGTGGTCGTAGCTGAGAATCTGTGGCTTCACTGTCTGGATGAAACGATGCACATACTCTCTGAAATCTTCAAAGCCCAACTGCTTGGGACTGCCGTAACCAGGAAACAGGTTGATCAATGATGGATGTTTCGAATCGGCTCGGTGCATTCGTCGCAAAGTGGAAGCGAGTTCTTCAAAATAGTCGACGTTCGGTTCATCGCAGATATAGTATCCCAACAAGGCCGGGTGGTTGCGATAGTCGGCAGTCACGGCGTCAATAAGCGATTGATCGATTCTTTGTCGATCTTCTTCATGCCATGGCATGATACGTAGGTCGGTGGCAATCACACGTAGCCCGACTTTTTCCGCCAAATCCAATACGAGGTTGTGCGATTTACTATCCCAAGCTCCCATGCCAGGGACGATTGCATCGAACCCCGCGTTGGTAATCTCTCGATAGCGCTCGATATTAGCCTGCTCAGGCGGCGGGGCTGGGTAGGCAATCACCAAGAATTCATTTGCAATCCGCGATATTGGTGTCTGCTCTCCTCGCACTAGGTCGGTCAGCAATAACAAAAACACGGTAAATAGAACAAAGATCGACTTCATCGAGATTTTCCTCGGTCTTGTGCATGGCCAAAAACATGTGAGGATGGTTCGCCTTGGAACATCCTCCAATACGGCTGTGAGCTGACTAACAGGAGTGATTTATACGAACACGAAATCTCAACACCAGTGTCCACATTTCAAGGGTGCTTATCTACCCCCGACCGGTGTCCGTCAATCTTGGGCTGTCGCAGCCTCGCGTGTCTGTGGATTGATAATTCACGCCAGCCCTGCAAGGAGGGCTGGCGTGAGCATTGGCTCTGTTGTTGCACGCGTAACTAGGATTTCAGTGCCGACAAATCGGCTCCGTGGTTGATGTGGAACACAGCTCCATCGAGTACCAGTGCGGGAACACTCTTCACACCGGCCGTTTCTGCTTCTGCTAAACGTCCACTAGCTTCTCCAAGATGAACGATCTCGACGTTATATTTTTGCGGATCGATCGACTTGGCAACCTGTTGCTCCGCTTCAACACAAACGGGGCAGCCTGCATGGTAAAATACTGCTTTCGACATTTCATTTCTCCTTGTCAGTTCGGCCATTCAAGATCACTTCACCGACTCGGCCATTGGCGGTGAGTGTGTACTTATTTAGCGAGTCTATTTGTCCACATAATTAGGAATCCTAAATATAGGCGCCGGTAAAAAAACTACCCCCTTACCGCTGATGCAAACGTTTCCCAATTCTGAAGTGCAAGATATTCGTCGGCAGGTTCATGTTCTGCACAGTCCACTTGTAGCGTTCGATCTCCAAAGGCGGCATCAACCAAAGCGCAGTGATGAGGACGCTCGGCGTCACCGTGAGCATTTGGGCGAAAATACTGGCACGTCACACACATACGGGCCATCGGAATTTTGCCAGCAGACTGTAGTTCGCGAACCACTCGAGTCAGCGTTTTGTAGAGCTGAATCTGCTCGATGTGCGGCAGTTGGGACATCGCGGCTCCTAGGGATTCACCCAAGGAATCCAGGTTTTTCACGAGTTTTTTTCCCGTAGTAGTCAGGCTGACCGCGATGGCTCGTCCGTCGTCCTGGGCTTTGTTTTTTTTGACAAGACCCTTCTCAACGAGAGTGCCGATAGAATCGCTCACAGTGGGGGCCGACACGGCAAGTTCGTCCGCCACTTCATTCAATCTCAACGCTACTGATCGCCGTCCAAGAAACATTAAAATTTGTCCCTGCGTTGGATTCAGGCCGCTCACGCCGAAAGATTCCCAACTATCGGCTCGCATGGCAACCTGAATGCGGCTCATCGCATGCCCCAGTTTCTGGACCAGAGGCAAGTCGGATTGTTCAAGAGAATTCTTCATGATGCACGCCTTTACTATTAGGAGTCCTAATTATAGACATCCAGGCGAACATTGTCAAGAGCCAATGTCCAGATCGTAGTTGATGATACTTTTCCGGGGAGAAAAGTTACTCAAACTGAAAACAGACAAAGAATTTCACCACGGAGCCACGGAGAACACGGTGCATTTTTCATCGAGGAGTATTTTTTGCTGAAAGGGCCATGAATCTTGCCCTGCTTCAATTGGTGATTTCTACTATTTTCTCAGTGTCCTCCGTGCCTCCGTGGTGATTTCCTTTTCACTTCGAGTAGTTAGTAGTGTCAGTCGTACTGCCCTCGGCTGCCAATCGCGTCCGAGCACGATAGGCACTCGGCGAGCATCCCTCTTTGTTGACTATCAGCCTTCGGAGACGTTCGTGATCACGAAACCCTGCCAAATAGGCCACCGAATTTATCGGCAGGTTTGTCTCGGTCAACAGCCGCTTGGCCCGAGAAAGCCGACAGCGATTGATTTCATCCAGTACGCTATGTCCCAGTGTTGCCAACATTCTCCGCTCAAGGGTCCGTCGTGTTGCGGGCAGTTGCGACACTAGTTGATCGACAGACAACGGGCGGTGGCTTCTTGTCCAAATGACATCTAAGGCGCGATTCACCAACTCGTCATCCACAAAGCGACCCTCTTGTGCTTTGGGTTTCGTGAGGTCTTCCTTGCACTTTCCCGTAAGATCGATCGCAACCGCCAGTAACTCCAACGCGCTGATGCTAAGCAATGGCGAATGGTGGAATGGATCGTCATGGGTTCGGGCAAGGGTTCGATCGAAGATTTCTACTACTGTACTGCAATCACTTAACGGCAACGCCGCCTGTGCAGGGCTGATCGATCCATTTTCGTGCAACCGATGTATGAATTCGCCGTGTAGAGAAACCCAGCGCTCCGTCCATCCTGTCGACGCTAAAGGTCGGTAGCGGTGCCATACTCCAGGAAAGAGCAGGATGAGCGTGCCACCCTTGATTTCGACTAGACCTGTCGGTTTCGACTCAAATTGACCTCGACCGTCTGTAATGAGGATGATTTGAAACTCTGGAAGTTTGCGTCCCAAGTCCCACGAGAACTGGTAGATTCCAGGGTGTTCCTCAGGCGGATAGTCCTGCCCGGAATGGATTTGTCCATAGCCACAGCCGGTCATATAGAGTCCTAGCTCCATGTCGCGATTTTCGATCGGTAAGTAGTGGTAGAACCCGTCGTAGGCAGACATTCTCAGTTTCCAGAACGGCACTAATTTGTTGTAAGGTGGACCCCAAAAACACGACCGCTTAATAACGCATAAAATCCTGCGAGTTCTTAGCCTATCAGGAGGTCCAGGAGAAGGCCAGGAAGCGATGGAGTTTTCGTGCGGCTTTAGATCAAGGGTAGGCGTCAACTTTGTAGGGTAGTTTGCATTCCAGAAGGCGTCCCAACGCTGGGGCTGGCTGAGGTAGGCGGCTCGCAGTGTGGCGATGGCGTCGGTGGCGGGAGGTTTCTAACGCCTGAGCGAGCATTGCACGTCTTTGATCGAAGGAAACAAGTACCGGCGAATCGTGACTCTCATCGTGCAAAGTGTGCCGACTTCGAGCAAGATCAGTTACCCAGTATCTTTGCTGTTGGCTAGCGGTCTCGCGAGTGGACCTGATATAATAAAACATCCCCTGGAGAGGGCCGGGCAATCGCCGGTTTCGGCACTTGTGTCGGGACGGGAGGAAAGTCCGGGCACCGTAGGGCAGGGTGGTGGATAACGTCCACCGGCCGCGAGGTTAGGGAAAGTGCCACAGAAAACAAACCGCCGATGGGAGCCTCGGCTTCACAGGCAAGGGTGAAAAGGTGTGGTAAGAGCGCACCAGCAGCCGGGGTGACTCGGTTGGCTTGGCAAACCCCACCCGGTGCAAGGCCAAACAGAAAGCATGAGTCGGTCCGGCTCGTTACGACTTTCGGGTAGGCTGCTAGAGGCAGGCGGGCAACCGTTGCCCTAGAGGAATGGTCGCCAGTTTGCGCGTAAGCGCGACGACAGAACCCGGCTTACAGGTCCTCTCCGGGATCTTTTTATGGTGGGTTGATTTATGATGTGTTGGTGGACTGGAGAATAATAGCCGCCCCCTGGAGAGGGGGCGGCTTCAAAAGATATTACTCTAGCTGACACCTCCTGCCGTCCCACTCAAAATCGTGGTTGAGTGGGCTTGAACGGGGAGGGTGCAGGTAGAGTTGCGGGCGTTGGTTGAGCTAGCGTCGTTGCCGCCAAGGTGTGTGGCGAATGGTTCGACGGTAGTTGCTGGCTCGTCATGCTTGGCTGGGAGGGAGTGGAATTACCCCCAGTGGATCCGCCGGACCTTTCGTTCGGGATCATTTCCTCGCCAATTACCTGCAGCAGCTTGGAAATGCAGAGCTTGTTCATGCTGGTCCGCAGATCGTGAGCCTCTGTTCGCAGATACTCGTGCATGCTTTTGGGGAGCCGAACGGTGATTACGCGTGTGGGCTCGGTTTCCGGATCGGTGGTGGTCCGTTTTTCACGCAATTTGACCAGCATTTTCTGGACTTGGTCGAATTCGTCGCTTTTCTCGAAAGCGGTTAGTTCCTCGAAGGATGGGAAGAGCTTGCGAACCGCTCCGTCGATTCCTAATACTTCCCGAAAAAAGGTTACCCAGTCTGGAGATTGTCGATAAAGATTCTCGGCAACCTGTAGTACTTCCCGATATTTCTCCTGTGATTGAGTCAGCACGGCTGATGTCTCCTTCCAATTCAGCGTAGAGTGGTTGTCTCGAAGCACCACAGCGGCCTCCGTGTAATGCAAGTGTTCGCTAGCGGGCAAGTGAATCACGCAGGTCCTTGCACTGCTTGCACTTAGGACGATTGCAGGCGACTGCCTATTTCTGGGCAGGCACTGCCCGGCAACCGCGCGGGCCTTGCTGCCTAATAATTAGGCAGTGGTAAAGTTCCCGTAAACGGAAATGTCCAGTAAGTCCAATGTGGATAGCGATCGCACTCAAAGCTCGGAAAACCTTTTGTTTACAGCATAAAAAAGGCGACCCGTGGGTCGCCAAGCGAAGCAGATCGATTTCTAAAAAAACCTGAGAATAGCTCAAGTCTTTTCCGCTGCGATCTTATCTCTCACACGCTCGAGAAGCCGCTTGGTCAGAAGGACGCCCTCGACTTCGGAGGCGGGCTCTTTACCTTCCCACTCGATCCCCAGATATCCCCCGTAGCCCGCGTCGAGCACAATTTTCACCATCCGGTAATAGTCGATTTCCGCCTCGTTGCCCTCGGCATCGAATATGTGGCTTTTGGCACTTACCGCTTTGGCATAGGGCATCAGATCGGCCACCCCCTGATAGCGGTCGTATTCATAGAAATTGCCGAAATCGGGGAGGGTACCACAATTGGGGAAATTGACTCGTCTTATGACCCCTGCCAACCATTTGCCATCGGAGGAGAGACCGCCGTGGTTTTCGACAATGACGTTGATATCCATGGGAGCGGCAAATTCGCACAGCCGCCTTAGCCCATCGGAAGCCAGCTTGGCTTGCTCCTGGGGGGAGCCTTCCGAGTGGGCGTTGACGCGAATCGAATGGCACCCCATGCGTTTGGCCGCCTCTACCCACGGATAGTGGTTTTCTATCGCTTCGGTCCGCATTGCGGCGTCGGGATGGCCTAGATTTCCCTTCCCTTCAGGAATATCGACCATGATTAGCAGGCCTTTGACCCCGGCATCCTCTGAGCGTCGCTGCATTTCGTCCATGTATTTATGGTCTTTTGCCTTGTCTGCAAAGGGACCCATCCAGTACTCGACGGCATCGACCTGGAATTTCTCCTTACAAAAGGGGCCAAAATCGAGTGGGTCGAGCTCTCCATTGCGGATCATCACGTGCAACGAGTATTGGGCCACTGAGATTTTGAACAGCGGTTGAGTGCTTTCATCAGCAAAGAGTGGGGCCATAGAAGTGCTACCTACCGTCAACCCCACACCCGCCGCAGACGCGGAAGCCAGGAAATCACGGCGATTAAGTGAATAAGACATGGGAATCTTCTTTCGGAAGAACCGAGAAATGTGCATTTGGGGATCGCGAGGCGTCTGAATGTCCCGCTCGGCATTGAGTATAGAGTATCCCACCAGTGAGACAACTACTCGCCCCGACCCATCAAATCGTAAGCCAGGCCATTGACCCTAGAGGGGGTTGTCGCCGAAAATCGTCGTTCCGACGTTTCTGAAACAGGTTTCTCAGCCAAATTCGACACACCTGAAATAACGATCATTCATCACTAGTTTTTTGAAAGTTCCAACGCATGTCTGAAGTAGCCACAGGTCAACCCATTACAAAGCAAGGCGACAGTCTGCAGGTGCCAAATCATCCACTTGTCCCTTTCATCGAAGGCGACGGAATTGGCCCCGACATTTGGCGTGCCAGCCAATTGGTATTCGATGCTGCAGTTGCCAAAGCCTACGGCGGTGAGCGGAGTATTGTTTGGCGCGAGGTCCTAGCGGGGCAAAAAGCCTTTGATGCGACAGGCAGTTGGCTACCCGACGAAACGCTCAGCGCGTTTCGCGAATTGTTAGTCGGAATCAAAGGGCCGCTGACCACGCCGATCGGTGGCGGAATTCGTTCGCTGAACGTCGCTTTGAGGCAGATTCTTGATCTTTATGTCTGCTTGCGGCCTGTCCAGTACTTCCAGGGCGTGCCCTCGCCGGTGAAACAGCCGGAGCTGACCGACATGGTGATCTTCCGCGAAAACACCGAGGACATTTATGCGGGAATAGAATATCAAGGTGGTACACCCGAAGCGCAGAAGCTGCTCGACTTCATCGAGCGAGAATTTACCGAGGATTTTCAAAAGATTCGTTTCGGCTCTCAAGAAAAAGTGGACCAATGGGAGCAAACCCTCGAAGCGGCCGGAGCACCATCACGCGAATCAAAAGTGCAAGTCGGACTCGGGTTGAAGCCGGTAAGCCAACAAGGCACCGAACGCTTAGTGCATAGCGCGATTGGCTATGCTATTCAAAACAATCGCAAGAGTGTCACACTAGTCCACAAAGGAAACATCATGAAATTCACCGAAGGTGGATTTCGCGATTGGGGCTACGACGTGGCGCGCAAATTTTATGGTGCGGAACCCATCGATGGTGGGCCTTGGTGCAAAATACCCAAGGGCAAGCCTGGGGCAGGTATCGTTATCAAGGACGTGATTGCCGATGCGATGTTGCAGCAGATTCTTACTCGGCCCGCGGAATACGACGTCATCGCGACGCTCAATTTGAACGGAGATTATATTAGCGATGCCTTGGCGGCATGTGTCGGTGGTATCGGCATTGCCCCAGGTGGCAACATCAATTATCTCAGCGGACATGCGATCTTCGAGGCAACCCACGGCACAGCCCCCAAATACACAGGCCAGGACAAGGTGAATCCGGGCTCGGTCATACTTTCTGGGGAAATGATGCTGCGTTACCTTGGATGGACCGAGGCTGCCGACCTGATCATTCATGGTTTGAACGGAGCGATCGGTGCGAAAACGGTTACGTACGATTTCGAACGCTTGATGGACGGGGCGACTCTGCTTAAATGTAGCGAATTCGGTCAGGCCATTGTCGAGCACATGGAGGGGTAGGCCTGCCAGAAAGGGGCTTCTTTTGACGAGGCCTGCGGCCAATTAACCCATGACCAGGTTTCCTCGACTGGTTGTTTACGGGCACTTTGCAACTTATACTCGGCATTTGGCTTCCGTCGTCGGCGGAGGTCTGTAAGTAAGGTGCCGCACAGATTCCAACCTAATTTTTTATTGATAATCCATAGATTATGAGCGAAGACGTTATAGTACAAACGCGTGCCTTGTCGAAGGTTTATCGCGACTTCTGGGGCCGACAGAAAGTTCGGGCACTCAAAGCGCTCGACTTGGAAGTTCGTCGGGGCGAAGTCCTTGGCTTGTTGGGCCCCAATGGCTCCGGCAAGACCACGACAATCAAACTGATCCTGGGACTATTGTTTCCCACGGCAGGCGAAGCGCTTGTATTTGGCAAGCGTGCGACCGACGTTAGCAAGAACGAACGAATTGGCTATCTCCCAGAAGAGTCGTACCTGTATCGTTTCCTCAATGCCGAGGAAACGCTCGATTTCTATGCGCGACTGTTCGACATGCCACCTGCCACGCGGCAAGAGCGTGTCGACTCGCTCATCAAGCAAGTCGGCTTGGATCAAGCGCGTAAACGGCAATTGCAGGAGTACTCGAAGGGCATGACCCGGCGCATCGGGTTGGCGCAGGCATTGATCAACAACCCCGACCTGATTCTGCTCGACGAACCGACCAGTGGTCTCGATCCGATCGGCACACGAGAAATGAAGGATATGATCCTTCGTCTGAAGGACGAAGGAAAAACGGTCGTCATGTGTAGCCATTTGTTAGCTGACGTGCAGGATGTTTGCGATCGAATAGCTATTTTGCATCAGGGCGAGCTCAAGGAATTGGGTCGCGTCGATACGCTGCTAACCGTGGCAGATGTCACTCAGATTCGAGCTCGCGGTTTGTCTGCAGACTGTCAAAACGAAATTCGCGATGTGATTTCCCGACACCAGGGCGAGTTGTTGGATATGGCCAACCCGACCACAACGTTGGAAGAGTTGTTCCTTTCCATCGTTCGCGACAGCGAAGCCCGGCCCGGTCGGCGTGCCAAGGTTGAGCAGCCCGCCGATCCCTCTGCTGCCGATTGACAGGGATTTCCTATTTTCGCAGGACAAGTCTTTTGGACGAACGCCGTATTTGTATTTTCTTAGTTACCGCCCACCCTCACTTGAATTCACTTCCAGCCTAAGATGGTTCTCGAACGCGAAATCTTGCCGTACTTCGATTGGCTCTTCCGAGGAGAAGACCTGTTGGGTGCGCTGCCTCAGTATTTGATCATTGCGGCAGCCTTGGGATTTTTGGCGTTGGTAGTGGGTTACTTGATTTCCGCTGTGCGACACGGATTGCTTCGCGGTGGAGATATCGTTTATCGGACGGTTTCCTCGGGATTTCGCGAGTTGCTAGAGACTTCTTCTCGCCGCACGTGGGCTTTGGCGCGGCTGGCCATGAAAGAAGCGTGGCGACGTCGCGTGATTGTGGCGCTGGTTGTTTTCGTCATACTCCTGTCGTTCGCAAACTGGTTCCTGACTTCTGATAATCAAGATCCGGTGAAGCTCTACGTCAGCTTCTTGCTAACCGCGGTTACGTATCTTGTTTTAGGAATCGCGCTGCTATTGAGTACGTTTAGTTTGCCGGGTGATTTCAAGACCAAGACAATCTATACGGTGGTCACCAAGCCCGTTCGGGCAGGGGAAATCATTCTTGGGCGTATCATTGGTTTTACGCTGGTCGGGACGATCTTGTTGCTGGTTATGGCTGTTTGCAGCTACGTGTTTGTTTCGCGATCGCTCAATCATACGCATCAAGTGGAAACCAATAGCCTAAGTTACGAACGCGATCCTGCGGGCGAACTTCTTGGATACCGGGGTCAGACGGGCCTCGATGCGTATCATCGTCATGATATCGAGTTGGAGACTGATAAGAACGGTTTTGCCTTGAGTAATCACGGCCATTATCACGAGATTGACGCGCAGGGCGATAAGCAGATCGTCCGCAAGCCCCACGATTTACTGCGGGCTCGTGTTCCTCGGTACGGAAAGCTTTCGTTTACTGACCGACAAGGTGATGCCAAAGAACGTGGTATTAGCGTGGGTAGCGAGTGGACTTACCGCAGCTTTATCGATGGCAATACCCAAGCAACCGCGATTTGGGTTTTCGACAATATCGATGCCTCGCTGGAAGCGGAGGAAGGCAGGGGGTTGCCAATTGGGTTGACTGTGCGTGTGTTCCGCACTCACAAAGGCATCATCGGCAAGCCGATCACCGGTGCGATTCAAGTTCGCAACCCGGAAACGAACCTGAAGAGCGACCTGATCCCCTTTGCCGCGCTTGACGCAAAGATTGAAGAAACCACGATAGACCGCGTACTTGTCGATACAGAGGATCAGCAGCGGGATCTGTTCAAAGATTTTGTCAGCACGAACGGCCAGCTTGAAATTCGTGTGCTGTGTATGGAACGTGGACAGTATTTCGGATTCGCGCAACCCGACTGCTATCTCCGGTTGCCGGATTCCTCGCCTTTGTGGAACTATGTAAAAGTTTACACGAGTATCTGGGTGCAGATGGTCATTGTCACTTCGATTGGCGTCACATCGAGTGCCTTGTTAAGCGGGCCGGTGTCGATGCTGTTTACGGTTTCGTTCATTCTGCTTGGTTTTTCTCGCGATTTCTTTTTGGGCATTGCAGTTGGTTCCGACTTTGCCAGATATGGCGTAGACAAAGTTTTCGGCGGAGGGCCTGTTGAGGCGTTAGTCCGTATTGTTACACGCAAGAACGTGATTGCACCCTTAGACCCGGGATTTGGAACGTCGGTGGTTCAGAGCATCGACTTGGTTTTGCAGAAGTTGATGTTGAGCGTGGCTCAGGTACTTCCCGATTTTTCTGCATTTAGCACAGTGAATTTTGCTGCGCTCGGATTCGATGTGCCGGCCGGTCGAGTCTCGCAAGATCTGACAGTTTGCCTGGGCTATGTTTTGGGGTCGGTGGTGGTTGGCTATTTCTTGCTTCGTACTCGTGAGGTGGCCAAATGAGCGAACGCGGGTCCTTTTATCGCAAGATTACCTATTTGGTGTTGATCGCGGTGCTGTTGTTTCCCATTTCGCAGTTGGGGGCGCCTTCTTCGATTGAAGACGAAGGGGGCAAACTTGCGCAGCTGCGTGCGGAGTACGATTTGGGGCAATCGGACCTGGGAGAGATCGATCCGGCGAGCGAAACAATCCGCTTAGCCACATTAGGATTACGCGGGATTGCTGTTTCGCTGCTCTGGAACAAGGCTCAGGAATATAAGAAAAAAGAAGATTGGACCAGCTTCCGTGCCACCCTGGGACAACTGGCGAAATTGCAGCCTTACTTTATCTCCTTTTGGAGGTATCAAGCTTGGAATCTCACATACAACATTTCTGTGGAACTCGACGATGTGCGCGACCGCTTTTACTATGTGAAACGTGGGATCGAGTTTCTTAAACAAGGCATTAAGTACAATCGCGATAGTCCCTATTTGCTTACAGAACTTGGCTGGTTTATCGGCAATAAGATAGGCCGGGCAGACGAAAAAAAGGAGTATCGCCGACTTTTCAAAGCTGACGATGATTTTCATCCTGCCGATCGGCTTCCCGAGCAGCGCGACAATTGGTTGGTGTCTCGTCAATGGTACGAAGCGGCAGTTTCGACGGTAGACGACAAAAAACGAAGCCTTGGTAAGAAAAACCCGACAGTTTTCTTTGCCAGGCCGGCGATGTCGCAAATTTATTACGGCGAAGCGATCGAGCGTGAAGGCACTTTCGGCGAGAAGGCGAGAAGCGCTTGGGCTACGGCGGGACGACTATGGCGGAACTTTGGCAATCGAGAAATGCGTGCTTCCACGGGTGTTGTCATTCGTCTCGCGGACGTGGAACATTGGCAACAGGAAGTCGAGAAACTCAATAGCCAACTTAGCGCATTGGTTCCTGATGCACGAGAACAATTCCTTGCCCAGCGGCGAGCTGAGATGACTCCCGAACAGCGCAAAGCCGTCGACACTCCCGCAAACGAGCTTTCCGAAGACCAGTATGTGCATCTTTCTGAGGCCAGCCGTTTGCTTAATTTTGGTATCGTGGAACTTGCCGATTATGCAGCACAGAAATGGCCAGACAAGTCGGCTGGCGTGCGGAAGCTGGCTAACCGCATTACCGAAATCGATAGTCGTATTCGTTTAACGATGATCAATCGCGATGTTTCGAATTTCGAGTATTGGCAACAGCGTTGTCAGATCGAACAGACGATCGCAGTGCTGCGGGCGCGCGAACAGGCGTATCTCGCGCGGCGCGCATTTCGGGATGATGCCGATTTGACAACCGCCAAACGGCTTTACGAAGAGAGTTTCGATCTTTGGGCACAAGTATTCAAAGACATTCCGGAGTTGCCCCTGGATTCTCCGACTTCGGTAGACATCATGGAATTTGTCGAGCAGTATGCAGAAGTGCTTGAGCAGTTGGACTTGAATCTTTCTGATGAGGCGGTCGACCGGCAATTTCCATTGTGGGATTTAGTCGTGATGAACGATCAAGAAAGAAAGTTTGACGAAGCGATTAAAGAGCATTTTAGCCGTCTCGAAAAGGCTCAGTGACCCGCTCGTGGAACCCCCAAGGCACGCGTGCATTCGACCGATCAAGGCAGTTAGTACGCCGCGTGCCAGGAAAAGCTGTCTGGTACGACATTCCCTCCATCGAGTATCCTGGGGCCTTTGGTAGGTTTCTGTAAAAAGTTTTTCCAAATCATCCAGGACCAAGCCTGCGGAGAGCGGGTGCATTAACGGCCCCTGGCAATACGAGCGAAATCTCATGCGAATTGTAGTTCTGGGGGCAGGTACGGTTGGTGGATCGATTGCATCCTTGCTTTGTTTGCACCGTCACAGTGTGACGGTTATCGATTTGGATGCGGAAAAGATCAAGCGGGTCAACGAAACGCTCGACGTACGCTGTCTGACCGGTTCTGCGTCGCAATCGAGTATATTGTTTCAGGCGGGAGTGAGCAGTGCGGACCTTTGTTTGGCGGTTACCGGCGACGACGAAGTAAACATGGTTGCCGCCAGTATGTCGAAAGCGATGGGCGCAAAGCGTGCGGTTTCGCGAGTCTATGCGCCGGTATTTCGCGATCTTAGTACCTTCGACTATCGGCGACATTTCGGCATCGATCGGTTGTTGAGTCTCGAACATCTGACGGCGCTTGAAATTGCGCGAGCCATACGTCACCCGGGGTCCGTGGCAGTCGAGAGTCTTGCACGTGGCGAGCTCGAAGTTCATGAGGTCGTGGTTGTCGAAGAACGTAAAGGTGTGGGGCAGCTCCTAAAGAGTATTGAATTGCCACAAGGTGTGCGCATCGGGTCGATCAGCCGCGATGGACGTACATGGATTGCCGGCGCTGAGGATCGGATTGAAGTTGGGGATCGGCTTACGATCATTGGTAAACCTGGCGATATTGGTTCGGCAACCGATTTGTTTCGTTCTGGCAACCACTCCACTGTGGGAGTTGTAATTGCCGGGGGAGGAGAAACGGGTTATCACCTGGCCTCGGTTTTGGAGGGGCAAAGATCTCGTGTGGTGTTGATGGACAAGGACCGCGATCGCTGCGATTTTCTAGCGAGCCATCTCAAGGAGACGGTGGTCGTTCATCGTGATGCCACCAGACGGGCGAATCTGGAAGAAGAGCGCGTGGGTAGCGCGGATGTCTTTGTCGCCTGTATGGGCGAAGACGAAAACAACATCATGGCTGCGGTGGAAGCCCGGGATGTTGGAGCAAAAACGATTATGGCGCTCGTCAGCCGACCCGATTATGCCCGGGTCGTAGGCAAGCTTGGGATTGATCTGGCGGTGAGTCCGCGTGAGGTCGTTGCCAAACAGGTTCTGGGTTTCTTGTCCGATGGACCAATTGTTTCGAGGACCCCGTTGAGTGAGGATAGCGGTCTGAGTGTCGTAGAAATCGACGTCCTGCCAAAATCGCCTAGCACAGAACACGTACTTGCAAATTTAGGACTGCCGGCGCAGTGCTTAATTGCTGCGGTTATTCGTGAAGGATTTGCTACGGTGCCCGGCGGCGACAACTACTTTGAGCCGGGCGATACGGTGATAGCCATTGTGGCGGACGATGTAATTGACAAGCTGGAAGATTTTTTTGAAGGACCTGGAGCGTAACCTGTCTCTACCTTTCCCTCTGCGAGGGAGGGGATTTTTTAAGACGAACACGATCGACTTTTCCCGACACCCAACTTTTTGATTTTACCTTTCTCATGAATCTCCGTCTTGTGTCGCGAATGTTGGGGATCGTTGCCTGGTTGCTCGGTTTGACCATGGCATTCAGTTTGCCGGTCGCCTTGCCAAAAATTGGAGGGCAAAGTGAATTCGAATCGCGTGGGTTCTGGGCGTTGGCCTTTTCGATTATCACCTGTGTGATCGTGGGTATCGTGTTGCGACGGTTGGGACGTGGAGCCTCGGATATTCTTTACCGCAAGGAGGCCATGGCGATTGTCGGATTGAGTTGGGTGCTCGCCACGGTGCTGGGTGGTATTCCCTACTATTTTGGCGAAGTCGGTTTTCGCGAGGTCGAGGGGCAAGTTGTTACGATGGGGATCGTCGAGTGCTTGTTCGAAAGCCAATCGGGTTTTAGCACGACGGGGGCGACGGTGCTGACCGACATCGAAAACGAGGATTGGCTTCCCCGTTGTATTTTGTGTTGGAGATCCAGCACCCATTTCCTGGGGGGACTCGGTATCATCGTGCTGTTTGTGGCCGTGTTGGGGCAAGGTTCCGCAGGCAAGGCGCTGATGCGTGCCGAGATGCCGGGGCCTAGCAAAGAAGGTTCTCAGGAACGCATGCAGCATACGGCTTGGATATTTGCGGCGATCTATTGCGGGCTGACTCTTGTGTTGGCAGTTTTGTTGTATCTGGAAGGGTTAACCGTTTTTCAGGCAATTTGCCATGCCTTCGGCACAATGGCCACCGGAGGGTTCAGCACCCTGAATGCCAGCTTGGGCGGCTTCAATGAGTTGTTGCCCGAGAGTTACAAGATGATTGAATACACGGTCATCGTGTTCATGATTCTTGCCGGCACCAATTTTACGCTGATGTATCTAACGCTGATTGGCAAGCCCAAGAGGTTGTTGGGCGATCCGGAATGGCGCACCTACATCGGCATCATCCTGGCGGCCACTGTGTTGGTAATGGCCATCGGCTTGGTAGGAAGCGGGAATGATTTTCAGTTTGGTGAAAACGCACCCCTTGGGGAAAAACTGGAAACTGCTTTTCGCGACGGGTTGTTTCACGTGGTCTCGATCCTCACGACAACCGGTTTCGGAGCGGCTGATTTCGATCTTTGGAACAATCTTAGCCGTGCGATTCTGATTGGGCTTATGTTTATCGGCGGATGTGCGGGAAGCACCGGCGGCGGGATGAAGGTGATTCGTCACATCTTGTTTGTCAAAATTTTGAGGCGAGAGATCGAGCATTCCTACCACCCCTCGGTGGTCAGGCATATTCGAATTTCCGGCGAGGCGATCACCGATCCCGATTTGGCTAGAAATATATTACTGTATGTGTCGCTCATCGCACTGATTTTTGCGGTGAGTTGGCTGGTGCTTGTAGGCATCGAGCCTGATGCCACTTGGGTCGAATCGGGCCATCCGGTAAGCAATAAACTGGTGGATTCCGCCAGTGCCATTGCGGCTACGCTCCACAACATTGGCCCCGGGCTGGGCATTGTGGGGGCGACACAAAACTATGCCAACTTCACGGCACCGTCGAAGCTGCTCTTTACGTTTCTTATGATGCTCGGACGCTTGGAATTGTTTGCCATTCTTGTGCTGGTGCTGCCCAGTTTTTGGCGGACACGCTAAACCCGCGAAACCGCAAGCGGCTGGCTGCGAACTTTTTGAGAGATTCTGGGTCCGACTGTGTGAGACTTGGTCCCATGGCAGGCGCTTTGCCCAATCACTATACTGGTGGATCTGCCAGGGGTTTGCCTGGCGAGTTGATCGAAATCGGAGTTGAAGGAAACCTATGATTCGCGTTGCAATTCTTGGCGCTACTGGCTACACGGCTCGAGAACTGTTGCCTCTGTTGTTGCGGCATCCGGAGGTGGAAATCTGTGCGCTCACCACGCGCCAAGACACGCAATCCCACGTGGCGGATGTGCATCCCACCGTGCGCGGGCGGTTGGATTTGAAGCTGGAAAATCTTTCGCTCGCCGAAGTGGCGCAGCGGGCAGATTGCGTGTTTGGCTGTTTGCCCCATGGTGCAAGTGCGGCTGCCGTGAAGGCGCTGCTTGATGCCGGTTGTCGGGTAGTTGATTTTAGCGCGGATTACCGACTTAATGATCCTCAAGTTTACGCAAAGTGGTATCAGGTGGAGCATCCCGATCCGGAACGCATGCCGGAGACTGTTTACGGATTACCCGAGCTGTATCGAGAATCGATTCGGGGCGCCCATTTGGTGGCCAATCCTGGCTGTTACCCGACTTCAGCAATCCTAGCACTTGCGCCTCTGCTCAAGGCAGGCACGATTTCTCCCAGGGGAATAGTTGTCGATAGCAAAAGTGGCGTGAGCGGGGCGGGGAGAACGCCCAAGCCGAATTTGCACTTTCCCGAATGCAACGAAAACCTGTCGGCCTACGCAGTGGGACAACATCGGCACACGCCCGAGATCGATCAAGTGCTCAGCACTTGGGCGAGCGTGGAGACGCAGGTGGTGTTCACTCCCCACTTGATTCCGATGGATCGGGGAATTCTTACAACCGCCTATGCCGATCCGCAGGCACACGTCAGCACCGAACAGGTCCTGGATGTGTTGAGAGACCAATACCGCGACGAACCGTTCGTGCGAGTCGTCGAGGATTTGCCGAGCACGAAGCATGTCGTGGGTACGAACTTTTGCGACGTGACGGCAAGGGTCGTTCAAGGTAAAGTATTGACGATCAGCGTGATCGACAACCTGCTCAAGGGTGCTTCGGGCGCTGCGGTGCAAAATTTCAATTTGATGTACGACTTCGCCGAGACGACGGCACTCCAATAAGAGCTTCCTGATTCCGCCAACTTTGTTCCCGCCAACTTTCCTGTATTTGTGAGATCCCCCCATGTCAGTCCGTCTTCCCTTGGGTTATCAGGTTGCCGGGGTCTATTCAGGCGTCAAACGGAATCCGAATAAGTTGGATCTGTCGCTGATCGTTTCCGAAAATCCTTCCGTTGCGGCTGGGGTCTATACGCAGAACATTGTGTGTGGAGCACCGGTCACACTGAATCGCCAGCGAACACCCAGCGAAACGATTCGTGCAGTGGTGGTCAACTCCGGAGTTGCAAACGCGTGTACCGGTGCCCAGGGCGATGCGGATGCGAAGGAAATGGCCGCGAAGGTGGCACAAGTTTGTGGGTTCCAAGCGGAACAAGTTCTGGTGATGTCGACCGGGGTGATTGGTCAAATGTTGCCCATGGACAAAATCTCGCAGGGAATCGAGATGGCTGCCGCACAGCTTGCCAGCGACGACGATTCGCTGACAGCTGCTGCCCGGGGCATGATGACGACCGACACGCACGAGAAGATATGTACTCGTGAGATCCAGCTAAAAAATGGCACCGTACGTGTGACGGGAATTGCCAAGGGGGCGGCAATGATCGGCCCCAATATGGCTACGATGTTGGCGGTCGTGATGACCGATGCTTCGCTGGATAGGGACTCTGCGGTCACAGGACTCAAGGATGCGGTCGACGAGTCGTTCAACTGCATCAGCGTTGATGGGCACACCAGCACAAGCGATACCGTGCTGCTGCTGGCAAATGGTGCCGCAGGAGGGCCCGTTCTTTCAGGGGCCGATCTGGCGAAATTTCAGGCCACCTTGGTCGAAGTCTGCGAAGACCTGGCCCAATCGATTCCCGCGGATGGCGAAGGAGCATCGCATCTAGTGACGGTAGAGGTCCACGGTGCTCACAACCGCAAAGATGCCGTCAGAATCGCTAAAACCGTTGCCGATAGTCCTCTAGTAAAAACGGCAATCGCAGGAAACGATCCCAATTGGGGCCGTATTGTATCTGCCGCGGGCTACGCTGGTATAGCGTTTAACCCTGCCAAGGTAAGCCTGCTGATCAATGGCATGTTGCTGTACGAGCACGGTGTACCGGTGGAGTTCGACGCGAGTGCGGTCTCAGCCTCGATTGGTGCGGACCGAGATACGAGTATCGTGCTGCTCTTGGAAGAGGGTGAGACGTCGGCTCGCTTTTGGACCACAGATCTGACTGCGGAATATGTGCGTCTCAATGCCGACTATCACACCTGATTCGATCAGTCGGGCATAGTTGACTTGATCCGTCGGCATCCGCTGGGGTTTTAGCACGAACACGTCGAAAAAATGTTTGCGCCACCTTAGTGCATTAGCCCACGAGAAGTACCCAATGAATGAAGCACTGGTCCAAGCAAGACGTGGCGCGGTAGTCATTGGGGCGATCATCGTTTTTTCGATTCTCACGTTTCATTGGCTGACCGAGAAACCACTGCTTGAGTCGATCTACTGGACTGTGATTACCATTTCTGGGGTTGGTTACTCGCAGGACGCGGGCCAAGCGATTGGTCCCGGCAGACAACTGTTGTCGATATTTGTGATTTTGGTGGGCATGTTAGCGTTGGCCTACACCATCGGCATGCTGATTCAAGCGATTGTCGAAGGCCAGATTGACCGAGCCATGGGAGCAAGACGAATGAACAAGGAAATCCAACGCCTCAAGAAACACGTGATCATTTGCGGGTTTGGCCGAATCGGTCAGAACCTCGCCCATCGATTGGCCCGGCATCGGGTCCCATTTATCGTGGTCGATTCCTGTGTGGAATCGGGAGCCGAGGCAAAAGCGCATGACTATCTTTATCTCGAAGGCGATGCCACCGACGAAGAAGTTTTGCATGCGGCAGGGATCGAACGTGCCGAGACGGTCGTGAACGCACTATCTAGTGATGCCGACAACGTGTTTCTCACTCTTACGGTTCACAACCTGAACCCCAATGCCCGCATCCTGGCCCGAGGCGAGCATCCGCGGACCGAGAAAAAACTAATCCAAGCCGGTGCCAGCCAGGTAGTTTTGCCGGCGGTGATTGGTGCCGAGCGGATGGCGGACATCATCATTCGTCCCGAAGCTTCCCACTTGCTGCGGTGCGTAGGGCATGAGTCGGGGATGAATGCCGAATTGGAGGAGTTCAAGTTTACCTCCATGAGTCCGTTTGTCGGAAAAACTGTTCGTGAGGCAGAAGATGAGCACCCGGTGATGATTATTGCACTACGCCGGGCGGATGGCGAGCAGGTGTTCAATCCGAAAGACGATTTGATATTGGAAGTCGGAGACGTGGTGATCGTCATGGGCCCCGAAGCGGAAGTTGAGCAGTTCTACGAATCTTGCATCGCCCCGGAGAATATCGCGGAATTGGTTTGATGGTTTGCCGCGATGGAAGCTTACTTGGTTGCCGCGATTAGAAATGTGGGATTCAGAGCGTCGAATGTGAGTCGCTCCATTTGGTCCTCGCCGCGCGCCACGTTGATCATCCACACGCGGACTTGGGGCGAATGCGAACCGAGCGCCTGACGCAGTTCGTCCAGAGCTTGAATGCTCACCACATTGGCTACCAATCGGCCTCCCTCGCGGAGCCTGCCAAACGCGAGCTCGGCGATTCTCACGACCTCGCGGCCACTGCCTTCGAGAAACACTGCGTCGGGGTCGGGCAAATCTTCCCAGACTTCTGGTGCCCGACCGAGTACCGGGGTGACGTTTCCAACGCCAAATCGCTCGGCATTCTCACGGATCAGTTCGATGTCCTCGGCATCTTGTTCGATAGCATAAATTTTTCCGCCGGGAGCTAATTGGGCTGCCTCGACGCTCACTGGCCCGCAGCCGGCGCCCACGTCCCAAACCACACTGCGCGCGTCGAGCGCCATTTGTGCAAGCGCCATCGCGCGGACTTCCGCCGGGGTGAGCAATCCGTGTTTGGGTGTCGACTGGTGGAATACTTCATCGGGGTTGCCGAACAAGCTGTGGCCCAGCGGTGTCCGGGGGCGGTCGGGTGCTTCCGTGTCGCGAATTAGCACCATCACGTTGAGCGACTCGAACGATTGGCTGGCAATCTCGTCGATCGAACCTTGCGTGACGCGTTCGTCGCGCGCCCCTAGATTCTCGCAAACGTAAACCGTAAAATAATCGATCCGACGGTCGGCAAGAGCCCGGCACACATCGGAGGGGCCGCACGTTTCGGTCGTGAAAAGCCCCACTTTTTCCGCGGTACGAATTCGCTCGACAACCGCTTCCAGCGAATGATTCGCCAAGTTGGTCAGGTAGGCCTCGTCCCAGCTCTCTTTCACTCGGGCAAACGCCAACTGCATACTGCTGACGTGCGGGACGATTTCGCAACGATCGCGACCAATGCGCTCGCAGAGAAAACGTGCCAACCCATAAAAGAGCGGATCCCCGGTGACCAACACGGCAATGGGTCCCGAGCCGGCGGTGTTGATTTGTTCGACTACCGCGTCCAGGTCGGAACCAATCACCATTTTCTTGGCCGACGACTCGGGGACCAATTCCAAGGTGCGTTCGCTGCCGGCGATGACCTGGGCCCCGAGTATGAGCTTGCGAACTGAATCGGGAACGGCATCGAGGCCATCGTCACCAATGCCGATGATCGATACGAATGGTTGTGGGGCGTTCATGGTATTTCCGTAAATCCAGACGAAATAACGACATCATCTAACTACAGATTACCCATTCGCCGGGCTTGTCTCTAGTACCCCGAGTCATTTGTTTTTTTCTGCGAAACCGCAAGCGGATCCCTAAGCCACATAACACACTAGTGTGTGATGGACGAGCCGTAGGCGTCCCTTAGAGGGCAGAGCAGGGCCATCGCATTGAGGGTAGATATCTGCAGGCGAAGCTGCCGAAGTATCGATAAACTGCTTCCAAGGAAGGGAACGAATTTCAGCCGGAATCACGAATTCCTGCGTCGTTTCCCCCGCGTGGAGCAGCAGCATGACAGGCCTGGCTGCCGGATCGTCGAGTCCCGTGGTACCAAGTACACACACAATACTTTTCCGCGATTGGCTCCAGTCCATCGGTTTTCCGTTGGGACTGAACCAGGTGACGTCGGGTAGATCGCCATTTTCGGTCGGTGCGCCAGTCAAAAACGACGGACGTCTCACGTTCGGTTGATCTTTGCGAAAGGCGATTAGCGCTTCGCAAAAACGTAGCATCTCTGCGTTCTTTTCCAGTAGGTTCCAGTCGAACCAGCTAATCGAGTTGTCTTGGCAATAAGCGTTGTTGTTTCCGCGCTGCGTGCGTAGGACTTCGTCGCCCGAGGAGAGCATGGGCGTCCCTTGGCTCAACATGAGCGACGCCATCATGTTTTTCGTCTGCCGATTACGAAGATCGCTAATATGCTTACGTCGCGTGGGACCTTCCACGCCGTAGTTGGCACTGTAGCTGTTGTTGTCTCCGTCGCGGTTATCTTCGCCGTTTGCCTGGTTGTGCTTTTGTTCGTAGCTCACCAAATCGAGCAGCGGATACCCATCGTGCGAAGTCACAAAGTTGATGCTGTGGTAGGGACGACGGCCACTGTTTTGGTAGAGATCGCTTGAACCAGAAATGCGCGTGGCGATCGGGCCGGTGAGTCCCTGGTCTCCCCGCCAGTAGCGACGGATGTCGTCGCGGTAATGGCCATTCCACTCGGCCCAACGAGTGTCGGCAAACGAACCGACTTGGAATGCCCCGGCGGCGTCCCACGCTTCGGCAATAATTTTTGTGTCGGCCAGCATCGGATCTTCGGCGATGACCTCGACCAGCGGCGGGTTGGGCATCAGTTCGCCATGCCGATCGCGGCTGAGAATCGACGCCAAATCGAACCGGAATCCGTCGATGTGGTAGTTGTAAACCCAATGCCTTAGGCAATGGAAAATCATCTCGCGGCAGATCGGGTGATTGCCGTTTACGGTGTTGCCGCAGCCCGAATAGTTTTTGTAGGTGCCATCCTCGTTGAGCATGTAGTAGACCTTGTTTTCCAGGCCTTTGAAACTCAGCGTGGGGCCAAAGTGATTGCCCTCGGCGGTGTGGTTGAAAACCACGTCGAGGATCACTTCGATGCCGGCTTCGTGCAGCGCGCGGACCATGGTTTTGAACTGCTGAACCTGATCGCCCGGCTTGTTGCCATGCATGTAACCACGGTGCGGTGCGAAGAACGCCAGGGAGTCGTATCCCCAGTAGTTCTTACGGGCGGGCATTTTCCCGTGCGGTTCGTGAATGGGGAATTCATGGATCGGCATCAACTCGACGGCGGTTACGCCGAGCTTTTGCAGATACGGAATTTTGTCGATCACTCCCAGGTAAGTCCCTGCATGGGTAGCTCCACTGGAAGCGCTGCGCGTGAAGCCGCGCACGTGCATTTCGTAGATTACCGATTCCGACAAGGGCCGCCGAAGATTCCGGTCGCCTTGCCAATCGAAATGATCGTCGACAACCACACACTTGGGCGGGCGGACGATGCCGTCGGTCGAGGATTGGAATTTTCCTGCCAGCGCGCGTGCGTAGGGATCGATCAAGCGTGTCTGGGGATTGAAGCGATGACCTGCCTCAGGTTCATACGGGCCATCGGCCTGGAAGTGGTAGAGTTGTCCCGCCTTCAGCTCAGGAACGAACACGCTCCAGAGGTCTCCCCAGCGATCGGTCTTTGGATTGATTTCAATGGTGCGATAGGGCTCCCGATCGTTAACGCGTCGGTAAAGCAGCACGCGCATCGCAGTGGCCGAATGGCTGTAGACGACAAATTGTACGCCATCCTCCTGAACCACGGCCCCGTAGGGCAGAGGATAGCGAAACTGCATGCTGCGCTGCGATTTGGGCATGGGAACTCGAGTCTGGCCTGTCAGGGCCAGGGATGGTATCCATTGGGTAAGCATTGAGGGAGGACTCTGGGTTGAAGGACCGAAGGATTGCCTGTTCAAGCTCTGCTAAAAACGCACTGGGTGGCGTTTTGCGATGCAGAACGAGGACATATCTCCTTCGACCAGAAACCCTTGAACTCTAAAATATACGATAGTCAGCCGGCAGAAACTCGTTGGGACCTATCTCTGCTTCGACCGCTGCCGCCCCTGCGATACGGGCCAAGCTTACGAACCCTTCGTCCGTCGGACGGCGGCAAGTTTCGCTACCCGCGCCAGCCGGAACCTGACTAATCGGCCCAAACGGAACCAGTGGAATCGAATGTAGAGTCCAGGACCCCATTGCTGCTCAACCCGGACGGATGAACATTGGTCATTAGGTTGGCAACCTCACTCGACAGGTCGTTGACATGGCCATTCAAACCACCGTAGAATTCTCCTTCTAGGCACATAAAACCGCGAAATCCTATGCAGAAAATAACTTACCGCGATGCTGGAGTCGACCTGGAAACTTACCAGCAGTCCATGGCCCGATTGCCTGCGCTGCTGAAGCGAACCCATTGCCCGCGGGTGCTGCCTTGGGATAACGGTTTTGCGGGGCTTTTTCAGCTCGATTTTTCGGGGGGGCTTTTTTCTCGCAATTACGAGCAGCCAGTGCTCGTTTCCTGCACCGATGGGGTGGGAACCAAGCTGAAAGTGGCCCAGCTTGCGGGGCGGCACGATTCGGTGGGTATCGATCTGGTGGCCATGTGCGCCAACGATGCGATTTGCTGTGGCGCGGAACCGCTGTTTTTTCTTGATTATGTGGCGATGGCCGAGGACGACCCGGCGCTGCTGGAACAGATTGTCACCGGGATCAGTGCCGGGTGTACGGAAACTGGTGCGGCGCTCGTGGGTGGCGAGACAGCGATCATGCCCGACTTGTACCAAACGGGCGATTACGATCTGGCCGGGTTTTGCGTGGGCATTGTTGAACGCTCGCGACTCTTGGACGGCAGCGCGATTGCCGACGGCGACGTGCTGTTAGGAATTGCCTCGAGTGGCATTCACTCCAACGGTTACAGTTTGGTGCGCAAAATCGTCTTCGAGCATGCCGGGCTTTCGGTCGACGATCAAGTGCCCGAATGCGGCGCCACGGTGGGCGACGTGCTGATGGAGCCGACGCGGTTGTACGTGCGCCCAGTGCGCGACGTGCTCAACCATTACAAAGTAAAATCGGTGGTCCACGGCATCGCCCACATCACCGGCGGCGGGCTGCACGAAAATCTTGCTCGAATCTTGCCGGCGAACATCGACGGGCTGATCACTCGCGACAGTTGGACGATACCGCCCGTATTCCGCTGGCTGCAACAACTGGGCGACGTCGACGACGCCGAGATGTTCCGCGTGTTCAACATGGGCATCGGCCTGGTGATGGCCGTAAGCGACTACTATGCCGAGAGCGTCCAGCAGCAACTCTCCCGCCAAGGTTTCGAGACCTGGCAAATCGGCCGGGTCGTCCCCGGAAGCGGCGAATGCCACTGGGACGACGACCCTGTTGTATCTCGCAGAGTCGCGGAGACGGCAGAGTGAAGTAGCTGTAGCTCAGGCAGACCACCATTCTTCGGTGTAGATTTCCCTGTTGATCACGGCATCCAGAAACCGGCGCTGTTCGTCCGTAACAAGGTCGCGAGGGGTATAGCCGTATTCATCCGGCTCAGCAAGCAGTCGGCTCTTAACCTGCCGCCCAACTTCTGCGAGGGCTTCCTGCTCTGCTTGGGTGAATTCGCTAACGGCCTGAGGCAGTGTATCGAGTAGCTCAACAGAGTAGTCTAAGTCGATCATCTCTTCGCCGGCAAAGAGAATCAACCACATATGGTCAAACACCATCTGTGCTAAGTTTTTCAACTTCGTACCCGCCTAACTATCTGGTATCGAAAGATGGGTGAACCTGTCGGTGGGAAATCTCTTGAAATGGGGCGCCATTGCCGACAGCACCACCCATCTCACACGACTACGCCATCAGTATACTGCCTTCAACTAGCTCTTTTTCCATCTCTGGGACAATCTCATCAACCGTATCGTTGAACTCAATTCGAGAAATGCCATCCAAGTCTGAATGTATCTTTGCCCCCTTCTTAAATAGAATGGCAACACGTTCGCGACCCAGCAGACCATAAAACCAACCAAGTTCAAAGATGACGTTTGGGCGTGCTTGAGCGTATTCTTGATCTCTGCAAGTGACAATGTCATCGGGCGTAAGCAACGCGAATGCGTAACATGCACGCTGTGCTTCCTCCTCAAACTTTTCAATAATTGTTCGTCCCTTACCAGCTTGCTTCGCAAGGACGACTGGGTCAAGCTTCCATCGGTCTCGTATGATTTCTTTCAGGCGCAGCAGATTAAGTTCGTCATGACCATGAATTACGAAAATTACGCTTGAATCGGGAGTCTGCCTAGATGGAGCAGGGGAAGGTTCTGTCACCGGCATCGGAGCGTTAAGGATCTCTAGTGGATGTTGTTGCAGACTCTCAAACAACGCGAGAAGGAAGCCTTGATACATTTGCGATTCACTGAATAAATTTCCTAAAGGATCTCCCGGTCGAAACGAGTACTTTTTCTTTCCACGAAAGTTGCTGCCCTCTTTCGGATGGACATGTTCCGCAAGCAGCTCCGAAGTTCGCAACTTCCACCTTCGCAAACGTTCGAATCCTGAGTCGTGATCTTTTTGCTTAATAGATAGCTCGACGAGCTCTTGGAGCGTCTTGAGTTGCTCTGCGACGATCAGCATAGCTTGTTCGATGCGTGGCGAATCATCCATTCAGAGGCCATGTGTTGAATAGGCTAGAAACTTGTTATTAGATTGAAACTATCTGCATATGCTTGACTTAATGAAGCAGTCCTTCAATATGCAGCCCTATGCAGCGGCCCACGCATTGTAGCCGCCTCAGACGCGGCAGAGCAAGCAACCTGGGATGACTTCTCAGGGCAGCGGCAAAGTCACCAACTCTGTCATCTCGAGCTCTGCGGAGGGATCTGGTTTGCCTGCCAACGCACTTTGAGGCTACGTAGATTTCTCGGCAGACCTCGAAATGACACCGCTTTGCAGATTGCTTGGGGTGAATGCACTGCCCATCGCAATGGAAACACGACCACAATCCTTAGAGCGTATCCGGAACTCTGAAGACCCCTCCCCTAGCCTCTCCCCGGCGGACCGGGGAGAGGGATTTGGGATAGGTTCTTAAAGTGCTGCACTACAGCCGAGGTTTTTCGCCGGAGGCTTGGATGAGGGATGTTTTGCTGGAGCCGTAGTTGTTGGATGTTGCACCGTTGGATGATGCGATCTCTTTGCCGGTGGCTTGGGAGATGGCTTCGATCAGGCCGGCTTTGGTGTAGTTGCCGTCGGAGAATACGATCGGATTGTAAGGATCGTTGGCCGGGAAGATGGCGATCAAGGGCACGCCCACGCCGCCTAATGCTTTGATTGCTCGATCGATCGATTCGGGCTTCTTGGTGTAGTCGGCTTCCATCGTGATGACGTCGGCCTGAGCAATCGCATCTTCTACGGGGCGGGTTTTGAGGACGAGTTTTTCCAGCGTCTTACACGTCAAACACCAGTCGGCAGTAAAATCGACCAGCACAGTGCGGCCTTCGCCCAGTGTTTTTCGCCCTAGCTTGGCGAGCGTAAATCGTTGCCAGGGCTGATCGCCTTCGTCGGCGACGTCTTCGACGAGACTCTCAATCACTGCTTCGAGTTGCCCCGGTTCTTGGACCTTGCCGAGCTCTTGGGCAATTTTTATTCGTTCTAGCGAAATTTGCTGCTCCGCACGGGCGGCAACGTTTTTCTCGAAGCGTGGTAGCATCACATGCTTATAAAGCCAGCCGTAGGAACCCATCACCACAATAGCGGTCACAAGTCCAGCGACAGTCCAGGAGTGGAGTTTCGCGCCGAAGCTGGCGGTGATCGGGGTTTGTGAAATCCACCAACAGGCGGCGGCGATTCCGACCATCATAGCCACGGTGGGAACTGCCAACGCGGCGTCGATAAAGGTCATCAGCCAGACGACGGTGGCCAGTAGGACGATCCCCATGACTTTTTTGAAGGTTTCCATCCAAGCGCCCGGCTTGGGGAGGAATTTAATGAGACTGGGGAAAGCGCCAATCAGCAAATAGGGGCTGGCCATTCCCAATCCCAACACGCCAAATACGGAATACGTGACCCAGGCCGGTTGACGCACCGCCCATGCGAGCGCGGTTGCCATGAAGGGGCCTGTGCAGGGGGTGGCTAGCACGGTGGTCAACACGCCCTTGAGAAACGCGGCGGCGGGGCCTTCTTTTTCGGCCATGTTCATCGCCGTGCCGGAGCCGACGAAACCGGGAATCGGGATTTCCCATAAGCCCAACATGCTCAGCGCCATCGCAAACACAATGGCGATCAGTGTGATGTTGAATTTGGCGCTACCAAACTGTCCGCCCCAACCTAATTGGACCGAAACGGCAAGGCTAGCCAACACTAGAAACACAAAAATGATCCCCGCCGCATACCAGCAATTGAGCATCCACGCATGCGCGCGGCTTGTTCCGGCTTGTTGGACGAAGCTCATTACCTTCAGGCCAATTACAGGCAACACGCAGGGCATGATGTTGAGCACGATCCCGCCCAAAAATGCCGTGATGAGATAGTAAACCAACGACTGCGATTCGCTTTCTTCGACCGAGATCTGTGAGAGATCGTAAGTCGTCTCAGTAGTCGAACTTGGGATTGCGTTTTTCTGGATTGTAGTTTTCGGGAGCGTGGTTTTTAGATTACTTGGCTGAAGGGTTTGGCTTGGCTGGATGGGGGGTGGTGTTGGTGAGTCGGCGGTGGGGAGCTTGGTGGTTGAAAGATCGAAACTTTTGGGCAGAGCGACTCCGGTCCCCAAGCTTGCGGTGAACGGTTGCTCGAAGGGGATACACGTTTGTGGGTTGCACGCCTGCCCTTCGACGGTTCCGGAAACTGTTAGAGTCGACGGAGCGGCGCCTGCGGTAAACTCGATCGGAACAACCCAGGTGACTCGCCCGTCGTGCTCGCGCATTTCCAAGCCGGTCCAGATTTCTTGATCGATGTGCGTGTGCGGAGCTTTGAGCGGCTGCCAGCGGCCAACGACTCGGGCTTTGGCACCTGGCTTTAAAGAAATCTTGGTCGCCATCGGACCGCCGCCTTTTGGCAGCGCTCCTTGGTCGATCGCGTAAACGTGAAATCCTTCAGCCATTTTGGCCGAGACGAACAGCAGCGCAGGGCGGTCGGCGGTAGCCGTTGTGAACTCGGCATCCAGGGTGACCTTGGGCGCGTTGTTGCCGCCCAGGGAGCCAAATCCCGAGGGAAGATCGAACTGTGCCAGCGCCGATTTTTGCCCGCCAATCAGAAGCAGGCAAAGAAAAAATAGGCGTGCCATTTGCACGAGGAGGTTGTGTCGAGTTGAGAACATCTCGATCGCTTTCTGCAGGTCTCTGTTTCCGTAGATACGCTAGTATTCTAGCTGTGTTATTGTATCCGTTGTCGAAAAAAGGAGGCAACACCGACTGGTGCCACTTCGATCGATTCCGGCACCGGTATTTCGCTAAATACAACCGTTTGGCGCTGCTATGCAAGGCCCGTGTACAGAACCTGTTGGGGGGCGTCAGGCACTAAATAACTTCCCTCTTAGCCTATTATCGGCCTGCTGCCATCGCCAGACTGTATTGCAAGGCACAGAGTCGGCAACATCCTGGACTCAAGTCGGGGGGCACCCTTGTACAACTTGTGCTAACCGCGAGAATCGGTGATAGCAGATTGCCGGGAAAATTGAGGCCCGCAGTGACCTGCCGCTTGCGGCATCGCCGAATGAATCTAAAAATGAAAAAGACGTAGAGGCATCATTTTTTCTATCATGAAACTTATTCTGGCAATTATTCAGCCTGTAAAACTTGATGCGGTTCAGCAATCGCTCAAGGCCATCGGCGTCACGCGGATGACGGTGACCGATGCGCTTGGGTTTGCGCGGCAGCGTGGGCAAACGGAAACGTTTCGAGGCGCCGAGTACAATACCAATCTGTTGCGTAAAGTGCAGCTAGAAATTGCCGTGAACGACGATTTCGTCACTCGCACGATCGAGTGCTTGGAGAAAACTGCCCGAACCAGTCCTGAGGGAAGTATCGGCGATGGCAAGATATTTGTTTTGCCGATGGAGGCCGCCATGCAAATTAGTGACTCGCGGAGCGGTCCCTCCGCGATTTGATCGATGAAACTACTTCTCGTTAGCGGCGATCTTATTTTGAGCGCAAGGGTTGTGGGCGCTGCTCGAAGCTGCGGGCTCGAAATGATCACTGTCGCCGAACCGTCCCGTGCGAGCGAAGTGTGCGACGATTCCTGCAAACTGGTGCTTGTCGATTTACGCTGCCCAGGGTTGGATATTTCTTCGTTGGTCGACTCGTTGCGACACGAGCGATCGAGCGACTTATCGATTATCGCCTGCGGTCCGCATGTTCACGAACAGCGTTTGGAAGCAGCGCGACAGGCGGGGTGTGACGTGGTCGTAACACGAGGCCAACTGGAGCGCGATGCGGAGGCGATTTTCCAACGATTGCTGAATGCTGATTGCTGATTGCTGCGAACGATTCATCATTCATCAATCAGTAATCATCAATCGCCAGATGGCTGCGAAGGATCGACTTGCGGGATGCCGGCTTCGTCGGGGGTGAGGTTTGGCAAACCCTGCGGGGGATCGCTTTTGCCGAGCGTGATTTCTTCCATTTCGGTGGAGTCGACTTGTTGGCGTAACAGCAGATAGATTCCCACGGTAGCCGGCCATAAGTAGGCCATCGGAAATGAATCGGCAACAGTCTGCAGTGCCGATTTCCAAAATGCAATTCCGTAGGCACCCGTCGTGGCCAAACCTCCTAGCGAAGTGGATGCGTCGCCGTTGGCGGGGACGACCAATTCTGCAATTCGCGAGTTGCCCGACCCCCAGCTTACCGCCCATTCGGTGAGAGTCGTCCCCGCGGCAACGAAATAGGTCACGACCGCTTCGCCCAACAAACCCAAACTGGTGGCCACGACCAGGTAAAAAATCAACGACAGCGGCCTTTGATAGACGTAAGCATAGCATCGGCTGACTCCATCGAATGCGTCGGTTTGTTCGACTGCAACAGTCGCCCACATCAGTGGCCAGCCAAGGAGCAGACCTAGCAGGACAATCGCAAGGACCAAACCACCAGCCAGTAAAACAATCCAAAACAGTCCCACCAAGAAAGCCAAAAAGTCCAACCGGGTTAGCAAACCAACCAACGCGAGCGGCAAAGCCAGAGCCACCACGGTGGCCATCGTGATTAAGGGCGCACCGGCAATTGCTGGAGCTTTGGAAACGGCCGACTGAATCGCTTTTACCGGCCCCAGAGTCTCGCCGCGTGTGAAGTAGATTGCGGCAATGCGTGCAATGGCTCCCCCAAAGACGGCCCAAACAGCAATCGCCCAAATTCCGCTAAGCGTCAGATTCATACACAAGAGCCAAGTTGATTCCGTAGCAGCGAGACGCAAAAATGGTTCGGCTATCCAAACCCAGCCATGCACCAAGGGACCGGCAAACGGGTGCTCGGCAACGATGCGTAACGGGGACACTACGACTGCTGCACTCGGTTTGGATTGGGTATTGGGATCGAACAACTCGGGTCCCACGGTGCTGTCGATCGATTGGCTTTCTGTAAGTTGTCCCAACTGAGCGGGAGTAGCGGAGAACACTCCATCCAGGGCCGCCCAACCCCACTGGGTAAGAACGACTCCCAGAAATGCCAAACCCAAAACTCGTATCAGCAGCGAGATGCGCAGCGCTCGCACGAGAATTACCCAGGGGAAGATCTCGCGGAATCGTATCTCGTGCAGTGTGCCAGAAAGTGGATTAGTCGGTTGCGGCATGAGGAGAATCGTCTCGGGACACAAGGGTTGCCAAGTTGCGAGGCATTATAAAGCCGTCGTGGCATGATTCCAAGTGCTGGGAATTTTAGCAGCGATCTGTAAGATCGCGGCTAACCGTGGACATTTGGGTGGGCTCTAGAGAGCGTCGCCCTCGGGGCTGCTCGAATGATTCTCGGCGATAGGATTTTCGGGCTTTTCGTCGCCGTCGGGGTCCGGAAAATTTGGCAAGATGTGTTCTTCACCAAGCCAGCGACCTAAATCAATCAAGCGGCAACGCTCGCTACAGAAGGGGAGCGTGTCGGTGAGCGTCGGGTCAAAATCACTTTTGCAAGTCGGACAGCGCATGAGTGTTGAAGCCGTTAGGCTTCGCTCGAGGGTTTTTTGGGTTTCGACTTCGATTTGTCTGAGGCCTTGCTTTCGTCCTTCTTGGCGGCGGGTTTCTTATCCTTTTCCGCGGCTTGTTTGTACGATTCGCTGCGGTAATCGGTTTGGTAGAAACCGGAACCCTTAAATACAATCGCCCCGCCCGTGCCGAACAAGCGGCGAAGCTTCAGCTTGCTGCACTCGGGGCACTTCTTTTTGACAGGCGCGGAGATGGATTGGAACAACTCGAACTCGTGCCCGCAGGAGTCGCATTCGTAATCGTAAGTGGGCATTTTTATTGTTTATCGCTCGGTGTTGGAAGTTTGCTGAGCTTCGCTTTCGGCGGGGCCCGTTGAAATGATAACTTGCGAGGGCCGCACAACCCGATCGTGCAGTTGGTATCCGACTTGTGTGACCAACGAGATGTGGTTCTTGGGCTGCTCTTCCGAGGGTTGCTGCAAAATTGCCTCGTGAAACTGCGGATCAAACGGTTGGCCCAGCGCTTCGATCGGCTTGCAGTTATGTTGCTCTAAGGCAACCATCAATTGTTGACGAACGAGTTTGAAACCTTCTAACAGACTTTCCGCGTCGCTCTCTTGCTCGGCAGCTTCGATGGCTCGATTGATATTGTCGACCACGGGGAGCAATTCTCTCAGCAAGGGCATCGGTGCATAGCGTCGTTCGTCGGCAATTTCTCGCGAAGTCCGGTTGCGAAGATTTTGCATCTCGGCCTGGAGACGCAATCCCCGATCTTTTTCTTCTGCCAATTGCGCTGCTAAGTCGCTCTGCGCTTCGTCCGAGGGTTTGCCCTCGCTGCTAGCAGCTTCTACCTGTTGTGCGATCGAATCGACTTCGGTTGTGTCCGCATCGCCAATCGGAACGCTTTCGGGATTGTTGTCGTTTGTGGGTGGTTGAACCGCCATCGGTGCGCCTTCCTCAATAAATGCTATTGCGACTCATCGCTAAGATACTCTTTGACTTTTTCAAAAAAACTTTTCCGCGCGGGAGCGACGTTTTTGTGTTCCATGTCGGCAAGTTCGCGCAACAGATTTTCTTCCTCGCTGGTGACCTTCTTCGGGACTTCGATGTTTACCTGCACCAGCAAGTCTCCCAAACCGGTAATCCGCGGGTCGGGCATGCCCTGTCCCTGAAGCCTAAAGACTTTTCCTGTCTCCGTGCCGGGAGGAATCTCAAGATCGCTAGGGCCGCTAAGCGTGGGTACTTCTAGCGTACAGCCCAAGACTGCCTGCGAGTAGGTAATCGGCACGCGGCAGACCAGATGTTGGCCTTCGCGATCGAACAACGCGTGCTGTAAGACCGACACCACGCAGTAACAATCGCCCGGGGGTCCGCCGTTGGGGCTTGGCTCGCCTTGGCCGGCAATTCGCACTTGCATGCCATTGTCGACCCCGGCGGGGATGTCGACCTCGGCTTCGACTTTTTTCAGTATGTGTCCTGTCCCGCGACAGCTTCGGCAGGGAGTGGAAACCGACGAACCTTCGCCTTGGCAGGCGGGGCAGGTGGTTTGGACGCGAATGATTCCTGCCTGCTGGACAACTTGGCCTTGACCGCCGCAGTACGAGCATTTTTCTCGTTTGCTTCCCTTCGCCGCTCCTGTGCCTTTGCAAGTCTTGCAGGGTTCGTGCCGTTGGAACTCGACGGTCTTTCGCGCTCCGTTTGCCGCTTCATGCAGGGTGAGCGAAACATCGCACCGCACGTCGCGGCCTTTTCGCACACGGCTGCGACCACGCCGACCGCCAAAGATATCGCCGAAGATATCGCCAAACGCGGAGAAGATATCTTCGACGTCGGAGAAATGTCCCGAGCCGGAGTTGCCGTTCACCCCGGCATGGCCGTACTGATCGTAACGAGCGCGTTTTTCCGAGTCGTGCAGAACTTCAAACGCCTCGGAGGCTTCCTTGAAACGGTCGATTGCCTCTTGGTCGTCCGGGTTTTTGTCAGGGTGGAACTTTACCGCCAGCTTACGATATGCCGTAGCGATATCGCCTTGCGACGACTCGCGAGCGACTTCCAGCACTTCGTAATAATCGCGTTTCGACATAGAGGACAATTCAAAATGACGAATGACCAATGACTAATTCTGAGTATGAACGGTTGGTGTCAGCGAGAGGGCATTGGTCATTGGGAATTGGTCATTGGACATTGTTTATTTCCAACCTACACACGATCGGGCCACTGGCTAGAGAATAGCCGAGTGGCCCGTCGCGAAAAATATCGATCTTTGGGCTTGCTAACGAATGCTGCCAGCAACTGCCTTTTTGTCCTGTTGTTTGGCGTCGTAGTTCGTGACCAAGGCTTCGGTGGTAAGCATCAGTCCAGCGATGCTTGCGGCGTTGATCAGCGCTGTTTTGACGACCTTGGTGGGATCGATGATGCCCGCCTTGAACATGTCGACATATTCGCCGTTGTTGGCATCGTAGCCAATGGCTTGCGATTTGCGACTAATTTCGTCGGCCACCACACTGCCATCCAGGCTGCAGTTATCGGCGATTTGACGTAGCGGTGCGTCGAGCACACCGGCAACGATGTCGACGCCGATTTTTTCGTCGCCTTTCGCACTGCTGCGGGCTGCTTGAACCGCCTCTCGCGTTCGCATAAGTGCCACACCACCTCCGGGAAGAATGCCTTCTTCCACCGCGGCGCGGGTTGCGTGCAGTGCGTCTTCCACGCGTGCTTTTTTTTGCTTCATGTCGGCTTCGCTGCTGGCGCCAACCGAGATGATTGCCACGCCACCGGTGAGCTTGGCCATCCGTTCTTGCAGTTTTTCGCGATCGTATTCGCTGGAGGTTGCTTCGATGCTTTTGCGAATCTGCTCAATCCGCTTTTGCACGTCAGCGGTATTGCCGCCGCCCTGGACGATCGTTGTGGCATCCTTGGAGACGGTGATTTTCTTCGCCCGTCCCAGTTCGGCTAACGTGACGTTTTCCAGCTTTTGTCCCAAATCTTCGCTAATGAGCGTGCCACCGGTGAGCGTGGCGATGTCGCCCAGCATGGCCTTGCGGCGATCGCCAAAACCAGGGGCTTTCACAGCACAGACGTTGAGAATGCCGCGGAGCTTGTTGACGACCAAAGCCGCGAGGGCTTCGCCTTCCACGTCTTCGGCAATAATCAGCAATGGCTTGCCCTTTTGGCTCACGAGTTCCAAAAGCGGTAGCAAGTCGCGCAGGTTGCTGATTTTCTTTTCATGGATCAGCAGGTAGGCATCTTCGAGGGTGCATTCCATGTCGGCGGTTTGGTTGATAAAGTAGGGTGAAAGAAAACCCTTGTCGAACTGCATGCCTTCGACCAAATCGAGCGTCGTTTCGGTCGAGCGGCCTTCCTCGACCGTGATGACGCCGTCTTTGCCAACTCTTTCCATCGCGTCTGCCAACAGGTCGCCGATCACGCGATCGTTGTTCGCGCTGATCGCACCAATCTGAGCGATTTGCTCTTTGCTGGATACTTTTTTCGACATCGAGTCGAGTTGCTCGACTGCCGCATCGACTGCTTTGCGGATACCGCGCTGAACGGCCATCGGATTGCTACCCGCGACAATGTTTCGCGTGCCTTCTCGCAAAATTGCACGAGCGAGCACGGTTGCGGTGGTGGTACCGTCGCCGGCGAGCGAGGAGGTTTTGTCCGCCACTTCGTGGACCAACTTGGCCCCCATGTTTTCGAAGGGGTCTTCCAGCTCGACTTCCTTGCTCACGGTCACACCATCTTTGGTTACCGTGGGGCCGCCGAACGATTTGTTGATGATCACGTTACGACCGGTCGGGCCCATCGTCACAGCCACGGCGTCAGCCAATTTGTCGACGCCTTTGAGCAGCTTGCTACGTGCTGTGTCGTCGAACATGAGTTGTTTTGCCACGATATTGTTTCCTTGTGGTTAATTATGCTTGTGTTTGTTTTTTTCTAATAACTAGCGCCTATCAACTAGCAACTAACGTCAAACCACTTTGGCCAAGATGTCGCTCTCGCGGAGGATCTTGAATTCTTCGCCGTCGACTTCGATGTCTGATCCGCCGTACTTGCCGTAAATCACTTCGTCGCCAACCGTGACGGAAAGTTCTCCGCGATTGCCGCTGTCGAGCAATTTGCCAGCGCCGACGGCAACGACTTTGCCACGCTGCGGTTTTTCCTGGGCGGCGTCGGGCAAGACGATGCCTCCGGCGGTGATTTCTTCTGCTTCCGAGGGGCTTACCACCACGCGGTCGTCCAAGGGTCGTAGGTTAATTTTTGTCATGGTATTTTTCCTTGTCTTATATGTGATTCAATTTGATTGGTTGTTGTCGAGTCAATGAAATCCAGCGGTCAATCCCCGCTGCTGGATCGATTACATCATGCCGGGCATTCCGCCCATGCCACCCATGCCGGGCATTCCGCCGCCCATACCGGGCATTCCGCCGCCGCCATGCATGTGATCGTGGCCACCACCTCCCTTCGCTCCCTTGCTCGGGGCGTCGGTGATGAGGGCTTCACTGGTGAGAAGGAGAGAGGCAACGCTTGCTGCGTTCTGAAGGGCAGATCGGGTTACCTTGGTTGGATCGACGATTCCCCAGGCGACGAGATCGCCGTATCGATCGGCGTTCGCGTCATAGCCATGGTTCGCGGCTTTTTCGCTCAAAGTCCTCTTGACGACCAAACCGCCATCTTGACCGGCGTTGGCGGCAATCGTTCGAATCGGGGCCTCGAGGGCCTTCCGGACGATGTTGATGCCCGCGTCCTCTTCCAGGCTGTCGCCCTTGAGGTTCTTCAGGCAGGCAACCGAGCGAAGAAGAGCAATTCCGCCACCGGGAAGGATGCCTTCCTCAACAGCAGCGCGAGTCGCAGAAAGTGCGTCTTCGACCCGTGCTTTCTTTTCTTTGACTTCCGTCTCGGTTGCACCACCGACCCGAACCAAGGCGACACCACCGGCCAGCTTGGCGAGGCGCTCTTGCAGTTTTTCGCGATCGTAGTCAGAGGTGGTGAGCTCGATCTCGTTTCGGATCTGGGCGATGCGAGCTTGAATCTCGCCAGCCACTCCCGTTCCCTGAACGAGCACGGTGTTTTCGCTGTTAATGGTCACTCGTTTGGCGCGACCGAAGTGGCTGGAGTCGGCATTTTCGATGTCGATGCCCAGGTCTTTGAAGATCACCTGGCCGCCCGTCAGGACAGCGAGGTCTTCCAGCATTGCCTTTCGGCGATCGCCGTAGCCAGGAGCCTTGACGGCACAAACCTTGAGGGTTCCTCGAAGCTTGTTCACGACCAAGGTGGCCAGTGCGTCGCCTTCGATATCCTCAGCAATAATGAGCAGAGAAGACCCGGCCTTGGTGATCTGTTCCAGCATGGGAACGATCTTCTTGACCGAGGTGATCTTGTCTTCGTGGAGAAGGATGAAGGGTTTTTCGAGAACCACTTCCATCCTGTCCTGGTCGGTCACGAAGTGAGGGGAGAGGTAGCCGCGGTCAAACTGCATGCCCTCGACAACCTCGACATCGGTCTCGATGCCCTTACTCTCCTCAACGGTGATGACCCCGTCTTTACCCACTTTTTCCATGGCTTCGGAGATCATCTTGCCCACGGTGTCGTCATTGTTACTGGCGATCGAGGCGATGTAAGCGATGTCTTTCTTGCCTTGGACGGGCTTGCTCAGCTTGTGGAGATTGGTGATGACCGTGGACACGGCCTTCTGGATCCCCTTGGTGAGCATCATGGGGTTGTGACCTGCGGTCACGCATTTGAGGCCCTCATTAAAGATGGCTTCAGAAAGCACCGTCGCGGTCGTCGTCCCATCGCCGACCACGTCACTCGTCTTGGAAGCCGCTTCCTTGACGAGTTGGGCGCCGAGGTTTTCGTAGGGGTTCGCGAGCTCGACCTCTTCGGCCACGGTGACACCATCTTTAGTGATGGTGGGACTTCCCCAACCCTTGTCGAGTACGGCGTTTCTTCCACGGGGGCCGAGCGTCGTCTTGACCGCCTTGGCGATCTTGTTGACTCCGCTCTGAATGGCCTCTCGGGCTTCTCGGTCGAAGGCCAGCTGCTTCGCCATTGAACTCCTCCTTCTATCGTATTGTTATCATCCCGCGGACGCCCCACGGCGATTCCGCGAAAGCTCAATGTACGGACGGGAAAACCTCCTCTTGAAGCAAGTGTCATGCCTATTTCCGTCCACGCGACCGGAAAACATTGATTTTCAAGGCCCTGGCAAATCAAGGACCTCGGGAGCGGGGCGGAGGAGGTTGCTGCTGCCACAATGTCAGCAGAGTCCAGGAAGGTCCGGCTGACAGACTGACAGCGGCTCCTCAGAGGATCTCACCGAGGAGAACGTCTGTTCCGACGATCGAGCCGGGTTCCGGGAACACGCTGGCCAGGGTGGGCGGGCCTTGAAGCTCCCGGCACACACGGGTGCTGAGAGCGACGGCCAGGTCATCGATTTGGTTGCTCTGAATCAGTGAACTGGACGATCCATGTTGCTCCCTGCCGTCTTTCGCGTCGAGGGCCAATTTGCCCCCCAGCTGTCTTGGGCGAGCGACTTGTAGTGGATTCCGACCCAGCCCCGCCAGCGTTGCAAGGAGAGAGGGGCGTGCTTCGATGATGGTGACGTGGGCCAGGGAAGTGACGGTTTTGAGATCGACCCAGGTTGCTTTTGTAACCGGCATGGGCTCGGGGTGTTCGGGAGTCAGAACCGCGTCGAGCCCGTTGATCCCTGCCAGGGCCATTCGGGCAGAAGGCACTTTCTTCAGAATGTTGCCGTATGCCAGCCGGGCAGCTTCATGGAGCCAGGAGACGGGCATCGTATCTTCCTGAACGACAGCCACCAGATCTTGCTGGGGTTGTGTGTTTTCCTCGCTTTGTTCCGGCTGGAGAGATGGGTTGAAAAAGCCGGTGAAACGGATGTGGCGGGTTGCCCAATCTCGGGAGGCTCCGGCAGGGATGCTGTCCGGGGTTCCCAGGTAAAGGCTCGTGTCTGCTGCATTGACCCCTCGGCGCTGGAGGGATCTTCGGAGGATCTCGGACGCCAGCATTGAGCTGGAAGAGGGCTGAAGCACTCCCGACTCGGAATCCAGGAGAACAACTGTCCGTCCGCGGAATACCCGGGTCGGGAGCGCCGGGGTTGGAATCCCATCGAGGATGAGAATGGACGGACGAAGCTTGGCTACCGTGGAGAGAACCTGACCTGTGTTCAAGAGGGCCAGAGTCAGGAGCCTTCGGGAGCGCTCTCTTTCGGTGAGGGCCCGGTCAAGCATGGGGTCGATCGAGAGGCGTCGGACGACGATGAGTCCGAGGTCGGCGACGATACTGGCCTGGTGGGGCGGGACCGCGAAGAAGACTTCAGACGAGGGGAGCCGTTCCCGGAGTGCATGGCCGAGCGCAATTGAACGAAGAAGAGATCCACCACCTTGGGGTGTCTCGCAAAGCAAGATTCTCCTTCGTTCCTTCAAGATTCCCCTCCCTGAAGTGGGTTGCTTCTCCGGATTTATTTACCGAGCTTGCAATGCCACGTGCACTTGAGGCATGACTCTCACGTCCTCGGCATACCGTTTTGCCGCTTCTTGAAACCGATCCAATTGATCGAGCGTCGGAGGGAGAGGCGATGAGTCATACGGCGTGACAGGTTGAAGGATGACCGGAACCTGGTCGGATGGCAACGCTCCCGCGAGCAGATCCTTGATCTCTTGGACGGTTGTGTCCTGGCTCACGACGAGCTTGACAAAGAGTTCGCTCGGAGACTCGTGCGCGATTTCCAGGAAGGATCTGGCTTCCGGCAGCGGTACTCTCTCTCGAGTAGCGGAGGGCACTTTCAGATCGGCGGCAATAATATCTACGTCCTCGATGACCTGGGCGAGAGCGGAGTGGAGGGTTCCTGCCGTCTCGAGATAGGTTTTTCTTTTCTCGGTGCGAACGAGGACGAGAAGCTCTTTGAGGAAATCGGTTTGCACCAGAGGCTCTCCGCCGGTGAAGGAGACCGCGTCGTGGGTGTTCCCGCTTTCTTGATCAAGGGAGCAGACATGCTCAGCGACTTCCCTGGCTGAAACCGGATTTGCTCGTGGCACACCGGGTCCGGGTCTGTACGGGTACACGGTGTACGTCGGGTTCTTTTTCAATGCGTCCAGGCTGTCGCAGTAGGCGCAGTGAAGATTGCACCCTTCGAGTCGGACGAAGATATGGCGTTTCCCTACGTGAGGGCCTTCTCCCTGGATCGAGGAGAAAATTTCGTGAAGTCTTCCTTGGGCCGATGAGGCATCCATGAGTTTGCAGGTCCAGGCTCGATTATTTCAGGTCGCCGGCTTTGACAGCGGATGCCATTCGATTCAGGGTTTCAACGCCAGCCTGGAGTATGTCGTTGCTGGCGGCGAAAGAGAGCCGGAAGTGACTTCCCTGTTCGGAGCACGTGCTGCCGGGAACGATCAGGAGGTTTTCGGCGAGGGCCTGCTCGACGAACTCCATGTCGCTCAGTAGTCCGGGAACCTTCGGGAACATATAGAAAGACCCCTCTGGCTTGACCACTTCAAAGTGATTCTTGATGCCTTCAAAGACGAGGTCTCGCTTGTCTCGATAAGACTTATAGTAGGGGGAAAGGTCCACGTCAAAGGCGGCGACGACGGCGTGCTGCGCGGGAGCTGGTGCACAGACGAACGAGAACTGCTGGAGGGTCTTCATGCAATCCAGAATGTCTGCAGGCCCCGTGGCATAGCCAATTCGCCATCCAGCCATCCCCAGGCTCTTTGAGAACCCGGAGACGAGAATGACGTCATTCGTGAATTCGCAGAGGCTTCGAAAGGGCTGATCGTAGATGAAGTGATCGTAGATCTCGTCGGAGATCAAGATCAGGTCATGCTCCCTGGCAAAGTCGACGGCGAGCTGGAGCTCTTCTTCGCTTCGAACCACGCCGGTTGGATTCCCCGGGCTGTTGACCAGCAGAACCTTGGTTTGTTCGCTGACCGCTGCCTCGAGAGCTTCGCGGGTGAGGCGAAAATCGGGATACGTGTTGTAGTAGCGGGGCACCGCGCCAGCGAGGAGAGCGAGGTTCTTGTACATCACAAAATAGGGATCCGGGATGAGTACTTCATCTCCGGCATCTAGGATGACCATGAAAGCAAGAAGGAGCCCGCCGGAGACACCGCTGGTAACGAGGGTTGCGTCCGCGTCATACCGGTAGCGACTCTTCAGGTCGGCGTGAATGCGCTCGTTGAGTTCTGGAATCCCTTGAGTGACGGTGTAGCCGTTTTTCCCGTCCCGGATGGCTTTGATCGCTGCATCCTTGATGGGATCGGGGACGTCGAAATCGGCCTGGCCAATGCTCAGGTTGAGAGGGGATTCGAGGCTGGAAGCAAGCTCGAACATCCGACGGATGCCCGAGGATTTGATCCCCTGCATCCGCTTTGCGATTCTTTTGGGAGGTGGGCTCACTCCTTGCTCTTACTCTCCTCGGATTCGGCGGCTTTCGCCTCTTTGATGGCTTTTCGACTCTTGGTCTTGAACCGGGTTCGGACTTTCGCCAACCCGTAGACCGAGTCGCCTTCTTTCCAGCGGCCGCTCTTGGTGAGGATCTCGAGCCGTTCAATGCGGGTGAAAACATTGCGGGTTCGGACCAGCTTTCCCTTGACCGCCAGACTTTGATGAATCGACATTTGCGTCTTCGTCCTTTGTGCGAGCGAAATCTAGCGCTCGACGATTCTTGCTTCTGGAAAATGCTCCCGGATCCGGGAAAGACATTGCCGGAGGGTAGCATCATCATCGACCGAGGCCTGCCCGATATAGACCCGGATTTCCTCCAGAAGAGGAACATAAACCGCTTCTACGTCGGGATAAGAAAGGCCTGTCAGGTTTTCTTGAATATCTATCGCCAGATCCGTGTTTTCTTCTGAATCTTCGTAAGTTCGCACCAGCACCGAATAAATCGGACTGGCTGGAACTTCAATTCCCTTCGGGTTCGGCGTCTCAGCGGGTGCCTGCGTGCTCAACTCCGAGCCCGTAGATTCGCTGTGGCTCCGTCCGATGAGATAGGACCCAAACACGACGGCCACCGCGACCAAAAGAACGGCGGCTCCGGAAAGCCACGGAAGTCCGGTGAATCTACTGTAATCCAAGGACTTAACGTGGTCTAGGGCGCGTCCCCGAAGAACCTTTGCCTTGCGGCCACGGGTTCTCTTTGACCGACGACGCTTCCTGCCCGGCGCCGCGCTTGGACTCTGCGCGGCCGTATAACTATTGCTGCTCTTGAAGTACTCAAAGAGCTCATTTCGCCGCGACATGTCTCCCTCCCCAAGGACTCTATATGGCGGCTTAAGCCAAACAAATTGTCAGTTCAGTGCATACCGCTTCTACGGCAGATACGATCGGAACTTTCTCAGATGGAAGCTCCGATGTCAACGTCTTTTACTACGAGAGCCGGGATCACGATCCATCCTTCCAAGGGCAAGGTCGAGTGGCAGAAGGCAGAGGCCGAGAAGTAGGTAGGGGAAGCTCCGATCTCCTTTTTCTTCTTCGTCCTGGACCCGGTTTGGAAGCGGGTGAGGGAAATCGGTCGAACATGACCCTCCCGTGGCCTCCGCCATCTGGCCAAGAAGGGTGAGATCCGGAAGAAGAACCGTCAGTTCCTCCCCGGCCGTGATCCGGGTTTGGGCGGAGGGTGGGAGGTCTCCCTCGGAGCGCAGGAGAAACCGGGTCGTTTGGGCGAGAAACTGAGGGAGGCGGGGCCATTGAGCCCATTCCGGGTTCTCCGGAGACCCCACCGCTGCCGACAGAACCGCAACTCGTCCCAGGCCGGCCATCCAATAGCTGAACAGGGGAGTCTTTCCTTCGACGAGGAGGGGAACCCAGGCGGAGAACCGGCTCTCCGTTTTCAGCGGCTGGTGAATCGGAGGGATCTCATCGAGTGGGATTCCAGCCAGGAACGGTGAGTTTCCGTTGGCCGTGACAGGGAGGCCCCTTCCCTGGGCAGGAGGGAGGATGGGTTCTTGTCTGGCGGTAGAGGGGGTCTTGTCCGCATCCGTTGCTTCTTTTGGATCTTTCGACGGAGGGGCTTTTGCCTTTGATGTCTCCTGATCGAGGTCGTTTGGGCCTTTGGGTTTTCGGGTCGGATCGTCGGTGGTGGCCTTCGTCACCGCCGGGTTCGAGATGGGATCGTTCTGCTTCTCCCGGGGGAGGGCGGCCTCGGGAGCGCGAAAGGAGGCAGCGTTGTCCAGGACCTTTCCCACTTCCAGATGGTAGATCTGGGGGATCTGCTGGAAGTCATAGACCGAGTAAAAGCTGCCGGCTCCCCATTCTGCAAACTGACCCAATCGCCGGGCGTTGAACATTTCACCGAGTCCCACGGTCGTCAGGGTGATCCCTCGTTTTTGCATGCTGAGGATGAGGGACCGGAAATCCTTGAATTCTTCCGACTCGCCATCGGTCAAGAAGATGATGTGCCGAACTCCGGCGGATTCAGCAAGAAGGGCGTTTCGAGCCTCGGTGAGCACCGGGAAAAACCGGGTCTTTCCCAGCGAACTGAGGCCGGAGAGCCGGTTCTCCAATCGGTCCACATCCGCCACCGTGGTGAGCGGGAGAATCCACTGAGGTTCCTCCGAAAAGGCAAGGACTCCCAATCGATCTTCAGGCTGGAGGGTTCCGGCCGTGGCAAGGGCGGCGGCTCTTGCCGCATCCAGCTTTCCTCCCGTCATGGATCCGGATGTATCCAGGATGAGAACCAGGCTAAGAGCGCTCCCCAGAATTCGTCTGGCCACTGGTTTTGACGCATCGATGAGCGGCGGATCCGGTTTTTTCCCCGGGTCGTTCCCGGGATCGTCCCCCGGCTCATCGGCCTTTTCATTCTCGGGGTCGGGCGGCGTTTCTTCCTCATCGGGATCCGGGGGGAGATCGTCGGATGGAGGGGCGGCGGCAAGGTCGACCGGATCAGGCAAAGTCACGGGGAGGAAGGGCTCCAGGATGGAGTCCTCTTGATGTCGCATTCCACCCGGCCCTCCGGACGCAACCACCAGCAGGCCGCCTCCCTGGTCGATGATGAAATCCCGAACGAGTGTCTGGTCTGCAAGTGGCAGGTTGGCGATGTCCGGACCCAGAATCATGGCTGAATACCGCCCGAGATCATCAGCTGAATTGAAGGTGGATAGATCCGGTTTTCTCTCCAGGACGATGTCCTGGATGGCGAGGCCTTCCTCGATCGAGCCACTTCGACCCGCGCCTCCCACGAGGAGAATTCGGGGTTGCCCCAGGATCGGGAGGGTGCCGCCAAGGGTGTCGTTTCGATCGTCCATATCCCCGGGTGCGTCGATTCTGATTCGAATCTCGTGGGAACCTTCGGGAAGGGTTAGGTTTTCGAAACGGACCTCCGGGTTTGAAAGCTGCCCGACCTCTTTGGAAGCGACAACGACCCCTTCAACTTCCAGAGTCGCGGTGATGGGGACATTCTGAGGATCTTGAGGACCTTGGGCTCTGGCGATGGAGATTCGGGCTTCGATCGCGAATGGAGCACCTGCCTGGGCTTTCCGGGGGAGCCTCACTTCCTGGACTGCAGCGTCCAGAGCACCGATGCGCGGATGCACGATATGGATGGGCAGCCCCTGCTCTCTCGCTTTCTTCAGGGCTTTTTCTCGATCCCGAGCAAGACCGTCGGTGACCAGGACGATGGATGCTGTTGCCGGATTTTGCGCCTTTGCCGCCGCGAGCTCGAGCGGAGGCGTCAGGAGGCTGACATCCCTTTGTTCCGGCTGAGGAAGTGCCCCGTCAAGGATCGGTGGCTCGGGGGTGAGGAGCGCCTCGCCCGCGAAGGCCAGAACGGGGACGGACGAGAGTTGTTTTTCCTGGATGAGACGATTCATCCAGGCTTTTCCTTCTTCGAGGAAAGACCCGTGAACGCTGCTGGATACATCGAAAAGGACGAGAGTCTCGCCGGTTGTTGTTTTCAGTGCTGGAACGAAGGGGCCGGCGAGTGTCCAGACGAGGAGTCCAAGGACGGAGAGCCGAAGGATCATCCGGAGAACCCGAGGGATGCCGATCCCCCGGGCGAGGAGCGCTGCCGATACGACGATCAACAGTGCTGGAACGAACAGGAAAAGGAGTCTTGGTGCTTCGAGAGTCAACGGATGAGCATCGCTGACGCCCAGTCAGCCCGGTCCCCAAAATGTTTGTTGTCGCCAAAGTCGACGAACAAAGTGAGCTCTTTCGCACCAGCCACGCTGAGGGGGCCAACCATCTGGGGCTCCATCCCGGCTCGAACGAGACCGGTCGAGTGGATTTCTTTTCCGTCGACAAGGATCTGGAACTTCACCACACCGGGTTTGCGCAGAGCCAGAGCTTCATCGTCGATTCCGATGATGGTCTGGAATGTCTTGTATTCGCCGTTGAGAGCGAACGTGAGGCGACAGCGAGAGTGAACTCCAATTCCTCGAGCGTAAGTGTGTCCCTGAATGGTGAGGGGCTTTCCTCCGACACTACGGTCCATTTGATAAGGGAAGAGGAATTCTTCAGGGTCTCCGATAAAGGGAGTCTGGGTCACGGCCGTGGGAGTGAGTTCGGAGAGATAGACGAACTTACCGTTCTTGAACGAGATGCTTTTGACCGATTCTCGGTGGATGACTCGCTTTTCGTCGAGCCGGGAAGTGAGAAGGATCGCGTCCGCGGAGACCTGGGTCAGGAATCCCTCGAAGTGAGACCCATCGATGGCATCCACGATTGTGAGGAGCTGAGTTGTGGCCTTCACCTCGACTTGAGGCAGCAGAGAAATCCCGAGTAGGTCTCGATATTGAAGGCGATATTCACCGATGGATGAGTCGAAAACACAGCCTCCGTCGTCGAACTCAAGGAGGACTCCGGTGATCACATCCCGGCCGACTGCGGTTCGTCGGTAGGCGGTGTCGGTCCCGTCTTTCAGGGGAAAAGAAGCCGCTTCCCGGGGACGAAAGTTGCCGTGGAAGATCACCTGAGAAATGAGATCAATCGAGATATCGGTGGCCCCAAGAGAGAGGGTATGGAGAGAAATGCCGGCTTCATCGCCCCCGGTGATCAATCCTCGGATCCGCTCACCCGACACCAAGACGACTTCGTGAGGCGTGGGGGAGTCGCTGGCATTTGCCGATTGGGAGGCAAATTCGACGGACACGACGTCGAGCAGAGCGGTGCGCACCGTCCCCTTCTCGGTCTGCATGATAAAGTCCGAGTTTTGAGCGGGAAGAGACAGGGATGTTCCGTGAAGAATGCCGTTGCTGATCGTCTGGACGGCAACGGATGGGGGTTCCGCCGATGCCGCTGTGCAGAGGAGTAAGCTACCCACCAGGGTTGTTATCCCCAGGGTTGCTTTTTTCGACCAGGACAAGTGACTCAAGCGCATGTGATCTCACCTCCAGTTATTACGATGGCGAGGGACCCGCCAGGATCTAATATAGCAAGGCCATCCGTGGATGGAGGAGAAACGGCCCCTCCGGTTCTTGGGTGGCATCTGGAGAAGTGAGCTTTCTTGGTTCCGATGGCGTCGAATCCTTTTCTTTGCCCGCTCACAACTGTTTTTTGCCTAAGACTCTTTGCTGCCGTGGCTTGACGTTGATGGTACCCGTCGGTTAACGGACTGCCCTCGAAAGTGATGCATCGGACTTCTACACTGCCACCACCTGATATGATCGGACGCCCGCGGGGCGACTCCGGAGACCATTTTTCTACAGATAACAGATAACGGTTCCGACCATGGACCCCACCCAGCCAGCTCGAATTGGACGGATCCCCAGCGCCTCCCTCGTAGGACGGCCAAATGTGGGGAAGTCCTCCCTTTTGAACGTCATCGCACGGCGTCGCATCTCGATCGTCGAGGAAACAGCCGGGGTGACCCGCGACCGGATTTCGACCCTCATCCGTCTCCCCGGAGATACTCCGGAGGACTCCAAGCTCTTTGAACTGGTGGATACCGGCGGGCTGGGGCTCACCGATTCCGACCAGCTTGAGCCGCAAATCGAGGAGCAGATACGGTTTGCGTTGGATGCTAGCGATCTTCTCCTGTTCGTGGTGGACGTCCGGGACGGGCTCACGTCTCATGACCAGGATATCGCCAAGCTTCTTCGCAAGCTCGGCGCCAGGGTCCTTCTTGTGGCGAACAAGGCAGACACTCAGAACCTGGAGGGGGCGGCGGTTGATTTCGCAAGCCTGGGCTTTGGTGACCCTCTCTGCGTCTCGGCAAAGCAAAAGTCCGGGATCCACGATCTCCTGGATCGAGTGGCGGAGATTCTCCCGGAGCATGACGAAAACGCTCCGGAGCCGGTCATGAAGCTAGCGGTGGTCGGGCGACGCAACGCCGGAAAGTCCACCCTGATCAACACCCTTGCACGGCAGGAGCGAGTGATTGTCAGCGAGGTTCCAGGAACGACTCGAGATTCGGTCGATGTGCGATTCGAGCTCGATGGGACCCCCTTCGTTGCCATCGATACCGCTGGAATTCGCAAGAAGAGCCGGGTCAAGGGATCGATTGAATACTACGGCCAGCGGCGGTCCGAGCGTTCCATCCGACGAGCAGATGTGGTGATCTTGATGATGGATGCCACCGACGAGATCTCCCAGACCGAAAAGCGAATTGCCATGTTGATCCGGGATGCATTCAAGCCCTGTATCATTGGATTGAACAAATTTGATCTGGCCGGGAAGCGGGTTGTTCAAGACTTCGATGATTTTGTGGCCGCGGAGTTAACGGGTCTCTCGTTCGCGCCCATTTCCGCCCTGTCGGCGCTTACCGGGAGCAACGTCAAGCGAACAATTCGTCTGGGCCTTGAGCTTCATGAACAGGCCGGGCGACGGGTTTCGACTCCGGTTTTGAACGAAGCGATCAAGGAAGCGGTGGAGCGCCAGCAGCCTCCCCGAAAACGTGGACGCACTCCCAAGATCTACTACGGGACCCAGGTGGGGGTTCGGCCACCCACGATGGTGTTGTTTGTGAGTGAGCCAAGGTCGTTCACGAGATCCTATCTTCGATATCTCGAGAACTGGTTCCGAAAACGCCTGGGCTTTGGAGAGATTCCGGTGCGCATCATGGTGCGAAAGAGCGGCGGCGGTAACTTCGAGGATTAACGGGAGGAAAAGCGATGGAATTTGTCCTGGTAGTGAAGCGGTATGACCTGTTCGATCTTTCCTTTCCCCATGGGTTCCGTTCCTTGAGGGAGCACCCGGAAGAAGTTGCCCGCTATGTCCGTCGCATCCGGGAGAAATGCTTTTTCATGGAGCGTCGGTATGCGGAGCTCGACTCCTCCTTCAAGCAAGTCATTCCTTATTGCATTGTCAGCACTCCAGGCCAGAAGTTCATGCAGGTTGAAAGGCTCAAAGCCCAGGGAGAAAGTCGGCTTCACGGAAAGCTCTCGGTGGGAATCGGCGGGCATATCAATCCGGTTGATCATGACGGGGATGCGTTGACGGAAGGGTGTCGTCGAGAACTCCAGGAGGAGCTTTCCTTCTCGGGGCCCTACGATGCAGAGGCCGTGGGCATCATCAACGATGAATCCCAGGATGTGGGGTCGGTCCATTTTGGCGTGGTTTTTCACGCCCGATTTGAAGATGAGAAGGTGTCGATTGGTGAGACCGATCATGCCAGGGGAGCGCTCCTCACCCGAGATGAGCTTCTGGCTCGCTTCGACAAGGAGCCGGAACGATACGAGTCGTGGTCGTCTTTGATTCTTGAGGGGTTCGACCAGGCGATCCCAACTCCCGCCTCGGCGTCTTGAAAAAAAAGAGGCTTCTGACTTTCGTGTGGGCAGAAA
>JAJDED010000055.1 GCA_029259915.1 Planctomycetota bacterium | reverse complement strand
CAGTCAGGTCCGAGGGGTAAGGTTTCCGAGGCGGTGTTGGGAATCGCATGGCAAAACACTCCGTGGGGAAGACGATCAGCAGACTCCATAAACTTCGATGATTTCCCGGTCTTTGAAAATGCCAGTATTCGGATAGTTTCTGAGTAGAGCGGCTGCCGTACCAGGCATTGATAGGCGATCGCCAGTGAATAGGTAAGTGCAAAGAACCAGACGGTGTAAAGCGTGCCTCCTACTATTTCTTGCCGATCGAGATTTTCTATTTCGGACCAGCTACCGGCAGCCAAGGCAATCGGCACGCCGAGTACCACGATCAGCACCAGCAGGCCCGAGAGATATTTCACGGCGAACCACAGCGGAAGATTGACAGGCCGGGAGCGCCAAAAGTTGTTGATTTCCGGTTTCAGGTCGTCGAGAAACACACCAATTCCTGCGACAAGCACCACGAAAAAACTCATACTGGCACCGACTCCTGTAAACAACTCGGGAAATGTCGTTTGTTTACTTTCGTCAACGTGTGTGACTAAAGCCGCAACGCAGAATATCGCCGCCAAGGCGAACAGCGCCAGCGGCACGGTCTCGCGAATTTGTTTCCAAGCGATTGCCGTAAATTGTGACCGTCGTGGCAGCCCCAGCCAACCCGGCGAATTTGACACTGAGATCGTACTGCCACCTTTGCCACTCTTGGGAACAACGCGACCAAACCGCCGCAAGAACCAAGCGGCTACTGCGGCGTGACTGACAAATGCTACAGTTCCAAGCAAATAATAGTCTATTACAGTTTTTTCAGAAGGAACCTCAATCAAATAAGCCGGTATTATACCGCCGGGCAGTGTAGCCAATACGTAGGGAATCGCGTTTTCAATTGCTTTCGTGTTGTCGATCAAATCCAGAGTGTAAGCGAAAACAAGCCAAATGCCTGCAATTATCAAAAAACCAATCGCCCCGGCGCGAATCTCGTCGGAACGATTCACTCCCCCTGCTGCCATCCACCACAATAGGCTTGCCGTGCCTAGAACTGTCATTACACAGCGAACCAGATACCAGTCCGAATCTCGGGAAATCATAGTAAACTCGTCTCGGATATCTCCCACTACCAAGGCACCGTTTAGCTCTGTCACCGCAGTTACCGTGTAGACCGCGTGGAAGAGACCGTAGGCAACTGCCATAACCAAAACGATGGGCACAATAACTATGATCGAAGACAAAATTAGTTTCGCCGCTGCTGGTTGCCACATCGGAGTTGGCAGGGCCTGTAGAAAGTGCACTGTTCCCCGGTCATTTTCTTTACCGGCCACCCCCATACCGACAAAAAGTCCCGACAGTATAGCGTAGCAAGCCAATAACGAAATGGTTAAGCTATCCAACGATATTTGGTCCCCAACGAGCCACAAATACGTCGGCACTAGCGACACGAGCATCACGGTCGCCACCAGCGCCGCAAGCTTCCACTTATGCTCGTGCCATTCTTTCCACAGCAGACTCAACCAGATGCTGTTCATGCTTGATTACTCGCGTTTGAAACTATTAGTATTGCATCGCTATTTTTTAACCACGACGGCACGACGGTCACAACGTAGTGGAAGTGTTTTTTTTGGTACGTAGTGCTCGTCGTGTCGTTGTGGTTCAATTTTCTTATCGCGGTAACATTTGATTTTGCAGTTCAAAAAAAGTTGCTCATGCAACAGTTTCTAAGCCGCGATGCTACACATCGCCGGTTCCGGCCGACTGGTAGTCGGCGGCTATTGTTTCCTGTTGACTTTCGTCACGGCCTATGACATACGCCTCGAAGATATCGTCAAGATTCAGATCTACCACCTGATGTTCCATACCTTCGCGCTGCAATTGGTCAACGACCGATTGCGCGCCGGCGACGGTCAGCGCCACATCGCACCCGCTCGCGTGGCGACTTAGCACGCGGGCATCGTCGGCAAACCGTTCCGTCTGTTCGCGGCTGAGAATTATCTGCTTCACGTCGCTGCGTAGGGCCTCGGTTTCGCTTTGACGAACGATTTGGCCCTCGTCCAGAATCGCCACTTCGTCGGCCACCGGTTCGACCTCGTACAGCAGGTGCGAACTATAAAACACCGTGCGACCCTCGCCCTGCAAATGCGTTATGAGATCGCGGTTGAACTGTTTGCGCATGATGGGATCAAGCCCCAACGCCGGGTCGTCGAGAATCACCAACTCCGGCCGATGCGCCAGCGCCAACACCAATCCCAATCGCACGTTTTGCCCTTTGGAAAGATGTTTTATTTTTGTTTGCAACGGCACTTCGAAATCTCGCGAATACTCGAGAGCCAGTTGATGGTCCCACGTGGGATAAAACGGCGCAATAAACCGCAAGAGTTCCTCGCACCGCATCCAGCCGTACATGGTTTGGTCTTCGGCCAAATAGCCAACGCTCGCGCGTACGGCCACAGGGTCCATCTCGGGGTCGATGCCGAGCACGCGGATCGCACCGTCGTCGCGTTTCAACAGACCTAACAGCATGCGGATGGCCGTGGTCTTTCCCGCCCCGTTGCGGCCCAAAAAGGCAAACGTTTTTCCGCGTTCTACTTGCAATGTCATGCCGCGCAGCACTTGCGTGTTGCGAAACGACTTGTCGACGGCCTGGAGTTCAATTGCAATTTCGCGCATTACGGAACCTCCGCTTCGGTGACCGATGGAGCTTGAAGTTGTGCGATCGCTTCGCTCAAAAGTGCGTGGAACTCGTCAGCGGACAGCCCAAGGGCGATGCCTTGGCGGGCCAACTGGCGTAATTCGTCGACAAGCCGCTCGCGGTGCGAAGCCAGACTCGCCGACTGGGAATCAGCAGCGACAAAAGTTCCCTGCCCATGCCGCATTTCCAGCAAACCCTCGCGGACCAACCGCTCGTATACACGCAGAATCGTATTCTGATTGACCGCCAACTCTCGGGCCAATTCCCGCACCGAGGGAAGCCGATCGCCGGACGTGAGCTTGCCCGACGCACACAGCATTGCAATCTGTTGGGCAATCTGCGACGAGATGGGCACAGCCGATCCTTTTTCGACGCGTAAGATCATTTTTCGCACCAAACACGGGGGAACAGCTAGTGATTACAGTTGTATAACACTAGTCTGTAGCCTTGTCAAGCGATTTTCTCGATCCATGTTCGGCACAATCAGCTGCCTCAAGAGGAGGCGCTACCAGCTGCTTGGGCTTCGGAGGAAAAATCGGCTTCCGCGTCGCTCAGGCATTGTCGGATTTGTCGGACGGCCTGCCGAAGGCGCTGCTCGTTTTCTACCAGCGACATCCGCAGAAAACCTTCGCCCGCCGGGCCGAATCCGCTGCCGGGGCTTACGGCCACGTTGCCTTTATCGAGCAGCATCATGGCAAAATCCATGGTACTCATCCGCGAGCGCCACGGCTCAGGAATCGCCTGCCAAAGAAACATTCCTGCCTTGGGAGGATCGCACTTCCAGCCGATGCGGGTCAGTGCGTCGCAGAGCGTATCGCGCCGTCCCTTATAAATTCGCGACTGCTGCTCGACCGCAGCGTCGGTATGCCGCAGCGCGACGATCGCCGCGATCTGCACTGCCTGGAACATGCCGTAGTCGTAATAGCCTTTGATGGTGGCGAGGGCAGAAATCATCTCGGCATTGCCAGAACAAAAGCCGATTCGCCAGCCGGCCATGTTGTACCCTTTGCTCATGGTGGTGAATTCAACACCTACTTCCGCTGCCCCGGGCGACGCCAGAAAACTGGGCGGATGGTAGCCGTCGAATGCCACGTCGGCGTAAGCAAAATCGCTGATGACCATAAAACCATAGCGCTTCGCCAGTTTGACCACTTCGTCGTAAAACGCCTGTTCCACCACCACACTCGACGGATTGTGCGGATAGTTGAGGATCAACAATTTGGGTCGCGGATAGAGTGTCTCGCACGTGTAGGCGATGTCGGAAAGAAACTTGTCGCTGTTGGCCACTTCCAAAGCGATGACGTTCCCCGACGCCAAGGCCACTGAGTAAACGTGAATAGGAAAATAGGGGGCGGGAACAATCGCAGTGTCGCCGGGGCCCATCATTGCTAAACACATGTGGCTAAAGCCTTCTTTCGAACCGAGACAAACGATCACTTCGCTCTCGGGATCGAGCCGGACGCCATATTTCTTGAAATACTTGCCGGCCACTTCGCGCCGCAAATTGGCAATGCCATTCGATTTGCTATAGGCGTGATTCCGCGGATCGCGGGCCGCCTCGGCAAGCTTTTCGATCACCTGATCTTCCGGCGGATCGGACGGATTGCCCATCCCCAGGTCGATCACGTCGTCGCCCGCCCGACGCTTGTTGTAGAGCATCGCATTGATGCGCCCGAACAAATACGGCGGCAGCCGCGTCACCCGCTGGGCGACTTGTACCTGAAATGGCTTGTTGGTTGGCTGGGGATCTTGGGCCATTGTGCTTGCTCGGCAGGGCGGGACGGAACGATTCCAATAACAGACCAAGTATAGCTGCTACCGGTTCACCGCGCAATTGCACCTACGGAGATTCTACTGCTGAGCCGCCGTGGGGCGTACCGCTCGATCCTGTCGGACATTGGCCTGCGGATGCGCGGACCGCTTGGCAGGTGCTTTGGAGGTGCCCGCTAGGTAGTTGTCGACGCGTGATTGCTCGCGGATCGATTCGAACTTTTCGCTCATCGCCAGTCGCAATTTCTTTTCGTAGATGTCGCGGGTGAGGATGTCGCGCACCTCGGTCATTGCGACGTCGATCCCTTCGGTGCGCCCTTCGCAGAAGAGAATCACAAATTTGTCGCCCACCTGAACGATGCCCGAGAGTTGCCCAGCCGTCAGGTCGAAAGCTGCCTGTTCCAACTGGGGCTGCCCGCCAAAACGTTGGATCGGCGGCACTTCGCCACGGAGCGATTTACTGGTGGGCTCGATCGAATACTGCTCGGCCAAATCGCCGAAAAATTCACCTGTCGCGTTGCGGCGTGCTTTGTCCCACACTTCTTGTGCGCGGCGCATGTTGCCCATTACAATCGCCCGACAACGGACCCGCTCGCCGTAGTTGGCAGCAAATCCCTTGTTCAAGTCCTCTTCGGTGACCTCGACTTCTTGTGCGGTAAGTTTTTTCAAGGCGGCCGAAGGCCAAACCGCTTCGCGCAGGTACAGCGCTTTGCTGACGCCTTGTTCTTGGAGAACCGTGGCATACCACTTCGCTAGATCAACTTGTCCCGACGCATCGACTTCGCCGGCCAATTCCGCCGCGTGTCGTACTTCTGCTTCTAATTCTTCTTGAGAAATCGTCAGGCCCGACTGTTCGAGGGATTGCTCTAACAACATGCGAGAAATCTCTGTTTCCAGCACATCCTCTCCGTGACGCAGCAGACATTCTTGACCGAGTTGTTTCATGGTGATGCGGTCGCCGTTGACCGTGGCAACCACGCCCGGCATGGTTTGACGCAACTGGGGATAGTTGAACACATTTTGGATCGTGGCAGTTTTCTGCAGTTGGGCAAACAAATTCTGGGCCACGTCGCGGAGTTTTTCGTCTTTGATTTTTTCCACGATCTGCGGTTCGACTTCGGCGGGATTGATATTTCGCGGTGGAATGCGACTTTCGCACTTCAGAATCACAAACTGACCGGCGACCTCTAAAATCGCGGAAATATCTCCCGGCTGAAGGCTAAAAGCTTCGAGTTCGATCGCCTCATCGCCGACGTGGCGACGGATGGGTTGGATTAGCCCGCCGACGCTGGCGCTATTCACATCGATCGAGTGCTCGATCGCCACGCGGGAAAATGTTTCTGGCGCTGCGGTAAGCTGTGCGTGAAGTTGTTCGGCTAAATCGCGACTGCCAACCGCCAGCAAGCGGGTTTGGATCATTTCGCCGAATTCTTGTTCAAACTTTTTTTGGACTTCGTCCGCAGCCGGAGTCAAATCGGAAGCAGCTAATTTCCGCAACGCAAGCGTTGGCCAAACGATGTCCCGTGCATATTCTTCCGGCGAAATGCCACGTTCGTTTTCCAGCATTTCAAACCACTGTTCGCGGCCAAGCTGGAACCGCTTGGCCATGCGATCGATTTCTAAGTTAATCTCTTCGCCACTGACCGAGATTCCCCGTTTCTTGCAGTGAGTGAGGATCAGTCGTTTGTTGACCAAACTTTCCAACACGTCTTCCCCATGCCGACGAACGCAGGCGTCGATCAGATCTTGCCGGCTGATGTCGCGACCATTGACTAGCGCCATCACGTCATGTTGCGGATGGCCAGAACTCTGGGCGGTTTGGCTACTTTTCGTGGGGGTTGCTTCCGCATTTGCATGCGGAGGGCCTTCCATGTTTCGAAAGTGAAATACGGTAGCCAACACCACTACGGCAGCGACAATCCAGCCGATTTGATGTTTCCAAGACCAGCGGGGTGCCCGGACAGGTTGCGTATGAGACTTTGCGTCCTTGCGAGACGTCTCCGAGAGAGACATGGCGGTTTCTCCATAAACCGAGTGCGATGAAAACTGAGTCCACGCGTAAGTGGGCAGCGTTTAGAAAACGGGGTTGGGCCGCAGTATAGGCCGAGGTGCCAAAAACCGACAAGAGAAACTTGGTAGAAGTGCTAGCACGAATTGATCATACGACTTACCACGGAGTCACGGAGCACACTGAGTGATTGCAGCGGTTCACGTCGCAGCGATCGCTAAATCTTCGACCTTCCAGAGGCCCAGGCTTTTGTCTTGATACCGACCCTCGCCTTCGCAGCATCCTTCCACAAGGAGAGTCCGAGGTTCAGGAAAATCAAAAGGCTCTTTTTGTAAATTCAGCAGCCGCCAGTCGCCGGTGGTGATGTCTTCGTTTTCCTGGCATTCTGGAAACGTCGTCGCTAAAAGATATTTGATCGAGCTGTTCTTAATGTTGGACAGCGCCGATTGGATATCTAACAGCGAGAAATGCACTAAGCAATCGCGGCACAAAATCAGGTCGGCTGCAGGGAGAGGGTCTTCGATGAGATTCAGCGTAACGAATCGACGTTGGCCGTTCCCGTATCGTTGTTGGTTGCGCTGAACCAACTCGGAAACAATGTCTACCCCGACATATTGCTTAACAGGCAAGTCGAGCGACCCCATCCAGCTAAAATCGCCGCAGGGCAGATCAAGCAGCACGTCGACTCCAAGACGCTTCAGCAGCGCAGGCAGCTCCTCTTCCAATGTGACCGTCTGCTCTTTACTGGCACCTTCTCCCGAGACCGACTCGCCGCCGTTCCAGTGTTTGCTGCGATAGATCTGCGAGAAAACCTGTTCAGTGGAATAGGTTGTTCCATCAAGCCGTTGCTTCTCAAAGAAAAACGGATCGAACGGAACATGCTCGCGGCGATTGCTCATGGTGAAATCAATGGAGGTCCAGAAGGGGCGGAAACAATTCACTCCGGATATTCCGAATTCCGAAATCCGAATTCCGCATTCAGTCGTCCATGACTTCGGTTTCTTTGGCGGTGGCTATTTTATTGGCCTGCTCTTCGTATTTCTTGGTCAGTTCTTGGATTTCTTTTTTGAGATGGTCACGGTCGTCTTCGCTCAGCTCTTTGTCTTTCTCACCCTGGTCGGCATGTTTGTTGCCATCGCGGCGGACGTTACGGATCGCTACTTTGGCTTCCTCAGCCAAATCCTTGGTGCGGCCCACCATCGAACGGCGCACCTCGGTGGATAATGCGGGGATATTCAGGCGAATCACTTTGCCATCGTTTTGCGGGGTGAGGCCTAGGTCGCTGGCGATAATTCCTTTTTCGATTTCCTTCATAATCGACGGATCGAACGGACGGATCACCAACTGCGTGGGCTCCGGTGCGCTGACCGACGCAATTTGCTTAATCGGCGTTGGCGAGCCATAGGCATCCACGCGCAGCGAGTCGACCAAGCCCGGGCTGGCCCGTCCGGTGCGAATACCAGTCAGGTCGTTCTTGAGCTTGGAAATCGCCTTTTCCATACGCTTTTCGGTATCAAGAAGTATGTCGTCAACGCTCATAGTTTCGCCTATTACTATATAACCACGGAGGCACGGAGAGCACAGAGGAACGCACTTTCGCTCACAGAACCATGCGGACTATGCCTTCCTTCATGATGGGTACATTGAAATTCAGAAGCAATCCGACTTGTAGTTTACTTAGTTTGAGATAGGTGAGTAACTGTGCTTTGTGGAGATCATTGATTTCTTCTACACACTCCAGTTCCAAAATAACCTTTTCCTCAACGAGCAAATCCAAGCGATATCCGCAATCGAGCAGGACTTTTTTGAATTTGATAGGTAAACCAACTTGCCGACGAAAAGATATTTGCTGGTTGCTCAATTCATGGCAAAGACACTCTTCGTAAGCAGATTCAAGAAGCCCCGGTCCCAATTCACGATGCACTTCAATAGCTACACCAATAATATCTTTTGTAAGTGCTTCCTCTCGCAACATCAAAATTTATTTCTCTTTCTTCTCCGTGTACTCCGTGCCTCCGTGGTTTTTTTTAATCCTCGTTTTTCGTACTGCTGCCTACGGACGTACCGATTTTTTCGCCTCGTACTGCCCGTTCGATGTTTCCATCCTCGCGGTAGTTGAACACAAGAATCGGCAAATTGTGCTCCATGCACTGGGCGATTGCCGTGGGGTCCATGACGCGCAGATTTTGATCGCGGACCTGCTGGTAAGTTAAATCGCGGAACAGCACAGCGTGCGGGTTCTTTTCCGGGTCTTCGCTGAAGACTCCCTGCACACGGGTGGCTTTCATCAGAATGTCGGCTTCGAGCTCCAATGCCTTCTGGGCAGCTGCCGTGTCGGTGGTCACGAACGGTGCGCCTGTTCCGCCGGCAAGAATTACCGTGCGGCCCTTTTCTAGGTGCCTTTTTGCCCGACGCCGGATGAAAGGCTCTGCAACACCGTCCATCTTCACGGCACTCATCAGCCTGGTTTCGCAGCCGAGCGATTCCAGCGCGTCTTGCAAAGCTAAGCCGTTAATCACTGTTGCCAACATCCCCATGTAGTGGGCCGTGGCTTCCTGGATGCTGGTGTTTCCTGCCGTGAACTGTGCACCGCGCAGAATGTTACCGCCGCCGATTACGATGGCGATTTCCACCCCTTGTTGCTTAGCTCGATACGTTTGCGATGCGATATGCACGACTTCCTGCATGCTAATACCACGTTCGCCGGCCGGGGCAAAGCTCTCACCCGAGAGCTTCAGTACGATGCGACGGTAAGGACCCGCTGTAGAGTTCTTATTTGAATTGGTCATGGCAAGTGCTGCGTTCCTGTTCGCAAGAGAACTACCAGATTAGAAAAAAGCCCTGAGCAAAACTGCTCAGGGCTTTTGAGTTTCACAGATCAAGCCGCTTCGCCGGCCTGGTCGCTTCCCGAATTTTCTCCGAGTTGCCAACGGATGAATCGCACCAATTTCATGCCACCCGACTGGGCAACTTTTCCAACCGTCTGTTTTTCGTCTTTCACAAACGGCTGTTCCGACAAAACGTGCTCGGCATAAAAGTTCCGCATCCGGCCTTCGATCATTTTTTCGATGATGTTTTCCGGCTTGCCTTCTTTTCGGGCCGCTTCGCTGAGTGTGGAACGTTCCTTTTCCACTTCGGACGGATCGAGGTCCTCTTTCGACGTCGCTTTGGGATTCATCGCCGCAATGTGCAGGCTGACTTCCTTGGCCAATTCGTCGTTGCCACCCTCGACCTCGAGTAGCACGCCGATCTTCGCCATGTGGACGAATCCACCACAAGCCGCATCGAACCGTTCGAGACGCGCCAGACGAAAGACCTCGCGAATCTTGTTCTGCAACTCGTCCCGCTGTTCCTCGAGCGTCGAGCCACTCTTGGAAGGCGAAGGCTGCGACCACAGTTCCTCGGCAGTCTTTGAGCTGGGGCCCGTCGCTAATTGCTGGGCTAGATCGTTGGCCAATTGGATGAACTCCTCGTTGGCTGCGACCGGGGCCGACTCGCATTGCAATTCGATCATCGCTCCAACCTTATCGCCTACGCTGGCATAGACGCCAATGCGTCCTTCATCGGTAGAGCGGTCTTGCCGTTTGCCCATGAATTTCTTGCCGGCCTCGCGAAGCTTTTGCTTGGCCGTTTCCATGTCTCCGCCCGATTCGTGAAGCGCCTTTTTGCACTCCATCATCGGCAACTGCGTGTCATCGCGCAGCTGCTTGACCATCGCTGCGGTGATATCTGCCATGGTTTCGTGACTCCTATAATTACTAAATTACTGAATTGCTGGTTTGTTTAGTAAATGACTTGTTAAGCATCCACCGACATCGCAAGCAGCAGACGGTCGCCTGCAACCTTTGGAGGTGTTGCATTTCGCACCGGCGTATCCAACGACATATCAAGAGGCAGCTACAGCAGGTGCGGCTTCCACACCCTCGGCCTGTTGCTGTTGCTCTGTGACAGACTGAGCCTTACTATGTGCGATCGCCTCGGCCAGCATGTTTACGACCAGATCGATCGATCGCATGCTGTCGTCGTTGCCTGGGATTGGCAGATCGACCGTATCGGGATCGCAGTCGGTATCAATCAACGCCACGGTTGCAATGCCCAACTTGCGGGCTTCTTTGATAGCGTTTTTCTCTTTCTTGGGATCAACTACGATCATGCACTCGGGCAGACGGTTCATCGTCCGCATGCCATTGAGATTGCGGAACATCTTGCGATATTCGCGATTGAGCGACGACTGCATTTTCTTGGAGTAGGTGTTGATCTCGTCGCTTTCTCGGATTTTTTCCAACTCTTCCAATCGAGACAGCCGGCTGCGAATCGTGCGAAAGTTGGTCAGCGTACCGCCGAGCCAACGGTCGTTGACATAAGGCATGCCACAACGGTCAGCCTCTTTTTGTATTGTCTCGCCTGCCTGACGCTTGGTACCTACGAATAGCACCAGGCTGCCATGGGACGTGACGTTGGCTAGATATTTCTTAGCCCGTAACAGACCGCGAATCGTTTCGCGAACGTCGATGATGTGGATTTTGTTGCGGCGGGCATAGATGTATGGCCGCATCTTCGGATTCCAGCGGCTCGAGCGGTGTCCAAAGTGGACTCCCGACTCGACCAACTGCTGTACAAGCGTGGACGACACAGAGATATCTCCTGACAGTGGCACGCCGGCTCAGTCCTTAAAGGACTCTACCCCTGGGTTACCAACAAGCGGTAACAGCACGCACTCGCGTGCTAGGCGTCCGGCGTTAGGGTTTCGTTTCGGCCAAGATTTAGAGTACACGGTAAAGGTTCTATTAGCTCGGGCCGTGCGAGCCAAATTAGCCCTTCAGTCTACAGAGAATCCCCGAAACCGTCAACGATGGCAAATCCGCTTTACTGAGCTTACATTTTTTCAATTGGGAGAAAAACCTATCGGGTGGCATGGCCTCGGAGGTCTGCCGACGTGGCCATGTTTAAGGTGTTTCAACGTGACCAGCCCATGCCCACGCAGACGAGGGCATGCCACCCGTTTTGCGCAGTTTCTAATAACAATACCCCTGCTCGCGCTGGGGATGTTTTGAAATCTAGAACGGGAACTCGAGGATGCTGCCGCATGATCCAGCTACTGAAATCGCCATTCCTGGCTGCCCGTCGAAGCATTGTCCCCGATTGCTTCAGTCGCAAACTCCGACTGCTCGTCAGATCCCATGACCGATCGCACGCCGTTGGCCGCATGTCCCACCGCGGCGCCGGCTAGCCGCCCGAAAACACTTCCCCACGGCAAGAACGACGCCACCTGCCCACCCCAACTTCCGCCATAGTCTGGGTAGAGGATCCGGTAAGTCTCTTCCCGTTCTTCCTCCGTGCCACGAGACTCGACATACTCCAGCACGTCGGAGCTAGCCAAGGTTTCGTGCCACATGCCAACGATGGGCAATTCCTGCACGGCAGAATAGCCGCCGGGATAATCTCGTTCGCGTACGTCCTTGGCATAAGCTGCTTCGGAGAGCGCAAGCGGCGCAAGGTCGGAATACAAGTTGATGGTGTCGGTGTACGGATTGTACCAATCGTCGCCCCACAATCGCCCGGGGAGCAACGTGTACTTGAGCATGTTCAGCGTGCCAACCGTGTACCGCCAGCCGGCCCCCACTTTGCGATTGCTTCCCAACCGTTTCCATTCTCCCAGCGGATCGTACTGGTTGACTCTCACAAGCACGTCCTGCAAACCGTTGTCCTCGATGTACTCGACCAGTTTCACTTCGGTCTCGGGCGAAATCGCGTGGTTGTCCGCGCGGCGATCCCAAAGCGCCAACTTATTCGGCACGCCCAGCACCCAACCGACGCCATCGACAAACCGATTCGGCTCCCCGTACTCAACGCGCAAAGATTTCGGATTGCTCAATCGTTCGGGATGGCCGGCGGCACATCCGATTGCCGCAAGGGCCAACAAAATTGGAGCGAGCGCCCGCTGCATATCTTGAAACCTGTTCCGCAGAATATTGCTAGCAGTGGTGAAAGAAGAAGCGGAAACTTCCCAGAAGTTCCCAGGCACCACAAGAACAGTTTCTGCGCTGTAATTTCCTACCGTTACTGTCCCTCTTTTCCAAACCTAATAAATGCCGCGTGACAAACGGCTAGCAATTCGGCCCGGAAGTGGACCGGTAGTCAACGCATATCGGGATTTGCCGAATTGGTTGTCAGCAATCAGAATAAAAGCTTGACATCCCCCCCCCCCCGGTACATTAGGCTGTAGCAGGACAGAGGAGAGCAGCGCGATGAGTAACTTTCTTTTTCAGCTCCGCAATTGGATAACGCCGCGCGTTCGCGTCTTGCCTTTTTTGGCTGTACTCTCTGTGGCGTTTCTGCTCGGCGCGCAGACTACGCTTCAGGCTGCGCCGGTGACGTTTGCCTTTGAAGCAGAAGTCGCGAGTGTAATTGACAGTGGCGGTGGCGCAGGATTACCGTTCACCGTCGCCGTTGGAGATGCACTCTTCTCATCGTTCGAGCTAGACTCGTTCAGCGGTGGTCCAGGATACGCACAAACAGGGGCGTTATCATTTGAAATTGCCGGGAACGAATTTTCTCTAGAAGGCTTTTTGGTCACGGTTGAAAACGACCACGTACCTGATGCCGTGCCTTTGAGAGGAAGTATTGCAGACCCGCTCAACACCCCGATCGTAGATCAAGGTCCAGGTGTTTCGGATCGACTATCTTTGTCATGTGATAGCCCATTCTCCCTTACCTGTGCTCTATTAAACGGCAGTGGAAATATTGAATTTAGTCCTCAGATTGCATTGTTTGGCGACCAGACACTCATTGATTCGACAGAGCTATTCACCGACCCGGCTATCTGGAATATGTTTAGTTTTCGGGAAATGTCCCTGCTATTCCGAAACGGAACTACAGAGGGAACGACGCGGATTGGTGTGTACATCGGTCCCCTTTCATTTGTACCGGAGCCAACATCAAGTTGTCTTACGGTTTCTTTTGCCGTACTTCTCGCCGTATTCGTTCAGAGACGGTGGAAGCTGAGTTTTTCATCGAAAGTATATCGTTGCGAAGTAGCAAACTTCTGTCGAAAACAATCGCCGGAGTGTTAGATATCCTTCACGATCAACAAAGGAGTACGAAAGTTGATGAAGTCTCTCTACGAATACTTATCAGGGTTGTGCGAGTCACGTTACAGAAAACCAGCGATTGGCGCTAGTAGTCAGTGCTCGCGGAACCGTCGCCCTATGCTTGAGCCTCTTGAAGATCGAAGACTCTTGGCCATTGTTTGGGCGAACGAGTTTGGTGCAAACGGATTTGACATCTACGGCAACGACGAAGTCTACGCACGCGATCTAGTAAATCGCGCGATGGACGATTGGGATAGAGTAATCACCGATTTCAATTATGATGGAGACGCCAATCCCAACACCACCAATGCGCGGGTGGCCCAGACAACTTGTTGTCTGGGTGACGAAGTCACAAGAGGATTTATTGCCGGCGTGACAAACGGCTAACAATTCGGCCTTTAACAGTTGACTGCTAGTCAGTGCATATCAAAGTTTGCCAGCAATGGTGGTTTGGAGCAAAATGGAAGGAAAAGAATTGACATTACCCCCCCCCAGTACATTAAGCTACAGCAGAGGAGAGCAGAGCGATGAATGGCATTCTTTTTCAGCGTCGCAAGTGGATAACGCCGCGCGTTAGCGGCTTGCCTTTCTTAGCAGCACTTTCTGTGGCGTTTCTGCTCGGCGCGCAGGTTACGCTTCAAGCCGCGCCGATGACGTTCGCGTTCGAGGCGGAGATATCGTCTGTTTCTCTAGGAATTCCGTTCGATTCAGGAATCGATTTTTCAGTCGGCGACACAATTTCAGGGCAATTCACTTTTGAACCGTTTGAAGAAGATTGTGCAGTTACGAGTGGGCCAATTCAGCCACTTGGTTGCACAAGACTTCAATCCAACACTTTTTTGGTTGATGTTAATGGGACCGAGATTGAATCTTCGAGTTACGAAATCAACGTGCTGAATAACGGCGGAGTGACTGGCTTTCCTCAATTGACCGACCTACTGCAGCCTCGTGGCGGCGGTCTTATGTCACAATCTGCGGCAGGTTCTATCAACATCGATAGTGCAAGCTCCGGATTTAGTATGTCCCTTGTAGGGCCAACAGATTCGATAGAGTTCGCCAGCATACCCGGATCGCCACTAGCCTGGAATCAATTTAACCTTGAAAGAAGTCTTAATATCACCTTGCGTGATGGCCATGGCGGAGCAATAGGATTCCAAGCAGATGTTAGCCAATTTTTCGTCATCCCAGAGCCATCGTGCCTGTGTCTAGCCATTCTTGCCCTTGCCACATGCACTGCGCCTCGTTGTGGAAGGGTTGGTTGTGGGCAGATTAATAATGACTTTCCAGTACAAAAGGAGTTCTCAAATGAAAGTTTTACGGAAGACAAACTCTAATCGTAAGCTTCGAATTGAGGCACTCGAAGATAAGCGTTTACTAACAATCGTTTGGGCAAATGAGTTCGATGCAACGCCTGCTTTGTCACCAGATTTCGATGAAGAGTACGGTGCAGACGAGATTTATGCTCGTGCAATCGTGAACCGTGCAATCGATGACTGGAATAGTGTCATCATTGATCAAGACTGGGATAATGACGGCGATCCAGATACAAATGACGTATTTAATCTGACCGTTCTGGCTGAGAATATTGCGGGGCGAGGTCTAACTAATATAACGTCGGTAACAGCGCCTGTAGCAGGACAGAGGAGAGCAGAGCGATGAGTAACTTTCTTTTTCGACTTCGTAAACGGATGTTGCCGCTCTTGGCAGCGATCTTGCTGGCGATTCTGTTCGGCACGTGTTCCACGATTGAAGCTGCGCCCGTGACGTTTGCCTTTGAGGCGGAGATCGATTTCGCAGTCGCAGATCCACGAGTAGGTTCGATACCATTGATTCCGATTAATACAGGGGATACTTTGACTGGGAGCTTTTCGTTCGATCCTAATGCTCCTGTGATTTCGAACGACAATCCATCTGTCAGTGTGTACATGGCCGAACTGCAGATAAAGCTGAAAGACGTTGAGATACTGACAGATTCTTTTTCAATTGAGGTGTTCGATGATTCGTTTACCATCGGAACTCCAAGCTTGCCCCCAGTATTCGAAGACTTCGATGGGATCGTTCTCGGTTGCTCACTAAGTCTCCCCGCTGGATGTCAGCCAGAAATAACCGATGTGCCCGGTGCTGGGCTATTTCGCGTATCACTAGAGCTAAGGCTCCTCGGGGATCTAACGGTCCTGGAATCTACAGAGGTTCCAGGCAGCATTAACCTTTGGAACGAACTTGGTTCTTTCCGTTCAATCTCGCTCGCGTTCGATGCGGTTGAACCAAATGTGGCGACGGTTTTTTACGGTGCAACTGTGGGGGGCCTCGTGGCCGTGCCGGAACCTAGCACTTTCTCGACGGTTGCCACAATCATTTTCTTCGGAAGTTTAGTTCTTCGTTCACGTTTTGCAGTACTAGGCTTTGTTTCAAAACCTGCAGGATAAAAGGGGACATTCTACTTTTCTGCAATCGCTGGTTCGGCTAGAATGAGCCGATGCCTAGAACAGCGCGAGCCTCGGTCGGCGGGATGGCCTATCATGTCCTCAATCGTGGGAATGGCCGCTCCGAAGTGTTTCACAAACAGGACGACTACGCCTCGTTCCTGAAACTTCTGTGTGAAGCAAGCGAGCGTCTGCCGATGCGGCTGCTTGCCTACTGCCTGATGCCCAACCATTTTCACCTCGTGCTGTGGCCGTGGGAGGATGGTGATTTGAGTCGATGGATGCAGTGGCTTTTAACCTCGCATGTACGGCGCTATCACCGGCATTACCAGTCGAGCGGCCATGTTTGGCAAGGCCGGTTCAAGGCGTTTCCGATCGAGGAAGACGATCATTTGTTGGCGGTGATGCGTTATGTCGAACGCAATCCGGTGCGCGCGATGTCGATCCCAATCCGCAAGGCACAGCGTTGGCCCTGGTCGTCGATCGGCACACCGCCCAAGAAAATCGACCGTCCGCAGCTCGATGTGAGTCCCGTACCGCGCGGAAAAAATTGGCTGCGTTGGGTCAACCAACCGCAAACCGAGGCCGAGCTCAAAGCTGTGCGGGAAAGTGTGAACCGAGACCGACCATTTGGCGGCGAGTCGTGGCAAAAAGAAACCGCCAAGCGTCTGGGACTGGAACATTCGATGCGCCCTCGGGGGAGGCCGCGAAAGGATTGAACAAAGTAGAATGTCCCCTTTAATTCTCTCATCGGGATTTGCCGAATTGGTTGCCAGCAATCAGAATAAAAGCGTGACTTGGCGGGCGGGGGGGGGGCGGGCGGGGGCGGGGGGGGGGGGGGGCGGGGGCGGG
>JAJDED010000054.1 GCA_029259915.1 Planctomycetota bacterium | reverse complement strand
TGGACATCTAAACCGACGTAACGTAGCTTGGTAGTCATTGGACCAGTCCTTTCGTTGTGGCTCTGCCGTGAGTGAGGTGTTAAAACACGCTCATGCTAACCCACGTCATACGCCAGGGCTGGTCCAACCATTTTGTCTACGTTTTTAGATCCGCGAAAATCTGTATAATCCGCGCCAATCTGCGTTCTATCTCCCAAACGCGTTCACTTGCCACTTAGATATTTTTCCAGATAGCGCTGGGCAAACCACTCGGCGTCCCACGGTTCGTTGGTGAGCATCATGCGCTGTGTGTCGGGAACGATGTATGTTTCGCAATTCACCTGCTCGCCAGAGTCAGTAGTGACCACAACCGGCACCCGGCGGTAAAATTGCGACTCGTAAGCGTCGAGTTCAAAAATCGTCTCTTCGTCCAGATCGTGATAAAGCACTCCGGAGACGCAGTCCTCATGGTCGGCAAGGATAATGCCCGGGAAGTTGGCGTCCTGCACGCGATAGATCGCGTAGCCAGCGAGTGTCGCGGGCTGCGACTCCCCCGTGCAGATCGAAATCCGCTGCCATACTTCGGGAAACGTGAGTGTACCGTAGGTGAATAAATTCATAGCTAAAGAAAGTGTGTGACTGACGAATTAATCGGTAAGAACTGATTCTACCATTCTCTCATACCATCGCCAAGCTAACGACGTGATTAAGTTTGTTCAAGCCATGGTAGGCGGCCACTTTGTAACACTCTGCCAAAGTAGGAAAATTAAAAACGTTGTTGATAAAATATTCCGCGTCGCCATCGAGCGCCATCACGGCCTGGCCGATGTGGATAAGCTCCGTCGCACCGGTCCCTATGACGTGGATACCCAACAATTTGTGGGTATCTTGATGGATCAGCATTTTCAGCATTCCCAGCTCATCGCCCAGCAATTGGCCTCGAGCAATCTCGCGATAGTGGGCCACGCCCGACTCGTAGGGAATGCCTTCCACGGTGAGCTGCTCTTCGGTTTTGCCGACCATTGAAATTTCTGGCACGGCATAGATCCCGTAAGGAAAGAGCGACGTGTTGTAGTTTTCAACATCCGTGCAACCAAACGCATGGCAGATAGCCCGGCGTCCCTGCTCCATGCTGGTCGAGGCAAGTGCCGGGAAACCGATCACGTCGCCGGCGGCGTAAACGTACTCAACATCGGTTTGGTATTTGCTGTTTACCTGCAAGCGCTCGCGGTCGTCGCATTCAAGGCCGACATTTTCCAAACCCAATTCGTGGCACACTCCCTGTCGACCTACCGCGTAGAGCAACGTCTCCGCACGCAGCCGCTTGCCCGATTCGAGCTGCGCTTCCACCAAGCGGTGTACGCTGCCGTTTTGGACTTCGACTTCTTCAATTTGTTCGACCTTTTCCCCCAGACGCAACGTAATTCCACTCTGTCGCATAAAATACTGAAACGCGTCGGCAATCTCTTGATCCAGAAAACCGAGCACCTTGTCGCGTCCCTCGATCAACGTGACCTGCACGCCGAGCGTCGCCATAATGCAGGCATACTCGGTGCCGATGACCCCACCGCCAACGACGATCATGGTTTTTGGCAAATGATCGAGGTGCAGCACTTCGTCGCTAGTCAAAATCGATTGGCCGTTGAAGGGTACATTGGCCGGTCGGGCCGGCCTGGTGCCGACACCCAGCAGAAAACAATCGGCGGAAATTTGTTCTTCGCCGTCAGGTGTTTCGATCGCAATTTCATGAGGACCAATAAAACGGGCCTTGCCCCAGAGCAGTTCCACGCCATTGCGATCAAACTGGCTGCGGATTACGTTCCATTCGTGCCGAATCACGCGTTGCGAAAAACTGACCAGGTCGGCAATCGCGATATTCTTTTTCACCTGGTACGACTGGCCAAACAGCCCGCGCCGGTTGGCGCCGGTCAGATGCAAAGCAGCTTCGCGCAAGGCTTTGGACGGAATGGTGCCCGTGTTGATTTGGGCGCCGCCGAGCACCTGGTTTTTCTCAATAATGGCAACCCGTTTGCCCAGTTTGGCGGCTTGAATGGCCCCTTTTTGACCAGCGGGACCTGTGCCGATGATGACGCAATCGTAGTGTTTCATGGTGATGCAAAACTCGGGTGAAGAAATTCGAACGGGGGCAAATGACAGCCCTCTTCTCTTTTCATCGACCCCCTGTGCCACAAGGCTTCAACCGCGCAAAGTTTGCCGGTATTATCGGCAAGCTAGCCGAGCCAACCCCTTCCGGATATAACGGCTAAAAGCGATATGCGAATTATGCGTCCTCGATCCATTGCTACGCGGAGTAACCACAAAGGCACAAAGACACGAAGAGAATCTTTTTGGATAGGAAAACTAGTTTTCCTTTGAACCATAATTTCTTCCTTTCCTTTGTGTCCTTCTGTCTTTGTGGTTCAATCTTTCGAATTACCAGAACACCATGTCCCTATTCGCCGCGAGTGAAGCCGAGAATCGTCGCCAAGCGCGGCCGCTTGCTGCGCGGATGCGGCCGCGGACACTGACTGAATTCGTGGGGCAGGAACATTTTCTGGGCGAAGGAAAATTGCTCCGTCGGCTGATCAAGGCCGACCGCTTGGCGGCACTATTGTTCTATGGCCCGCCCGGCACGGGGAAAACAACCCTGGCCCATCTATTGGCTACCGAAACTCGCTGCCAATTCCAGCAACTCAATGCAGTCACCAGCGGGGTGAAAGAACTACGGCAAGTGCTGGAAAATGCCCGCGATATTTTGTCAGCCGAGGGGACGCGAACCCTGCTTTTTATCGACGAAATCCACCGTTTCAACAAAGCGCAGCAAGACGCGCTGCTGCCCGACGTCGAAGATGGTGCCGTGGTATTGGTGGGCGCGACAACTGCCAATCCGTTCTTCGCGGTCAACAGCGCGCTGGTGAGCCGCAGTCGGGTGTTCGAATTTCACCCGCTTGAGATTGAGGAGATCAAAGAGGTTCTGCGCAATGCGCTGATCGACGACGAGCGAGGTTTGGGTCAGACCGTGATAAACTTGCATGACGATGCACTGGAGTTTCTCGCCGCCACCTGCGATGGCGATGCCCGGCAGGCGCTCAGCGCGTTGGAAATTGGCGTGCTTTCTACCGATGCTCGGCCGATTGAGTTTACACTCGACTTGGCAGCCGAGTCGGTTCAACGTAAAGCCATCACCTACGACCGCGACGGCGACAGCCACTATGACTCGATCAGTGCACTGATCAAAAGCATCCGCGGCAGCGATCCCGACGCAGCCATCTATTGGCTGGCCCGCATGTTGGAAGGGGGCGAAGACGTCCGGTTTCTGACCCGACGTTTGGTAATCCTCGCCAGCGAAGACGTCGGCAACGCCGATCCCCAAGCATTGCCCCTGGCGGTCGCCACGATGCAGGCATGCGAATTTGTCGGACTGCCCGAGTGCCAACTGAATCTTGCCCAAGCAGTCGCTTATCTGGCTTGCGCACCAAAATCGAATGCCGCAACTATCGCCATCGGTGAAGCCCGCTCCGATGTGCGCGAAGGACGCACGCTGCCCGTGCCCGTGCATCTCCGCGATAGACATTATGCGGGGGCCAAGCGTATGGGTCATGGCGAGGGATATCAATATGCCCACGACGCCGAGGATGCGGTGTCATCGCAGGATTACCTGGGGGTCGAGCGGGAATTCTATCGGCCCGTCGAGCGAGGATTCGAGACAGAACTGGCCCAGCGGTTAGAGAAAATCCGTGCCAAACTCCGCCAAGATCGAAGCGACCCCTAGTAGTGGGTCAATTTGGCCAAAGGCCTCTCCTCACCGTAGCCTGGGGCAGCGCCCCAGGAATCAAATGGCAGAAACATTTTTGGCCAAAGGCCATAATCACCTTGATTGCAAGTGAATACGGCTTTCAGCCGAACAATTTGAAATACATCCAGACCTGGGGCGGTGCCCCAGGCTACGTTGAAAATGGCCTTCGGCCAAAAAAGAAAGGGTAACTGACCCACAACCCACTTCCGAGTAGGCTTTGCGAAAATTGGCCCTCGGACTACAATTGCCACCAGTACAAAAGTTTTTATGGCATCTGCAAACCTATCAGGGAGGCGGGTCCTATGCCGACGACTCGATCAATGGCGAATGGTGCTGTCACTGGTATCGACCGTATCGGTGACATCGCGGGGAAAGTGTGGCACGCGCTCAACAGTAAAGGGTCGATCACTTTGACCCAACTGTCGAAAGAAGTCGACGCACCGCGCGATCTTGTGATGCAAGCAGTGGGCTGGCTGGCGCGCGAGGGAAAACTCTCCGTCGAAGAAAAAGGCCGCACCCGCAAAGTCACACTCACATAGTCCGCGACTGATGAGCGAAGCATCTGTGGTCGCAACTATGGTCGCAACTATGGTCGACGACGCTAACAATCCAGAAATACTCACCCATTGTGCCAACGCCCTGATGGCGAAGGCGATTGTCGTAGCCTTAGCTGACCAAGGCATTCAGGCAACAACGACCGGAGACTACACCGCCGGATTTCTTGCCGAAGCCCCGGGGACTTCGCAGGTTGTCGTCAAACGTAAAGACTTACCGCGCGCTCAGCAAGTTCTCGCCGAAATAAATGCCGATACCACCGAGATCGATTGGTCGCAAGTCGACGTCGGCGAACCAGAAGACGACTGATTTTGCTTGTATCGTAATAAAAGTACACAATTTTTTATCTAACCGAACATCTGCAGGAGACAACACACGATGATCACTGTCGGCATGAACTACCACGTTATCGAAGGCAAGCAACAAGACTTTGAAGAAAAGTTCGCCGGGGTGATCGGTGCCTTGAATGCGGCCGACGGACATACGAACTCCACGCTGTGGAAGGACACCGACGACGGTGCTTCGTATCTGATCACGAGCGAATGGTCCGACGAAGAGGCTTTCACCACGTTTATCCGCAGCGACGACTTCCGCAGTGTGACCAACTGGGGCAAAGAACAAATCCTCTCCGGCCGACCGCAGCACAAAATCTATAAAAGCTAATTCAGGCCTAACGGCCCGAGAATTGAACGCGGATAAACGCCGATTGAACCGATTTACACGGATCGTCAGTTTTTTACCCTGCGCGATCCGTCAATTAGTTCAAGGTTGTTTCAGATCTGTGTCAATCTGTCTAATCCGTAACCATCCGCGTTCCATTCCCATCTAAGTGAATAAATGAGCCCGTCTCCCGCTGGGATAATCTTGGTCGACCACGGTTCGCAAATCGAAGAGAGTAATGCTCTCTTACTTGAAATTGCCGAGGCTTTTCGCAAACAGTCCGACTGGGAAATCGTCGAGCCAGCCCACATGGAACTGGCCGAACCGTCGATCGCCACTGCTTTCGCACGCTGCGCCGAACAGGGAGCGAAGCTGGTTGCCGTGATGCCCTATTTTCTTGGTCCAGGGCGGCATTCGAGCCAGGACATTCCCCGACTGGCTGCTGCCGCCGCGGAAGACTTCCCCGGCGTCGACTATCTCGTCACCGCACCGCTGGGGCTGCACGAATTAATGCTCCAAATCATCGACGACCGGATACGCCAAGCGCTCGACGCCAACGGGTGAAACCGTACAGAAGTCCTTCGGACAGTCTGATTTCAGGATGCAATTCGTGCGTTTGGTATCTATGAAAGAGTTCGATCTTGCGAAATAGAAGTGGTTCCCCTATCGCATCGGGAGGTTGTCTAACTTCCTTCCTTTCAACAGGAGAACCACGATTATGTTGTACCTTGGAATCGACCAACATGCACGACA